>NZ_QWEQ01000059.1 GCF_009936045.1 Emergencia sp. 1XD21-10 | reverse complement strand
ATCCATGATTATTTTTTTGCCAAGACTATCGACCAGGTGAAACCGGGTGGTGTGATTGCCTTTATTACCAGTAAGGGAACGCTGGATAAGAAGAACAGCAGTGTGCGCAAATATATAGCGGAACGGGCTGATCTACTGGGTGCAATTCGTTTGCCGAATACCGCATTTAAAGAAATTGCCGGTACCGAGGTGACCAGCGATATTCTGATTCTGCAGAAAAAAACTGAGCCGCAGGTAGTTAAGGAAGATCTGTCCTGGCTGCAGCTTGGATGTAATGAGAATGGACTTACCTATAACCAGTATTTTATTGATCACCCTGAGATGGTGATTGGGAAAATGCAGGAGATAAGCGGACGCTTTGGGCAGGATACCGCTTGCATTCTGCCAGACAACAAGACTTTCGAACAGCGGATGGACCGGGCTGTACGTCAGATCCAGGGGAGTATTGCGGAGGTCGCCTTCTTTGACGAATATGAAGATACTGCAGAAGGCATTCCTGCAGATCCCAAGCTGCCAAATTATGCTTACTCGGTCGTTGATGAAAAGGTTTATTACAGAGAAAATGATGTGATGATCCTACAGGAACCAAGCCGCAGCGGAGCAGAAAGGCTCAAAGAACTAATCAGGCTCAGGGATGCGGTCAGGGAGCTGATCGACAGTCAACTGGAAGGTGTCAGCGATGCAGCAATTGCAGCCCAGCAGGAAAGGCTGTCTGCACTGTATGAT
>NZ_QWEQ01000058.1 GCF_009936045.1 Emergencia sp. 1XD21-10 | reverse complement strand
GCATTTAGCAGCAAATATGGTCTGATCAACAACCGCAGCAACAGCCAGGCATTTCGGGATGACAGCAGCTATCCATTGCTTTGTTCTCTGGAAATGCTGGATGATGATGGAAAACTTGCAAGAAAAGCCGATATTTTCACCATGCGTACTGTGCGTGGGGCGGAGAGAGTTATCAATGTGGAGACAGCCCAGGAGGCCCTGGCCGTGTCGCTGTCTGAAAAGGCGTGCGTGAATATACCGTATATGATGCAGCTTTCCGGAAAGTCAGAGGATAAATTGATCCGTGACTTATCCGGGCAAATTTACCGCGTACCGGATATGGAGCACCCGGATAGTAAGACCTATGTTACTGCCGATGAGTATCTTTCCGGCAACGTCAGACGCAAGCTGGCTCAGGCAAGGATTCTTGCCGCGGCAAATCCCGCATTTGAGATAAACGTAAAAGCCCTGGAAGGTGTCATGCCGGAGCCGCTTACTGCAGCTGATATTGACGTGGAGCTGGGGAGTGTCTGGGTACCGGAGGATGTATACACATCTTTTATATTAGAACTTTTACAGCCGAGCAAATATGCAAGCGTGGATATTGCGGTGCGGTATAACCGGATATCCGGAGAGTGGGGCATTGAAGGCGCAGGTGGTGACAGCTTAAACGTCCTTGCAAACACCACTTATGGGACAAACAGGGCCAATGCATACCGGATCATTAAAAATGCTCTGAATATGCAGACCGTGAACATTACAGATACCGTTACGGATGTGAACGGAAAGAAGCATACGCAGCAGAACCAAAAGGAAACAGCTCTTGCAAATCAAAAACAGGATTTGATTAAATCAAAATTCAAAGAATGGATCTGGGAGGATCCGGAGCGGCGGCAGCGTCTTGAAGAAATCTATAACGAACGGTTTAACAGCTGCGTTGCACGGGAGTTTGACGGCAGCCACCTGACTTTCCCAGGTATGAATTCGCAAATTGAACTGCGTGATCATCAAAAACGCGCTGTTGCCCGTCAGCTTTATGGCGGAAATACGCTGCTTGCACATTGCGTAGGCGCAGGAAAGACCTATGAAATGGCGGCTGCCATTATGGAGAAAAAGCGGCTGGGATTATGTAATAAAGCTATGCTGGTGGTGCCAAATCACCTAACGGGTCAGTGGGCGGCAGAATTTATGCGCCTATATCCGGATGCGAAGGTTCTTGCCGTTACTAAGCAGGACTTCAAACCGGAGAACCGTAAGAAGTTCTGTGCAAGAATTGCTACGGGAGATTACGATGCCGTAATTATTGGACACAGTCAGTTTGAGATGATTCCGCTTTCAAAACGCAGACAGCGGGCCTTTATTGAGGAACAGCTTGATGATGTGCAGGCAGAACTGATTGCGTTGAAGGCGGAGCAAGGAGAAACTTATACGGTAAAACAGCTTGCCGGCATGGAGAAAAAGCTGAAGGTAAAACTGGAAAAACTAAATGATGCCGGACGTAAAGATAATGTGGTGACTTTTGAGCAGCTTGGTGTTGATTTTCTCTGTGTAGATGAAGCACACAATTACAAGAATCTGGCCTTCAATACGAAGATGAGCAATGTCGCCGGCATTTCTACAACCGGAGCAAATAAATCCTATGACATGTTTGCAAAGTGCCGCTATATGGATGAGCTGACCGGAGGCAAAGGCATTACTTTTGCTACGGGAACCCCGATCTCTAATTCTATGAGCGAGGTTTATACCATGCAGCGTTATCTGCAGTATGACCAGTTAAAGGATTTAGGTATTTCTACCTTTGACGGATGGGCGTCGGTTTACGGGCATACGGAGACCACTTGGGAGCTTGCCCCAGAAGGAAGCAAGTACCGGCAGAGAACCAGATTTGCCCATTTTCAGAACATGCCTGAGCTGATGAGCGTATTTAAGGACACGGCGGATATCATTACTGCAGATATGATCGACCTAGACGTGCCGGAAGCAGAAACGGAAAATGTACTGATACCGGCAACCGCACAGCAGGCGGAGATGATTCATGAGATCGGTATCCGGGCAGACCGGATCCGGGACGGGCTGGTGGATCCGACCGTAGATAACATGCTTAAAATTTCAACGGACGGGCGAAGACTTGCGCTGGATGAGCGCCTGATTACTGGGGTACAGGAACATCCGTTAGGGGAAACCAAAGTGGATTTATGCGTACAAAAGTGCATGGAGCTTTATCGGGATACTATGGACAATCAGTCAGCGCAGCTCATTTTCTGCGATCAGTCCACGCCACGAAACGATGGCAGCTTCACAATTTACGAGGCCGTTAAGACGGGATTGATGTCGGAAGGTGTTCCAGAAGATGAAATCGCTTTCATCCATGACTATAATACGGAAAGTGC
>NZ_QWEQ01000057.1 GCF_009936045.1 Emergencia sp. 1XD21-10 | reverse complement strand
GCTTATGTTGAAATTGACGGCGTAAGATACTTCTCCGACTACTCCACAGTAGGCAACAGAATCTGGAAATAAGATTTCAAATCAAATTAAATGAAAGCGAAGGTCAAAATTTTGACCTTCGCTTTCTTGTATGATGGGCACGCAATCGGTTTTAAAGTCTATTTCATGTGATCTTACTTCGCGAACAAAATCACCATAATTTTGCATATAACGAATATATATTCTGATATGCAAATTATTATTACAATGAGATTGTTTAAGTGCTGTTTACTGCTTGCTATACTAATTTTCTTGCATTCTCAACTAAATGGAGTTGCTTTTCTTACTTCATTATTTAGTACTTATTTAGTACTGCTTGGCGTAATTATTAATAACTTGTACATATGTCCATCACATCATTAAACGGTATAGTGTCAAAATTCTGACTTTCAACTGTAAATTTTTAGTTTATAATAATATGAAAATAAGTTGCTGAAATATTATTTGAAGGAGGAATTTTATGCCGGCTTATAAAAACAACAATGGAACGTGGTATGTATCATTTTATTATAGGGATGCAAGCGGTAAAAACATAAAGAAAAAGAAGACAGGCTTTGCGACAAAGAAAGAGGCTTTAGCTTGGGAACGATATTTTATAGATACTAAATCTGGGAATTTAAACATTACGTTTAAAACTTTCGTAGAAATCTATAAGCAGGATATGAAACCGCGTCTCAGATACAACACATGGATCACTAAAGAGCACGTAATTGATCAGAAACTGATACCTTTTTTCGGCAGAAAAATTATGTCGGAAATTACGGCAGCAGATGTATTAAAATGGCAGAATCAAATGATAAACTATCGGAGTGAAAAGGGGTCTGGCTATTCTCAAACTTACTTGCGTACCATTCAAAACCAACTCAGCGCAATTTTTAACCATGCAGTAAGGCTCTATGGTTTGCATAGCAATCCAGTGCGTCAAACAGGCGGAATGGGGCGTGAAAAGGGACGGGAAATGAATGTTTGGACTCGTGAGGAATACCAGAGATTTTCAAATGCGATTGAAGATAATCAAGATTCTTACTTTGCTTTTGAGATTCTCTACTGGTGCGGCTTACGTATTGGAGAACTCCTCGCACTTACTGGCAAGGATTTCGACTTTGAAAACAATACTCTAAATATCAATAAGTCTTATCAGCGATTACAGCGCCAGAATATCATTACTGCGCCAAAAACAGAAAGAAGTAATAGGTTTATCACTCTGCCAGCGGATTTAGCAGAAAAACTTTATCGTTATCTGAAGAAAAAACGTAGGCTGGATTCTTCAAAACGAGTTTTTACTATGTCTAAAAGCTTTTTGCACTCGGAAATGAATCGGGGATCTATGAATGCAAGTGTTAAAAGAATTCGAATCCATGACTTGCGGCATTCTCATGTATCCTTACTGATATCTTTGGGTTTTACGCCAGTCGATATTGCAGGTAGACTCGGACATGAAAGTATCAGCATTACACTACATTACGCACATATGTTTCCTACACGGCAATTAGAGATGGCGCAGCGTCTGAATATGGAAATTACGAGAAGTGAAAATTGAACATAAATAGTATCAAAAGTACTAATCTAGTACTAAAAAAGAAGGTCGCAATTTACGACCTTCTTTTGAAATTTAGCGATTTTTGTAGAATCTCTCGAAAAAGACGCTTATCAAACAGCGAATTTATATTTATCCATGAATTTGTGTATATAGTCAAAATATGTAGAATGCTTACATGAACTTGTTTTACTTCGCTTTAATTTTCTGAACTGTTGTCCAGTCTCCCCAGACCTTAGTGCCGTCATCCAGAGTTTTATAAGCACGAACCTTAATGTAGTAAGTTTTGCCGCTCACTCTGTTTTTTAGAGTTGTATAAGTTCTCGTATATTCATTATTACGGCGTGTAGTGTATTTATTATAATTCCCAATACCAGTAATCTAAACTGTAGCAGTTCCTTTCTGCTCGTGGTTCTTGTAAGAAAGTCTATAATCTGCACCAAGCTTTAATTCTTTACTGCCATCACACACATTTGGTTCCGGTGCACCGTTAATTGCCTGATTTTCAATAGAAGATACTGTTGCTCTTTCGATGGACTTTGGAATAATTGTAAATGTGGCAGTTAATGTTCCGGCGTAGCCATTCTTGCCTGTGATGGTAACGGTTGTGGTTCCGGCGTTAGTATTATTGGAATAAGTAACGTCGTAATAACTTGTGCTCAGTGCAGGTGCATTTTCAGCCAACCTCACGATTACTGACGGAATCTGTGCAGTCCCATTATAGGTAACTTCTTTGATAGGGTCTACTACAAATGTTTTGATGTCTGTGCCACCCTTTACAAGGATGGTTCTTGATTCAGTATAGTTCTTTTGACCTGTTACAATAACTTCTTGGGCCCCTGCTTTATTTCGCTCTGGCTTGTATCTTTGAATGAAACAGTATAATCCACTCCTTTATTTAAAGGAACGGTTCCGTTCTTCAGTACAAAGTCCAT
Organism: Emergencia sp. 1XD21-10; assembly: GCF_009936045.1. GTDB lineage: Bacteria > Bacillota > Clostridia > Peptostreptococcales > Anaerovoracaceae > Senimuribacter > Senimuribacter intestinalis. Next base: position 641 of record NZ_QWEQ01000057.1, on the reverse strand, counting down.
ATTGGTAATTTTAGTTCCAATTGGGAAAGCTTCAGGGTGGGTTAAAACGACCTTGCCTATATCCTTTGGCGTAATTGTAAAAGTAGCGGTCATATTACCAGAATAATTTCCTTTGCCTGTTACGGTAACAGTAGGAGGTGCAGAGGCAGTAGCGCAGCAGACTCTATATTATTACTATATGTAACAGTATAATCGGTGTTTTAATTTAATAGTGACCATTTAGAGTTACTGCAACCTTGGGTTCAACTGCTGACCCTGTATACTCGTATGAAGATTGAGCTAAGGTAATTGCTGTGCCATTGATTGGAGTAGTGGGAGTGTCTTCGGCAAACACCATACCAGGTATCATACAAAGTACCATAGCGAAAGATAGCATCACGGTTAGTATCTTTTTCTTAATCTCTTTCCTTTCTTTAGATAAAACACCCTCAAAATAAAGAGGTATTAGGGTTAAGACCATTATAATATTGACTGGCTCAAAAGATATAATTATTTAAGAACGTCAAGTGCTTTTAAGAAAAAGAAGGTCGAACCTCGACCTTCTTTTTCTTTTTTATTTAGTTTAAATCTTATTTCCAGATTCTGTTGCCTACTGTGGAGTAGTCGGAGAAGTATCTTACGCCGTCAATTTCAACATAAGC
>NZ_QWEQ01000056.1 GCF_009936045.1 Emergencia sp. 1XD21-10 | reverse complement strand
GGCTTCTACACCCCCGTCGAAACCTTTACACCCCCATAAATGTTTATATGGCTATTTTACAACACTTTCAGCAGATTTTCAATAAGAAAAAACTGGATTAATTTGAAGTTTTTGTTAAAAAAATGTCGCTAGTTCTCTACATTTGTCAAAAAAATTCTTCATCCATGGTCTCGCAAAAGAGCATTTTCAATGCATGAAGCCGTATGCAATTTTGAAAACTGTTCTCCTATATGTGCATACCGCATCGTCGATTGAATGTTTGCATGTCCCAGCCAAAGCTGAATATCCTTAAGTGATACCCTGCGCTCCGGATCTGCAAGTAAAACACTGGCGCAGCTATGACGGAGATCATGGAAACGTATAGGTGGAAACCCATGCCGCGTCAAATGCCGTCTAAACTCACCCGAAATATAACCCGGTGTGTAAGGCATTCCATTATCTTTTGTAAAAACATATCCACTGTCATAATACTTTTTTGCTTTCATTGCCTGCTGCTTCTGTTTAGTTTGCTGTCGCAACAACATTTCTTCTATCGGAGTCAGCAAAGGAAAAGTCCTATGACTCGCAAAGTTTTTTGTACGATCCTTCGCATCATATACGGTCTTATGCCCCTTCATCTGTACTGCGACAACCACATGACTAATTGTGAGTTGTCTATTCTTAAAATCGATAGCCTTCCACGTAAGTCCTGCGATTTCCGAACGTCTAAGCCCATAGTATAATGCTAGAAATACCGGAATTTCGATTCTGCTCCCAATTACACTATCCAGCAGCGCAATTGCAGTATCTGCTTCATAATACGCATTCACATTCGTCGGAACCTTCAATTTCGGTACACGTTGAACAGGATTCTGCCACGGAGGTACAATTTGTAATATCACTGCATACTTGAACATATCATTCAACATGTCCCTTTGATCCATCGCTGACTTGATAGATTGTTCTTCAGCAAGCAAGTATTCAATGTATTCCTGAATGTCCCCGCTACCAATCTGCCTGACCGTATAGCTATGCGCCAGAAAGTATGGTCTCATCCACTTACATACACGGTTATAGTATCCGGCATAGGTGGATGCTTCTACAGTAAATTTTTTATAATTCAACCACCTAACACAAAGTTCATGCATCTCCATATCATCAGTTACTTTAGAATTTTCAAAGTACGCAACATCAACTTTGCCGTTTTCATTTCTAAGCGGATCAAATTCTCGCCGATACTGCTCCAATAGTTTTTCGGCGTTCCGTTTATTCCCTTTGATTTTAAGACCTGTTGATTTCCACTTTGCTACAGGTTTTCCATTTGCATCAGTGTAGGTTAATACTATATACCAATACCCTTTCTTCTGTTGTAAATGTCCCGCAACCACTTTACCTCCTTTCTCACGCTCACATAAAGTATCGCATGGTACAAATCACGAGTCAAGGCAAAGCAGCTTGCCTATTTCCAATTTATGTTCAGTATATCCTTCCAAAATGCATTTCAAATACTGTTCTGACGGCATTTGAATCACTCTTCCATAGGGTTCTTTCAGAACATAGACCAGCATCTGCTGCTCTGTATCCTGCCATTTAACCCGCACCATTCGTTTTATATATAAATTTGGATATCCTTCATACCGATCCAGTGCCTTTATACATTCTTCCGTTAATTTCCAAATAACGACTGGAACCCGTTCATCAGAATTCGGTTGAATATTTGCAACTCCTTTATACGAAAAATACATCTCATAACCCTCAATTTCACCGACACCTAATTCTATTGCTGCCGGACATCGGAATGACATTTGTGCCACGTTCATATTACTTCCATATGCTGCATAAATCATTTTCATCTACACTCCTTCCTTTCCTGGCAGTCAAAGTAAGCTGCTGCCGCTGCTGCAAACACAACCATCACAGGCATCACAACAAAGGTAAAAAATATTCCAAAGTAATTCATAGTTCTTGACTCCTTTCCTTACTTCATACAAAAAACACTTGCAATTAGAAAGCAGCCTTATTATAATAAATTTGAAAAGACTGCTTTATTTGCATTTAGAATCATGTAAAATTAGTAGTTATTGGATTTTAAGGTTTACGCAACTTTGACCGGAAACGTAAACCTTTTTCATTTTTCTAATCTTTTTTTCGTAATGCCGTCTTTAAGTTTTTACCCGGTTTAAACGCTACAACTTTCATTTCAGGAATAATCATCTGCTGCCCAGACTTAGGGTTCACGGCCATACGCTCTGCTCTGGTTTTTACACCAAAACTTCCAAACCCCAACATCTGAATTTTTCCTCCGTTCTGTAATTCAGATGTAATTACATCCAGAAAACTCGAAATGACAGCATCCACATCTTTTTGTGTGTGAGACGTTCTCTGTGCAACTTCCATGACTAACTCTTTCTTATTCATTTTGTCACCTCTATTAATATAATAATAATTTGTGCTGGCAGCACATTGCAGGGGGCTTAACCCCCTGTATATCTACTGCCATTACGCAGTAATTTTCGTTTTGAAACCATATTTGCTCTTCCTGCACCCCTGGTTCGGGCAACAATACCACATTCACACCGCTATTTATTTCCTGTCTCGGACACTTTGGTCTGTGCCGGCTCTTATCTTGGCTATTTTCCCTGTGGTTGGGACGGTCTTCCTCAGCGGACCCGATAACATAGGCGACCAGGTCTTATCTCGTGTGCCTGGCTAATGTGTCGATCATCGCGATCAGATATCTCTATAAGACTGCTCCCCTCCTTAATGCCGCCATTTAGCTGGCAAGCAGTTCAACACTAACATGCAGAAGGCTCCTGGCAAATCTGTATCGCAAATCGCAGTAAAGTTGGAATATGTAGTTGTCAAAGTGCAGAAATATATAAAATCCCCTTAAAGAGACTTTATGCTATGAAAAACGCCATCACCGTCTATCTGGATAACCTCAAGCAAATCCATGCCTGGTGAAACTTTAAAAAAAGCCTCCAGCCGCCGATATACCTGCAAACTAGGCGTACGCTGCAGCAGCTCATATGTTTTTATGGCCTCTTTGGTCACACCTACCGCATCGCCTACTTGAGCCAGGGTGTATCCACGAGAAAGTCTCTCTGCTCGCAGTCTTGTTACCTTTATTTTTTCTTTTTTCTTTGTCATGTAACTACCTCACTCAGCTAAAATAAGCAGACTTT
>NZ_QWEQ01000055.1 GCF_009936045.1 Emergencia sp. 1XD21-10 | reverse complement strand
TTGCGAAAAGAGGACGCCGCAGGCGGCCCGCTGGAAGGAGCAGAGGCATAGGGGGCATACTTGCCGGTGGAGATTTGTCCGTAGGGCAAATACAACCGCTTGCCCCTTGCCGATAGGACTGGAAGTGATATAATGAGCAACCAAAAGTGGTCAGATAGATAAAAAACTTCGTGAAGTTTCCTTTTTATTAGGGCTGTGGTTTGCAGCCCTGACCTCCGGGTGAAGGGTACAGCCTTCACCCGGCGCAAAGTAATATTATTTTTCTCAAGAGCCATCCCTTTCTCCATTCCTCTTGCAATGCTCCGAATCAGAAGCTATTCATTCAATAAAAAAGCTGTCTGACAATATGCCAAACAGCTTTTTCTTATTTAGGAACGGCTAGCTTTTAACTTTATAGAAGTGTAAATTTTATGAATGCAGAGAAATTTTCACAGACACATTTTATTTTAAACTTCTCAGCTGACTGTATGTTTCTGCAGAAATATAGTCCTCATTGGTATCTTTTACTCTTATCGCCGCATAGATTTTATATAGTCTGGTTCTGTTCTCATTCCAGAAAACAGCACTACTTTTATTTTCTACAGATGCCGGATCTTTTCCTACGACTGCATCTTTTGAACAGGTCAGATAAAAGGCTGCACCTGCATAAACTTCCTCTCTCGTCCGCGAAGCTTTTTTCTGTGAAGATTTCCAGGCTTTATCTCGCAATTCTACAGTCAAAGGGCCATTTCCGTTATATTCCTTTACTTCCGCACTCTTTAATGTGATTTGTTTCTTATCTATGATGTAGTGATTCGTTACGGAAAATTTGCCCTGCATAGTTCCACCCACCACAATTGCATAGCTTACCGTATAACTTCGATTGCTTTTAGAAGAATCATCTGCACAATCTGTTTCCTGCAAAACGATTTCGGTTCCATCTCCCAAATCATAGATTTTCATAATATCCGTATTACCCTGTTCGTCTTTTTCATCACATGTATAACTAGCTTCTCGGGTCTTCAAATCACTCAACGCGGAGACTGCCTTTTCACATTGATTTTCGATATACTGTAAAAGAACTTCCGGATCAGTATTATCCATAATTTCTTCAGCGTCAGAATAGTAGGTATCTGATGAAAGGTTTAATTGTCGAAACTTTTCTTTTACAGCATCTTCCTTTGAAATGGAATAGATTAATTGATTTTTGTTGGAAATCCTTGCGAAAATAGTGTTTATGATATTTTCGCCCTGAATCTTTGATTCTTCCAGATTTTCTCTGATTTTCGTAATATTGTATCCCTTTTCGGCAGGCGATTCCTCCGTGTTCTCTCCCAAGAGATTATATATTCCAACAATGCATAGTATCAACAAAATTATCAGGAGTATTTTTGTTGTAATTCCTTTCATCGCTAATCTCCTATCTGATTATATCCTAATCATTGCCTTATAAAGAAAAATATCTTTTCTTATATACTAAATTTCCATAATCATTATTGGATTTCTTTATTTTGCGAAAGTAACCTTTCCCCAATTTTTTACATTTGCACCAGTAGTAGTGAATTTGTTCAAATCTACTGCCGCATAGATTTTATGTAGTCTTGTTTGATTATCATTCCAAGTAACCGATGTTCCGCCAGATATTCCTGTTCCACCAACACCTACAGTACCTTCTACAGTTGTTGTAATGCTGTTTGAACTTGTCACTTTAAATCTAGCACCTGCGTATATTTCTCCTCCTGCCTTTGTAACTTTTGTTGTAGAGGATTTCCAAGCTGCTCCATCTTGTTCAATAGTTAAAGGACCAGTACCAGAATACTCCCAAACCTCAGCAGCTCTCATTGTTAAGTCGGCTTTGTTTACAGTATAATGATTTGATACGGTGATTTTTCCTCGTACTGTTCCAGCCACTTTAATATTATATATTGCTGTATATCTTCTATCTCCTTTCTCCTTGTCCATACTATTGTTCGTAATCCATGTTTTTGTTACGATTTCGCATGGTGAAAAGAAGGCATTTCCCTTTGCAACTCTGCTTTTGTCTTCTTCATCAATTCCTTGAATAACGATTTCTGTTCCATCACCTAAATCATACACCTCCATTGACTCTTTGTTTCCATTCTCATCTTCAGAATTATAAATATAATCTGCCTTCTGGTTTTCTAATCCATCTAAAGCTGAAACTGCTCTTTCACATTCTTTTTCAACATACTTCAATAATACCTTTGGATCGGTATTCCTTATGATTTCAGTTGCAGCATTTCTATAAGCTTTCGAAGCTAAATCAAGAGAATCCAACTTCTTCCTTAGAGTTTGTTCCTCAGAGATTGTATATTCTCCCTCTTTTTCCAATTCCGTTCCTTTTAGCACAGCATCTACAATTTTTTCAACTTCTCTGTTAGGATTTTCTAGATTCGCCTTGATTTGTTGCATGGATTTCATCTCCACATTAGAAAACTCTTTCGGTTCTACTGTGGATGCAAAACTGATAGTATTAAATGTCAGCATCACCATCAGTGTTGAAATCAATACGGTCATAAACTTCTTCATTACTTTCTCTCCTTTCATTCTTGTGAAACAAAGTAGCACACAATACTACACTCAGATAGATTCCACATGCTATGTTCTTTGTAGTTCCTATTGTTAGCAAACTCATAGAATTATAGGTTCCATGTATAACAATTAATGGGATGAGTTGATGCTCTTTCTCATAAAGGATTGCCAAAATCATTCCAAAAATTAGAGGTGCAAACAACATCTGAATTCCTTCTACAAAGTCGAGCTGGAGCAGTATCTCTCTAAAAGAAATTAAATGCATTATTTCAAAAATAAATACAGATAATATTATTCTTTCTTTAAAATTGAATCCGCTCTTTTCCAAAATTGTCGAAATCGTTACCCGGTAGATAAGCTCCTCAACTATTGCGACAAACAGCATTTGTGAAATAATAGTTCCAATTATTTCATCAAGATAAAGCGCATATACTTTATTTGTGAAGTAGATTGATATAATTAGAACGATACAACTAACTAATAGTATCCAAATATATTTTTTACTCCACTGATATTGGCACTTTTCACTGACAATTCTCAAATATAGCTTGATAACCAAAAAGTAAGTAACAATAATATGGAATATATAAAATATATTAGTTTCTGTCAATAAATGGTCGCGAATAAAATCAAATTGTTCTAATTGCGTATAGAACTTGATATATGCCTCTTTGAATAATAGAAGAATCTGATCAGTTAACAACCATGATCCTAGAATTAGCAGAATACTCGTTATAGTCGTTTTCTCATTCATTATTCTCTCCAAGTTTTTAAGTAAAATATATGGATTATATATGTTTTACCATTCCATATATAAAGTTCATTTAGTAATAATAACTGAAACCATTATCCACTTTCCCAGTAGTTTAACGTTCTCATTTACCTATTTCCCACATTGGTGATGCACCTCCTTTCTGTCTTTTTTACTCCCTGTTTTATCCCCTTATCTATAAAACTGTTTTCAGAGCAAAAATGGGATATTATTTGCCAAAATAAATTCTGCGTATCACTGGAATTTCAAATGGCAAGGACTTACATAGAATTTACTCTGACAAACTGCTTTTCTCACATTTTTATGATATATTTACCTTAAGACATATCCCGGT
>NZ_QWEQ01000054.1 GCF_009936045.1 Emergencia sp. 1XD21-10 | reverse complement strand
TGCCAAATCGTTTAAGTAGCAGTTGGTGAATACGATATGTTCGCCAAAGATGTCCTCCAGATTATTTTTGATAAACTTGATAGCCTCTGAGTTCTCACTGGTGCGATAAATTAAAGAAACTCGTTTCATCTAAATAAAACCTCCTGATAAATCAATGAAAAGTCTGAAACAAAATAATGACAGTGTAAAGCAGCTGCATAGAAATAATCAAAACGCAAAAAGTCAGGAATGCATAAACCAGTGCAACAATTGTCCAGGGCTTAGAATAGCCGGGAAGAACTTTGAACTGTTTTTCTATACGTATGGTATTTCTGTCGATAAGTCTTTCGAAGAAATTATTAATTGGAACGGCGTCGATAATACCAAGCCTGAAAAATGGGATGGTAAAGTCCGGCTTGTCGGCGGGTGCGGGATTATCTGTTTTATAAAAGTGCACGCCATTTTTACTGAAGACAGCATACTTAATTTTATCCAGCTCAATAGATGCAGAGCGCTTCAGCAGGATATTGTGGTAGGTGATAGTATTTTCATCGTAAGTGGTAAAGAAAAACTTGTAGCCGAAGAATATGGCGGTCAACACGATAAAAATAGTCAAGTAATATATAATAGTAGGAAGAAGAAATACTTCGTAACCTTCTAACTTGTATGCTTTTATCTGTATCATTAATATTAGTCTGAGAAGAAAGTAGGCTAATATCATGAGATAAAATACAATCTTAGATTTGTTAGTATAGGTATACGGAATTTTGTACATAAAATAGACCTCCTTGTTTATAGCAACATAGAATGCAAGAATCGTACCATAAAAAGAACTGTTTTACAAGTAAGATAAGATGAAATAAGGTGGACAATGAGATAAAATGGGGTAATATCCAGTTTTGATAAATTAGCGCATTCTTCTTGGGGGAGTGAACCCTAGACAGAAATGTGTGTTTTGTGAGTTTTTGTCGATTTAGAAAGAAAAGAAAATATGTTGGCACGGTGTTTGCGTAAGAAATGGGGTGACTACGTAGTAATCCGTTATAACCTGATTTTACTTTTTTGGAGGTAGTATTTATGATGAATTATATTTGGCTGTTCCTCATGGCAGTAGCAGTCATTGCCGGTGCAGCAACCGGTACAATCAGCGAAGTACAGGACAACCTCTTCGCATTTGCTGACACTGCAGTAGAACTTGCTATCGGCTTAATCGGTACTATGGCATTCTTCTGCGGGCTGATGAAAATTATGGAAGACGCAGGTCTTTGTGAGAAACTGGGTAATGCGCTTTCCCCTGTTATGAAGTTTTTATTCCCTGGCGTACCAAAGGGACACCCTGCAAATTCTGCAATTGCAATGTACATTGCAGCCAGCGTTTTAGGTCTGGGTAATGCCTGCACACCGCTGGGTATCAGAGCTATGCAGGAACTGCAGACACTGAACAAAACAAAGAATATCGCAACAGATGCACAGTGCATGGTTATGGCCATTTCCACTGGTTCTATTTGTCTGATTCCTACAACTGTAATTGCAATGCGTACTGCTATTCAGGCAGAGGGCGCTGCTGAAATCGTAGGACCTACAATTCTGACTACTATGTGTGCTGCAATTGTTTGTGTTATCATGACAAAACTTTTAGGCAGACTGAAAGTATTCAAGTATGACAATATTATTGAAAAAGAAAGAGCAGCTGGAAAATTACAGATTAATGAAGACTACATCGGTAATGATCCGCTTGTTCTGAGCGGAAAGGAGGCGTAAAATATGACAGACGTTTTAAACTTTTTATCAGCATATCTGATTCCTGTTTTCGTTGTGGCAGTGCCGCTTTACGCATTATTCTTTAAGAAAGTTCCAATTTACAGTTCTTTTACAGAAGGTGCAAAAGAAGGTTTTGAAACTGGTATTATGATTATTCCTTATCTGGTTGCAATGCTTTGTGCAATCGGTATGTTCCGTGCTTCTGGCGCTATGGATTGGCTTGTAGCCGTATTAGAACCTGTTACAAGTATTGTGAATATGCCTGCTGAAGTACTTCCGATGGGTCTGATGCGTTCTCTTTCCGGCGGTGGTGCGCAGGGACTTTGTGCAGACCTTCTGGAAACCTACGGAACTCAGTCTCAGATTGGTCGTGTAGCTTCTGTTGCTTTCGGTTCTACAGAAACTACATTCTATGTACTGGCTGTTTACTTTGGTGCAGTTGGCGTAACCAACACAAGACAGTCCATGCTTGCTGGTATCGCAGGAGACTTATTCTCCCTGATTATGGCAGCGATAATTGTTAATATCATGTGGTTCTAAGCTTGGTATAAATTTGTAATTTAATTTGAACAACAAGCGTTAGAGATGAATTTAATGAAACGAGGTGGCTCACATGACATATCCGAAGAGATTAAAAGCCGGTGACGTGATTGGATTGGTTGCGACCAGTTCCCCGGTAGAAGAAGAAAGAGCAAAACAGAGCAAAGCTGTTTTGGAACAGCTGGGATTCAAAGTAAAAGCTGCAGACAATCTGTTTGCTTCTAAAGGCGGATACATGGCTGGAGAAGAAGAACTGAGAGGTCGCTGGCTCAATGATATGTTTGCTGATGACGAAGTAGATGCAATCTTTTGTCTCAGAGGCGGAGACGGCGCTAACCGTATTCTGGATTATTTAGATCTGGATGTTATCAGAAAGAATCCGAAAATTTTTGTCGGCTACAGCGATGTGACCAGTTTGCATTTGCTCTTTAACCAGGAATGCGACCTGGTGACTTACCACGGTCCGATGGTATCTTCCAATATGGTGGACGATTTTGACCAGGAAAGCAAAACTGCATTCTTTGAAGCGCTGACTGCAGAAGACGCTTATACATATAAAGCTCCGGAAGGATTCCCGATTGGAGTTGCCCGCGAGGGAAAAGCAAGCGGCATTCTGGTAGGCGGAAACTTAACTGTAATGTGTGCGTCGGTCGGTACACCTTGCGAGATTGATACTAAGGGAAAAATTCTCTTTATTGAAGAAATCGGTGAGCATATCGGCAATCTGGACAGACACATTTACCAGCTCCGAAATGCGGGTCTTCTGAAAGACGCTGCCGGCATTCTGCTGGGACAGTTCACAAGATGTAATGTAGACGTGGAAGGCTATGATATCGTACAGGTAATGCTGGAGGCGACAAAAGGTCTTGATATTCCTATCATGTACAACATTCAGTCCGGTCACGGTGCACCAATGATTACCATCCCTATGGGTGGAACTTGCGTGATGGATACAGAAAAAGGTGAAATTACTTTTCCTGTAGAAATGGTGTAAAATATAGAAGAAAAAGCAATATGATAAAAACAGAGGAAGGCTGCAGAATATGCAGAATTACCTCTGTTTTCTTTTTCTATTCTTTTGTATCTTGTGTCAGGCGGGCAAGTCCTTTTTCGGTAATTTTTGTGCCATGACGCCCCTTGCCGACCTCAATGAATCCCTGCTGAGATAAATCTCCTAAAAACTCTCGCAACTTGCCGTCGCTGAGCCTGATTCCAGAGGTTTTGAGGGTTTGTACCAATGAGGCTCTGCCTATACCATGGGTGAGCTGGGTGTGCTCGCTGATGGCTTTGAGAATTGCGAGATTGAGGCTGGCATTTGAAAGTCGGACAGTGGTCGTGCTGTTTTGTTCTGTAATCTGAGGAGGTAAAGCAGAAAGTGTCTGATAATAGGTCGCTATATTTTCAAGTTCTCTGATATTACCGGGCCAG
>NZ_QWEQ01000053.1 GCF_009936045.1 Emergencia sp. 1XD21-10 | reverse complement strand
TGTCAGAGTAAATTCTATGTAAGTCTTTGCCATTTGAAATTCCAGTGATACGCAGAATTTATTTTGGCAAATAATATTTATGAGAAGGAAATGTATTTTTTTTATGTTTATGGCGGTAGTACTGATTCTTTCTACGACATTCGCATGGGCGGGAAACGGTGATTTTCAGACAGAAAAACCGATAGATGAAATAGAATTACCGTACACCTATCCAACTTTGGTGAAATCGATTTTTAGTATTACATCGGGAACTGCAAAGTGTGGAGTGGATTTTCTCTTGAAATCAGATAAGACCTTGGATTACATCTTAGTAACCGCAAAAGTGAAGAAAAGCACCGGTACTGTTATAAAAACATTTACAGAAGAAGTATACCCTGACAGTGGTCTGATGAAATGGAGAGGAACCTATAAACTGCAGTCAAAGGGTACTTACTATTTGGACTGCACAATAAAATGCTATAAAGGCGGTATTGTAAAGGAAACGATTACCACACAATCTGAGAAAGCGACATATTAAATTAGAACTGTGGACTATGTAATGTTTTGGTTAATATTTTTGTAATTTTAAAAAATCTTGTCCCATTTTTGCGCTGAAAACAGTTATATAGATATAAGGGGTAAAAGCAGGAAGTTAAAAAGACGAAAAGGCGGTGTACCACCAATGTGGTAGAGAAGTGGATAAAAAAGCTAAACTATTGAATTGACGCTAGGAAGAGCGTTATAGAGAAGGAGAGAAATAATGAAAAAGAAAACAAAATGTAAAGTTCAGATGGGTCTGATTGCAATCGTAGTATTGTTAGCAGTTAATACAATGTGCTCTTTTGCAACAATAGAGCCTCGTTGGACTCACTTTTTCAGTTATAGTGACAAGGTTTATTCTGGTCAAACCCGTTCAACAAAATCATTCTATTGTCCAGGTAATTTTACATTGAATCATTCGCAGGCATGGAGAAATGGAGCGCTAGCAAGCAATGGAACACTTAAAGTGCAGTTATGTAAAGTGTCGGGAGGAACTGTTACAAAGGTAGGGACCGCCAAAAGCCTTTCCGGGAATGGCTCGTTTATGCCGATATTTAATGTGGCATCTGGTGAATACCAACTGGTATTTTACAATACATCTTCAAGAGAAGGCGAACGTGTAGAAGTTTCCGGTAGCTGTATGAATTAAAATCATATAAAGAATTTCAATTATGATAAATTATATCGAAAATAGATAGAGCGGCTTTTTTATAGAGGTTGATTATCTTTCAGATTCAGAAAGTGGGGATATTGATGACAACAAATACGATTAAAAATCTGATAGGCCAGTTGATTGTTATATTTCTTGGAATTATAATAGGAAATTGGCTCTATAAAAAATACCTTATGTTTTTTGTTGCAGATTTTTGGCTAGAACCAAGTAGAATATGCTATTTGATAATCACTTATTCTGTATTTGCGATGACATGTGTATTATGCACTTCGTTTTTGTATATAATAATATATAGAGAAATACATAGCGTTTTAAAAGTCACTGCAAAAGCAATGTACATTTTTTTGCTCATATTGTGCTGGACTGGACCAAATCAAAGGGATAATATGTTTTTAACGGAAGACTGGAATCCTTTTGCTTCAATGCAAAAACTTTGGATGTATGGAGAAATAGGATTTATAGGATTGGAGATTTTGTCATTTATACCCCTTGGCTTAATGCTTGGAAATAGAATTAAGTACAAAACTGCAATTATTGCTTTTGCAATTTCTTCAATCTTAATAGAGCTTTTGCAATTTTGTATATCAACTGCACCGTTTAGAACGTTAGACTGCATTTTGTATTTAACAGGACTGCTATTGGGATATTTCATTGTTCGACTTAAGTCAAATGATGAATTGAAATAATAACTTTGATTGAAAATCAAAATTGTATTCGGAAGAACTTTAGCGTAATAGAGGGTAATTTATTGGATAGAGTGAAACAGATAGGACAATTATAATTGCAGAAGCAAATCTGTTAAGACAGATTGTAAAGGGAGTTATAAAGTGAATCATGGGAAATTAACGGCTTATAGAAAAACTGTAAGTCGTTTTTCTCTTTATTTTATAGGAAATTGTGCTTTGGGAAATATGAGGAAACGTAACAAATCCACAACCAAAGGAGGGATGAAGCTATGGCAGTTTTCTGAGTGGAGCGCAACAAAGGCTATACCGTTATAATCAACCATCAACAACCGAATGGAACTGACCATAAAGGAAGAATGGCTTTTACCGCAAAAAATGTTATTTCCCGAAGAGTGGGATTTCATCCTTGCGGAGTGTCACAAATTAACCGGGGAAGTATCAACGCTATTCGTACCATCGTATGAGAGTTAGAAAAAGTTGAGTATATCAAACGGTAACAGGAATGCGACGAGAAAGGCAACATCACCGACGTAATTTATGGGAGAATCCGATACCGAATAAACCAGCGACGGAAAATCCAATGCAATTAAATAAAGATATGCGAAGAACTGACTTATCAAAAAACAAGAAATGAATACAGATTTACAAAGTACCCATTACATTCCTATCCTTTCCACGAACACTTCTCTTTTTGACAAAAAAAGCTGTTACGCCAAGCTTTACCATACGAAGGATATGCACGGTTGTAGTGTGTGCGAAGTATCGTTCACAGCTAAATGCTTTTAGGACAATAGCAGGTATAATATTTAGTGATATCATTTGCTTTCCTACAAAATTATCTGCTTTTAGCGCTGCTTCTCCTACAACACCTAAAGTGTTAGCCGCGTGTCCGAACACACGCGCACCAGCTTCTATATATTTTCCGTTCTGGCAGGTTCCCTGTTTGTAAAACCCGGTCTATCTTCCGCTTGATAACATCATATCTCTGTACTTGTTCTCTTGGTTTGCCATAAGTAGACCTTTGCAGGATATGAAAAAGTAAATTTGTCCATTGTAAACTCCTCCTTTTTGTTTAGATTCCCATGACAAACGCAAGAAAGTGAATCTCTATTTTTGACTTGACCTTGGGAAGTGCTTTTAGAGTTGACCTTGGAAATCGGTGAAATCCGCAATCAGACCGTAAAGATTGTAAGTTGGCATCATGCGGTCATCTGCAAAAATCCTGTTACAGCGTTTCTGACCGTAAATGATTGTTTACGGTTAATACGGTCAGATTTGGTTTTTCTGGGATACTTTTCCAAAGAAATTCTTGAAGATCCCCCGGCTCTTGTGATTTAAGTGTTTCCATCAAAGAGCTGCGGGATAGCGTCGACTATATCGACTGGAAGCAGAACTTCTATGACGAAGTGCTTTCCGGCGCACGCCTCTATGTGAGCAATTTAATCGGGACAGAATAATAAAAAAGTAGGTTACGCGATGCTTTTCAGCAGTAGACTTTTTTAACATTTTGGAAATATTGATAAAAAGATTTTTGATTTTCGTACATTTTAGAGGAAAAAGATTTGCGATTTTCGTACAAAAGTGATATTATGTAGACAAAGAGGAGGAATGAGATGGTCTTTAAACGGAAAATTTATGAGAAGATGAAGGCGTGGAAGGAATTGTCCGGCGGAGAGAGTGCACTTATGATAGAGGGTGCGCGCCGAATTGGAAAAAGTACCATTGCTGAAACTTTTGTGCAAAACGAATACGAAGACTATATCCTGCTTGATTTCGCAAAAGAAAAAAGAGAAATTTTAAGTAATTTTGAGGAAAATATAGGAGATTTGGATACTTTCTTCAGAAATTTATTTCTCTTAAAAGGGAAATCTTTGAGAGAGAAGCAGTCTGTAATTATTTTCGATGAAGTGCAGCTTTTCCCTTTGGCAAGGCAGGCAATTAAGTATCTGGTTGCGGACGGAAGATATGATTACATTGAAACTGGATCTTTGATTTCAATTAAGGAGAATGTAAAAGATATTTTGATTCCATCCGAGGAGTATAAGTTAAAAATGTATCCGATGGATTTTGAAGAATTTTTGTGGGCGAAAGGCGATGAAATTACATTTCCTATTGTAAAAGAGGCTTTTGAAAAGAGAAAGTCTTTGGGTGAGGACATTCACAGACAGGTTATGCAGAAATTCAGAACCTACATGGCGGTAGGCGGTATGCCTCAGGCAGTAAGCGCATTTGTGAATGGAAGAACTTATGAAGAGATTGATTTTGTAAAAAGAAATATCTTGGATTTATATGAAGATGATTTGAAAAAGTACGATACTAATCATAAGGAAAGGGCTTCGGTTGTTTTTAAAACGATACCGGAGCAGCTTTCGAATCATAATTCCCATTTTAAGCTCGCTATTTTAGATAAAAAAGCCAGATATGAGCGTTATGTAGATGCGATTGATTTTGTTGCGGAGTCTATGATGGGTAATGCATGTATTAATGTAACGGCACCGGAAGTGGCACTGGAACT
>NZ_QWEQ01000052.1 GCF_009936045.1 Emergencia sp. 1XD21-10 | reverse complement strand
GGCAAGTCTGCCTGTGGGGTCCCCCCCTGCAAGACAGCTTTCTTAATATATCACCCTTTTCTTCTCCCGTCAAGTACTTTTTTCTCTTTTATCTATTGTTCTTTTTTTCTGAATCCTTCAGCGATTGTATTGTCAATCACAGTTTCACGGAAGATGACATATCTCGGTAAATTGCGCATTACATCAATGTCTTCATCCGGATTACCGTTGATGATAACCAGCTCTGCGTTCTTACCAACTTTAATAGTTCCCTTCTCTTCGATAAGACCAGCAATTTCTGCGCTGTATTTCGTTGCCTGCAGCAAAATGTCCATCGGCTTAAAATCATACCATTCTCTGCGCGCAATAAATTCCAGTCCGGCCATATTCTTAAAAGTAGCATAATCGATGTCAGATCCAAAGCCCATCTTGAGTCCAGCTGCATAGGCTTTGTTAATGCATTCTTTTTCCTGCTTCTCATATTTAATCGCCTTTTCCGCAATACTATCTGATAAACCCGCCTGCCCTTCTTCGGTCATGCAAGCAAGACCAATACTACCGGTCGGCACTAGAAAGCAGTCGTCTCGATTTTTTAACATCTCTATCGCCTCATCATCGATAAAGCTCCCGTGTTCGATGGTGTAAAGCCCCGCTCGTATAGCTGTCTTTATACCCTCAGCCCCGTGTGCGTGCCCCATCACGTAAGAACCTCTCATCTTTGCGATTTGAACCGCCGCACGAAGTTCCTCTTCTGTGGCAATGGAAATGCCAGGTATGCCGCTCTCGTCAAGATAGCAGCCTGTCACCATGTATTTGATAATGTCGTTGCCTGCTTCAAACTGTTTTCTTACAGCTTTCATCACCTCCGCCGGTCCGTCAGCCACTTCATATAGAAGTGTGTATTCATCGTTACTTGGATTGGTCGGCGTTAAAGCTCTGCCAGAAGATATAATATCCGGCACATTGTCGATAAGCCCTGCATCCCTGAGTTTCATCAGCTTCACCGTAACATTATATGCACATCCTGCGTCTCGCAAAGTCGTATATCCCTGTCTCAAATATTCTCTGGCAAAATTATAGGAATCGACAAAGGTATACGACTCTTCTTTGCTATCCATCTCCGTAATTTTTCCCAGTTCAAATAGATACACGTGACAGTGGAGATCGAAAAATCCCGGCAATACAGTGCAGCCCGCAACGTCAATGATTTCTCCTTCAAAATCCTGCACACTTCCCGCCTCACAAATGTCGGTAATTTTCTCATGATCAACGATGATATCCGCCATTCTTCCTGTAAAACCTTCGGTTAGCTCAGGAATCAATCTGCAGTTTTTTAATAAAAACATAAAATTCACCTCCCTACTTAAAGATTTACATTTATTTCATCCTTCAGTGCCAGACTATCCATTTTCACTTCGCAGTCATAGGCAAGGATATGCACACCCTTTTCCATTGCATATCGAAGGGCCTGCCCGAATTCCGGGTGCGTCCTGTCGTTGGGTTCAAAGCCGTTCACGCCTGACATCTGTATGACAAATAGCACATAACCGCAATATCCTTGCTCTACTCCTTTGCAAAGCTCATAGATATGTTTTATCCCGCGTTCTGTCGGTGCATCAGGAAATCTGGCGATTCCTTTTTCCTCCAAAGTTACACCTTTTATTTCAAGCCAGCCTTTTTTTCCATTTTCTCCTTCTAAATAAAAGTCGAAGCGAGAATCTCCGAATGTTTTTTCTCGTTTTACAACTTGAAGATTTTTCATCTCCGGAAGCTTAAGAGTTCCCGACGTTAATGCCTCTTCACAAACTTTATTAGGCGCCTGGGAATCCATGTTGATTAAAACCTTTCCTTTTTCTACACCAATTAGAGAGTATCGCATTTTACGGCTCCCCATGCGTCCTGCAAAGTCTTCCAGGTAAACCGTCGCTCCAGGAACAAGGAGTTCTCTGCACCGTCCCGTATTTTTAACATGGGCACGCACAGTCTCTCCTCCAAGAGAAACTTCGGCAATAAACCGATTGGGTCTTGCAATAAAATTACCTTTACACATATTTTCGTATTTCATACATTGTATTTTAGCAAATTTTTCAGTATAATAAAAGGGTCAGTTTTCAAGAGGACGCTTTTGTCGACTCAGAAATCCTGCACACAAAATTATATTTATATAAAGGAGAGATTTTATGCAAGCACCTAATCCGATTGCTTTTTCGCTATTCGGACTTGATGTCAGATGGTACGGTCTACTCATAGGTCTTGGTTTTTTTCTGGCAATCCTAATCAGCTATAAGAGAGCGCCGAAACATGGAATAGAAAGTGAACACATCTTGGACTTTGCTATTTGGCTTATTCCTATGTCCATCATTGGCGCCAGGGTCTACTATGTGATTTTCAGCTGGGAGAACTATGCCGGTGATATCGGAAAAACTCTGGATATTCGAAGCGGCGGGCTTGCCATTCACGGTGGAATCATCGCTGGAATCATTACGGGATATTTTGTCGCACATCACTACAAAATTAACCTTCTTGAGCTGGCTGATTTAGTATTTCCTGCCGTTGCATTGGCCCAGTCCATCGGTAGATGGGGGAACTTTTTTAACTCGGAAGCCCACGGCGGTCCTACTGATTTACCTTGGGCAATTTCAGTAGACGGTCAATATGTGCACCCCACCTTCCTCTACGAATCCATCTGGTGCTTTGTGCTATTTGCATTTTTAATTTGGCTGGATAAGCGCAGAAGTTTTCCGGGACAAATTGCCTTTTTATACGGCATGCTTTATTCCCTGGAACGGGGATTTGTGGAACAACTAAGAACCGATAGCCTTATGATTGGCCCGTTAAAGCAAGCACAGGTCTTGAGTTTCTGTGTCTTCGTAATCTGTCTGACTGCATATGTCATACAAATGAAAAAAGAAAAAAGGAGTATATAAATTATGAAACTAGGAATCGTTGGTCTTCCCAATGTAGGCAAAAGTACACTGTTTAATGCGATTACCAAAGCCGGCGCAGAGGCTGCAAACTATCCGTTTTGCACCATCGAGCCCAATGTCGGCGTGGTAACCGTTCCTGATGAAAGAATCACCAAACTCCACGAGATTTACAATTCCAAAAAAACCGTTTACACGACTATAGAATTTTGCGATATCGCAGGTCTTGTAAAAGGTGCCTCCAAAGGAGAAGGTCTTGGAAATAAGTTCCTTGGACATATTCGTGAAGTGGCTGCCATCGTACACGTTGTCAGATGTTTTGAAAATGACAATATCGTCCACGTTGACGGAAAAATTGATCCGCTTTCCGATATCGAAACCATTAATACAGAACTGATTCTTTCCGATATGGAAGTGCTGGAAAGAAGAATCACCAGAACTACAAAAAATCTCAAAGGCGATAAGTCTCTGCAAAAAGAGCTGGATATTCTAAAAAAAGTCAATGATTTTCTAGCAGAGGGTAAGTCTGCAAGAGCCATGGATTTAACCGAAGAGGAAGCCGAATTTATCAAAACCTTGGACCTGCTTTCCTACAAACCGATTATCTATGTAGCTAATGTCTCCGAAGATGACGCTGCCGACAGCGCTGACAATACATATGTTGAATCAGTTCGTCAGTTTGCTGCAACCGAAGATGCACAAGTCGTTGTCATCTGCGCTGAAATTGAGCAGGAAATTTCTGAACTTGAGGAAGATGAGAAAGTCATGTTCCTAGAAGAGCTTGGAATCTGCGAATCCGGTCTTGATAAGCTGATTAAGGCCTCCTACAGTCTGCTGAATCTAATTTCTTTCCTAACTGCCGGCGAAGACGAATGCCGTGCATGGACTATTCGCAGAGGCACCAAAGCGCCGCAAGCTGCTGGAAAAATCCACACTGACTTTGAGCGCGGCTTTATCCGTGCAGAAACCATTGCCTACGACAAATTCATTGAATGCGGCGGCAACATGAATACAGCTAAGGAAAAAGGACTCCTTCGCTCTGAAGGCAAAGAGTATGTTGTCAAGGACGGCGATATCATTACCTTCCTGTTCAATGTATAAAGACAAGCAAACAATATATGTACGCAAAAGCCCTGCCTTTCCGGCAGGGCTTTAAGATTTTGTTATTCTATTATTTTGTGTGACTTAAAATAATATCTGTCAAATCAATCGGGTCAACGATTTTCCCGTCTTTGTAAACTCTCATGTTGCCGCTAGCAATTTCGTCAATGAGGATTACTTCGTCATTGTTGTAGCCAAATTCAAATTTGATGTCCCACAGTTCCAGACCCATAGTTGCTAGGTCATCAGCAACGATTTTGGTTATTTTCAAAGTCTGCTCTTTCATCTGTTCAAACATTTCTCGGTTCATTACTCCAAGGACTTCCAAACCTTCGCTTGTTACCAGAGGGTCACCCTTTGCGTCATCTTTGAAAGTAGTTTCAACATATCCGTTTTCGAAAACCGCGCCGTCTTCAATGTAATTGCCATATCTGCGAATAAAGCTACCAGTTGCTCTCAGTCTACAAATAACTTCAAGACCCTGTCCGAAAGGGGTTGCGCGCAGAACTTCCATCGTTGCATTTTCAACATCAGCACTTACATAGTGAGTCTTAATGCCTGCAGCATTAATCAGCTCAAAGTATCTGATAGAAGTCTTTAGATTAGCTCTGCCAATTCCTTCAATGGTCAGACCTACGCTGTTTTCGCCTGGGTCAAAAACACCGTCTTTTCCGGTGCAGTCATCCTTAAACTTCAAGAGCACATTTCCGTTGTCCAGTGCAAACACGTCTTTTGTTTTTCCCTGATAAATCTTTTCCATTTGTTTTCCTCCAATTGCGTTTCTATCATGTACCAATCACGGTAATATCCGTAAAAAATAACAAAAATATTATACAACCAACTGACTCTAATGACAAGAAAAAATTATTTCCTACAGTCTTCTGCTTTGTAGGTTTACAATAGATGTGTTACAACTGAATAAAAAAATTGCAAGATCTCATTTTTGTGTTAAAGTTAAGTTA
>NZ_QWEQ01000051.1 GCF_009936045.1 Emergencia sp. 1XD21-10 | reverse complement strand
AAGGATTTCTTAAGGAAAGATATTTAAGACATTAGTCTTTGATATACCATTTAATTAAGAGTTTGATCCTGGCTCAGGATGAACGCTGGCGGCGTGCCTAACACATGCAAGTCGAGCGAGAAGCTGATGACAGATACTTCGGTTGAAGGAGTCAGTGGAAAGCGGCGGACGGGTGAGTAACGCGTAGGCAACCTGCCCTTTGCACAGGGATAGCCATTGGAAACGATGATTAAAACCTGATAACACCATTTGGTTACATGAGCAGATGGTCAAAGATTTATCGGCAAAGGATGGGCCTGCGTCTGATTAGCTAGTTGGTAAGGTAACGGCTTACCAAGGCGACGATCAGTAGCCGACCTGAGAGGGTGAACGGCCACATTGGAACTGAGACACGGTCCAAACTCCTACGGGAGGCAGCAGTGGGGAATATTGCACAATGGGCGAAAGCCTGATGCAGCAACGCCGCGTGAAGGAAGAAGGCCTTCGGGTCGTAAACTTCTGTCCTTGGGGAAGAAGAACTGACGGTACCCAAGGAGGAAGCCCCGGCTAACTACGTGCCAGCAGCCGCGGTAATACGTAGGGGGCAAGCGTTATCCGGAATTATTGGGCGTAAAGAGTACGTAGGTGGCAACCTAAGCGCAGGGTTTAAGGCAATGGCTCAACCATTGTTCGCCCTGCGAACTGGGATGCTTGAGTGCAGGAGAGGAAAGCGGAATTCCTAGTGTAGCGGTGAAATGCGTAGATATTAGGAGGAACACCAGTGGCGAAGGCGGCTTTCTGGACTGTAACTGACACTGAGGTACGAAAGCGTGGGGAGCAAACAGGATTAGATACCCTGGTAGTCCACGCCGTAAACGATGAGCACTAGGTGTCGGGGTCGCAAGACTTCGGTGCCGTAGTTAACGCATTAAGTGCTCCGCCTGGGGAGTACGCACGCAAGTGTGAAACTCAAAGGAATTGACGGGGACCCGCACAAGCAGCGGAGCATGTGGTTTAATTCGAAGCAACGCGAAGAACCTTACCAGGACTTGACATCCCTCTGACAGACCCTTAATCGGGTTTTTCTACGGACAGAGGAGACAGGTGGTGCATGGTTGTCGTCAGCTCGTGTCGTGAGATGTTGGGTTAAGTCCCGCAACGAGCGCAACCCTTGCCATTAGTTGCCAGCAGTAAGATGGGCACTCTAGTGGGACTGCCGGGGACAACTCGGAGGAAGGTGGGGATGACGTCAAATCATCATGCCCCTTATGTTCTGGGCTACACACGTGCTACAATGGCCGGTACAGAAAGCAGCGAAGTCGTGAGGCGGAGCAAATCTCGAAAACCGGTCCCAGTTCGGACTGCAGGCTGCAACTCGCCTGCACGAAGCCGGAGTTGCTAGTAATCGCGGATCAGAATGCCGCGGTGAATGCGTTCCCGGGTCTTGTACACACCGCCCGTCACACCATGGAAGTTGGGGGTGCCCAAAGCCGGCAAGGAAATATGCTGTCTAAGGCAAAACCAATGACTGGGGTGAA
>NZ_QWEQ01000050.1 GCF_009936045.1 Emergencia sp. 1XD21-10 | reverse complement strand
GTCGTAACAAGGTAGCCGTATCGGAAGGTGCGGCTGGATCACCTCCTTTCTAAGGAGACGAGATTTTTACACTATGAACTGTATGGGCTTGTAGCTCAGGTGGTTAGAGCGCACGCCTGATAAGCGTGAGGTCGGAGGTTCGAGTCCTCCCAAGCCCACCAAGGTCGAAAGACCAAAGTACCTTGAAAACTGAATAACAAGAAACAAACACAGAAAAGAGAGAAATCGAGAAAATACACAAAGCATAGCGAAAGCAAGCGAAGGGTAAATTCTATGATTTCAACCGAGAAACCAGAAAAGATTCTTTAACAAAAATCCATGTGCAAGCGCTGTACATGGTACACAAAGAACCGCGAAGTTAGAATTCGGAGATGACGAGGCGCGCGAGTGAGCGAGGAAGGCGCATACATTGGTATGTAACTGAGGAGTGAGCGAGCAGCAACAAAGTCAGAACGGATTAAAACGAGCGAAAGGTCAAGTGAAGAAGAGCATAAGGCGGATGCCTTGGCACTGGGAGCCGACGAAGGACGTGACAAGCTGCGAAAAGCTGCGGGGAGGAGCAAATATCTGCTGATCCGCAGATATCCGAATGAGGGAACTCACCTGTGGTAATGCACAGGTATCCATAACTGAATCAATAGGTTATGAGAAGGAAACGCGGGGAACTGAAACATCTAAGTACCCGTAGGAAGAGAAAGAAACATCGATTTCCTAAGTAGCGGCGAGCGAAAGGGAAAGAGGCCAAACCGATAGCTTGCTATCGGGGTTGCGGACACTCAAGATGTATCCATTGTTGATAGTCGAATATGTTTGGAAAGGCAAACCGAAGAAGGTAAAAGTCCCGTAGACGAAATTGACAAGGAGCAGAGTGGATCCAGAGTAGGACCGGACACGTGAAACCCGGTCTGAAGCCGGGGGGCCCACCCCCCAAGCCTAAATACTACCCAGTGACCGATAGAGAATAGTACCGTGAGGGAAAGGTGAAAAGAACCCCGGGAGGGGAGTGAAAAAGAACCTGAAACCTTATGCTTACAAGCAGAGGGAGCGCAAGTGACCTCGTACTTTTTGTAGAACGGGCCAACGAGTTATGGTATGCAGCGAGGTTAAGGTGTAAAGCACTGGAGCCGAAGTGAAAGCGAGTCTTAATAGGGCGAGAAGTTGCATGCTGTAGACCCGAAACCGGGTGACCTATCCATGAGCAGGTTGAAGTAACTGTAAAAGGTTATGGAGGACCGAACCCATATCTGTTGAAAAAGGTTGGGATGACTTGTGGATAGCGGTGAAATTCCAATCGAACTCGGAGATAGCTGGTTCTCCTCGAAATAGCTTTAGGGCTAGCCTCACAGAAAGATACCCGGAGGTAGAGCACTGAATGTTCTAGGGGCCTTCACCGGTTACCGAAAACTATCAAACTCCGAATGCCGGAATATCATATGTGGGAGTCAGACTATGTGAGATAAGTTTCATAGTCGAAAGGGAAACAGCCCAGACCAACAGCTAAGGTCCCAAAATGTAAGTTAAGTGGAAAAGGATGTGGAGCTGCATAAACAGCTAGGATGTTGGCTTAGAAGCAGCCACTCATTTAAAGAGTGCGTAATAGCTCACTAGTCGAGTGGCTCTGCGCCGAAGATAAACGGGGCTAAAACTTACTACCGAAGCTTTGGATACAGAAATGTATGGTAGAGGAGCATCGTATACTGGGAAGAAGCAAATTCGTAAGGATTTGTGGACTGTATACGAGAGAGAATGTTGGCATGAGTAGCGCAAGGCAGGTGAGAATCCTGCCCGCCGAAAATCTAAGGATTCCTGAGGAAGGTTCGTCCGCTCAGGGTTAGTCGGGACCTAAGCCGAGGGCGAAAGCCGTAGGCGATGGATAACAGGTAGAGATTCCTGTACCACCGGAGGTCGTTTTAAGCGAAGTGGGGACACAGAAGGATAGACTGAGCACGCCGCTGGTAGAGCGTGTCCAAGCGTCGAGGTAGGCAATGTAGGCAAATCCGCATAGTCAATACTGAGGCGTTACGGGGTGGCAAGTAAGCCGGAAGCAGTCGATTTCACGCTGTCAAGAAAAGCCGCTAGCAAGACCCGAGGTGCCCGTACCGCAAACCGACACAGGTAGATGAGGAGAGAATCCTAAGGCGAGCGAGAGAACTATTGTTAAGGAACTCGGCAAAATGACCCCGTAACTTCGGGAGAAGGGGTGCCTGCTTCGGCAGGCCGCAGTGAAAAGGCCCAGGCAACTGTTTACCAAAAACACAGGTCTCTGCAAAAGCGAAAGCTGAAGTATAGGGGCTGACGCCTGCCCGGTGCTGGAAGGTTAAGGGGAAGTGTCATCCGTGAGGAGAAGCACAGAACTTAAGCCCCAGTAAACGGCGGCCGTAACTATAACGGTCCTAAGGTAGCGAAATTCCTTGTCGGGTAAGTTCCGACCCGCACGAAAGGCGTAATGATCTGGGCACTGTCTCAACAATAGACTCGGTGAAATTGTAGTACCGGTAAAGATGCCGGTTACCCGCAGCAGGACGGAAAGACCCCGTGGAGCTTTACTGTAGCTTGATATTGAGTTTCGGCGTTGCATGTACAGGATAGGTGGGAGACAAAGAGATCAGTACGCCAGTATTGGTGGAGTCACCGTTGGGATACCACCCTTGTAACGTTGGGATTCTAACCATGTATCGTAATCCGGTACTGGGACAGTGTCAGGTGGGCAGTTTGACTGGGGCGGTCGCCTCCTAAAGAGTAACGGAGGCGCCCAAAGGTTCCCTCAGCGCGGACGGAAATCGCGCGAAGAGTGCAAAGGCAGAAGGGAGCTTGACTGCAAGACAGACAAGTCGAGCAGGGACGAAAGTCGGGCTTAGTGATCCGGTGGTACCGAGTGGAAGGGCCATCGCTCAACGGATAAAAGCTACCCCGGGGATAACAGGCTGATACCCCCCAAGAGTTCACATCGACGGGGGTGTTTGGCACCTCGATGTCGGCTCGTCTCATCCTGGGGCTGAAGTAGGTCCCAAGGGTTGGGCTGTTCGCCCATTAAAGAGGTACGCGAGCTGGGTTCAGAACGTCGTGAGACAGTTCGGTCCCTATCCGCTGTGGGCGTTGGAGATTTGAGTGGAGCTGTCCTTAGTACGAGAGGACCGGGATGGACATACCTCTGGTGTACCAGTTGTTCTGCCAAGGGCATAGCTGGGTAGCTACGTATGGAAGGGATAAGCGCTGAAAGCATCTAAGTGCGAAGCCCCCCACAAGAAGAGATCTCCTCCGAAAGGTAAGACCCGTGGGAGACTACCACGTAGATAGGCCTCAGGTGGAAGTGCAGTAATGCATGTAGCTGAGAGGTACTA
>NZ_QWEQ01000049.1 GCF_009936045.1 Emergencia sp. 1XD21-10 | reverse complement strand
ATCGGTCGAGAACTTGACCAGTGGTTTTACGAAGAGTTTGTTGATTGTTATTCAGATTTGAGGGTATATACCTCAAGAGAAAAGAAGCTGCGAAGAATTTTTCAAGAGCTGACGCGGCGTGCGAAGGAGCGAAGAGGGCGCGTACTAGTGTACGTAACTGATGAGCGAAAGAGCAGCAACAAAGTCAGGATTGAAAAAGGCAAGCAGGAAATCCGGTGACAATAGCGGGGAGGATACACCTGTACCCATCTCGAACACAGAAGTTAAGCTCTCAAGCGCCGATGATACTTGGTGGGAAGCTGCCTGGGAAAGTAGGTCGTTGCCGGTTTTAAAATGGCTCCATGGTCAAGCGGTCAAGACACCGCCCTTTCACGGCGGTAACCCGGGTTCGATTCCCGGTGGAGTCACCAAGGGAGAGTATGCCGCTATGTTAGCGGCATTTCACTTTCATCCATATGCGGAAGTGGCTCAGGGGTAGAGCATCGCCTTGCCAAGGCGAGGGTCGCGAGTTCGAATCTCGTCTTCCGCTCCA
>NZ_QWEQ01000048.1 GCF_009936045.1 Emergencia sp. 1XD21-10 | reverse complement strand
GAAGGTTATCAAGAAACTATTTTGCGGCATTTGAACTATAATCCGGCTGATTACCGCATTACCGATGGAAAATGGAGTAGCAATTATGTAACAGAAAATGGGCGGACAGTTCGGTACGCAGAGTTTAGTGGATTACGGAAAGCGAGCGACTGGACGGCCTATTACGAAGAAGAATTGTCAACAGATAGTCCTGCACTTGCGACTTATGATGCAGTAGCAACATATACCAATGGTATTAAAGATACCAGCTATGAAGTGATGATAACTGTAGACTATGAAAAAGTCGGATTAACATTACTACAAAAGATTCTATTGGTAAGTGCGGCCATAATCATACTCGGTGGATTGATTGCAACTATCTTGCTGATTATTAGAAAAAAGCGAAATAGAGAATCGGAAACAGTTATAGTTACAGAAAAATAGGAGGTAGAATATGGAAAAATTTGCAAACGGATTAAATGCTTTGATTACGCAATGGCAGCCGTTTATTTGGATTGCCGTAGCAGCGGCACTAGTGGTCATTGGCCTTATGTTTATCATCCCATCACAAAAAAGTAAAGATTTTGCAAAAGATCATATCGGAGTCGTCGCCATTGGATGCGGACTTGTGCTGGTTGCAGTGACACTCGCTAAAGAAATTTCCGCTGCATGGGGATTTTAATTCGCTGCTGCTATTAAAGCAGCACTGTAAAACGTTAAAGAAAGGGCATCAGGCAGTGTGGTTATATGATTTAAATTCCTGTCTGATGTCTTTTATTTAGGATTTTAACAGTGAAAAAGGAGGAGGTACAGTAATGGAAATTGAAAGAATTGTAGACGGTCAAAAGAGGAAATTTACGCTAACAAGTGATGAAGTCTGGCAGGCATATTTTGAAAAGGAAGCAGAATTTGATATGTATGATGTAATAGAAGCGGTACGCGTTATGGATGATGAAGATCGTCTTGCGCTGGAACATAGTCTTGATATGGATGTGGATGATTTCTTAGCTGATGAGGCAGCCATATCTCAGCTTGCAAAAGATATGCGTGCTCGTATGGATAAACAGAATATTGAAAAAGAAACAGCCTTTTGGCAGGCTGTAAAAATGAATAAGGAAAAGAAAAACGCAGAAATCAATATAGATGGGGCGAATGGCTTCATTGAACATTGGCAATCTTTTGTAGGGCATACCATTTCAAATCCTGCTGCAGAACTCATATTTTATTCTTATGATGATGGTCAGTTTACTGTTAGGCATTGCTGCGGAAATCCTGAGGATTATTTAGAATCTAAAGGAACACCAGAAGAAATTGCAGAACAGTATCATTTCGATGGTGATTTTAGAGAGAAGTTCTTTGATATGGATTATAGAATGGAACCAGAATGCGTAGAACATGTACAGAAAGAAGCTACTATAGACTGGTCAAAAGTTCCCATTGATACGCCCATTTATATTAGCCCTGATGGTGAACACTGGTGGAAAAATCATTTTGCAAAATATGAAAATGGCAAAGTTTACTTCTGGAGAGATGGCTGTACATCTTATACAGCGGAAGATCATAATGACAATAGGTATTTTTCGCAGGCTGTGGAGTGCAATTATGCAAAGCTGAATGAGAACGATTTGCAGGAAGAGCACACAATCATTTCCGGAGAAACTGATATGGTAAACGAAGAGGAGTTTGTGAAACTTTCTGTGGAACAGTTAAACGAATTATCATATAAAGACCAGTTCAGGATTGTGCTTGCCATGGAGTTTCCCGAAACCATAGAGAATGAAAAGCTGCAGGAAGAGTTATACGAACAGTTTATGCAAAGCGATGAAGCCGGCTTTTTCAGTAGTGACTTTCGTGCAGCGATTGAAAAAGAGATGGATCAGCTTTCTGATCAGGAACTGAAATGTGAAAACAGTGATGGAATATTTATTTGAACGGAGGCAAAGACCATGAGTGAGAGAATCACAATTTTTATTGACACAGACACGATAACGGAAGAGGAGTTATTATCGGAGGATGAAGATGGACAAGAAGGTAAGAGAATATAGAGAAAAATTAGCAGAGGCCTTTATAAAATCTATCACCGAGAATCCAGTAGGCTGGCAACAGGAATGGAGAAGTCCTATTAGCAGACCAATTAATGCGGTAAGTGGAACAGCATACCGAGGAATCAATAGGATATGGCTGTCCTACCAACAGACAGCGAATGGATGGGAAGATCCAAGGTGGTGCACTTTTAAGCAGATAAAGGACAAAGAGTGGCATCTTATGAAAGGAAGCAAAGGTACACAAATTGAATATTGGATGCCATATGATGCGAAAGAAAAGAAATGTATTACATGGCAGGAATACGGCGAACGTGAGGACAAAGAGGGTATTTCATTGAGAGCGAAATATTTTTATGTGTTTAACGGCAGCCAAGTTGAAGGAATGCCAGAAGTGGAATTACCGCAGGTGCAGGAAATTAATCAGGCACAGTTCATTCAAAGAATTTCAGAGAATATGGGCGTCGAAATTTTACATGATGGAATTGATAGTGCTTTTTACAGACCGATAGAAGATAAAATTCACCTACCGCTTAAGGAATACTTTAACGATGATTATGGATATAATGCGACGGTGCTCCATGAGTTGTCCCACGCTACAGGGCGTGAAAGCAGACTGAACCGTAGTTTTGAGGGCGGCTTTGGGAGTGCTTCCTATGCTTATGAAGAATTGGTCGCAGAGCTTTCCAGCTGTTTTATGAGCGAAAATCTGCCGGTACAAATGGACGAACACCATTTCCAAAACCATAAAGCGTATATACAGAGCTGGGTATCTGCCATTGAGAAAAAGCCGGAGACATTCGTGAAAGCCGTGAGAGACGCTGAAAAAGCGGCCGACTATTTAGAGTATCAGGCAGAACTTGTATCACAGCTTACCTATCAGAAAAACATTGAGAAAGCCATGGAAACAGACGTGAAGACAGTGCAGGAAAATGAAAGTATAGAGGGGAACCCAGTCCGCATGATAGTCGAGGCAAAAGAAAATAGTAAGGATTATGTAAGGGAATATATTCGGGGTTTTATGGAAAAGTATGACTTTAGTCGACCGATTATTGTGCAGGGTGCGATGATTCCATCATTAATGATGGAATCTGACCTTGCCAAAGGAGGTATGGCGGATACAAAAGAAGCGTGCAGTGCCTGGATCAATGCCGATCCAGAAGCTGCATTTAACACAATGATATATATAAGCGATAAATATCCGGAGCTGGAAGGGCTCACAGCGGAAACTAATCCAGGCAGATTTTCTCTTCTAATGATGGAGAGAGAAATCTACAAAATGATTTACGAGGCGGATGTAGTGGATGAGAACTGGGATAAGGATTTCTTGTTTGATAGAAGTGCGGCCAAGGAAATCTGTCAGGCGGCAGGTATCGACGCACCAGATAATGTGGGGCAATTTAGGCTCTGTCAGAACACTGAATTAGAGTAAGGGAGCGGAATATGGCGATAAAAGGAAAACAGTTAAAGAAGCTGACTGAAGCATATCTTGATGGTTTGCGTACAGGCTCGTCAGAGTGGATACCTTTTTTAGATACGGCAAGCTGGATGTATAAATATCGTTTTGCAAATCAGCTTGCTGTTTACCTGCAGAAACCAGAAGCAATTGCAGCAACCACTATGTATCAGTGGAATCGAATGGGCAGAAGCATCAATAGAGGTTGCAGAGGGATAAGGTTGAATGAACAAGACCGGTTTGACACGTCTATATATATATTTGATGCAGATGACACTCATAACAGAATTGGGCAGAATGTGCAGATCAGACTGTGGGAAGTTTCAGAAAATGAAGCCTTTAGGGAACGTATATCAGAACAGCTAGCGGAGGCGTATCAGATTAGCAGCGATATGGACCTGTCAGATTTAATTCAGGAAGCTGCAAAAGAGGCGGTAGATGCGGAATATCTGGAATGGGTAGATCAGGTAGCAGAGGAAAATCCAGAACTTTGTACAGCGCAATTTGCGGATGATCTAGATAGTCTGTATGCTTTCTGTGTAAAATCCGCACAGTATATTACATTACGCCGGTGCGGCATGGATGTTTCCCGTTATTCAAAGGAGGACTTTAATCTTACAGATATCCAGGAAGGCAGTTTGTTACAGCTGGAAACGTTGCAGGAAATTGGCGGCATTGTGCAACGGTCTGCAGAAAGTGTGCTTGTCTGCATAGAAAAAGAAGCAAAGGCGCAGCTTGTTAGAGAACGGACTTTAGTATATAATGAACAAAAGGAAAATCAGCGGAGAAAGGAGAAAGAGGATGGACTTACAGAAAGAGGAAATCAGTTACAGGAAGATGGGGAACGTTTATCTTCCGGAATTTCAGGAGGACAGCGAGGAACTGATTATGGAAGAAACCGTGGGCAAGTACGGAATGATGAGAGCACGGTTTCTATACGAGGAAAAGGGAGCCACTTACTCGAGCATGAACCTGCAGGGAACACTATTACCACATCTAAAGGAAGTGAACCAGACGGCGGAAGAGATGCGGGAGATGCTGATTCAGAAAAGGGTGGAAGCCTTGGGGCTGAGCGAGGAGATGAAGAACGAGAATCCAATCAAATGGGTCAGCAGTATGCAGCAGATCACGATGGAAGTGGAGAACGCAATAGAGAGGGAATTGATTACCATTTAGGCATATATAAGCGAGATCGGAATGCGCCATACTTTTCAGACACAAAATTGAAGCAGGGAATCATTTTACAGGCATTGAAAGATAACGGCAAGGAGGTAGAAGATATCTACCTCTTTTTTGATGCAAATTATGATCGGGTAAAACAGGCAAAATACACTGAAAAACTGTTTAACAATGCTTATTGTGAATTCGATATAAACGGTGAAAGTGTAGGTTATAAAACTTTTGATAATGGATTGCTGCTTTGGAAAGGTCATTATTCATCAAAAATCGAAGAAGATATTCTGCCTTGGGAGAAGATTGCAGAACTGATAGATGGTTTGCGGCTTTTTGAAATGAATGAGGGGGTACGAGGCAGGGCAGTTTCTGATTCTGAAGAGTCTCAGATTAGTTTCTTGGAAGAACAGCCAGAGCGGATTACTTTTGGACAGAGCATCGCAGACTATGCTTTGCGTCAGGGAAGTAATACGCAGGGAAGTAAGCGAAAAATCTACCAGTTTTATCATGAAAATTCCAATGCAAGCACTGCTGAAAAGATAAATTTCTTAAAAGAGGAATATGGTATTGGCGGCAGATCAGGATTTCATACAGGCTTAGACTTGTGGGAGACGCACGATGGGAAAGGTATTAGACTCTCACGGAAGGCATATCAAGATGATAAAGATATCATCATCACATGGAATCAAGCAGCGAAACGAATTGGAGAGCTGATTAAAGAAGGCACCTATCTTTATCAGGATGAGGTTTTTGAAGATGTGCTGATTACCAGTGAAAAAGATGTGCCAACAGTTGAACTAGATAATCATGAAAACCAGATTGTTCATTTTGAAGAACTTTTGGAAGAGGATAGCCAAAACGATTATCTCAATCTATACATGCTGCTCTCTCGCCTGAAGCAGGACTGTGAATATTATCTTGGAGCCGGAAACCGTAATGAAAAACATCTTTGGGCTGGAAATGTAACAGACCAGATTTCTAAAATGCGAGAAATTTGGAATCAGCTTTTTAAAAAGCCGGAGTGGCTGACCGCAGATGATTTGGATTATTACGAAAAAGCGATGCAGCAAGAGAAAAGTGAAAATGTCTTGGTTAAAGATGAAACATTACCTGTGCTACAGGAGTTTGAACAAAAAAAAGATGAATTAGAAAAAAAAGAGGCTTCAGAATCAGCGGAGAACGATTTTGAGGAACGTAATTATATCTCAGAACTTATAAAAACAAATCTCGGTAAAACAGGAAATTATCACATTACAGACAGGGATTTGGGAAAAGGCTATCCCGCACAGAAATTTAGGAACAATATGGAAGCTATAAAGCTGTTAAAGCAGCTGGAAGCAGAGGATAGGGAAGCCACAAAAGAAGAGCAGGATACACTGGCTGCCTATGTTGGCTGGGGAGGACTTTCCTCTTATTTTGAAGAAGAAACTTGGTATCAGCAGGAACTTATAGAACTGCTGACGGAAGAAGAATACAAGGCGGCTGCAGATAGTACATTAAATGCCCATTATACACAGCCTATGATTATTGAGAAAATGTACGATATTTTCGATAATTTGGGATTTGCCGGAGGGAAACTGCTGGAACCTGCTATGGGGGTAGGTAATTTTTTCGGCATGTTGCCGAAGCGATTTCAAAAAGATACAAAGTTGTATGGCGTAGAACTAGATACGATTTCTGCCAGGATTGCAGCAAGGCTTTATCCAGAGGCAAATGTTTACCGGTGTGGTTACGAGGAAACATCTTTTAGAGATAACAGCTTTGATGCAGCAATTGGCAACGTGCCTTTTGGAGATTACAGCGTACATGATAAGGCATATAATCGTCATGGATTTTTAATCCATGATTATTTTTTTGCCAAGACTATCGACCAGGTGAAACCGGGTGGTGTGATTGCCTTTATTACCAGTAAGGG
>NZ_QWEQ01000047.1 GCF_009936045.1 Emergencia sp. 1XD21-10 | reverse complement strand
GACTTTGCAATGTATTCGGTTCTGCATTCATTGTCATCACCGATGTCAAGCCCAAACCAGCGCAAAATCTTTTCGCCAGTCTTCAGAAGCTTTTCCCAGAAGCTCAGTGCGCCGTTCTTTTTGCTATGGTCACGGGTGACTTCTTCTAGCGCCACTTCTTCGTTTGTTTTGCTGTCATATGCTTTGATTCTCTGTACTTCATCGACCTGCAGAATATCTTCTGCTGCATATACATTAAATTTAGCATCTTTTAATTTGCTTCTGTCCCATACTGCGGAAAATCCTTTGTTTCCACCAAATTCTTCATGCAGCCAGCCTGCGAGAGATTCACCATTTTTGGTAACCTGGATTTTGCCTTTGACCGGATTGTTCGGCATTTTAATGGTCAGATAGTAGGTCACATAGTCCTTGCCGTCCTGATGCGGCGTCTGCTCTGTAACACCAAACTTATATTTGTTAAAGATAACCTTCTTGTTACTGGTAAAGTCCGTTACTCTATCGCCAGCAGCATCGTAGATTACCACTGCATCTTCGAATTTCTTCGGCATATCTGTGCTGCTGCCGACACCCTTTTCATCGTACTCACCAATAAAGTATCCTTCCGGTGCAGTCACTTCCTCCAGCTGATAGTTACCATATTCGAGTTCATATGGCAACACGATCTGACCGTCCTCATTGCATTTGAAAATGTAATTGTTCTTGCCGGATGCAGCACCATCGGTGTAGCTGCTGCCGTTTGGCAGATACTTACCGTAGTTTGGTGACAAAGTAGGATCTGCTAAATCCGGATTGCCCAGATATTTGATTCTAAATGCAGCGTTTTCATTCAATCTGACAGGTTTTCCGGTTTCGGAGTTTATTTTGATAATCTGCACCTTATTTTTCTTCGGCACGTTATCGGTATCCGTGGAAATCAGCTGCCCATCTTCTGTCACCGTCACCTCATGGGATTCCAGTACATATCCATTAGAATCAGCGGAAATTTCCTGTACGGTATAGTTGCCATAAGGAAGATCAACGATATTGATTTGTCCAAACTGACTAACTGTCAGCGGATGCGCCTCATCTGCCGGCTCCCCGCCTCCATCTCTTACCACACGATAGTTATTTGCATAAGCAGAAAATCCATCTTCGCCTTTTGTAATCGGTACAACTCTAATATATGGACAGTCCTCATAGCCACCGGAATTCAGCCGGATTGTCCACTTGGAATTTGTAGAGTATTCCAGCTTGCCACTACCGTTATCCGGCGTAAAGGGATCGAGGTCTGTCTTTGTCTTGATAATCTGTAGCTGCCCTCTAAAATTATCATTGACAAAGGCGTCTGACCCTTTATCATCTCTCATGGGCTGTGGATTGTCCAGATCAATCTCATCAGCACTGGTTAATATGCCGTTCTCATAAGTAATGCTGTATACGATTTCACCCTTTTCATTGGTATGGGCATAATATTGGATGGTTCCATGGCTATGTTCTCTTTCGTCCGAAAATCTGCCATCCGGCGGCATGGATTCTCTGGTAGCAATGGTTTTACTTCCCGTCCAGATATGTTCTGTCCACGCTGCTTCACCCTTTTCCTCATTTCCTTCATGTTCAACCGTTTCATAATGAAGTTCCGATACCGCTTCCCATGGAATAAAATAAAAAGGTTCGTCACTGTATCCGTTTACATCCAGCGTTTTAGATTCTACTACCTCTCCATCAAGCAACAAATCAATCGTTGCATCTAACGCCGCATCACCCATACCGGTATGAGAATCATTGTCGAAACCTGTATTGGCATCTAACTTCTCAACATCTAGTTCAAAAGAAGGCAGTTTCGGCTCCTCCGGCTGCCCTGGCTCCGGTTCCGTTTCTTCTGCTGCCGCTACTTTAAAATACATCTCCACTGGATCATCTCCGCCTGTTGCTACGGTCTGCAGATGATTGGAATCCGCAACCGGACTCTTTTGGTTGGTAGACCATACCAAAAGATCCTGCTTTGGTTTTGACACATCGATATTCTTCTTTGCAAGAATTGGTTTTGTGATTGTTTTCGGATCTACATCACAAGTAATGGTGTATTCATTACCGTTTCTCTTGATTTTGATGTGTTTATTGGTGGATTTAATGTCCTGTCCTATACCTCTTGAATCCTGCACTGTACCTCTCCAGGTACCGTCTGACTGGAGTTCCAGCTTTACAGTTTGCTTTATTGTTATCTTATCGCTGTATTTTGCTGTCCAACTGGGAACATTCACATATTTCTTCATCTGCGTTAGCATCCAGTTGTAAATCTTTTCTGCAGGACGTCCCTTTACCGTATCGCGAAACCAGTTTGCATCCATGGCGTATTTTCCAGTGCGGCTTTTCAGTCCGCTATCAACGGATGTCCGAAGCCCCTGTTGGAATTCCCAAATGATATTCTGGGTTGCCCAGTACCAGTCATCCAGATTGCAGCCTTCCACTGGCACATCCTTGTTGGTATGTCCGGGCTGCTTACCAAAGAGTAATGCCAATCGAATACCTTGCCGTGTACTTTCACTATATGGTCTCATCCATCTTAGTTTTTCTAGCTCCTGCTGTTTTTCTGCACTGTACCCAGTGCCACCTGCATTCAGCCAAGCACCATGCTCCAGACAATAGCCTTGATAAGTTTCTTTCCCGTTGTCCACAACGATGGTCTTCTTAGCGGAAGTCGCTCTTGCAAGGCGGTAAACAAATCCGTCCCCTTTTGCATTGGAAAATTTCGCATAGTAGTAACCACCGCCTTTGTTATTCGGATAGTATGGCTTTCCATCAGATCCCTTTAGCGTTCTGCCATCATAAACAGAGGCTTTCGTTGCTGCATAAGTAGTCTGAAATACCTGCTGTGGCATATATGCTGCCAGCATAACAACTGCCATCAGAAGCACGAACACTTTTCGCAGAACCGGGTGTTTTTTTGTTTCAAACATTTCCTTCCTGTTCCTCCTTTTGGAATTTATCTATATAAAAACGGCGTCCTTTTTCAGGTGCGCCGTTGAATTCTTTCCATAAAAAAAGCAGCCATTCAGCTGCTTCTTCGTCAAGAGTATTCAATTAGTACATGAGGTAAAAATGATAACCTTTTCTGTTTTCTAATCCTCCATTTGCATTTCTGTAATAGAGAAAGAACCAATCAGTTCCATACCACCACTCATCCGTTTCCGGATCTCCGGGATCCCATGACAATGGGTTGGCTTTCATCTCAGATTCAATTTCTGCTTTAATACAGCCTTTCAATGTCTTCATCACTGTTGCTTTGGACCAGTAAGGACTGATATATTTCGGAAAGATTGCAGACCAAGAGCTATTTTCTGGAGTTTTTTTTGCTTCTTTTGCATCCTCATACTTCATTGTGTAGGTTCTCCCTCTGGATCCAGTATATGGAATAAATTCGCCAGGAACACCAGTATATTGCATCCTCGTACCCTTGATGCTCTCGCCATAAGCAATCAGTTCCGGCATCAGTTCTTCCATGGTCCAGTCCGGTTTAAATTCTTTTGCTACAGAAAATAGACCATATACTTTCTTTCCGTTCACGGTTCTGTAGGCTCGAACCTTATATTCGTAATTGTAATACGTGCGAAAAGACTTTGTCTTATCAGTGTAGTAAGTCTTTGCCGTTGTGTAAATCTTGCTCCACTTGTTCTTGCCAACTAAGGTTCTATATACCTCATACCCTGTTGCGCCGCTTACTGCGTTCCAGCAGGTCTTCGGTGTTCTATCGTATGGTCCCTCCTTATCACTACCACCAAGCGTTACTTTTGTAATCACTGCTTTATTCGGTCTAGCATAAGTGCTGGTGACAGCAGAATACTTAGTGTAGTATGTGGTTTTTCCAACCTTCTTATAGCCTCTTACCTTGTAGTAGTAGGTCTTGCCGGTGGTTCTGACAGTGTTGATATAGGAGACAGTTTTTACGCTGGTCGTGGTTTTCACGAGGCTATATTTGCCGTTCTTAGAAGTTGCTCTATATACTTTATAGCCGTCCAGACCGTCAATCTTATC
This sequence comes from Emergencia sp. 1XD21-10, assembly GCF_009936045.1. Classification (GTDB taxonomy): domain Bacteria; phylum Bacillota; class Clostridia; order Peptostreptococcales; family Anaerovoracaceae; genus Senimuribacter; species Senimuribacter intestinalis. Next base: position 2,671 of record NZ_QWEQ01000047.1, on the reverse strand, counting down.
CCAGCTGGTCTTGATTTTCGTGTAGCTATAACTGGTCGCCTTAAAATTTTTCGGCGTGATAGCCCTGACCTGCTTACTTGTCAGCTTCACTTCTGTTGGAGCTGATTCTGCAGGAGCCTGATTGTCTGTTGCAAATGCTGGAACTGCCATAGTCAGCACCATAGTCAAAGTGATGAGTAAGGTTATAATCTTCTTCATTTCCGTTTCCTCCTTTACTTTTTAACAGTCCGTCAGCAAGGTGGTTACAAATGATTTTGGATCAAGCACAGCCACCCTGGACTCTATATAATCTTTTGTATTTCGTGTCACTATGCAATCAGCTTTGATACGTTCTGCAGTTTCCATCATTACAGCATCCTCAAAATCACCACTGTCCTTTATGAGCGCTTCATGACAATCAGAAGCTGCTGTATCCGCTATGGTAAAAAGCTCCGTCAGTTTACGCAAAATCTCCCGCGTCGCTTCATTATCATGAGTGAAGCGATGATGTATATAAAACAAATCCGTTATAGACTTTGCCGTCAGAATGCCTTCGATTTGATCCGACGCTGCTGCATAGAAAATTTTGACGGCATCGTGAAAAAAAGGTTCTCTCTTCTGTAATACATCCAATACCACGCACGTATCAATAACCACTTTAATCATAATATTTTTTCAGCCTTTCTTCTCTCGCCTCTTCCAAAGTGATATCTGCCGGCAGAATACCGACCAAAGAGTCAACAATATCCATTTTCGTTTTATATGGGCTTGTGAGCTTTGCTACAACTTTCCCATTTCTAGTGATGTACACATCTTCCGTCTGTGACATTGTTATATATTTTCCTAGATTATCTCTGAACTCTGTAGTTGTGATTGACATATGCCAGCCTCCTTTCTGTCTTTCTGTACTTTTATTATATTATAAACGTACAAAAAGTCAACCATTTCGTATATTTATTTCAAATTCCTGTTTCTCCATTTCGTGGAAAGGAGGGCGGGGGGGACGAATATCCCCCGCCTTTTGAAGAAAGGAAGCATTACATGTGCACTTGCTTCTTTTGTGTATTTCATTCCTGGTATCGCCCACTTGCTACAAGATTATCAAGAGCTTTGAACACCTCATCTATTAAAATTGTGCAGTGACTATTATCATCTTTTATTAAAAACTCCCTTTCACCTGTGAGACAGTGGCAAAAGGGAGCATGAAACATGTGCCAGGAAAGCACGCTACCATATTATCACCTTTTTACCGCCCCGTCAGGTACATTGTACGTTTTTTTGCTAAATTTATTTTGTCAAGCCCTTTTTTAAAAGTTTTCCGAGAAATTTTTCAATAGATTTTCTACAAGCATCTCATATGCTTTTTTACTCTGATATTCCGGCGGCAGCATTTTGATAATTCCTTTATCTACTGTCAAATGTGCCTTCCTATTGCGTTCTGGCTGCATAGTATAAATCATGTCACTAAGCTCCTTAGTATTCATTGTCTTCCCAAAAGGCTTATATTTCCGATCATACAAATTACGTATCTTTTCCGCCGCCTCCAAACTCAACACCGTCTGCTCGCCACTCAGTATGTAAACGATTCGATCCTGCACATCCAGTGGTAAATAGGAAATCTCACAACCTGCTTTAATGCTTACTTTTCTTACATCCACCAGCTGCCTCATTCCCAAGGATAAATATGTCAGCCGGATATATCTTCGCAACTGGCGTTCCTCTGATTCATCAAAAATTGCATTTCGGACCCGCGGGTCCGTTTTGCATTTTTCAGCATACTCATCTGCATACCTCATCATGAACGCTTTTTCCGTAATCGTGATATCTTCCCTGTAACGGTTGCTCTCGCCATAAAGGCACAATGCCGCAGCGTCATCAAGTTGCCTGATTACGCAAGGCACGGTTTCAAGACCAACTCGTTCTGCTGCAGTGAGCCTGGTCTTCCCAGCAATGAGCTCATACTTTGCTTTCCCACTTGCATCTGCTCTGACAGTCAGCGGCACCAGCACGCCGACAGATTTGATAGAGTCTGCCAGCTCTTCAACTTTCTCCTGCTGCATATGAAAATAGGATTTGCCGTAATCGCCGCCAAATGGCCTGATATCCGTAATCGGTATTTGTCTGATTTCCTCACACATTCTCTACCTCTTTGATCATACTTTGGGGCTTATACACCCCATCTTTATACTCAAATATGTAAAATGTCTCATCTCTGACATAGTCTAAAAAAGCAGTTTCCGATTCAGTAACGAACCTTTCCACTATATTAACCGTTTCCTGCACTACATCCAGAGACAAATATCTCTCTGCAAAAAAGTAAATCGGTCTTGCCTGCCGCATGTAATAGCGCCCATCCTTAATAAGAAAAATATTTTCTAAAAGAATTTCGTTATATGATGGATGAGCTGGATTCACTCTTCTCATGCAGCTATCGGTAACTCCATAACGTCTGCATAAATTCGGTCTGGCTTCATAACATATGCATTTGCCTCTTTCGTCCAGGAATGGGCAACTTTCGAGTAAAATAACGGTTGCATCAAGGTTATAAAACCGCTTCTGAAGCGCCGTATAACTATCCTGGATGGATTCTGCCATGACAGGGTGATTTTCCGCCGCATACGCAGCCTGTTTCATCGCATTCATATATATGACAGGCAACTCTCCCACTTTTCCATTCATAATCAGCCAGGCT
>NZ_QWEQ01000004.1 GCF_009936045.1 Emergencia sp. 1XD21-10 | reverse complement strand
ATGCGGAAGTGGCTCAGGGGTAGAGCATCGCCTTGCCAAGGCGAGGGTCGCGAGTTCGAATCTCGTCTTCCGCTCCAATACTTATGCGCGATTGGCGGAATTGGCAGACGCACTAGATTTAGGTTCTAGCGGGCGACCGTGGGGGTTCAAGTCCCTCATCGCGCACCAAAAAATTGTTGAAATCCCAACGTTTATGACGTTGGGATTTTCTTGTATGACGGATAAGTAGATTATTATTTGAATTGAACCACCCTATGCCGAGCGGCACGCAGGGTGGTGTGAAAGGGCTACAAGTTAGCCCCTATTCGATATAAGGCATTCAACCACATTACATTGAGAATTTGTCTTTCGCGCTAATTATGTCAGCGAAAAACAAAACTGAGGCTTATTAAAATTGCTTTGCTGATACATATTCGACTTTTTATAATATCAATAGAGGGGATTATCGAATTCCTTTCCATGCGTGATATGTGTTTGAAATTCTATACACTCTAATCTTTTCTTACATTTTAGATACAATGTCCCAGCGTCAATTTGATAAGTATAGCATACTTCCGTATAGTTGAGTTTGGTCTTTTTAATTGTATTTGAGATAAGGTAGAATAGATATCTCATGGTCACTTGCCTAAAGAAAACAACTTACCAGCAACGAGAACAAGGTGAGTATCCCTGACTTTTTGCTTTACTTAATGAAATCGCATGTTTACTATTCCACAAATAGCCGCACCATGAACGATGATACTTATCACCAGAGTCGGTGATATATACTGTTTGACTGTTAGTGTTTGACACCGATTTTTTTGGTGCAGGTTTCTTTACTTTGCCAGAACGCTATTTACTTAGATAACTGTTATCATAGTCGCTATATGATATCGCTCTGACTTTATAATAATAGCGGGTTCCTTTTTTTATGCTGTAATCTCTATACCAGCTTTCATCATTTGAATCGATATATTTGTATTTTCCATCTTTAGAGGTGGAGCGATAGATATCATATTCGTCAGCATGAGGAACGTAAGCCCAGTCAATTTTAATACTGTTTTTTCCAATATCAATATCTTCGATTACAGGACGTGCTAGGCGATACTCTGCGAATCCGGAAATTGTTGAGGAGAGCATCATGACAATTACTAAAGTTACAGATAGTATTTTTTTCTTCATTTATTCTTTCTCCTTATGTTAGTGTAAATAATAAATTCAATTTAATTATAACATACTATAAAAAAATTGGAATAATTTCACATTGATTCATGAGTAATTTTTGAGAAAATAACACTGTGAAATTTTGGTTTTTACAAAAAAGTATCAAAATCCTACAAAAAAGTGTCAAATTTCGACATAGGGGTTGAATATAACCGCAAACATCCATATAATAATCATATTTCTAGGATATTTATATGGATAAAGTTAGGAGAGGTATTTATGGACAAAAAGGAACATTTGCATCTGGTTGAAAAAGGCTATGTACCAGTGCAGAATTATGTCAACGAGAATCTGATGCAGAACTTGCAGGACAATTCTTCGGAAGAGAAAGAGGCGGCAGTGTGTGATTTTTTCTCGAGTCTTAGAACATACGAGAGTGCTTCACAGCGTTTTCACCAACCTGGCGGAGATGGATATTATATTGTACAGAAGTGTTTACAGAAGTATCTGGACTATAAGTTTATTAAAAAAAATAATCATTTTCGTTTTAATGACTTTTCTGATTATGATGAGGATGATAGAGAGGACAAAAATCTATACACTGAACAGGAGCGACAATTTCAGTATATTCCTGTTCAGCGAAAAAAGGAACCCATGATTGGAACACAAGCTGATATTTATTATCTGCTGTTTGAGGCAGAGCAAGAGTCTGTTGCTTCAAGACGGTGTAAGGATTATGTGAAGTCCAACAAACTTCATCTTACGGCGGTGCTGACTAGTTTGATTGAGAGAGTTGTAACGTCGATGGATAATGACGAACGTAAAAAAATCAGGACCTATGGAAATATTTTACGAACCACATATATGGAGATGGAATACGCAGAAATGGAGATGACGGACTTATATCAGATTTTACACTGCAGTAAAAAACAGTACTACACTGCGCGAAACCATGCAATCACATTGGTGTCTGAAACGCTTTTTGGAATTTTAGCAGGAGAAACAGGTTTGGCAGAATTATATATAAACCAAGACGAAATTATTATACCTTCTATTAAAAGGTGAAAAAGTAATTAATTTACAAAAAAGGAACTTGACAGGGAATCACATATGTGGTAGTATGATAACATAAAATAAATGTAATTAAATTGATTTTATTCCTTTTTATGGAAAACGCGTTTTGCTTTAATCGCAATTTTAGACTGTGAAGCTCAAACGGAATGAGGCTTTTGCTATCTGATGGAAGAGCTTTTGCAATAAATGGAACTTGTACTTAAAACTAAACACTACGCAGAGAAGGCATATCGGATGGTATGCCTTCTTTGTGGGACAATTCAACAGATGTCATGCGACATCTGTTTTTATATAGATAAAATTTTTGAGGAGGTTAAAAAATGTTAAAAAAAGCAAGAAATTATCAGGGAAGACGCGGGTTTGCAATCTTTCTGATTCTTGTTCTTTTGTTAAGCTGTGTTCCGAGAGAGAGTTTTGGAGCAGCAAATGGTTGGAAGGTGGGTGATAAAGCGTATTTTAAGAATGGATCGGAGCTAGTTAGTAGTGATGGTAAGCCATATTATAACTATCACACCAGCGGTCATAGATACGCCTATTGTATTGCGCCAATCAATGGAGGAAAGACTATAAGGGGGTATTGCCTAGAGCGAAATATGGACAATCCACATAACGGCAATACCCAGTATTATGCGAAGACCTGGAATACGGCACTGCGAATTAATAATTACAGTGAGGAGGTGCAGTTGGCGATAAAGACGGCTTTGCTCTATGGCAAGCAGCCACAGTCGACTAAGAAGGATTTAAGTGACTTGCTGGGCGAGTACAGTAGCCATGTGGGTGAATGCAATATGGACGATTGGTGGATTGCGACGCAGACAATTATTTGGGAATTTACAGACGGCTATCGGAAGAGTCTTGCAAGCATTCCTGAAAATCTTGGACAGACCAAAAATGGAAAAGTTGTCTTAGGGACAGTGAATCCAAGCGGTGGAGAAGGCTATGATTTTCACTACAGTGTTCTTCGCAGCAGACCTGCCAGACATATCTATTTTGCAATGCTTCGTGCGATGAAAAAGCATAGAGTAATTCCATCTTTTACGGCGAAGGAAAAGGAACGCACAAAGACCATTTACATGGAGCGGTTGGAAACAAAAGATGGTGGTGTGGTATGGAAAGCGGTAAACTCAGCTTATCGAAAGAAGATGACTGCCGAAGAAAGAGCAGAGGCCAGAACAAAAAGTGATTATTATTTGCTTAAAGACAGCAATTTCTGCCAGCAGGCGTTGAAAGTGGTAAAGACGAAAGACGGAGAAGATTCAACGCAGAAAGCATATCGTTTTACAGTGGAGAAAGGAGGTTACGCGCTTACCTATACAGAAAAATCATTGCCAGGCGTGGTGCTGCACGGAAAGAAAAGCATTCCTGAATCGGTGACCGATGAACTTTTGGTTTGGCAGAATTCGCCCAGTAATCAGCCACTACAAACCATTGCTATCGGTGGTGATGACCCAGTAGACTTTTATTTTAAGATGAAGGAAATAGAAGATGATGATGAGAAAGAAGAGGACGAGCTTCCTAACTTACCGGCTTTTACCTTTGATACTGAAAAGCAGGACTATAATCCGGGTTGGGACGAAGATGGCGATGGTATACACACCGGTATGGGAGATGCTGCACTGGATAGTGAGATTTCGCTGTATCTGGACGATGCGCTGATAGACAGCAGGCAGCTGACCGTTTTTGGTTCTACAGAAAATAATCCTTTTGTGTTTACACCTTGGGAGGACGTAAGCGAACTGGATTTTGAGGAAAAGAAGACTCGCAATGAGGATGGTGTTTTGCAGTATACGGACTATTACTGGCGCGGTGAGAAATCGGTCATGACGAGAGAAACTGGGATTCCTGTGGGTAGACATGGAGAAAATGCAACGGGCGGCAATGGCGCGCGTAGCCATGGCGTGATTACCTATTTTGCGCACCGGCGAGATTACGGGAAAATTGAGTATAGAATTACTTATGAGGGTGAAGACGGAAAAGGAGCAGTACTGACAGATTCTGCGGATATCGATTTGGAAAATCCACAACAAATGCGTGATGAAATAGGCAGTTTTGCTTATTCTAACGATGTCTACAGAGGTGATTTGCAGCTGGTAAAGACGAAAGATGACCTGGACCCTTTTACGGATAGAGGAAATGGTGATAATGGAAAAAAAGACTACAGCACCAGTTCAAAATGGACCATTCGATTGGAATCAGAGGGGGCTGAGAACTGTCCTTATGTTAGAGTACTTGATAAAGGCGTGACGCAGGATTCTTATCAGAAATATACCCATACCTATCAGGTAGCAAAAGACGGAAGTGGGGTACCTGCTGATTCAAGCCATCCTCTGACCTTGTCTAAGGACGGGCAGCTTTATGTAAAAGGGCTTCCTTACGGAACCTACGTGGTAGAAGAAATTGCAGCTGACAGTGAAGGCTATGTGCTGGAATCCTTTCGCATTATTATTTCGGAGGATGGGCAAGCTGAGTCAATCGCTGTAAATAATCAGGCGAAAAAGAATAAGATAAAGGTGGTAAAGACCAATCAATTGACCGGTAAAACAGTAAGATGGGACGCAGCACGGACAGCTTTTCAGATTCGATATCTGGGTAATCCTGATTTGTCGGATCCTACAATATCGCCAAACTATGGCAGATGGCTTCCAAATGGAATCGGTTATACTGATGAAAGTCAGAACTATACATTTTATGCCAATGAGAATGGAGAAATTGTACTTCCTTACGAACTGGAATATGGTATTTATGAGCTGCGGGAACTGGTTGTTCCTGAGGGATACTATGTGGGCGCTTTTGATGAAAAAGGAATTGGAACTGTAGCGGATATGGGAAAAGTTGAAATCATCGATCACAGAGGAATGTCAGTGAAGCCGCCTAAATCTTTTCTTGAAACGGTAAAAGTGGCCGATAAGGAGGGAGAGCCAGTCACCAATTTTTCTGGAGACAGTGAAACTACCTATAATTCCTATACTTTTTCTGTGCTGGAACAGTCGCCGCATGAAGACGGAAAGAATTACATCAAGTACTATGCTATTTTGGAGATTGCGAATAATCCAGTTATGGGAAAAATCAGCCTTACAAAAGAGGGAGAACGACTGACCGGCTGGAAAGAGAACGGCGGCCTTTGGCAGGCAGTCTTCGAGAAGGCAGCGCTGAAAGACGCAGTCTTTGAAATCTATGCGGCGGAAGATATCTTGCAGTCAGATGGTGTTGCGCCTGTAAAAGTGTACGACGCTGAAACGGGTCATGAGCTATCCTTTGAAAAGACTTATCGAGACCACGGAGAAGTTGATAATGCAAAGGAAAGGTGGAAGCTTGCGTTGAAGGAGGGCGGTAGTGTTTTGCGAGTCAGCGACAAAGGCACTTTACAGGATTTTGGACGCGCCAACAGGACAGTGACAGAATATCAGGTAAAAACAGCAGATGGAGCGAGCTTTACTGATAGTTTTACTGCACGTGATGAAAAGAAAAAGATGACCTATCGTTATCGAGTCGAGTATAAGATGAATTATGCCAAAGGCGGATTTTGCTATACCGATGTACACCTTTGGAAGGATTCGATTTCGGATGACTATCTGCCGGAAATTCCGATGACAGAGCCGGTATTGAAAAGCGGAAACCAGAGTGTCGGCATTGTGACAATGCATTATGAAGACGGTAATCGAGTGCGCGTCAATGCACTTGAGGGCGAAAAGGGTTTAGATGAAGAAGAAATTACCGGTATTTTTGGTGCATACGGCATAGATGATATCGCCGCAAAACCGGTAAATGCGTATGGCGGAGAGAGCAGTGACAAGAAGTTTGCAGCGGCAGTGGTGCTGCCGGCGGGCTGGAGTCAGGTTGACAGAGATGATGTTTACTTGGCAACCGATGGAAAAGAAAATTACCAAATTCTTGTAAAAGAAGGACTTTTGGAACGATGGATTCCTTGTGATAAGGAGGGGAGATTCTATAAATCCTTCACACAGGAGTACTCTTTTACGTTGGCGCAGCATTATCAAAGTGATAATGGGTTTACTTTAAATTGGGATGAAGAAATCGGTATGAAAACTTTTGCAAATCATCAGATGGAGACTGCTGTAACCGAGATTTTTTGCAGTGAGAAAAACAGTCCTAAAATTGTAACTTCAAAGGGCTGGAGCAGTAAGCGGCAGAAGGATAAAGTGGTACTTACAGCAGCACCCATAGAAATGGCACCGATATATTTTCTGAACTATGACGGAATCAGAACAGAGATGTTTCTTTCCGGAAAGCAGACTCATACAAAGATAACTTTAACAGAATCTCAGGTTTCACAGTTTGAAAGAGTATTACCAGAAATTTCCTATAAAGGGAAAGTGGTACCGTGGTATGAAGGGCTGCGGGATAATAAGCGTTTCTATGAATGTCTCTTTGATGAAAATACTTATGTTAGAGCTAAGAGACATGCGCCAGGGTCAGAAAACAAGAGCGGTTACTATACCATAGAGATGGTTTCAAATGCAGCAGTCGAAGAGGAATGCTTTCATATTACGTATCCCGATACGACTGAGGCCACAGCTTTAACAGGAGAGAATGGCAGCAGCGGGATTTTACGTTTTTCTTCCTGCGACGGCACAATGATTTATCCGGCGGGAAAGCCTGTGGAAGTGATTCGAAGCGGGGAGAATGGAATTGCACAATCGGGACTGCTGCCGCTAGGAACTTACTGGGTTCGAGAAATTTCTACGACAGAAGGTTTTGTGAATCAGGGGCAGTGGACCCAAATGCAGGTAAATTATGAAAATCAGTATACGCCATTGGTTTGGGACACAGCAACTTATGAGAATGAGGCGGTAACTGTGCAAATTGATTTGGAAAAACTTTTTGAGACCAGCTATCAAAGCGGTACCTATCAAAAGGGAAGCGGCGCTGTTTTTGGTATTTATACAGCGGAACATATGGGTATTGCGCCTGATACCTTAGTCGGAAAGATGGTAGTGACGGACGGTCAAGCGTCGGCAGCGATAAAACTTCCTTTGGGCAAATATTATATTAAAGAAACCTCAGCGCCTGAAGGATATAAAGTAAATCATACCAAGTACTATTTTGACGTGGCAGATATTTTTTCGGCGGACCGATTTCATTTTGACTATCAGCAGATGGGTGTTTCAGGTACGGTTACCCAAAATGGAAAATTGGGAACAGTTATTGACTTTGATACTCTCTACCGCTATGAGTCGGCGGTGGTAAATATCGATGGTAAGGACTATAGACTCGATGAAGATGCAGAGAACGAAACTGTAAAAATCTCTGTACGGGGTGGCAGAACCAATACGCAGGTACATATAAAAAATGGAAAAACTGCGGTGCTCCGTTTGGAAAATGACGCAGTGATGCAGGTAAAAGCAGATGGACTTTGCTATAAGGTGAAACTGGAAGGCCCTATGCCTGTGTATCAGATAGGAGAGGCAAGTGAAAACTTCGACGTTACTGCTGATCAAGGTACGACAACCATTTCTTATATGCCGAAGGTAATTCGGAATAACTGGATTACAGAAGTGACCTGGCTTAGAGAAAATCAGGAGAATTTGCCAAAGCAGCTGGAAGTAACTTCACAGAAAGGAAGTTCCGGCATTTTAGTGACGACCGATGAATCGAAGGATAACGGCGCAGTTTTACTGATTGCACAGGGAAGACTGACAGGCACAATGGTTGATGGAAAACAAGTTGCTCAGGCGCAAGCCCTTACTTTAGAGAAAGAACAGTCGATTCTTTGGAATTTTGCAGACGGCATAACCTTCGCAGCAGAGATGGACCGATTGGGAAATCTTTATTTAAGTGCAAGCGGCGAAGGCAGCAGTGAGCTAAATGAAGAAACGGCTGTTTGCAGAATTACTGCAGACGAGAATGAAAAACTGCCAAAGACTGTTCAGGTAAAAAATGCAAAAGCAAAAACCTACGAACGAAATCACAGTGATACCAAGGTGTTGTCCATCGAGATTACTGGGGTAAAGAATGACCGGCTGCCGGAAAAACCGGAAAAGCCGCAGATTCCAGAAAAGCCGGAAGAACCGAAGTACGGAAGCCTAAGATTGACGAAAGTGGATAGTGAGACGGGAGATGTTCTTGCTGGAGCGGAATTTGCCATCTCAAATGAAGAGGGAGAAATTCTTTATAAAAAAACGACGGCAAGAGATGGTCTTCTAGTGATTGAACAGCTGAAGCCGGGGATTTATTACTATCGGGAAACAAAAGCACCTTCCGGATATCTCCTAGATGAGAGGGAATACGCATTCTGTATCACGGGGGATGGAGAGGCACTGCGTGTTACTGTGAAGAATACTATGAAAAAAAGAACCGATGTGGGTGTAGAATTTCCAGAAGATCCTGTACCAAAGGATGGGAAAAGTCCAAAGACTGGGGATACAAATCGGATTCTGCTTTACATGGCACTGATTCTGGCAGGTGTTAGTGCATTAGTTGTTAGCATTAGAAGATTGAAATAAGCATATTTTTTATTCTTTAATTCAAATTTCCTAAACAATAAAAATTTCCTTTACTTACTATATTTACAAAGCAAAAGAGCCTTTGGGATTCTTTCCCAAAGGCTCTTTTGTGCTGATTTTTACTTGATGGTTGCTGTGATATATTCGCTGTATAGTTTTTGTCCGCAGGATTTTTTGAAAGGTCTAATTCTGATGTACTTGCACTGCGTAGAGGCAGACTTTGCAGTAGAAATCTTGGCGGCAACAGTTTTGCCGGAAGAGACTGTCTTCTTTGCAACAATTTTGCTAAAGCTCTTGGTATCACTGATTTGAATCTCATAACCGGAATTGCGGCTGTCGCCTTTCCATTTCGCAGTGACTGATTTCTTATCAGAAGTGCGGGAGGCCGACAGATTGGTACAGGCGGCAGGAGTGACGCTTACCTTGACCTTATAGATGACAGAACAGTATTTACCGGATTCGGGAACCTTTATGGTGATGGTTGCCGTGCCGGGACCGGTAATTTTAGAAAGGCCTGTCTTTTTATCTACTTTGATGACTTTGTTGGCAGAAGACGAGTAGGAAGCCTGAAAGCCGGATTTTCCGGCGGCATAAAAGTCCGGGGAACTGAGCTTCTTTGTCAATGAGAAGTTGCCGGGAAAGCTAGGCGTCTCCATCTTGGAAAATCGAGGAAAGTAGGACGCAGTGGTTTTCGGTAGGCGATAATATACTAACTTTTCCATGACTTTGTAGCGGCTGGTGCCATAGAGGAATTTAATATAATCCTTTATCTCGTTTTTAAAGTATTTCTCTGTGAGATTGCGATAAGCGGGATTGTCATAAGACGGAATCAGGTCATAATAATAGACGCCGTCAATTGTGATGCGAATGACCTCCACGTTATACGCCTCAATGGAAAGTTTTTTGCCGCTTTTGTCATAGAAACCGTCAAAATACCAACCGGCATTTGGCTTTACGATGATTCCTCGGTCGATTAAAGCGCTGAATTTGTGACTTACACTGCTGTCAATGCGGCAGCTGTCTCGGTAGGTGTCTTTGCCCTGATAAAAAAATTTTAGGTTATCATCGTAAGTCATGTAAAGACTTCCGCCTTTTGCTGGCTGCAGTGATACCTGGTAGTATACGCTGCTCGCTGCATTTGCATGCACTGTGGTAGATGCAAATACGGTGATACACATGGACATGCAGAGCAGGCATACTGCTGCTAGAGAAAATAGTTTGCTTTTCATAAATATACCTCCTGAAATTTTATTTGGGATATTTACGATAAAGGTGAATGGAGTTTCATTATACACGGAGAGTATGGGGAAAACAATGTAAAAAACTTTTTTATGGGAATCTGCAAAAATGGGAATGAACTAAAATTACACAGGTTACAGTTGCATTTTATTGTGATTTTCTGTAAAATAAAAAATGTTAAACTGAAGATATTTGACTAAGTATAAAGAAAGGGAAACCAGCATGAACAGATTATATCAACTGGAGCAAAAGCTTGATGCAGTGATTTGTGCTCAAGAAGGAAAGTTTTCTGAACGTGACGAGACGTTGGATTGGGAGCGTCTGCATATGGCTTCATCAGCGAGAATTGCGTGGATTCTTGCCTTAAAGCGGGGCGCGGACCCGGAACTTTCAGCTTGTGCGGCCTGTGTGCACGACTTTGGAAGAATTCTAACAGGAAAGCAGAGTGGACATGCAGAGGCAGGATACGAGCCAGTTAAAGCATTTTTAGAGGAAACCAGGCTGTTTTCGGCGGAAGAAATCGAGATCATTGCCTGTGCGGTAAAAAACCACAGCAGAAAGACAGAGACCGGAACCATAATCGAGGAAATCGTAAAGGACGCTGATGTTATCGATTGTTATCAGTATGGAATGCCTTTTGACAGACCGGAAAAGGAAGAGCGTTATTTGAAGTGGAGGAAGGAATATGGAATCTAGCATGGAATACAGCAAGGTAGATCCCAAGGCAATTAAGAGTTGGCGCATCGGCAGGGGAATTTTCTTTCTGATTGTTTTGGCGATGGCAGTTCCGGGCGAGATTGCGCTGGGATTTTTGGCATGGGAATCAATCTGGAAAGTACTCATTATGGCAGTGATAGGGTTTTTCGTCTGTTATCTGGCAGTTGGGCTGGTCGTTTTTCCTATCATTGAATACAAGCAGTGGGGATATAACGTTGAAGAGGACAAGGTGGTTATTCGCCATGGTATTTTCTTCATCAAAAAAACCATTATCCCCATCATCAGAATACAGAATATTACGGTCTCTCAAGGACCAATCAACAGAAAGCTGGGGCTTTTTGAGGTGGAGATGGCTCTGGCCAGCGGCAGCTTTTCCATTGAAGGTTTGGATAAGGAAACGGCTGATGCAATCAGCGAGAACCTGAAAGCAAAGCTGTACCGACGCATTTCTGAGAAAGGGGTTCTATAATGGAGTTTGGACCAAAGAGGGGACATCCGATTTTTATCGTTGAGAACTTTTTCAAAGACTTTTCTCTGCTTTTGATTGCTGTCGTAATTGGGCTGATTCAGGGTGACATGCGAGTGCTCTATGAAAATATCGGAGTGCTTGTGGTGGTACTTCTCGGACCGATTCAGAGAATTGTCCAGTATTTTACAACATATTATACAGTTGACAGTGAAAAATTAACTGTAAAAAGCGGACTTTTTAAGAAAAACCAGCTGGAACTTCCGCTATCCACCATAACTACTGTGGATTTTTCGCAGAATGTGCTTCATCAGGTTTTTGGCGTATACCGGCTCAATGTGGACAATGCTAGCAATATTTCCAACACGAATACGAAGGTGCGTATGACTTTTGCAAAGGAGGATGCCTTTGTTGTCAGGGATTTGCTGATTTCTGGCAGAAAAGGGCTCGATGGCTTTAATCTTGGTGAAGAAGGAGCAGCCCTTGCCGGCACCGAGGGAAAAAGAATTAAAGTATCTGCAGGTGATTTAATGCTGCTCGGGCTTTTGAAATCCAAAGGACTTTTTTTTCTGCAGATGTTTACTGTAGTAACTTCTGCATTGGCGTTGTTCAGCGTGTCGCTGAGCAATCTGTTGGCTGAATCCGTGGCTGACACGATTTACACCATGGGAATCGGTATGACGGCTGCGATACTGCTTCTTATCACTTTTGTAATTTCTTTCATCTGCGGCATGATTGGCAGCCTGATTCGTTATTATGGATTTGAAATTCTGGATAACGGCGAGGCGATAAAGATTCAGTATGGCCTTTTGACAAAGAAAAAATATACGATACAGAAAAATAGGATAAGCGGTTTTTTTTACGATCAGTCGTTCTTTATGCGGCTGCTCGGTGTGGGAAGCCTGAATCTTTTTGCAATCGGCTATGGCGTCGGTGATAATGAGAGTAGCGAGGAACCGATGGTGTTTCCCCTTCTGAAGGCAGATAAGGTGCGCCAAGCTATGGCAGAGATTCTGCCTCAGATGTTGGAGGAGTCTGTATATCACAAGCCGAAAAAGGGATCGCTGCACTACTTTTTCTATGGTCTGGGCTTTATACTGGCGCTAATTGCTGCAGGTGTATCTATCTACTGTACGATGTATGTGGACTACTGTCAGCAGGTCTGGATTTTAGGCGCGTTGATTTTGTTCTACAGTGTAACAGGAAGAGTACTTGAGTATAAAAATTCCGCCATCTATGGAAATTTCGAAAACATTTCTCTGAGTTATGGCGGATTTAGAAAGACAACTATTTTTGTAAAAGCAACCCATGTGGAAAGTGTTACGGCAAAAGCAAGCAGATGGAAAGAAAGAAAAGGTGTTGCCAGCGTGACAGTCAGCTATCTGGCACCTCTTGCTGCTGCCAACAAGGTGGCAAAGAATGTGCCCATAGAGGCTTTTGACGAGGTGAAGACAAAGCTGATTTATTAATCTTTTATGGACAAAGTTTGAAAAAAAGTCAGAAGGAATGCGTTGATTTCCATATAATTGATGGTGCCGCGATCTTCTGCAATGAGGTATCCGTCTACAACAGACGGGTACTTTTTAATTGGTTCCGTATTTCCTTCAAGAATCGCCTGTGCGTCGAAGAATAATGCGCCGGCTTCTGCAGTGCATGGAATGTTCAGCTCGAAATCGCCGCTATGGCTGTCCATGGTCAGGGAATAAGGTTTTTCAGCAGTGGGAAAGGCAATATAGTCCTTTGGGGTGCTGCGCTGCCAGCCGCAAACGCAAAGACTGCGTCCCTGAAAGGAAATTTTCTGTATCAGCACATTGCCTGCGAGAAAGCCCAGCTTGTACATAGCTCTGTGAAAGTCAGTCATTGCAATGACTGGGAGCAGTTTGTAAAGCTGAATCAAATCGTCGTGATTGTGGAGAAGGATGGTCTTTTCCAACGCAAAAGCATGGGTCTGCATGTACTGTTCGTAGAGTGCAACGCTTTCTCCGCCGGAGATTTCATCGTCTCTGCTGCCTGCCAGTCCCATGAAAATTTCTACAGTCTTTTGCTTCAGATTAGGCAGAGTCTGACGCAAATTGGAATGCCCCTGGATGACAAGGAACAAATCCAGGTTATAAACGGACGGCTGAAAGGAAAGTCCGTATTTTTTTGCGCGAGTTTCCATAAAGGGCATGTCAAAGTGCTTTCCGTTGTAGGTAATGATGTAGTCCACGGAATTCAGGATTTTCAGCGTTTTTTCAATGATTTCTTTCTCGTCGTCAGTTTCATTTGCGAAATACTGAATGACCTGACAGCTTTCGCCTTTGCGAAGAAGGATTCCTGTGAGAATGACCTTGCATTTTGTGGGGGACAGTCCAGTAGTCTCTATATCAAAGACCGCAAAGCTGCGCTCTCCGAAGTAGGTATCGAACAGCTTTGCTGTATATGGATTCAATGTTAGAGTATCTGTAATCATTTTCATGAAGTGCCTCTTTCAATTATACATGTGATAAAAACAAAATAGACCGCAGGGGTGCAGTCTACTTTGTTCAAAAGGGGTATTGGGATTAGAGATTAATGAGGTTATCAGGGGGATAACCACAATTGAATTATAACTGAGTTTGAAGAAAAATGCAAGCATAAATATAAAAAAAGTGAAAAAAGAAAGTTTTTTGTCGAACGAATTAGCCCCTTTTTGTGTATATTGACCAGTATAATAGAGAAAATGATAATTTTATTAGGAGGAAAACAATATGGAAATATTAAAGGTTTCAGCTAAGTCGAATCCAAATTCGGTAGCAGGGGCGTTAGCAGGTGTTTTAAGAGAGAAAGGTGGTGCAGAAGTGCAGGCAATTGGCGCAGGGGCGCTGAATCAAGCCATTAAAGCCACAGCCATAGCAAGAGGTTTTGTTGCACCAAGCGGAATTGATCTGGTTTGCGTGCCAGCATTTACTGATATTCAGATTGAAGGAGAGGAAAGAACGGCAATCAAGCTGATTGTAGAGCCGAGATAAGCGGCAGCATGCAGCCGTAAAACATAAAGGGAACTTGATTTTTTCAAGTTCCCTATTTTAATTCGGAAAAATAAATGGTATACTTAAATATATCAACAATTCGAAGGGGGGGACACGCTATGATTTTTGAAGAAGAGACCATCAGCACAGAGCGAATTTACGAGGGTGCAATTCTAAATTTGCGAAGAGACAAGGTGACTGTTATGGAGGGGGAATCTTTTCGAGAGATAGTGGAGCACAGAGGCGGTGCAGTGATTGCCGCTGTAAAAGATGATGGCAATATGGTTATGGTAAAGCAGTTCAGAAAGCCGGCGGAGCGGGTTATGCTGGAAGTGCCTGCAGGTAAAATTGATGAAGGCGAGATGAACCCAGAAAAAACTGCTCTGCGGGAACTTCGGGAAGAGACTGGCTATAGAGCCTCGTCCATTCGCCTTCTGACCAGAATGTACCCTTCGGTTGGTTATTCCGAGGAAACTTTATATATCTATCTTTGCACAGGCCTTACGGCGGGAGAACCAGATTTTGACGAGAATGAGGCTATCGACATCGAGGAATATTCCATTGACACACTATACCGCATGGTGATGGAAGGAAAAATCGAGGACGGCAAGTCGCAGGTTGCCATTCTTATGGTGAAAGGACTCCTAGAAGAAGGACGGCTTCCAGTACGCTAGAGCAGATGAGACAGATGAGACAGCATAGAAACTGAAGCAGGAATCTGGGCATGCCGTGCTTTAAGGCAGATGGATTCTGATAGTTCTTTTTTACAAAGACAGCTGTTTCTATTGAAATAACTGTAAGTGCAACGTAGACAGGTATTTTAAACAGACCTCTGGGCAGCAGCACGCAGGAGGTCAGAACGAAAGCGTTTTTTGCAGAGGACGCAAGAAGATAGGCCGCAGAAAAGCCGAGGGAAAATGTTTTTCCAATGACAATGCAGGGTACCAGCGGCAAAAGAAACACACTGCAGGAAAAAAGCAGTGCAGCGCAGACGGTAATCATATCGTTTTTTAGATAATCCAGAATACCGGTACCTACCGAGGGCAGATCCTGGGTGAGAGAAGTTCCCTCTATGGGAATGACAATCTGGGTAAAAATCCCGGCAGAAAAACTGATTATCAGTATCATCAGCGGAATGATAAACATTTTCTTTTGCATAGACGAGCCTCCTTTATAATTCAATTTATGCTGCATGTGAAGAAGTATGATAAGAAAATGAGATAGAAAGATGGAGAAAGATATATGGAACTTTATGGCTTTATTATATACCTGAAAGAAGAAAAAAAGAGTTCTGACAATACCTGTGAGGCTTATATGCGCGATATCAAGGCCTTTGGGGAATTTTTACAGAGGAGAGGTATCGTAGCCCTTGAAAAAGCAGGAAGCAATGACGTGGCCGCTTACATGATGGAACTGAAGAATTCTGGAAAGTCCAAGGCGACCATCAATCGAAAGCTTTCTTCCATCAGAACGTACTATAAGTTCTTGATTAAAAAGGGGATGATGAAGGAAAATCCGACCGAGGACATTAAGTCGCCGAGAATAGAGCGCAGGGAACTTGATTATCTGACTATTGAGGAAGTGGAGACTTTGCTGCTCGCGCCGGACGAATCGATTAAAGGCATACGCGACCGGGCGATTTTGGAGGTGCTTTATGCGACTGGAATCAGAGTCAGCGAAATCATTGAGCTTAGGTTAAAGGATATTAACCTGCGCATGGGTTTTTTGACTTTAAACGGTGCACATGGCAGAGCCAGAATTGTACCTATGGGTTCGATGGCAAGAAGAGCGTTGGATCATTACATTTTGAGCAGTCGTCCGGCTCTGATGAAAGACGGTACGCCCGATGATCCGGAAAGCGTTCTCTTTGTCAACTATTTAGGTGAAGCTTTTTCCAGACAAGGGTTTTGGAAACTGATGAAACAGTACGGCAGGCAGGTAGGTCTTGAGGACAGGCTGACACCACATATTCTAAGAACTTCTTTTGCAGTACATATGGTGCAAAACGGTGCAGATCTGAAATCCCTGCAGGAACTGATGGGTCATGAGGATATCATGGCGACTAGAATTTATCTGTCGGTGACGAAGAATCGGATTAAAGATGTGTATGACAAAACCCACCCGAGGGCGTAAAAATCGAAGTGCTATATGGGCTTTATTAAATGAAAATGATATAATAAATAAATTCACAATATATTTAAGAAAGGATATTTGAAATGAAAGAGGAATTAGAAAAAGATACAATTACAGGAACAGATGCAGAAGTTTCAAGTGAAACTGAGCCAACCACTATGGAAGATAATGAGGCACAAAGTTTGGAGGAGCAAGTTCCAAATGAAGAAGAACCGCTAGATTTCGCAGGCGAAATAGAATTAGTACCTAATTCACAGTCATTTTGCGGAGGTTGCGGATATGAACTGCATGGCGAAAAGTTTTGCCCAAATTGCGGAAAGGCAGCAGGCGGCACGGTACTGCAGGAACCTAAAAAGGGGAATTCTAAAAAAATGATTATCGGCGGCATTATTGCGGTAGCAATAATAGCCTTAGTGATAGTGTTTATTACTGTCATTCAGCCGAATCAAAAGTATAATCAAGCAATTGATTTGGCGTCAGAGGAAAATTATGAGGAGGCTATAGATATTTTGACTGAGCTGGATGGATATAAGGATTCTGTTGAGAGGATAGAAAAATATGAACACTTAAAAGAATTGAAAGAATTAAAACTTCGCTTTAAAGCCGCAGATACAGCATGTATATCAGGAAAAGCTGTATTGTCTTCTGATGGGACAAGTATCAATGTAGATTCAAAAGATCAATATGATGTTGATGCCGCTGTAGATATTTTATCTATTATCACTGAACTTGAACTTCCAGATACATTATTTACGGAAATGTGTTCTACAACGGCGCTGATGGGGAGACAGACGAAAACTTATGGAGATATTGAGGTGAGCTGGTCATATCACCCGGATAATGGTCTTGATGTGTTTTTTAGAATTGTGGATTAATAATAGGCTGGAGTTTATAATTAAGTTAGAAAATTGATTCTAACTTAATTTTTTTTTACCCAAATTTCAACGGTTTCAGCGATTTTGTTGGAATGAAGTGGAAACTCTGGGAAAGGAAAAATGGAAAAAAAGGTTATGCGAATTACTGCTCTGCGGACATTTGTCCGTACATATATAAGAGAAATAGTAATAGCAACATCTAAAGAAAAAGACAGAGAAAAAAACAAAAGACAAAGAGAAAAATGGGAGGTTTATGATGGCTAGAATATGGACCAAAGTGAACAGAAAAAATCTGGAGTTCTATCTGAAAGAGGGCTACATGGTCCCAAGAATTGCAGAAAAAATGGGTGTCAGCGCCCAGGCG
Source organism: Emergencia sp. 1XD21-10 (assembly GCF_009936045.1). GTDB lineage: Bacteria > Bacillota > Clostridia > Peptostreptococcales > Anaerovoracaceae > Senimuribacter > Senimuribacter intestinalis. The sequence goes on along the minus strand of NZ_QWEQ01000004.1, from coordinate 216,825 downwards.
ATTTACGGTGAAATTAAAAAAACGCTGACTGAAGAAGAATATCGGGAACGGCGATATGTAAAGTATAGCGCAGAAAGAGCAATCGCTAAGGAGATTAGTCAGATTCAAGGAGAAGAATAATGAGCCAAAGTGAAATGCAAGAAACAGGTTTGCAGAGAAATGAAGCGAAACAAAGCCAGTATTGGTATTTTCGTTTTCACGAAAATTTCTTCGATAATATGCCTCTGATGAAAATGCAAACAGAGCCAGGAGGCTATGAATTTGTGGTCATTTTATTAAAGCTCTACTGTCTAAGTGTAAGAACTGGCGGAGTGCTGGAGTGTCCGATGAATGATTATGGACAAGTCGATATTCCGACTTTGGCAAGTATGCTGCGGCATGAGCCTAAAATCGTATCAAGGGCGATTGAGTATTTCATTAAACATAAATTTTTGCAACTGATGGAATCTGTCGACACGGAAGAAGTGACGGTGTTTCTTCCGGGAGTAAAAGATATGACCGGAAAAACCAGCAAAGAGGCAGACCGGAAACGAGCAATCAGACACGCCCAGGAACAGCTGCCAAAGCCGGAAGAAAAACATGAAGATGTGGAGAACAGCAGAAAAGACAAATGTAAAGTCTTTGGCACTTTCAAAAATGTATGGCTGCTACCCGAAGAACTCACGAAAGTTAGAAATAAATATGAAAATGCAAATGTGCTCATTGAAAATTTATCTATTTACAAAGCGAGAGAAAATAAAGAATATCCCAATGACTATGCAGCGCTGCTCGGCTTTGCGAAACGCAGCGGGATACTGAAAGTGTCGGAAAGAGAACGCAGACAAAGTGTGTATGAGAGATACAAGAAAGAAGCACAGCTAGGGTTCCCGCCTCCTGCAGATTGTAAAGAGATTTTAACCGATATGCAATTTGCAGAGCTGGAGCAGATAGCAGAAGAAAATATGGAATGATGACATGGACGATATGATTACTATTTTTGCAGATATGGAAGCAAATGCGATTGAAGAAATTGCCATTGAAGATTTACTTTCGGTTCGCACTGGAGATGGACACTCTTTTGAACTAGAAGAAGATGAAAGTCTGCAAGCGTTGATAGACGACATCTCTACTAATGGTTTTTTAGAACCGATTCTCGTTCGTGCGGATAAAGACGGATTGGGGTGCTATGAGATTATATCCGGGCATCGCAGAGTATATGCCGCAGAGAAACTAGGCTTTGAGCGGATAACCGCAATCGTTATGAATGATGATAACGAAAACTCCATTTCATATTACAGCAGATGTGACTTGACTGAAATCTAGTTATATAGAAAAAGAGTTCTAAGAAAGGGGATAAGTAAATGGCTAATTTAGAACAGGTTAAAAAGAAAATAAAAAAGCTGCTTGCACTTGCGGACAGCAGCAATGAATTTGAGGCAAAGGTTGCTATGGCAAAGGCTCAAAAACTGCTGATGGAATACAAGTTAAATCTTCATGACATAGAGGAAAGGCAGAAAGAAATCGTTCACCGAGAAACACCGCTATATTTTACGGAATACAAGAATGGTTATAGAGCCAACATTGCCAGTCTGCTTTCAGAATTTTACTGTTGCAGGACATATCAGCAATCCGTAAAGGGAAGTAAAAAAATTCGCATTATGATAGTCGGTTTTCAGGACGATGTAGAAATTCTTGAAAGTCTTCTAATTTTTGCCGATGAATGTATCATGGACTGGTTCCGCAGCTTTAAGAAAAGTGAAGGCTGGAAGTATAGTAATGTTTATTTGAACGGATTAAAAAACCGATATGGATTAGGATTTGCCGAAGGACTTGAAGAATTACTGCAAAAGCAGATGCAAGAAATAGAACAGGAATGGGGGCTGGTTCCGGCTGTTCCAAAAGAAGCACAGGATTTTATATCAACGCTGCAGGCGGGAAAGGAGCTGGCGTTTAATCTCAGTGAAGATATGAAGATTTACACACAAGGATATAAAGATGGTAAAAGCGTAGATCTACATAATAAAATTACCAGCACAAGAACATAGGCTTGCAGGATAGGAGGAAAAGTAGATGGGCAGGAAAATCAAATTCACCGGGTATGAACTGGCGAAGCCGGTATTTGATGCCTGTGAAGCGAATATAAAAGCATATCCGTATCTGATAAATGTTCGAAGAAGCTTTTCTGAAATTAACGGATTAAAAAGGAACTTCGCAGAGCGGGTATTGAATAAAGTTGACCTTGATTTGAGAATATCGGAAATCGAAGAAGCATTTTTACAGATTCCGGAAAAGTATGTTGCTGCAGTAAAATACTATCTTTTTTCCAAAGAGAAAAAAGCAGTAGTGGAAAGTCAAATAGAGCTTACTTATCTGCTTGATTATGGAGAAGTCGTAACATGGGCAAACAAATTGATTTATCTCTATGCCGAGTTACTCGGCTATCCAATATCAAAGAAAGGTGAAGAAGTCAATCTGTGGATAGATGAAAATGGAGAAGTGGAAATTTTCTAAGGAGGAGCGAAAATGAAAGATAGATTAGTAACCGAATATGTAGACCTGTGCCATGAACTGGTTTGTATGAACCATGGACTTGGCTGGACAGAAGCAGATGGAATCCGAGAGAAAGAGATTAAACAGAGATTGGCTATTTTAAGAGGGCAGCTGGGACTAAGCCCGCTTGCCAGTCTTATGAGTAAATAGAGGAGGAGAAAAAAGATGACTAAAAAAGCACAAATCATTGCACTTGCAAATCAAAAGGGTGGCGTTGGAAAGACGACGACTTGTCATGTACTTGCTTATGGGCTGCAGGACAGAGGGAAAAAAGTATTGCTGATTGACACAGATCCGCAGACAAATTTGACAGAAACCTTTTCGATTGCAGAATATCAGGGAAGAAGCATTTATCAGCTGTTTAAGAAAGAGAAGAAAGCATCAGAGTGTATTTTCCCTGTGAGCGATAATCTGGATATTATACCGGGCAGTCTTTATATGGCAGGGGCAGATATGGAATTTTCGCAGCCAGGCAGAGAGTATTTGTTAAAAGAGGCTCTTATCGAGGTAGCCGATCGGTATGACTATATCATCATAGATACACCGCCAAATCTCGGTATTATTACCATCAATGTCATTGTGGCTGCACACAGCACTATAATCCCGATGAAAGCATCTAAGTATTCTGTGCAGGGATTATCGCAGCTGCTGCAGACGATAGATGTTGTCAGCGGGTATTATAATTCTGCTCACAAAATTGCGGGGATTTTGATTACGCAATACGATGGAAGAACCAACATTCGCAGGAATATTAAGGAGGCTATTGAAAAGGTGCTTGCCACAATGGGAATTCATATTTTCAATACTGTAATACGAAATGGTGTTGCCATTGAGGAAGTGCAGTATGCTCAAGAGAGCCTTTTCACTAAGAAAAAGACTTCCGTTACAGAAGACTACAAAAAGTTCATTGAAGAACTGCTGGAAGTGTAGGAAATAAAGAGGAGGAAGAAATATGACAGGAAAGTCTGATGCAACAATGCGAGAACTCAAACTGGAAGACCTGCTGCCGTTTCATACCGGCGCTGGACATACTTTTGAAATAGAAGAAGATGACGATATGCGGGAACTGATGGCTGATGTATCCGTTAATGGAATCTTAGAGCCGATTCTCGTTCGTGCAGATAAAGACAGATTGGGGTGCTATGAGATTATATCCGGGCATCGCAGGGTATATGTCGCCGAGAAACTAGGCTTTGAGCGGATAACCGCAATCATTATGGAGTATAACGATGAAAAAGCAATCAAACAGAGGATTAAAGAAAATTCCTCGAAAACCTGCTTGATGTGTAAGAAGTAAAGAGGAGGAAGAAATATGACAGGAAAGTTTGATGCAAGCCCTATTGAAAAAATCTTAGGAACTGCTACATATAGAGAAGAAACCGAAACCGAAAAGCCTGATGCAATCATGCGAGAACTCAAACTGGAAGACCTGCTACCGTTTCATACCGGCGATGGACACCCTTTTGAAGTAGAAGAAGATGACGATATGCGGGAACTGATGGCTGATGTATCCGTTAATGGAATCTTAGAGCCGATTCTCGTTCGTACCGATAAGAACTTCTTTGGTCGCTATGAAATTATTGCAGGACACCGCAGGGTGTATGTTGCAAGAAAGCAAGCCCTTGCAACAATTAAGGCAATCGTCATGGAGTATGACGATGAAATGGCAATCAAATTGATGGTTGCAACGAACTTGAAGAAGCGGACCCATATCAAACCGTCTGTAAAGGCAAAGGCTTACAAGATGTATATGGACGCTAATAAACGGCAAGGACAGCGTGGTGACTTAACTTCGTCTCCAGTGGAGACGAAGTTGCGAACTGATGAAAAAGCAGCGCAGGAGTTTAATGAGAGTCGGGCTACAATTCAGAGATATATCCGTCTCAATGAGCTGATACCGGAATTGCTGCTGCGAGTGGATTCTGACCAAATCAAATTTAGAGCTGGCGTGGAACTGTCCTACTTGGACAAAGAAGCGCAAAGCCTGCTTGCAGCATTCATTCGGGAGCATGATGTAGTTCCGAGCCTGGCGCAAGCAGAACTGCTGAAAGAGAACCAGAAAAATGGCGGGACCGTAGATGAAAGCTATTTGTGCATTATCTTCGGGATTGATAATCAGGACCCTGTGCTTAAGGATATGATTGAGGGGAATAAGAAAGAGCAGGCGAGAGTAAAGGCTGCGAAGCCGAAACTGAACGAACGATTTATCAATGATTATCTGCCAGAACCAATTCGGAAGCAGAGTGTAGAGCAGAAAAGGGAATACACCCAGGCAGCACTTGTTATGTTTAACAACTACCTTTTGGGACACCCAGAAGAGAAAGCAAAGTGGGAGGGATAGTAAACGAGCATGGAAGTAGCATTACATATAATTGAAAAAGCAGCTATGATTATGCTAATCGGTTCACTTGGCATTTTTCCATTTTTGGTGCCACGCAACCTGAAATTTACAGGGTATATAATGCCGGTATTTTCAATCTCTGTTCTAGTATTACTGGCGGGGCTTTATATAAAGGAGTGTACTGCTTATGCGGGAACTGATTACTGTAAAAACAGTGTAGCATTGTTTTTTGAAATTATTAAGGAGAAACCATATTTTGGATTGCTGTTTGTTTTTATGGCTGTGTTAGTGTATGGAACTATGAGGCTGCTGGCATATATATGTGACAGAAAGTTCGATCGTTGGATAAAAATAATGACTGCTATTAGCATGGCTTTGGTTGCTTTTGTACCAATTGTGGCAGGAGGCTTGCTATGTACATGGAAATAAACGCCTAGAAGCAAAGTGGGAGGGATAGAAAATGGATAGTTCCGAAATGTTAATTTTTATAAATAGAATCTTTTTAATGATTCTTTTAATACTAGGAGGATCGACTATGTATTTTTTCTTTTTGGGTGGTGTTGGTAATCAAAAGTGCAAATATTTGGCAGCAGTAAGAGAACTTGTGGTATATCTCGAACCTTATGCACATTATGAAGAAACAGAAGAAAATTGCAAGGAGGCAGCTAATGAAGTGCTGGCAATGCTAAAGGATATGCCTGATTGCATTTCTAAAATGAAAACAAATTACTTGACACGCCAATATATGGAAGAAGGTGACGATATAGCATATATTTATTATGTGGTAAAACTCCAAACGCTGTTAAGAAATCGAGAATATGTAACCTGCTTGCATCAATTACAGGAGTTTTTACAGTTCCAAGTCATGAAAGACAACCTAGACGATTCTGTGTTATACTTACCGTATAACATAAAATCTGCACTTATCCATGCGATAGAGGGTGGATTGAAAGGAAGCGCAGCACATGGTAATATTGAAGAGAAGAAGTAGGAAGCATATTTACGGAACTGACTACCGGCTAATGCTTATTTATGAGCTGGGAAAGCAAAGATTCTATTTCACGCACCCAGGAGAAAAGGAGAAGTGGAAAAAGAGCGGATACGATATATGCCAACATTTCAAAGTCTAAAGACAACAGTAAAAGAATGATTTTTTATTAGACGAAACATTTTAAGGAGGAAGAAAGAGATGTTAGAAATGAAATTCAGTTTATATTACGATGATGATAACGAGGAAACTTGTTACGATATGTTTTCTGGTGAAGAAGATTTTACTGACGAAAAGGAAATCAAAGGATTTATCAAAACGGTAATCAAGGATATGGCAGGACTGACCAGGGGCAGACATTTCAGCCTCTATGTGAATAGAGAGAACGAAGCAGCTGTGAACTGGATTAAAGAATACTGTATTGAAAACGGGATTGGTATGACCCTGCTTTATCCGGACGAAGCTGGCGGCTGGAGAGAAGAAGAACTGCAGCTGCCCCTATAAAGTAAGTGAGGGGAATTAGTATGCAAGAGTGTGTTGTGCAGGAAATTCCTATTCAGGAGATCCGTCTCTTTGGTGGAGATTATGGAGTAGCATATTTTCATTTGAATAAACGCAAGGTAGCGGAGCTGGTGGAAAGCATCGCAGAAGTAGGTGTGCTGGAGCCTTTGATTGTAAGAAAGGACCCGACTGGAGCTGCAGCGTATGAACTGATTGCGGGAAGAACCAGATTGACAGCTGCAAAGCAAGTTGGACTGGAAACTGTGCCTTGTATGGTTTGCAACCTAAATGATAGTAAAGCAACCTGCCTTTACGGAGAAAGCAATCGGTATCGTGAAGACATCACGATTACAGAAAAAGCATTTATGCTCAGATATTTTGATGAATTTGTAGAAGATATAGAAAAAGTGCAAAACGGCGGAATCCGCCGAAATGCACTTTTTGATGATATGAACCAGATGGACGAAAGAGAAAAACGCCGGCGCATCAGGCTGACCTATTTAGTACCAAGACTGCGAGAATTAGTAGACTGCCATAAAATCAGTATCAGTGTAGGAAGTGAAGCTTCGTATCTGCCGGAGGAAATACAGAATAGAATTTACTTTGAACTGATTGGAAGTCGAAAGATTCTAAGTCAACAGGCGGTTAGAGAAATCAGGACTGCTTACCAAGAAAAGAGACCTTTCGGTCAAACCTTAACGGCGACCGAAATCAATCAAATCATAGAAAGAAACCAGAATCAAAATGAAAAAGTGAAGATTGGCATTTCAAAGGAAATTATAGATCGGCTGCCTCCAGAGTACCAAGCACCGAAAGAAAAAGAAAAACTTCTTGAAAATTTAATAAAGAAATTTTTGAAAAACACTTGACAAAAAATATTTTACGAAATATCGGCGATGTTACTTGAAAATGCGGTTTTTAAGTGCTAATATGGTACCGTGCTTTATAGCACATCTTTTTTCGGATACTTCTTCCTAATTACGCAGGGGAGAAGTATTTTATTTTACCCCTAGAGTATATTAGCGGCAGCGATGCTCTCCCCCCCCCATTCGATTAGAAGCTCGCTGCCGCTGATATGCTCAAAATTACAGGAAAATACAGCCAAAATACCCTTAAGAAATCTTGACAAAAGAACAGATGTTCTGTATAATATATAGTATAGAAAAACAGGTTAAAACCTTTGGTGCAACCAGCATTTTAGGGTTCATATAACCAAGGCATATACCGCTGGCGGTTTGGTCCACCAACCTTGACGAAGGGAGGTGGTTGTATGATGTACATAACATGGGAAGAGCTTTTAAGCTATACCTTGGTACTAATTACACTTGCCAATCTTCTTAAGAAGAACGACAAATAAAACCAAAACCGCCAAACTAAGCGTTTGACGGTTTCATTCCAAAACTTTTTAGGACTGAACCGCCCTACCAAAAGCGGTTATCCTTGTTAATAACAATATACCATAGTGACAGCTAAAATGCAAGAGCTATGAGAAAGTTGATGAGATAAAAAGGAATTGAGAGAAAAGAGGAGAGAGCGATATGAAGATGAAGAATTTAACAGCATTAGCATTAAGCGCAGCGATGATGCTGACGATGGCTACACCAGCGTTTGCAGCGGATATTCCGTCTGCGAAAGATACAACTGCGCCGGTTACCGAAACTGTAAAAGTTACCAAGCCGGCGAAAGTGCAGAGCCTTACAGTGTTAAAAAATGGCTACAACAGTCTAAAGGTGAGCTGGAAAAAAGTAGACGGTGCGACGAAGTATGAAGTCTACAGAAGCACTACCGGAAAGTCCGGCAGCTATACCTTAAAGAAAACGACTACCGGCACTTCATATACCAATACAGGTCTTTCTACCGGCAAAACATATTACTACCAGGTAAGAGCCGTAAATAAGGCTGGCAAGGGCAGCTTCTCCGCTACTAAGAGCAGCAAGGTGCAGCCTGCAACGCCATCTGTAAAGATTACACTTGGCGGTTCAGTCAGCAAGCCATACGACCATACGCCAAAGGTAAGCTGGAAAGCTGTCAGCGGTGCATCCGGCTATGAGGTGTATAGAACGATTAAAGGTAAGAACAAGTGGAAAAGAGTTGTAACAACTACAAAGACATCTTATCTTGACAGTACAAAAGCAGATTTTCGTGAATGGTATAAATACGAATACAAAGTGCGTTCATATAGAACCGTGAGCAAGAAGAAAGTATACAGCTACTTTACTTCTCCGAAAGAGTATGTACCAGACTGGACTATGGACGACCTGATGCCCGAACTGATTGCATACGGTGAGAGCATTAAAGGTAAGCGCCTGCAGTACAATCCGGTGACAGAGGACTTTGAGCCATATACCGGACCGGAGGGAAAGTATTATACTATGGAACATATTATTGGATTTGTTGAGGATCCAAGCACGGAAACTGGATACCGTGGTGTAAGATGGGGAGATAAGAAAGCTATGAAAGACCCTACTTTTGAGCTGTCTACACCAGAAGACAGTTCATGGACAGCAGCTTTTCCCGCATTGATTGGATATTACTGGACAAAAGAAACTGCACTGAAAAGAACAAAAGCCTTAGTGAAATTCGATGTAGAGAGTCAAATGAGAGCAAACACTTTAACATGGATGCCTGCAGATGATATGTTTCCAGCGGGCTGGATTGGAACTGACTGTTTCACTATTTATACTAGAAAAAATTATGCGCCATCTAGGTATGAGAACGGATATTCTTTTTGGGTAATGCGTTAACTGTCAAACCATAAATTTATCAAAACAGAATAAAGTGCAAGTAAGGAAAGATTGAAACTCAGTCTTTCCTTTTTTTGTGCAAAAAAAATTCAACGGCTCCGGCATTTTGCTGCAGCCGTTTTTACATAGATAAAAAAATAATGAAGGAGGAACTTATGGGAAAGCAAAAAACATATTCATGGCTGCGTAAGGGTGCGGTGCTGCTTCTGGCATTTGCAATACTTCTTGCATATATGCCGCTCCAGTCCATGACAGCTTATGCAGCCACCAAAGCGTCAGTGTATGACGGCGCAACTCTAAAAGGCTCTGACGGAAAACCATATTATCCAAATAACAAAGGCGGCGGATATTACTGGGCGAAATTCTCTAACAAAGCCGGAGATGGCTTTGTTTACCGTCTAGCGAGAGCGACATCTGCGAAAAAGACCATTGTAGCCAAGACAAGCAAAGGCAGCTATCAGGCATACTGTCTAGAGCATGGCGCATGGATGAATGCTGGTGCTACCGGCTACAGCGCTGATGAACAGAGCGATTTAATGAAGCTTCGCTGGATGCAGCCATACAGCGATAAGACTTTAGAGGGTATGCGCCTTGCGCTTCTCTTTGGGAAACAGCCTGGACACACTCAAAAAGATGTGCCGGTTGCAGGCTGTAATCTGGACGACTGGTACTGGGCGACCCAGAATATCATCTGGGAGTTTCAGCAGGGGCTTCGAACTTCCGTTGACAGCGGACTGAAAAGCCGCACCGGAAAGTATGCCATGAACGCCAACTGGTTTAAGGATACGGTAAAAGGCAGACCGGCAGGAAAAATCTATGACTGGATGCTAAGCCAGATGAAAAAGTATAAGAAACCATTAAGCTTTACTGCAGATAGAACAAATAAGATTACGAAAAGACAGACTATCCCGATGATTGCTCAGCCCGATGGAACTTGGAAAGCAGTAGTAAAGGATACCAATAAGCTGAATCAGGATATTAAGTCCACCAATAAGAATGTGAAAATCAAGCGTAACGGCAACGAGTATACCATCACCTGCAATGCTGACCCGAACACTATCATCAAGCCGATTAAGGCAAACAAGGTGGTAGAGGCTGCAAAGGTCAAGAAAGATCTGCTGGTATTTACAACCAATCAGTCCAGTCCTGTTGCAGATTCCAACCATCTGCAGACAGTAGCCACCGGCGGCGATGACCCTGTGGAGCTGTATTTCAAATTAACGGCTGATACTGATATACCAGAACCAGGCGAACCGGGCGAGCCGAAACTGCCATCTTTTGAATTAGATGTAGAAAAGTTCGACAAGAATCCTGGGTTTGACCAAAGCAGTGGAACTTCTCATACCGGCATGGGCGATGCGCCGCTGGATGCAACCATCGACTTGATTGTTGGCGGGGAAGTAGTGGAATCCATGACATTAGATGTCAACGGCTGCAGTGATGCGCCGTTTTACTTTATGCCATGGGACGATGTTTCGGAACTCGACAAAGAGGAAGTGCCGACCTACGATCCGGACAGCGGGGCGCTGCTCTACACAGACTACTACTGGCGTGGCAGCAAGACGGTCAGCACCGAAGAAAGCGGTGTGCCGGACGGCAGATTTCCGGACGAAAAAGGCGGTACTCGTGACCATGGAACCATTACCTACTATGCCCACTGCAGAGATGATGGTCCGATGGACTACAATATAACATACGAAAATGGAACGCTGACTAATGAGGCAGATATTGACCCGGACAATCCGCAGCCGATGATTGATGATAAAGGCGATAAAGCCTATGTCAATGACAACTTTAGAGGCAAGCTGCAGATTGTCAAGACTAAGACGGACCTTGACCCGTTTACGCCGGATAACGGCAGCGGCAAGCTGGAATACTCCACCAACTCCAAGTGGACCATCGAGCTGCTGTCAGGCGGATATGAAGACCACCCATATATCAGGGTTGTACCAGTCAAACCGGGCGAGGCTGGATATGATGACTACGCAAACTGCTACCGGGTTGTGAGAGATAACAGCGGTACTCCGGCAGACGAAAATAATCCGCTGACTGTCAGCAAGTTCGGACAGATTCGTGTAATCGACCTGCCATACGGCAATTATCTGGTGAAAGAAATTTCCGCAGATTCTAACGGCTATGTGTTAGAATCCCATGAAATCTCTGTAACCTATGACGGCGAGCTTATTTCGACAGATACCGACAATGTGCCGAAGAAAAATAAGGTACAGATTGTCAAGACCAACTCTGAAACCGGTAAAACCGTTCGCCTGAACGAAAATGCGGCTTTCCGCATCAAGTATCTGGGAAATCCAGATCTGCCGGACCCGACTGCAGCACCAAACTATGGCAAGTACCTGCCAAACGGCAGCAGCTATACAGACGGCGATGCAGCAGGAAAGAACAACTATATCTTCAAATGCAATGCAGACGGACAGATTGTGCTGCCATATATGCTGGAATACGGAATTTACCAGCTGGAAGAAGTGACGGTACCGGAGGGATACTTTGTAGGAGAGTATGATGAAAAAGGCGAGGGCAGCAATGCGGATATGCCAAAAGACTTTGACGATGCTGTCGTAATCTATGATTCTGCCGGAAAGAAAGTAACCGATTTTACCGCAAACGGCAAGGTCATTTTTAATAAATATAAGTTTTCGGTTACAGAGCAGACGCCGCATCAGGACGGCAAGGACTATGTGACATACTATCTGACCGTTCCGATGCTGAATAACCCTGCGAAAGGGAAAATCGAAATCACCAAAAACGGCGAGAGCCTGGCAGGTTGGCTGCAGACTAAGTTTAACGGCAACAGCGGATACGCAGCAGTCTGGGATAAGACCAGATTAAAAGATGCCACTTTTAATGTCTATGCTGCAGAAGATGTGCTGCAGGTGGACGGTGTGCAGAGAATCAAAGCTTTTGATTCTAAAACGGACAAGGAAATCGCTTTAGAAGAAGTTACTCGTGACCATGCAGATAAAGACGGTGCTAAGAGCTTCTGGCAGAAACTCTTAGATACCGGAGAAAAAATCCTGCGCTGGATAGGTCTGGATATTGGCGATGATAACGAGTGCAAAACCGAGTACATCGCAAAATCAGATAAAGGAGCGACTTATTCTACTGAATATACGGTAAAAGATGCCGAAACAGGCATTACAACCACATATCAAGTGGATTATTCCATGAATTACACGAAAGGCGGCATGAACTATACGGATATTCATGTGAAGAAAGATATGACCGCCGATGATTATGTAGCAAAGATTGACTACACTACGCCGAAGCTTTTAACAGGCGGAGAAGAAGTTGACATTATGGACTTGATTCTTCTGAACAAAAACATGATAAAGCTGAATCAGGACACTGTCGATGAATACGGTACAGACGATATTACGGCTAAGATTTTGGAGCCTATGACCATTGTAGTGCCGCTAGATGAGGACACCGACCCGCAGGCGCCGAACGAATGGACCTTAGTAAAAAAGGCAGACAAGTATCTGGCAACCAAAGAAGAACCGGTGCTTGATGAAGATGGAAATCCGAAAGAAGATGAGAATACCGGAAATCCGATTACAGAAACCAGGTATCAGGTGTATGTCAATGACAACGGCACAAAGAAATGGGTAGAATCTGACGAAAATGGCAAGTTCGAAGATGTCAATACACCAAAAGACCTGCCAGAAGGCTTTACCAGAACCGCTAAAGAGGGAATGTTCCAGGTAAGCAAAACAGATGCAGATAAAGGCGAACTCTATATGGTATGGGCTGTGGAAGATGGAAAAGGTCGCTGGATCAGCTGCGATGCAGACGGCAGTTTCTATAAATCCTACCATCAGGAATACAATTTCACAGCTGCGCAGCACTTTGACTGTGCAGACGGCTTTGTATTTTCCTGGGACGGTTTAATTGTAGATGCCCTTGCAGATAACAAAGCGCAGACGGCGCAGACAGTTGTAACAGATCCGTGGGGTACAAAACCGCAGATTACACACTCTGCAGCCTATGAATATGAAACAAAGGACAATATCACGACCTTTAAGGCAGAGCCGAAAGATTTGGCACCTGTATACTTTAAGACTAACAGCGGTATCAAAACCTCTATGATTTATCAGGGTGGTCAAACCATTACAAGTATTTTGGTGAAACAAAGTCAGCTGTATCTGTTTGGCGAAGACAGCAAGCCGGAAGATACGACTTCAACCGAAAAAATCTTTCCGCTTATCGAGTATACCAATACCGAGGAAACCGAACTGATTGAATGGTGTAAAGACTTGACACCGGATAACAGTAAGTTTGAGAGAGTATTTGACGACAGTAATTTTGTGAAAGTGCAGCGCCTTGAAGTCAGTCCGGATAACAAGGACGAGGTTGCTTACGAAATTACCATTGTCAGCGATAATGAGGACGAGGAAAAGGGATTTAAGGTTACTTATCCGGATTCGACCGTTCTGCGCCCTGTAAATTGTGTGGACGAGGGTAAAGACGCCGGCAAGCTGATGTTTGTATCTACAGAGGGGACGATGATGCACCCGATCGGCAGCCCTGTTGCAACCATTACCACAGACGAGAACGGGATTGCGACAACACCAAATTTACCGCTGGGTAAGTATTATATCCAGGAAGTAAAGTCTGGAAACGGTCATGTAAACAACGGGCAGTGGAGAGAATTCAACCTGACCTATAAAGACCAGTATACGCCGCTTGTTTGGGACGAGGCAACGCTGGACAATGAGGCTGTAGCAGTTAAAATCGACCTGCAGAAGCTGCTTGAAACAGGATATGAAACCGGCGAATACCAGCCGGGCGGTGGCGCAGTCTTTGGCATATTTACTGCTGATGAAATCGAGGCAGTAACCAAAACCGAGAAGAAGATTGATAAAAAGAAGATTGAAGCAGATACTCTGGTAGGCACCGTTACTGTGATGGGCGATGGAAACGGCACTACAGTAGCGAAGCTGCCGCAGGGAAGATACTATGTGAAAGAAATATCTGCGCCAAGCGGATACAAATTGAACGGCACCAAATATTACTTTGATGCTGTTGATGTCTTATCTGCAGACCAGATTGATTTTGCATACAAGGATATTGGCGTGAACGGTTATGTTACACAGGACGGAAACGGTAATACTGTCGTGGATATTGAAAGCAAGTACAGCAAGCCGATGAACAATCTTAGTGTAGATGATACCGAATACGATTTGCTGAAATCTGAGGCAAAGGGAAATGTAACTGTGGAGAAGCTGGACGGCAGAACCAGAACAAAGATTGTGGTAACAGCGGGGCAGAGCAGCACTGTTACATTTGCAAACGGAGCTGCTTTGCAGATTGCTGCAGAGAAGACTGCATACACAGCAGCCTTTGACGGAGCTGCGCCATCAAAACTGGAGCTTGGCAGTGAAACAAACCTTACTAAAACGGTAGAAGGAACTAAGACTGTTATTCAGTATCAGCCGAAAGTTACAAAGACCAACTGGCTGTCTGAAGCAGTCTACAAGTATGCTGCGCCAAAGAATACCGAAAGCGGCGAGGGCGGCTTTACAACCGTTCAGCCTGCCAACAAGCAGCTTGTCTTAACATCACCGGAAAGCACATCTGCTGTGAAAGCCTCTGTAGACTACGAATATGGCAGCGCAGAAATGACATTCGTAGGTACCGTAAACAGCATTACTGTAGACGGCAAGCCTGTAGATGCTGCAGACCTTGACAAACCGGTTCTCTTAAAAAGAATCGTAAGAACACCGGTAATGATTGAAAACCCTGATAATCCGGACCAGGAAATCCAGAAGACCGACAAGGACGGCAACCTTGTCTTTGATGTGAAAATCGAGGAAGCAAGTGCAGTGATTAACTTTGACGATGGTGTAAGTTATACCGTGCAGCTTGACAAAGCAGGAAACTTCTACATGACCGCTGCCGGAGCTGTGGACAAGAACCTCGACACAGAATCAACTTTAACCGTAGACGGTAAGACCGAGTTGCCGAAAGGTATCAACTTAAAGAACACTACTGCTAAGACTTATGCAAGAAACAACACCGACGCAGGGGTACTTAATATCACTATCAATCAAGTGAAAAACGACAGACTGCCGGAAGAACCGGGAACACCAACAGAACCCGGAAGTCCAAAAGGCGCTATCGAAATTACCAAAGTGGACATGGAAACTGGTGAAACCCTGCCAGGCGCTGAATTTGAAATCTGGTCCGCAAAGCAGAGCAACGGTAAATGGGTGAAAGATAAGCTGATTTACACCGGCGTTACCGGAGAAGACGGTAAGATGACGGTGTCCAATTTAGGTTATGCCGTATATTTCTATCACGAAATTAAGGCTCCAGATGGATATGCAATTGATAACGGCTATTATCAAGTTGAAGTGAAAGACGGAAAAGTGCTGGCTAAAGTAACGATGGACAACAGCCGTATTAAAGGAAATTTTGAGCTATTAAAAGTTGATAAGGATACTGGAAAGGCGCTTGCCGGCGCTAAGTTTGAAATCTTTGATGGAAATAAAAATGTGATTTATACTGCAGAAACAGCCGAAAACGGAAAGCTGCAGCTTAAAAACCTGCTGCCAGGCGTTTACTATTACCGAGAGATTGCAGCGCCAAAAGGATACATTCTTGATGATACGCTGCACAAATTCGTTATTACGGATTCGGATAACGGCAAAACCATTAAGGTGACAGTAAAGAACAAGCTGAAGACCGGCATCGTTGATATTGATACACCGGACAATCCTGGCGGTGGCGATGACGGAAATGTGACCGTTACTTCCAACGGACCACAGACCGGCGATACGACTGCTTTCTTGCCGTATGTTATAGCTTTGCTGCTGTCGATTGTTGCAATCTCCGTTTTGATTGCGTATAAGCGGAAGAAAAATAGGGCAGAGGCTATGGAAAAGAAAGAATAACAGGACCAGAGAGTGTGTTTTTTAAGGGCAGTTTTAAGACTGTCTTTTTTTATTGGAGGTGAAAGTATATGAAGAAAAAGCGAGTAATTGCGTTATGCTTTTTGTTGATACTTGCGCTTACATCAAATGTGTATGCAGGGAGTATGACAACAAAGGTGTACACGATTAACTCAAAGCATGATTATGCAGATGTTACGCTCTCTGATTTGGGGCAAGGCGAGCTGGAACAGCTTCTTCCGGAGTTTAAGAGCGAAGATGACGGCAGGAAGTATAAGGCGGTCAGGGTAACGGCAAAGCTGATCAGTGAGCAGAAGCCGGTTAAAGTAAAAAAGTCTTATACAAATCTGACTGAAAAGAAAGTAAAAAAGTCTGTTACCAAATCGGGAGAAAAGCTGACACTTGATGATGTAGCGTGGACAGAGCATCGGCGTAATGCAGCTACAGGTACCGCAACCTATAGCGGAACCAATACAAAGCCTGATGCGCCTGCTACAAAAGATATTACTGCCACGCTGCCAGACGGCAGCACCATCACAGTGACAGGTCAGCTGCAGCGGGTTGAAAAAACCGGCAGCAGCTACAGCAAGCCGTTTACAGTGACGGCAAAATTCACAGGTGACGAAGATGTTGCCTATTATATGCTGGGCAATACAAAAATTCCAAACAACCCGCAGTCGCCGGTCTTTGACGGCTATGAGAAAGTGCTGCTGAAGCAGCTCGGCTATGATCCGAGCCGTTATAAAATCACTGACGGCAAATGGACCAGCGATTACAAAAAAGAGAATGGACAAACTGTGCGATATGCAGAGTTTTCCGGTCTGCAGCAGACAGCAGACTGGACGGCATATTACACAGAAACCGTCACAGCGACCAGTCCGCAGCTGGCTACTTACGATGCAGAAGCTACCTATACCAACGGTGTGAAAGATACCGAATATAAGGTAATGCTGACGGTAGATTACGAAAGAGTTGGATTATCGCTGCTGCAGATCGTGCTGATTGCCGGCGCAGCGGTGATTGTAGTGGCAGGCTTGATTGCTGTTATTCTGCTGATTATCAGAAAAAAGAGAGATAAAGAAGCAGAAAAATCGGCGGCTTAATATGAAATTTGAATAGAAATGACAAATGATTTTGAAGAAGCAGATTCTTTTTAGGAATTCTGCTTCTTTTCATTTTACGAAAGAAAGAGAGGAAAAAATTATGAATCAATTTATGACATCTTTGTACAACCTGGTAACCAAATGGCAGCCGCTTGTATATATGCTGGTTGCAATCTGCTTAATTGGGATTGGCGTAATGTTTGTAGTGCCATCACAAAAAGCCAAGGAGTTTGCAAAAGCAAACATTGTGTGGGTCGTAATCGGCTGCGGAATTGTACTTGGGGCGACTGTGCTTGCACAAGAAATTTCCGGAGCATTTCAGTTTTAATCAAAGCGCACCCGGTAGGAAAAAGCCGGGTGCATTTTCAAAAAATCTGTTTATTTTAAGGAGAAAATCTCATGGAAAATATGATTACTATTTTTGTGGACACAGAAACAATCAGCGATGCAGAAGCAGCGCAGGAAGACTTATGTCCCGATGAACATATAGAAGATGACTGGTGGATAAGATGATAAATACAAAAGAGTACAGAGAGAAAATTGCAGAAGCGTTTATCAAGTCGCTTGATGAAACTCCAAAAGAATGGAAACAGCAGTGGACTGCATTTAGTGAAAGCCCAAGAAACCCTGTTAATGGCACAGTCTATCGGGGAATCAATCGCCTGTGGCTTAGTTATATGCAAAGGGTTCTTCAGACAGAGGACCCAAGATGGTGTACTTTTAAGCAGGCAAAAGAAAAGGGCTGGCATATTCGCAAAGGCGAAAAGGCGTCTGTCATTGAGCGCTGGAATCCGTATGATAAAGATCAGAAAAAGACACTCACATGGAACGAGTATTATGAAAGAGAAGATAAGGAAAATTTAACAATATACGCCAAATACTTTTATGTATTTAACGGCAGTCAAATTGAAGGAATACCGGAGCTTGAAAAGCCGGAAGAAAAGGATATTAACCCTGCAGATATTCTGGATAAAATCTCTAAAAGCATGGGAGTAGAGATTGCCCATGACGGCGGCAATTCAGCTTTTTACCGTATTACAGAAGATAAAATACATCTTCCTAAAAAGGAATACTTTCATGATGATTACGCATATAACGCAACGGCATTGCATGAGCTTTCTCATGCCACCGGACACGCAAGCAGGCTGAACCGCTATTTAGGCGGCGGCTTCGGAAGCGAATATTATGCGTATGAAGAGCTGGTTGCCGAACTTTCCAGCTGCTTTATGAGTCTGCATCTGCCGACTGAAATGTCAGATGAACATTTTGAAAACCATAAGCAGTATGTGGAAAGCTGGATTTCCGGTATCAAGCAGAAACCGGAGGTTTTGATAAAAGCCATGAAAGATGCGGAAAAGGCTGCAGACTATTTAGAACTTCACGCAGGGGAAATTGATGAACATATCTACAAGAGCCGCAGCACAAAAGCGTTTGAGGTATCAAAAGACAAGGTGGAAAATTATAGTGAAGCTGAACCGGTATTTCATCATAACTCGAAGAAAGAATATGTAAAGGAATATCTGCAAGGCTGGATTGCAAGCTATGATTTTGAAAATCCTCTTGCGATTAAGACAAGGCTTTTACCGAGTACAATCATGGAGAAAGAAATCGAGCAGGGCGGAATGAGAGCCAGTATAGAAGAATGTCGAAAATGGATTCAAAACGATCCGGAAGCGGCATATAATACACGCTTTTATATCCAGGACAAATTCCCAGAAGAAGCCGGCAGCTTAAATCCAGTAAAGGACCCTAAACGGTTTTCACTGATTATGATGGAACGGGAATTATATAAAATGCTGTGCAAGGCTCAGTTCTTCGATGAAAACTGGGATAAGGAAATTACCATCGGAAGAGCAGAAATAAACGAAATTTGTAAAGAAAACAAAATCGGGATTCCTAAAAATGCAAAGCTGCAGAAAATGAAAGTTGCAGGATTTGAATTAGAATAAACGGCAGCAGGGAGGGAGGATGAAACATTGGCAATTAAACATGAAAAGCTTAGCGCAATAACAAAACAGTATGCGGACGATGTGATGAAAGGAAAGCAATCTTGGACCTCTTTTCTGCAGTCGGCAAGCTATACATATAAATACAGATTTGCTAATCAGCTGGCAATCTATTTGCAGAAACCAGATGCTACTGCCTGCACCTCTATGGAGCAGTGGAATCGCATGGGACGAAAAGTTTCAAAAGGGAAAAAAGGAATCAGGTTACTGGAACATGATAAATTTAGCGAATATATCTATGTTTTTGACGCAGCGGATACCGAAAATAGAAGAAATCCAATGCAGAGAGTACAGATCTGGTCTTTGCCGCCGGAATATGTACCGCAGCTTTCAGACTATCTTAGAGATACATATAATCTATCCGAAAAAGAACAGTCCATAGGAGAACGAATTACAGAGGCTGCGTATGCGACCGCAAGTGAAATGTATTTTCCTTTTGTGGACCAGATCATTGAAAATAATCCGGAACTTTGTACACCGCAGTTATCTGCTGACCTTGATAAGCTATATATGATAGTCAGAAAATCTGCGGCATATATGGCATTAAACAGGTGCGGTCTTGATGTGGCCGGCTTTTCAGAAGAAGATTTTGCGTTTGCGGATTTACAGACGACGGTGTTAAAACGCTTTGATATGTTTCTGGAAATCGGAAACATCATACAAGCTGCAGGGGACGATGTTCTTGAGGGTATGGAAAAACAGGTAAAGGCTTATCTGACACAGAAACGCACTTTAGAATACAATAAATCCAAAGAGATGGAAAGGAGCAGCGAAGATGGAAATCACATACAGGAAAGCGGGCAAGATTTTTCTGCCGGACTTCGAGGAGGATTACAGCCAGCCGGAGGGAGAAATCGGGAAATTCGGGAAACTGCGGGAGAGATTTCTGTACGAGGAGAAACCGGCGAAGTACAGCCTGATGAACATAGAGGGAACACTGAAGCAGCATCTTCTGGACATAGACAGGGACAGCGAAGCGATGCTGACCACACTGATGCAGAAGAAGAAAGCGAAGATGAATCTGACCGAAGAAATGAAACAGCAGAAACCGATGGAATGGGCGCAGGAAATGCGCCTGATTCAAATGGAAGCAGAGCAGACCGTAATCAGAGAACTGATAGAAATCTAACTGAATATATACCATCGTCTGATACTCCGCGATTTTATGAGCAAAATGCTACGGAAGCTTTAATAAAAGAAGCGGTTGCAAATGCAAAGATAGGGGAATCCGAAATTTACCAGTTCTTCGGATCGCATTATGACAAGGACGAGCAGAATGAGTTTGTAAAAGACATTGTAGATGATGCGTATACAGAGATTTTGTTTGAAGAAGAGCGATATGGCTACAAGGCATTTTTGCAAGGTATGCTTTTGTGGAAAGGCAGTTATCTAAACAGGGAATCAGAAACTCTTTTTTCATGGGATAAGATTAGCGAGTACATCGAAAGCTTTTGGCAGCTCACATTAGACACAGAAACGGGAGTTTTGCCAGGAACAGATGCGCAGCTCAGTTTCTTGGAAAAGAATCCCGAGCAGGTAACCTTCGGGCAAAGCCTCATCGATCGGACCTTAAGGCATAGCAGTTACAGAAAAGAAATATATACCTTTTTCAAAAATCGGCATACCACGCAGGAAAAAATTGAGTTTCTGAAAAAGAAATACGGAATTGGCGGACGGACGCCAGTCTTTTCGGGACTTGACTATATGGAAGATTATAATGCAAAGGGTATCACTTTTACAAATTATCCAGATGATTCATTTTTCTGCAGCTGGAAAGATGCTGCAGAACGAATCACAGCGATGATAGAGGAGGAAAATTACCTTTTCAAAGCAGAAATGGAAGCAGAGGCAGGAGAAGAACCGTCTGCTTTTTCAATTCCTGATGGACTGTATGTTGAAATTGAGTTTAGTGAAAACCCTGCGTATGAACAGAATCGTCTGTATCCTCTTGGATATTTTGACTATTTGGGGGACCATCTGAACAAGTATTGCATAAATGCAAAGATGCTGGGATATGACAAAGTCTTTTTCATATTAAAAGAAATCGCCGGCGGAAAAGAAACCGTTCTGTTTTCAGACCGATATGATTTAGGCAGTGAAGAAAAGCCGCCGATTGACAGAATACTTGAGCTTGCAGACGAAGATCTGCAGCAGTATGTAGAAGCGATAGACCACGAAAAGGGATATATTTTAGCTGACGAAGAAGCAGATGAATTTGTACACCTTATGGAAGCTGCTACCGAGCGGCTGCGAAACCTGCGTGAGAGAGATATGGCTTTTGCTGCGCCGGAGGCTGAAGAAGTACAGACAGAAAATAAAATTGAAGTCGGCAAAGTTTTTACACATGATGAACGGACATATCGCATCGACAGTATAGATGGAAACAAGGTTTCTCTCCAGGATATTACCTTTCAGGAAAGCAGAGGGTTTCCAATTTTCCGTGCTGAAACGATAGATACTGTTTTTCGCATGATTTCCGAAGAAAATGAACGCCAGATTACAGCAGAAACCGAGGAAACAAGGGGAACTGGTATCATTGCTCCGTCAGAAGAAAAAGTCGCTGATACAGCCGATTTTTCCATTACAGACTATAATCTTGGAAAAGGCACAAATGCAGAGAAATTTAAGGCTAATCTTGCAGCAGTCAGCCTTTTGAAACAGCTGGAAACAGAAGATAGAGCCGCGACAAAGGAAGAACAGGAAATTTTATCTGGCTATGTAGGCTGGGGCGGTCTTAGCGATTATTTCGATGAAAGACACAGCAGGTATCAGGAATTAAAAGCGCTGCTGACCGAAGAAGAATATAAATCAGCGATGGGCAGCGTGCTAAATGCACATTACACGCAGCCGCTTGTTATTGAGAAAATGTATGATATTCTGGATAACCTGGGATTTTGCGGCGGCAATGTTTTAGAGCCTGCAATGGGCATAGGCAATTTCTTCGGTATGCTTCCGCAAAAGTTCCGAAAGGATAGCAGACTTTATGGGGTTGAACTTGACAGTATCTCTGCAAGGATTGCAAGAAAGCTGTATCCGAATGCAGAGATTACAAACAGTGGTTTTGAAGAAACTGCCTATCGAGATAATTTCTTCGATGCGGCAATCGGCAATGTCCCTTTTGGTGATTACGGCATCAATGATAAAAAATATAACCATCGTGGATTTTTAATTCACGATTATTTTTTTGCAAAAACCATCGACCAGGTGCGAGCTGGCGGCGTGATTTGCTTTATTACAAGCAAAGGCACCATGGACAAGAAAAACAGCAGTGTACGGGAATACATCGCTGAAAGAGCGAAGCTGCTTGGTGCAATCCGGCTGCCAAACACTGCCTTTAAGGAAAATGCAGGAACGGAAGTTACCAGTGACATTTTAATTCTGCAGAAAAGGGAAGCGCCGGTAATCGTTGATGAAAACACTGACTGGCTGCAGCTTGCGGAAGATAAAAACGGTCTTGTATATAACCGTTACTTTGTAGAAAATCCGCAGATGGTCATTGGGGAAATGAAAGAAATCTCTGGGCGGTTTGGCAGTGAAACCACCTGTCATCTGGAAAAAGGCGAAGAGCTTGAAGCAAGGCTTGATGAAGCTGTACGCAGAGTGCAGGGAAGCATTACAGAAGTTACCTTTTTTGATGATGTGGAGGACACGGCAGAGATACTTCCTGCAGATGTAAATCTGCCCAATTATGGATATTCCCTGATAGACGGCAGGCTGTACTATAGAGAAAATGCCAAGATGTATCCGGCAGACCTGAATTCTACTGCTATCGAGCGAGCAAAGGGCATGATAGAAATCAGGGATATACTGCGAGAACTGATTGATAGACAGCTTGCTGGCGCAGAAGATGAAGAAGTGAAATCTTTGCAGTCAGAATTAACCTCTTCCTACGATGCGTTTACAGAAAAGCATGGCTTAATCAACGCAAGAGCAAATGAACTTGCCTTTCGTGATGATTCAGGATACCCGCTTATCTGCTCTCTGGAAAACATAGATGATGACGGAAATCTGGTTTCCAAGGCTGATATTTTCACGAAGAGAACCGTAAGAAATGCAGAAGTGGTTACTTCTGTGGATACGGCTTTAGAAGCCCTTGCTATATCTCTTTCTGAAAGGGGAAGAGTTGATTTGTCCTTTATGGCGCAGCTGAAAGGCAGCAGCAAAGAAAGCCTTATCAGCGAGCTGCAGGGACATATTTTCCGGCTTCCCGATGCAGCAGATCCGGAGAGCAAAGTATATATTCCTGCAGATGAATATCTTTCTGGCAATGTCAGACAAAAATTAACCGAAGCAAAACTGCTTGTGGAAAAGAACCCTGAATTTCATGCAAATATAAAGGCTCTGGAAGAAGTCATGCCTGCATGGCTGTCAGCGGCAGAAATTGATGTCAGACTTGGCAGCGTGTGGGTGCCGGCAGATATTTACGAGCAGTTTATGTTTGAACTTTTGGAAACGAATGCTTATGCAAGGACGGACATTGGTGTATCATATAACGAAATTACAGGGATATGGTACATCCGAAATAAGAGTGCTGACCGGTGTAATGTTTTAGCAGATACCACTTATGGAACCAGCAGAGCCAATGCTTACCGCATTATCAATGACAGCTTGAATTTGAGATCTGTCAGCATCAGCGACACTGTAACCGATGCAGATGGTAAAGTCAGACAAGTTCCTAACCTGAAAGAAACAGCACTTGCCTGCGAAAAGCAGGATTTGATTAAGGAGAAATTCAAGAGCTGGATATGGGAAGACCTAGAACGCAGAGAAAGATTAGAGAAAATATATAACCATCGCTTTAATTCTATTGTCACAAGAGAATTCGATGGACAGTATTTAAGTTTTCCTGGCATGAATACGCAGATTACGCTAAGACCGCATCAGAAAAATGCTGTGGCAAGACAGCTTTATGGTGGAAACACATTGCTTGCGCACTGTGTTGGCGCAGGGAAAACTTATGAGATGGCAGCTGCTGTTATGGAGAAAAAGCGATTAGGTTTATGCAGCAAAGCGATGTTAGTAGTGCCAAATCACTTAACAGGACAGTGGGCAAAGGAATTCATGCAGCTGTATCCAACTGCAAAGCTGCTTGCGGTCACAAAAAAGGATTTTCAGCCAGCCAATCGGAAGAAATTCTGCAGCAGGATTGCTACAGGTGATTATGATGCGATTATCATCGGACACAGCCAGTTTGAGATGATTCCGCTTTCTAAGCCAAGGCAGAAGGCATTTATCGAATCACAGCTTGATGATGTGCAAAAGGAACTCATTGCCTTAAAAGCAGAGAGAAATGAAACCTTTACTGTTAAACAGCTGCAGTCTATGGAGAAGAAGCTGAAAAAGAAACTGGAGCAGCTTAACGAGGGCAGCAGAAAGGATAATGTCATAACCTTTGAAGAACTAGGGGTGGATTTTCTGTGCGTTGACGAGGCGCATAACTACAAAAATCTTGCTTTCCATACCAAAATGAGCAATGTATCGGGTATTTCTACAACCGGAGCAAATAAGTCCTACGATATGTTTGCAAAGTGCCGGTATCTTGATGAAATAGCCCAGGGAAAAGGGATTACCTTTGCAACAGGAACACCGGTATCCAATTCTTTGGCAGAGCTTTATACGATGCAGAAATACCTACAGTATGATGAGCTGAAAAAGCAGGGGCTGATTACTTTTGATTCATGGGCTTCCACTTTCGGCGAAATTACAACAAACTGGGTGCTGGCGCCGGAGGGAACGAAATATCACAAAAAAACCCAATTTGCCAGATTTTTCAATTTGCCAGAGCTGATGAGTATGTTCAAAAATGTTGCTGATATACAGACGGCGGATATGCTCGATCTCGATGTGCCGGAAGCAATGCAGGAGGTTATTGTTGTCAAGCCGACAGGCACACAGCTGCAGATATTAAGGGAAATCGGAAACAGAGCAGATGAAATTCGCAATGGCAATATCGATCCGAGAGAAGACAATATGCTTAAGATTACGACAGATGGACGAAAACTGGCTCTTGATGAAAGAATCCTTACCGGAGCAAAAGAACACCCGCTAGGGCAGACGAAAATAGACGCCTGCGCTGAAAAATGTGTGGAAATATACAGAAATACCATGGACCAATGTTCTGCGCAGATCATTTTCTGTGATATGTCCACGCCGAAAAAGGACGGCAGCTTTACTGTTTACGAAGAACTGCAGAAAGCACTTATGGAAAAAGGTGTAGAGGAAAAGGAAATTGCCTTTATCCATGACTATAACACAGAGGCGGCAAAAGAGGAACTATTTGCGAAGGTTCGTCAGGGAAAAGTAAGGTTTCTTATGGGCAGCACATCAAAGATGGGTGCCGGCATGAATGTACAGAATAAACTCATTGCAGCGCATCATCTGGATGTACCATGGCGACCGGCAGATGTAGGACGGATTTTGCGGACATTCAAAATAAAAAAGAATGTGGAGGTAACAGACAATGGCAAAATCATTATTTGAGGAACTGGGCGGCAAATACGAAAGGCAAGGGGATTATTTGATACCGTGCTTAACTGTACCCGCCGAAGAAGAACAGGCAATAGGCATCTGGGGGCAACGGCATTTAGATTATCTAAAACAGTACCGTAAAGTTACATACACCAATCTTCTTACAAGCGGCAGGCTAAACGCCTACCTTGCCGACATCAACAGACAGGCACAGGAACGCTTTGAAAGGCTCATAGAGGGTATGAAACAGGCACAGGGCATAACGGAACAGCTAAAGGCAGAAAACGCCTTAGAATGGACAGGATGCCTCAATAACATAAGGGCTTGTGCGAGGGAGATTGTGGAAAAGGAAATTATTTTTGCATAAACAGATGATTAGTGGCAGGGGGAAATCCTGCCGCTTTTTCTGCTTTAGTTTGTCAGCTTGACAAATAAAGGGTTAAGGAATATAATTAGATTCAGTATTATACAAGGAGTTAATAAATATGCGGCAAGGTATTCTTAAATAAACTGTCAATTTGATAGTGGGAACAAAAAGTAGCAGTCCCGTTTCACTTTTAATATGGGGCTTAGTTTTTTGTACCCAGTTTAAGAATACTTTTATCATGTAATTTTATATGCCCGAAAACATATAAGTGTTTTGGGGCTATTGGAGTTATTTACCCAGTGATAGGAGTATTTATCACTGGGTATTTTTATGCCCTTTTTTGGGTGTTGATAGGAGGAAAATCACATGAAAATAATTAACTTAGGCATTCTGGCTCACGTTGACGCAGGAAAGACAACATTAACGGAAAGTTTATTGTATACCAGTGGTGCAATTGCAGAACTAGGGAGCGTAGATGAAGGCACAACAAGGACAGATACAATGAATTTGGAGCGTCAAAGGGGAATCACTATCCAGACAGCAGTGACATCTTTTCAGTGGGAGGATGTAAAAGTCAACATTATAGATACGCCAGGCCATATGGATTTTTTGGCGGAAGTATACCGTTCTTTATCCGTATTAGACGGAGCAGTATTATTAGTTTCTGCAAAGGATGGCATACAGGCACAGACCCGTATACTGTTTCATGCACTACAGATAATGAAGATTCCGACAATTTTTTTCATCAATAAAATTGACCAAGAGGGGATTGATTTGCCAATGGTATATCGGGAAATGAAAGCAAAGCTTTCTTCGGAAATTATAGTGAAGCAAAAGGTTGGGCAGCATCCCCATATAAATGTAACGGACAATGACGATATGGAACAGTGGGATGCGGTAATTATGGGAAACGATGAACTATTAGAGAAATATATGTCAGGGAAACCGTTTAAAATGTCAGAACTGGAACAGGAAGAAAACAGGAGATTCCAAAACGGAACGTTATTTCCCGTTTATCACGGAAGCGCTAAAAACAATCTGGGGATTCGGCAGCTTATAGAAGTAATTGCCAGTAAATTTTATTCATCAACGCCTGAAGGTCAATCTGAACTATGCGGGCAGGTTTTTAAGATTGAATATTCAGAGAAAAGGCGGCGTTTTGTTTATGTGCGTATATATAGCGGAACATTGCATTTGAGGGATGTTATTAGAATATCTGAAAAAGAGAAAATAAAAATCACAGAGATGTGTGTTCCGACAAACGGTGAATTATATTCATCCGATACAGCCTGCTCTGGTGATATTGTAATTTTACCAAATGATGTTTTGCAGCTAAACAGTATTTTGGGGAACGAAATACTGTTGCCGCAGAGAAAATTTATTGAAAATCCTCTCCCTATGCTCCAAACAACGATTGCAGTAAAGAAATCTGAACAGCGGGAAATATTGCTTGGGGCACTTACAGAAATTTCAGATGGCGACCCTCTTTTAAAATATTATGTGGATACTACAACGCATGAGATTATACTTTCTTTTTTGGGGAATGTGCAGATGGAAGTCATTTGTGCCATCCTTGAGGAAAAATATCATGTGGAGGCAGAAATAAAAGAGCCTACTGTTATATATATGGAAAGACCGCTTAGAAAAGCAGAATATACCATCCACATAGAAGTCCCGCCAAATCCTTTCTGGGCTTCTGTCGGGTTGTCCATAGAGCCGCTCCCTATTGGAAGCGGAGTGCAGTATGAAAGCAGAGTTTCACTTGGATATTTAAATCAATCGTTCCAAAATGCGGTTATGGAGGGGGTTCTTTATGGCTGCGAGCAGGGGCTGTATGGATGGAAAGTGACAGACTGTAAAATCTGTTTTGAATATGGATTGTATTATAGTCCTGTAAGTACCCCCGCAGACTTTCGGCTGCTTTCCCCTATCGTATTGGAGCAGGCTTTAAAAAAAGCAGGGACAGAACTATTAGAGCCATATCTCCACTTTGAAATTTATGCACCGCAGGAATATCTCTCACGGGCGTATCATGATGCTCCAAGGTATTGTGCAGATATTGTAAGTACTCAGATAAAGAATGACGAGGTCATTCTGAAAGGAGAAATCCCTGCTAGATGTATTCAAGAATACAGGAACGATTTAACTTATTTCACAAATGGGCAGGGAGTCTGCTTGACAGAGTTAAAAGGATACCAGCCAGCTATTGGTAAATTTATTTGCCAACCCCGCCGCCCGAATAGCCGTATAGATAAGGTTCGGCATATGTTCCACAAGTTAGCTTAACAGCTTGCAAAAGTCATATAAAATGAGATTTGAAAGGATTAGAGACTAATTATGATGAAATGCGAATGGATATTGTGTCCTGTTTGTGGGAGCAAAACCCGTAATAAAATTAGGAAGGACACTGTTTTGGAGAATTATCCCCTTTATTGTCCAAAATGCAGACAAGAAAGATTGATTAAAGTTGACAACTTGAAGATAACTGTCATCAAAGAGCCAGACGCTTAAGACGCAGAGCCGATGAAATTGTGGAACAATTCACGAATCATCGGCTCTTTTTGTTTCGTATTTGAAAGAACAAACTCACCAAATAAAAAAAACGATATTCGGGTGGGTTATTTTGTTATACCCTAAATTACCCTCTGAATTTGTTTTTAAATTTGGAGGGATTTTTTTATGTCCTTTTTTCGGGCAGTTATCTATCTGCTCATACGAAGCAAAATTTATCAATACATAGCATATCAGAGAACGGCAGGAAACCAGTTAAAAAAATTTCTGCCAGTGCAACGGTACTTCTCACCTTGAAAGTAGAAGTACAATCTCCATACAATAGAATTACTATTTCCTATAACCGTAAAGGTCACAGAGCCTTTGCGGTTTTTCTTTTGTCGATTTTTGTTGGAAAGTGCCGTAGGGCTGTTTCTGATATGCGGTGTCGTTCTCCGCCTCTCCATCTGGATTTTTTACATTTCAAAAATTCAGATGGGAGGTATTTATGGTGAAATATGCACCAAGAAAGGTATATATCAGAGAAAGTGGCGGCTATGTGGAATTATCCTACACGGAGTTCTGCCGTTGCAGGGAATCCGACCAGACCTATATGGACAAGCTGTTTATCCCCATTCAAGGCTGTCTGCTTGAAGTCGTGAGGGAGCAATACACAGACTTCTACCGTGACAAGGAACGGTGGCGTTATCTGCAAAAATTAGATACAAAGAATAGACTGCTATCTCTCGACGGATTTACGGACAGCGAGGGGAATCCTCTGGACTTTATCACTGATGAAGCGGTGGACATTGCAGAAACCGTTGTCAATGCGGTCATGGTGGACAGGCTGAAAGCCGCCCTGCCTTTGCTGTCGGATAGTGAACAGGAGCTGATACAGGCAATCTTTTTTGACGGACTTTCCGAGCGTGAAGTCGGGGCGAGGTTGGGCATAACCCAGAGCGTTGTAAACAAACGCAAAGCCAGAATCCTAATAAAACTAAGAAAGATAATAGAAAATTAAAATTTAAGGCGTTCAGCCCCCTTGTTTTTTCCTTTGGGAAGATGAGGGGGCTTTTCTCTGCCCTCTCAATCAATTCTGATTGGAGGAAGTAAGAATGGCATACAACCACGGACGGGAGGACAGGAAATGGCGTATCTGGAAAGAAGCGGAGGAAAAGCTGCTGCGTGAGTGCGGCGTTGATGAAGCGACCATTGAGCAGATACGCATGGCGGACAGGGCAGACTTCAATTCCAACAGGCGGTTTTACCGATGGACGAATGACGTTGCGGAATATCTTGAGGACATGGCAGGCAGGGAGCGGCAGGCGGAAGTGGGTACGGTTGCGGAGTTACTGGAAGAGATTGAGAGCGAAAATCTCTATCAAGTATTAGTCACGGTGGACGGGCGTACCTTGAAAATCGTCCTGCTGAAAATGCAGGGGTATTCCACAAAGGAGATTGCCCCGCTTGTGCATTTGACGACTGGTGCCATCTATGCGAGGTTAGACCATCTGCGGAAGAAGCTGCGGAAAATTTTATAGCTTCTAAAACAGCCTGCCATCCTGCGGGCTACTGGGTGAGGGATGGAAATCCCCTCACTCATTTTTTGCAGGAGGACAACAGGATGGCATACAGGGTTAAGGCATACACGCTTCGGGAGGAATCCACGGAAAGCGGCACAAGGTATTTTATCAGCTTTAAGGACGGGCAGGGCAAATCCCACGAGTTGGAAGTGTCGGAACAGTTCTTTATGGAGTTTCGGCAGATGGAGCGCAGGAACAGGAATCTTTTCTAATGGGACGAGCGGCACAGGGAGTTTAACGAGGTATGGGACGAAACCCTTTACAGACGGGCGTTGCGTGTGCCTAAGAGCCTTGATGAACGCATGGTTGAGGAAGAACGGAATGAAACGCTCTATAAGGCGGTTGGGAGCCTTCCAGAGATACAAAGGCGGCGTTTCCTGCTCTACTACGAGTATGAGTTCAATTTTTACCAAATCGCCGCTATGGAGCATTGCACCGCTTCGGCAATACAGAAATCTGTTGCGATTGCAAAGGAGAAAGTAAAGGCGGAAATTGAAGAAATATCTCCAACCGTGACCGACACCGCCCGAAAAAGAAATCTGTTTTTTATTTGTGTGGGATTGGCGGCATTACATACTCTCACTTTTTTCCGTGGGAGTAAATCTATTTTTAAGGAGGTCAACGCCTATGTGCAACGAAAACAAAGACACCGCCCGAAAGGAGGAAAGCCATGCAGAAGTTACAGACAGTCAACGCCGAAACGCTCCTTTATGAACCGCTTGAGAAACCATCCTTTGTGGTGGACAGCCTTATCCCGACAGGCTTATCGCTGTTCTGCGGCTCACAGAAGATAGGCAAAAGCTGGCTCATGCTGAAGCTATGCTTATGCGTGTCGCAGGGAATCCCTTTATGGGATATGCCGACAATGGAGGGCGATGTGCTTTACCTCTGCCTTGAGGACACGTTCTGCCGCATACAGGACAGGTTATTTCGTTTGACGGACGAAGCAAGCGGGCGGCTCCACTTTGCCGTGGCAAGCTGCAAGCTGTCAGACGGTCTTATCGTGCAGCTTGAAGATTATCTGAAAGATTACCCAGACAGCAGGCTCATTGTCATTGATACCTTGCAGAAAGTCCGTACAGCTTCAAAAGACAATGCCTATGCAAGCGACTATGGGGACATCTCCCTCATCAAAGACTTTGCCGACAGGCACTCTCTGGCGGTCATTGTCGTACACCACATCCGAAAGCAGAATGACAGCGACGTGTTCAACAAGGTGTCTGGGACGACAGGATTAACGGGGAGTGCGGACGCTACCTTTGTTCTGGAAAAGGAGAAACGTGCGTCTGACACCGCCAAGCTGTATGTGACGGGCAGGGACACGCCTTATCAGGAATACACGCTGCGTTTCCGTGATTGCCGTTGGGAGCTTGTGGAGCGGAAAACGCAGGAGCAGCTTGCGAAAGAAACGATACCAGATGTCCTTTTTCGGTTGGTGGATTTTATGAGGGATAAGGAAGAATGGATAGGCACGGCAACGGAACTGTTAGCCGCTATGGGGGAAACGGAAACCATACCCACGGTGATTACGAAATGGCTGAATGAATACCGCACCACATTTTTAAGCGAGAACCGTATCTGCTACCAGTACAGCCGCAGGAAAGACGGCAGGCGGATTGCCCTTGCAAGGAGGGCGGGTGACAGCGGTGATGGTGGTGACAGCGATATTAGGATACCCCCCTGTTACTGTCATTGACGCTTAAAGCCATGTAAAGCTGGCGGCTCTGCCCTGCGGGTGACAGCAGTGACGGTGGTGACAGTGATTTTAGGATACCCTGCCGCTGTCATCCCTACGGGAGAACACCCCGTAAACGCAAAATGCAGGCGTGAGATTTACTCGCCCTTTTCGGTCGTGTAAAACCACCCCTGCGGTCAGAAAAATCATTCCGATTTTTCCGACTGCGTTTACAGGGTGTAACACACTACACTTTGCCCTGCAAAGTCGTGTGCCAGACGTTCCCTCTGGACTCCCTTAAGGCAGGGCTGTGCCCTGCTATCCTACGCCTTACGGCTTCGGATAAAAGAATGGCGGCATGACGGTGACGGCTCTTGCGAGGGGGGTATCCCAAAAACACCGTCATCATCGACATGACCGTCATGCAGGGGGTGAGGGTGACAGTTGCGGCAGTCGGCAGGGGGTATCCCAAAACTGCTGTCACCACCGTCACCGCTGTCACCCCAAAGGACGGTCACCCGCCGAAAGAAAGGAGGAATCCGCCTATGCCTTATGCAATCCTGCGTTTCCAGAAACGAAAAGCGGGCGGCGTTGCGGCTTGTGAACGCCACAACGAGCGGAAGAAAGAAGCCTACAAAAGCAACCCAGATATAGATATGGAACGCTCTAAAAACAATTACCATCTCATAGCACCACCAAAGTACACCTACAAGAAAGAGATTAACCGCATGGTAGCCGAAGCGGGGTGCAGGACAAGGAAAGACAGCGTGATGATGGTGGAAACGCTCATCACAGCTTCACCAGAATTTATGAACCAGTTACCGCCCGAAGAACAAAAAGCGTATTTCCAGACGGCTCTTGACTTCATTTCGGAGCGTGTTGGAAAGCAGAATATCCTCTCCGCTGTCGTCCATATGGACGAGAGAACGCCCCATATGCACCTCTGCTTTGTGCCGATTACGCCAGACAATAAGCTGTCAGCGAAAGCTATCTTAGGCAACCAGAAATCATTATCCGAGTGGCAGACCGCCTACCATGAGCGGATGTCCTCACGGTGGAATCAGATAGGACAGATACGGAGGTTTTACAGTATGGCAGGAATCAAAGAAGAAAAGAAAATCTATTTAGTCGGCATTTATTGCCGCTTATCTAAAGACGATGGTACGGATAACGAGAGTGCGAGCATTGCGACACAGAAATCCATCCTCACGGATTATGTGAAAAAGCAGGGATGGCACATAGCAAAAACGTATGTGGACGATGGTTATTCTGGTACAAATTTTGTTGAGGTAAGATAACGTAACCTTTTTTGCAGAGGGCGTTATCTTACCTCTTTTTGATGTATGTTAGATAGCATAACTCTTTACGTCGGCTCCTATCTGTCTGAAATAGGAGATACTTTCGGTAGGCTTGTCGCCTGTATCAACTCTGCCGACAAAGCTATAAAAGATTTCGATTTTGCGGGTGTTCGTTTCCTTATCCAGTTCGTGAATAAGAATACGGTCAATAAATTCATGGACGTTTTCGTAGGTCAGTTCGGTAATGGCGGTGTACTTGCGTACCAGTGCGACAAACCTTTTCACGTCCGCGCTGCGCTCGGTGGCGTTGTCAATTTCCTGTGACAGCTCCGCAATCCTCCGGGTCAGCGTCTTTTTTTCTTCGTCGTAGCCGGAAGTTAGAAAAGCAAATTGTTCATCTGAAAGTTTCCCTAAAGCGTTGTCCTCGTAAAGCTTGCGGAATAAGATGTTCAGCTCGTTCATACGGTTCTGCGCCTTGTCAAGCTCTTTCCGCTGCTGTGTCAGCGTCTTTTGTACTGCCTTTGCGCTGCACTCGTTGGCGGTTTCGATAAACTCCTGTTCATGCTCTTTCACATAAGACGTTACGCGCTGCAAGTCTGCAAGGACAAGTTCTTTCAATACGCTTTTGCGGATATAATGCGTAGTGCAGAGCATATCATTTCTTGCCCGGTTGCGGTAGTTGCCGCAAGTGTAGGCGTGTTTCCGTTCAAGCGTCCCGGCTCCGCGTACTGCATACATTTTGTAGCCGCAGTCCCCACAAAAGAGCAGCCCGGAAAACAGGTCGATTTCATCAACCTTTGTCGGGCGTTGCCGGGTGGCAATCCGCTTCTGTGCAAGTTCAAAGGTTTCTTCATCAATCAAAGGTTCGTGAGTGTTGGGGAAGAAATACCTTTTTTCCTCCGGGTTCTTTTTCGTCTTTTTCGACTTATAAGATACCTTGTAGGTTTTCCCGGTTATGGTATGCCCTAAATACTCTTTCCTTGTCAGAATGTCGTACAGCGTCTTATCCGGCCAGTTGTACCATGCGTTGAGCTGTGGGCGGGGGTGGCGTTTGCTTCCTGTTCTACGGTAGCGCAGTTCTCCGACGGTCAGTATTTCATTGTCCCGTAGCCAGTTCTGGATTTCACACATACGGTCGCCCCGTACATACATTGCAAAAATCTGTTTTACGACGTGCGCCGTTTCCGGGTCGGGTATCAGATGATTGCGGTTATCCGGGTCGATAAGGTAGCCGTAAGGGGCTTCGCCGTTGACGCGCTCGCCTTTCTGTGCCTTTGCCTGTTTGACTGCTCGGATTTTCTTTGAGGTGTCGCGGGCGTAAAACTCGTTGAACCAGTTCCGCAGAGGGGTAAACTCGTTATCTTCCCTTGCTGTGTCTACACCGTCGTTAATGGCAATGTAGCGCACTTCGTATTCGGGAAAGACAATCTCTATCAGCTCCCCGGTTTTCAGATAATTACGTCCCAGACGGGAAAGGTCTTTTGTTATGACGGTCGCCACGTTCCCGGCTTCAACTTCATGCAGCATGGCTTGAAGCCCCTCACGCTCAAAGCTCACGCCGGAAAATCCGTCGTCTACGAAAAAGCGCGTGTTGAAAAAATGGTGTTCGTCAGCATACTTTTGTAAAATCATCTTTTGGTTCTGTATGCTCTCGCTTTCCCCGGCCTGCATATCTTCTCTGGAGTTGTCATTTTGGTGGAGAGCAGAAAACCGTATAGAATCAGCAGAAAAGCGTAACTACACCTTTTATCAATACCCACACATAACACTCTTTTTACACCTTTGAACATAAAGCCGTATTCCTATATAATCAAACCATGAAAGGATGGTGTTGATTATGAGAGAAAAGAGAAATCATTTATATGTGGACAACCAAGAACGGAGCATTTTGTTACATAGCCTTGTGGAACTGAAAAACCAGCTCATACAGCAGGGCAGATATACAGACTGCGTTGACGAACTGATATTTAAGGTCGTAAACGCACCCGTCAAGAGAATGAAAATTGAATATGTCTAAGGCACATCACAGAGCCGCTTATTCTTGTTGTTTTTTAAGAGTAAGCGGCTTTTTTGCGTTCTCTGGTACTCTTACATAGCCACCTTGACAAAGTGGCTAAATCTATGCGAAAGGAGGACGCACCCTATGTCAAATTGCAAAGTAATCGCTTTAACCAACCAGAAAGGCGGCGTTGGAAAGACCACCACGGCGGTCAATCTGGGTGTGGCTCTGGCACAGCAGGGCAAAAAAGTTTTGCTGATTGATGCCGATGCACAGGCAAATTTAACCATGTCTCTCGGTTACAGCCGACCAGACGATTTGCCCGATACGCTCTCGACTATCATGCAGGACATCATTGATGATAAACCCGTTGATGTTTCCAGAAGCATCCTGCACCATGACGAGGGCGTTGACCTACTCCCGTCCAACATTGAGCTGTCTGGGCTGGAAGTAAGACTGATAAACGCCATAAGCCGTGAAAGCGTGCTGAAAACCTGCATCAATGAGGTGAAAAAGAATTACGATACTGTCCTCGTTGATTGTATGCCGAGCTTGGGGATGCTGACAATCAATGCGCTTGCGGCTGCTAACAGCGTGGTTATCCCGACACAGCCCCATTATCTTTCCGCCAAAGGCTTAGAGCTGTTGCTTCGCTCCGTGTCTAAAGTGAAACGGCAAATCAATCCCCATCTGCGGATTGACGGTATCTTAATGACGATGGTAATGCCACGCACGAACATCTCTAAGGAAATCACGGCAACGGTTAAAAGTGCCTACGGGCAGAGGATTAAAGTGTTTGATACCCAGATACCCCACTCCATCCGTGCCGTGGAAGCCACCGCAGAGGGCAAGAGCATTTTTGCCTACGACAAAGGCGGCAAGGTAGCCGCCGCTTACGAGCAGTTCGGAAAGGAGGTGGCAGAGCTTGGCGAAAAACAGAGGAAGCAAAATCGAGCTGACCGCATACGATGACCTCTTTGAAACGGACGAGAGCCGTGCGGAAGCGAATCTAAGCAAAATTAGGGAAATCCCGATTGCGGAGATTGACGAGTTCCCAGACCACCCGTTCAAGGTCTTGATGGATGAGGACATGGAGCAGCTTGTGGACAGCATAAAGCGGAGCGGCGTAATGACCCCTGCTACTGTCCGCCAGAAAGAGGGCGGGCGGTATGAGCTAATCAGCGGTCACAGGAGGAAAAAGGCTTGTGAGCTTGCAGGGCTTGAAATGCTCAAATGCGAGGTTAAGGAGCTGACCCGTGACGAAGCTATCATTGTCATGGTTGAGAGCAATCTCCAAAGGACTACTATCTTGCCGAGTGAGAAAGCCTTTGCGTATAAGATGCGGCTTGAAGCGATGAAACGGCAGGGACAGCGAAGTGATTTAACTTCGTCGCCAGTGGCGACTAAGTTACAGAGTGGGCGTTCTGATAAAGAATTAGGCGAACTGGTTGGAGAAAGCAAAGACCAGATACGTCGCTATATCCGTCTGACCGAGCTTGTACCCGAAATCCTGCAAATGGTAGATGAACGCCAGATTGCTTTCCGCCCTGCGGTGGAAATCTCCTATCTGTCCGAGGAACAGCAATATACGCTTTTAGAAGCGATGGGCTACAATGATGCCACGCCCTCTCTTGCACAGGCTATCAAGATGAAAAAGTTCATGCAGGAGGGAAAGCTCACGGACGGGGTTATCCAGAGCATCATGCAGGAGGAAAAGCCGAACCAGAAAGAGAAGCCCGCCTTTAAGGACGAGCGGATAACCAAGCTCATACCAAAATCCATCCCCAGAGGGCAGGAAACGGATTTTGTCGTAAAGGCGTTGGAGTTTTATAACCGCCACTTGCAGCGGAGCAAGGCTCACGAGAGGTAGAACAGGCAAGATGGGGATTTTGGCATGGAACGCCGTGGGAGAAGTCTGCCCCTTTGAGGGACAGCAAATTTTTTTCGGCTTCCCCCTCTCCACACCTCTCCCCCTTGATACTGCCAGTAACTATCCGAGAAAAGAAATATGCGTAGGCAACGAGCCAAGCGGACGTGCTTGCACGGACATTTGGCGACTGCCACGACAGCCGAATGACTTGTGCCTTGTTATGAGTTATTCGGTATAAAGGCTGTCCAGAGGGGCAGCTTTTTCTGTCAGTAAATCAATGAGCAACTATCAACATGAGAACGAACAGGAGGTAACGAATGAAGATTCGTAAATTATTTCAAAGGGCTGCGGCGTTTGCTTTGGCTGCGGTCACGGCATTGTCCGCCGTCCCTGCCACGACAGCGTTCGCAGCGGGCGACATCGGAACGATTAGCTTTACCCACACCTACGACGGTGCAGGGAACGCCATAAGGTACAATTCCAGTGCGAACATCGGCGGTCATACCGCAGGCGGCACGGGCGAATATAAGTACCGCATGTATGTGGACGGGGAAACGGCGTTCTGCCTTCAGCCGGGCGTACCCTTAAAAACAGGCAATACGCTTGCAAAGGCGTCTTCCAACACATGGAACGCCCTCTCCGCAGACCAGAAAAAGGCGGTGGGGCTTGCCCTGCTTTACGGCTATCAGGGGAACAGCGGGAATCTGTCTGGGAGCGATGACGAGAAATGGCTTGCCACGCAGACCCTTGTATGGGAGTTCGTCACGGGATGCCGTAATTCAGCAAGCCCGTACAGCCAGACAAGCACGACCGTTTACAGCCTGCACTTTGGCTCGAATTATGCAAACAGCGGGGCAAGGTCGGCTTATGACCAGATTGTGTCATTCATGACAAGGCACAGCACGATTCCAAGCTTCATGTCGGCGGGCAAGAAAGATATTACAAAAGAACTTGCCTATAAGGACGGGAAGTACAGCCTGACATTGACGGATAAGAACAATTCCCTCTCCGAGTATTCCTTTACCAGCTCCGACAGCAATGTAAAAGTGTCAAAGTCTGGGAACAAGCTCACCATCACGTCAAAAAAGGCGATTGACGGCAAGGCGAGGATTACCGCAACGAGGAACAACACGCCGACGGTCAGCAGCGGGGCGAAGATGATTGCATACGGCGACCCGAACCTGCAGGACGTTATCACGGGCGTGGAAAACGTGGACACCATGACGGCGTATATCAACGTGGAAACGCCGACAGGGACGGTCGCACTGAAAAAGACTTCCGAGGACGGCGTTGTTGCGGGGATTTCCTTTACCATCAAGGGCGACGGCTTCAACAAGACCGTAAAGACAGATAAAGACGGAAACATCACGGTGGAGGGCTTATTCCCTGGCACTTATACCATCACGGAGCAGTCCATTGACCGTTATGAGCCGCAGAAAACCCAGACCGTGACGATTATCGGCGGAAAAACAGCAACGGTCACATTCAGCAATGCCTTAAAACGTGGCAGTCTGGAAGTTGTAAAAACATCCGAGGATAATCTTGTGGAGGGCGTGAAGTTCCACCTTTACGGCACTTCTTTAAGCGGATTGGCAGTTGATGAATATGCTATGACCGATAAGAATGGATTGGCAAAGTTTGAGAACATCCTTATCAGCGGTAGCACGCCTTATACTCTTGAGGAAGTGGATACGGCAATCCGTTATGTTGTCCCTGCATCCCAGACCGCCCCGATTGAGTGGAAGAAAGTTACAAACCGCAGCTTCCACAACATTTTAAAGAAATTCAATGTCACGGTATTAAAGACCGACGTGGAAACGGGCAAGAAGCCGCAGGGCGACGCCACCCTTGCAGGTGCGGTTTATGGCATTTATAAGGGCGAGGAGCTTGTGGACACCTACACCACCGATGAAAACGGGCAGTTCACAACAAAATATTATATCTGCGGAAACGATTGGAGCGTCCGTGAGATTACCCCGTCCGAGGGCTATCTCTTAGACACGACCGTACACCATGTAGGCGCAGAGCCAGAGCTTTACACCGTGGAATATAATTCTGCAAAGAATGATGTGAATGAGCAGGTCATCAAAGGCAATATTGCCATCATCAAGCACACAGACAACGGCGAAACCCAGATTGAAACACCAGAGGAGGGGGCTGTCTTTGAGGTATATCTGAAATCCGCAGGCAGTTTCGATGCGGCGGAGGAAACCGAGCGTGACACATTGATATGTGACGAAAACGGCTTTGCCCAGACAAAGGATATGCCATACGGCATCTATACCGTGCATCAGACCTCTGGATGGGACGGTCGGGAGTTGATGAAAGATTTTGACGTGTTCATCTGCAAGGACAGCCAGACTTACCGCTACCTTATTAACAACGCCAACTTTGAGAGCTATATCAAGATTGTGAAAAAGGATATAGAAACGGGCAAAGTCATCCCGTATGCGGGTGCAGGCTTCCAGATTTACGACCCAGAGGGAAACCTTGTAACAATGAAATTCACTTATCCCGAAGTGACGGAGATTGACACATTCTACACTACCGCAGACGGCGGGCTTATCACGCCGCAGACACTTGAATACGGCAAGGGATATTCGCTTGTGGAAGTGCAAGCCCCATACGGCTATGTTTTAGACTCCGAGCCAGTTTATTTTGACGTGGAGCAGGAAAATTCCGAGGAAGAAAGCGGCGTCACCATTGTCAAGGTGGAACGCTCCAATATGGCACAGAAAGGCAAGATTACAGTATCCAAGTCTGGGGAGGTATTCAGCAGGGTATCGGGAAACAAGGGGCTGTACCAGCCGATTTTTGCCGTGGATAATTTAGAGGGAGCGGTCTATGAGATTACCGCAGCCGAGGATATTATCACAACCGACGGCACGGTCAGAGCCGAAAAAGGCGAGGTCGTGGACACGCTTACCACAGGGGAAGATGGCACGGCGGAAAGCAAAAAGCTTTATCTCGGTAAGTATGAGGTAAAGGAAGTGACCGCCCCGTTTGGCATGGTATTAAACGATGAAATCCATGCGGTCGAGCTTGTGTATGCGGGGCAGGAAATTGAAGTGACGGAAACAGGCACGGAATTTTACAATGAGCGTCAGCGTGTGGAAATCGACCTCAACAAAACCCTTGAGGTGGATGAAGCATACGGCGTGGGCAACAACGGTGAAATCAAAGACGTCACGTTCGGTCTGTATGCAGCCGAGGAGCTGACCGCAGCCGACGGCTCTGTTATCCCTGCCGATGGATTGATTGAGGTTATTTTCCTTGATGAGAACGGTCACGGAAAAGCTATCAGCGACCTGCCGATGGGCAGCTACTATGTGCAGGAAATCAGCACAAATGCCGCCTACCTTATCAGCGATGAGAAGTACCCTGTTGACTTCGAGTACGCAGGGCAGGAAACAGCTATCGTGAATATCACGGCAAACGAGGGAGAAGCCATTGAAAACGAACTGATTTACGGTTCTGTCAGTGGTAAAAAGTCCAACGAGGACGGCGAAGATTTAGGAGGTGCGTTAATTGGCATCTTTAAGACAGGTACAACAGAATATACAAAGGAAAATGCGATTGCGACTGCCACATCCGAAGATGACGGCAGTTTTTCTTTTGCGGAAGTTCCGTATGGCACATGGGTTATCCGTGAAATCGAAAGCCCGAAAGGATATGTACTCTCCAAGGAAGAAATCAACGTGACAATCGGCGAGGTTGACAAAGTTGTGGAGATTGAGCTTGTCAATTATTTTATTACGGGAAATATCGCTCTGACTAAGGTAGACAAGGACTATCCCGATAACAAGCTCACAGGTGCGGTATTTGAGGTTTACTCTGATACGGACGGCGACGGAAAACTGGATAAAAAGGATGAACTTCTCGGCGAGATGGGCGAGGTGGAGAAAGGCGTTTACCAGATGAACGACCTCAGATACGGCAAATACTTTGTCCGTGAGAAAACCGCCCCGACGGGCTTTGTGCTTGATGAGAACGTCTATCTCGTATCCATTGAGGAAAACGGCAAGACCTACAACGTGGAGAATGAAGCGGGCAAAGGCTTCTTGAATGAAGCGCAGAAAGGCTCACTCAAAATCGTTAAGACTTCCTCTGACGGCAAGGTGGAGGGCTTCTCTTTCCGTGTCATCGGCAAAGATTACGACCAGACATTCAAGACGGACAAAAATGGCGAAATCGCCATTAACGGCTTGCGTATCGGCGAATACACCGTGTCCGAGGTCAGCGACAAGGCATCCTCTGGCTATATCCTGCCTGCCGACCAGAAAGTGACAATCAAAACAGACGAAACGGCGACCGTCACCATGCACAACGAGCTACGGGACACCCCGAAAACAGGCGATGACTTTAACCTCGGTTTGTGGGTAAGCCTTGCGGCGGCATTTACTGTCGGTGCAGGAATCTTCGGATTTGTCGGTTATAAGAGCGGAAGAAAGAAAAAGGAGGATTAAACAGGATGAGAGAAAAAACCATTATTGCTATTGTGCTTGTGGCATTTATCGGCGGTGCGGCTGCGTGGCTGCATTTCCGCAGGAAGAAATAAATTAGGAGGTTTTTGATATGGGATTGGGGCGGTTCAGAATGACCACCCTCTTTCCATTTATAGAGGGTGTTTGTGCGAAGAAACACACAGAACGGAGGAATTTATGGACAGTCTGAAAACCATTGAGGGCAAAGTCAGAGCCGTCCTGCAAGAAAATGAGGACGCCAGAAATGACGATATGGTGCTGTACCTTGCCCTCTGCAACCTTTATCTGAAAGATGCGGGAGCTATGCCGCTTGCCCGAATACTTTTGAACCATAAGGAGCTTGGCTTGCCGAGCTTTGAGAGCGTGGGCAGGACACGCCGCAAATTGCAGGAGAAATACCCAGAACTTTTAGGGAGTGTGCGGATGCAGAAAAACAGAGCCAAAGGCGAAAAGGCATACCGTAGATATGCGAAAGAATCGTGAGGTGAAAGGTGCAGGATAAGTCTTTTGAATACGGAGGGCATCATTTTATCCCAGAGCGGCGGTTCACAAAGCGGGAAGATGATTTTTTCAAGATTACCCGCAGGCTTCGGAGTGATACGGAGTTAGGATTTTTTGCCGCTGACTATTACGGCAGGGGAAGCCAGAAATTCCCTTATTCTTATGATGATTTTTATGCTGCATCCACGGATAAGAAATGCGATGTTTTCCGCTGCGTGGAGAACGGCAGGCTGTACGTCCCCTGCCAGTATGAATTGCAGCAATATATGGACGAGAAACAAAAAGAGAGGAGGAACGCCTATGAACGGTGAAACACGCTCCAATCAGGGCTATGAAATCATAGAGAGCTGCACTATCGGGAACACGGAGCTTGTCATCGGGCATCACCCGAAAGCCCCGAACCCATATGTCTGCTGGTACTGCAAAGGCGGCGACAACTATTATTGGGGCTGCTACTGCAACACCCTTGAAGCGGCAAGGGAGAAACTGAATGAACGCTACCAGTCTGAGTGCCAGATGCCATATAACCAACAGCACGATAAAAAGGCGAAGCAGCACGATGGGCGTGAGCGGTAGCACGGGAAACAATGAAAATGACAAGAAATATAACTGCACGGACTGCCCTTACCCCCGATATAAGGACAGCCGTGTCATCTTCTGCGACGTCTGTATCAGAAAAATTTTAGACTGGCAGAGGGAGAAAAAACAGGGAAAGGAGAACCCCGATGGAGAATGAAGAAAAACGGATGATTAGCTCCTACGAGGTCACGCAGAGCATCCACATCGGAAAAAAGGAAGTCGTGTTCGGCATAGATGAGAAAGAGGAATACCCGTATCTTGTCTGCTATTGCACTTACGACAATCCGCTGTCCGCAGAATGGGTGACGGATGCGGTCGGCTCTGACGACTATCTGGAAGCCATGCAGATGTTTACCGACAGGGTGCGGGAACAGATAGAGAGTGTAAGAGCTGAGCAGGCACAGTTCAAGTTTGACATGACCCCGTTTACCATAGACGACTGCATCCCAGACGATAAGTGCGGCAGCATTGTGGGCAAGGTCGTTGTCATCAACGCCGAGGTCAACCGCCATGAATATCGTCATTCTGCCTATCAGCTTGTACTGGCAGACGGCGGTCACGGTGCGTTGGGCGGCAGGGGGCAGGCGGTGTTCGGCACTTCCCTTGCGGACGGAAAGCACGCCCGATGGGAACGGTGTGAC
This sequence comes from Emergencia sp. 1XD21-10, assembly GCF_009936045.1. Lineage (GTDB taxonomy): Bacteria > Bacillota > Clostridia > Peptostreptococcales > Anaerovoracaceae > Senimuribacter > Senimuribacter intestinalis. The sequence continues at coordinate 173,750 of NZ_QWEQ01000004.1, read as the reverse complement.
GTGCTTGGGGAAATCAAGCCAGAGAAGATGCCCGTCTGGGCAAAGGAAGCACTTGCAAAAATCCAATCGCAGGAAAAGGCGAAGAAATCAAAGAGCAGGGAGGAACGCTGATGGAGATACGGACTTTGACGCAATCCGAACAGAAATACACTTACGCACAGAGTATGCAGCTTGAGGGGCAGACGGGATGTATCGGTCATCTCCGAGGTGATTTTGCCCCCTCTGGATATGGCTTTTATACTTCTTGGACTGATACGAGGGAGCAATGGAAAACTGATGAATTTAAGGCAGGGCTGGACGAAGTTATCAATGCCCTGCGTGAAGATAAGGGGCTTCTGCACAACCGCTATGACATGGCGGCGTTTGCGAGGGAGAATCCCGAAAGTGCTTTTAAGGGTAATTACTGTACCGAGTACGGCTTCCGTGCGGATACCGACAAGCACGCTTTCCTGCTCCGCTGCAACCCGACAAAGGGCGATTACAATTTTTACTGCTACTGCTATGTGAAAGAATGGCTCGACAGGCATGTATCCAGAGCAGAACAGGGAATCCGCTTTATTGACCCCCATTACAAAGAGCTGTTCCGCATCCCAGACGGCGGGAAAATCATTATCACTTATGATTGGGGAGAAAAGGCGGAAAAAAGCTGCCGTTTCATTGACGAATACCATACCGAGGTGGGCAGCAACCTCTATCACATCTGCGAGTTTGCCGAGCGTATGGAAAGGAACGGGCATAGTTGCGAACCGAAGCCGCAAGAGCCGCCGTCCGCACAGAAAGCCCCGAAGCACAAAGACCATGAACGATAGGAGGTTTTAGTATGCCAGTCAACCCAAAAGCCGTCAGAGCCTTAAACAAGGTTCTGGACGCAGGATTTACCGAGGAAAAAGCCATTGCCGCTATGACGATGGACGACATTCTCACCATGCAGGGCATCACGGTGGCGGACATCACGCTCATCAACGAGCTGCAAAAAAGCATCAAGGGGAACAAGGTCATCTCATTTCTGGGAGGTGGCACGGAGTGAACGCAGCAAGGCAGGTCTGCATGACGGACAGCAAAGGCAGGACGCTTTTTTCTGTCCCCGATGGCGGCATCATCCGTATGCTTTACGGGAACGGGGAGGATTATTTTGCCGTCTGCCGTTATCTGGACGAAGCCCATGCAGAGATTGACGGCGTAAGGTACGCCGTTCGGGAGTTTGCACGGAGGATGGAACAAAACAAAATCAGCTATGCCCCTGCCTAAAGGCGGGCATGGACAAAGAGGAGGATTGATATTTTTATGGAACAAACTGTTTTATCAGGCGGTGGTATGAAGTGAGTACCGAGCTAATCAACCGCATCACGGTAAAGAAAGACGGCGTGTATGTGTCTTCCCACAGCTCCAACGACACCTCTCCCTACCATTCATGGAGGTGCAAGGGGCTGTCGGAAATCTATGATGCCGAGGGGCAGAAAGGGCTTGACCGTGAGGTTATCCGTATGCTCTATGAGTATGCCGAACTTCGTGGCTCTCATAAGAGCCTTGCCCGTTACCGCTACGCAAAGGACGCCCCCGCCGCCCATGCCGTCTATCAGAAATATATGGATAAGATAGACGACCGCTACGGGCAGATGGACGAAGCCGACCAGAAAAGCGTCTGGTACAAGCCCACGGAAAAGGCAAAGGAATACCGAGCCTATGAGCGGGACATGCGGGAAAAGATGTATTCCGAAATCGCTGAAAGATGCGGGGAATACGACAGGAAACAGAAAAACAAAGATATGGAACGATAAGGAGGTGTAAGCCTATGGCTGCAAAGTACCAGCTTATTACGGAGCTGTACCGCCGCACGGGGATGGCGGTCGCAAAGAACCCGCAGGCTTGGCAGGGCTTTTTATCCTCTGCCTGCCACAATTACAAGTGCCGCTTTGACGAGCAGCTCTTGATTTACGCCCAACGCCCCGACGCAACCGCCGTAGCCGAGATTGGCACATGGAACAGGCTTTTTAAAAGGTGGGTGAATAAGGACAGCAAAGGCATAGCGGTCTTTGACCCGAAAGGACGCAGGAACACGCTGAAATATTATTTTGACGTTTCCGACACCCATGAGGGCTATTATGGCAGCCGACCCGTCCCGATATGGCGGATGGATAAGCGGTACGAGCAGCCCGTCATGGAACGGCTTGCGGACAGGTTCGGCGGCACGGAGGGCGGCGATTTTGCCACATTTTTAATAGGGACGGCGGAGAACGCCGTGGAGGACAATTTACCCGATTACCTCTCACAGCTAAAGGACTGCATGAAAGACAGCTTTTTGGAGGAGCTGGACGACTATAATATAGAAGTGATTTACAGACGGCTTGCCGCAAACAGCGTCGCTTATATGCTGTTGAGCCGCTGCGGACTGGATGCGGACGGGTATTTTGAGCGTGAGGATTTTGCGGAGATTATAAATTTCAACACGCCCCAGACGCTGAACGCCATCGGCATCGCCACAAGTGACATTTCCGAGATGGCGTTAAGGGAAATCTCTGCGGCAGTCCGAAATGTGCAAATCGAAGCAAAATGTCAGAACCGCACATTTGCAAGGAACATTGCAAGCCAGTATGATAAAGGCAGGAAACAACCCGAAAGGAGCGAAAATAATGAGCGAAATCACTTACACGAAACAGGCGGACTACCTTATACCCGACCTGACATTACCGACAGAGCCAGAGCTTCCGCTTGGCAGGTACGCTTTGATGCACAGGGATTATCTGGAACAGCACAAAAGAGTGACCTATCTCAATCTGCTGACGTCGGGCAGGCTGAACGCACACTTACACCAGACCGAGCAGACGGCGTTGCAGCGGCTGGAGCTTCTGACGAAGCAGTTAGCAGCCGAGCAGGGAGTGACGGAGGAACTGAAAGAGAAAGCCCCGATGCAGTGGCTCGGCATGATGAACAATATCCGCAGCCAAGCGGAGGAAGCCATCTTGGGCGAACTGATTTACAATTAGGAAATTCAGAACAAGAGCCGCAGTCGGACGGCGGCAGGCAGGAAGAAAAAGCAGCTGCGGCACAGACGGCAGAGCCAGAAGGACAGACAGAAAAAGGCAGCGTTGCCAATGAGGAAGAAGTTGCCGCAAATCTCCCGACCGTGGACGAACAGATTGAAAGGATAGCTGAAGCAGAGGACGAGAAAGCCTCTGCTTTTGCCGTTTCACAGGAGGATATTGATGCCGTCCTTGTAAAAGGGAACAGCGTTGCGAACGGGAAATACCGTATTTACCACCAGTTCCAGAAGCAGGAAGATAAAAAGAAGAACATTGATTTTCTGAAAAGGGAATACGGCACGGGCGGCTTTTTCGTTGATTTTTCAGACGGCACGGAGGGGTATGTGTGGTACAGCGGCAAGGGCATCACCATTGACCGTGACGGCATTTCCACCGAACACGACCTTGTTTTGAGCTGGTCGAAAGCGGAAAAACGGCTGCGTGAGCTGGTTAAGGATAATCGCTACCTCAATCCCAAAGAAAAAGACCATTATGCCGATTATCTGGAAAGCGTGTCTGCCCCGCAGTATGAAATCGACACCCAGAGGAAACTGGCAAGGCAGCGTTTTATTGAGGAAAAAAGGGAACTGCCCCCTGCGGACAAGCGGGACACGCTCGCCCTGCGGCTTTCTGACTTTATCCGTGACTTGGACGGCTATGAGAAAGACTTGTTGGGCGTGATTGGATGTAGGGATTTTGCGGATATGCCCGCTGACCTTATGGAACAGACATTACAGCATCCAGACAACGTGCAGGAGATGTTAGACTTCCTCTCCCTTGTGCAGAAAAAGACGACCAGCGTTTACAGCCGCAGCAATGCGTGGCGTTTCTCGCAGGAGCTTACAGAGCTTTACCCTCTCCGCTACCTCTACCACGAGGGCGACGTGGTGTATATCGGGGCGGACAAATATGAGATTACCGCCTTTGATGAGAACGCCGTGTCCCTGCGAAATGCGGAGTTCCCGTTGTTCGGAAAAGAGTTTAGCAGGGAGGATTTTGAGCAGAAATTAAAGGAGAACCCTGCGAACGACCATTTAAAAACGGTCATCACCGAAAGCCAGAAAACAGAAACACTTGCCGAGGAAAAGCCCGACAGCATCACCCTCTCAATCGGCTTCTCCGAGCATCCCGCTTTTTATGACAAGGAGCTGAACGACCGATTTACGGATTTGAGTTTCGCTCTGGGAAATAAACTGCTCGGCATTCTGGACGAAAAACAGAACCGTGAAAGGGAGAATGAGGAGAACCATGTCGGATGGTATCATAAGACCGATTTTGAAATCCATGCCGTCATCGGCGGCGAGGAATTTAATTATGAAGGGCGGTTTGACATCGGCGACGGCGAGGGGGATTTAATCGCCCATATCCGAAATTTTTATGAATATTCCCTCTCCCCCGACTGCCCGTTTATCCCAGAATGGAAACGGCAGGGCGAAGATTATTACCGAGAGAAAATGGAATCCCTGCATCTGGGGCATGACGTGTTTATCCCGTTCTTAGAGCGAAACACCGAGCTGTCCCCAGAGGATGAAAAGCGGCTTGGCGAGATAATGGCTATCGAGGATGACTGGTTTCACAGGAGGAAAGAGCCTGCCGAGGAAGAACTTCTGGAACAGGCGAAAGGCTGTATCGACGCATACTGCGATGCGGAGTTTGGCGGCGATGCCGAAGTGGACTATACGGATTTATCCAACGTCAAGATTGCCTTTCAGAATACCGAGGACGGCTTGCACGGGATACAGGCATCCGCCAACCTCTTGCAGTATCGCATGGAAACGTATGTGGACGGCGTTCTTGCAGAATATACGCAGTATAATGACCTTGCAGACCTTATCCAGAACGCACTTTCTAATCTGTACTACCACGATTTAGTGTCCTTGACGGAGGAACAGCTTGAGCCGTTCTATCGGGAGGAAAACAAAAAGGCGGCTGAAAACCCAAGCCCAGACATCATCTCTGATAAAACAGAACAGAAGCCCCATTACACGGTAGAGCAGACTTCCGATGCTTTTGCTGACCCATTTATCATACGGAATAATGAAGCCCCAGAGGACAGTGCCGACCGATATTACGACGTAGGCGGCATCTACCAGACCTTTGAAACCGAGGAAGAAGCACAGGAATACGCCGACACCTTAAACAGTGCGGAGCATATCACGGAGCTATTTGCAGCGAAAGATGCGGAGCGTGAGGAACAGCAGAAATCAGAGCCTGCCCCGTCTGGGACGGATGAAAAGCAGGATAATTCTGACCTTATCGGCAAAGAGCTTATGATTGACAACCGCCGTTATCTTATCGAGAGCGTCGGGAAAATCAGCGGCGATGTTTCCATGCGTGACATCACATTTCAGAACAACATGGGCTTCCCGATAAACCGTGTGGAGAAAGTGAGCTATGTCCGCAGGCTCTTGGAGCAGGCAGAGAAAGAACCACAGCCCGAAGAAAAATCAGAATCCCCCGCTGAACCGACCACGGAAACCGTGGCGGAATATCCCGCCGTGGAGAACGGGCTTCCTTATGACATTGTGGTGGAGAAGATACGCTTTGACGAGCCAGAGCATGGGCAGACAATAGAAATGCCTATTACGGCGAAACCGTCCGCCCCTGCCCTCTCCCATGACCGCCGCAACTACCGCATTACTGATGATGCGTTAGGCGTTGGCGGCGCAAAAGAGAAGTTCCGCAACAACATGTCCGCAATAAGGCTTCTCCACGACCTTCAGATAGAAAACCGCCTTGCCACGCCCAAAGAACAGGAAACCCTTGCAAAATATGTTGGGTGGGGCGGTCTGTCGATGGCGTTTGACGGTAATAATGCGGCTTGGGCAGATGAATATAAGGAATTAAAATCAGCACTCTCCGATGAGGAATACCATGCCGCTATGGAATCCACGCTGACCGCTTTTTATACGCCGCCTATTGTCATTAAGGCGATGTATGAAGCCCTTGACCGTCTGGGATTTTCACAGGGGAATATTTTAGAGCCGTCCTGTGGCACGGGCAATTTTTTAGGGTTGTTACCCGACAGCATGGAAAAGTCAAAGCTGCACGGCATTGAGATTGACCCGTTATCGGGCAGGATTGCGAAGCAGCTCTACCAGAAAGCCAATATCGCCATTGAGGGATTTGAGGAAACAAAGCTCCCAGATAACCACTTTGACGTGGTGCTTGGCAACATCCCGTTCGGGGAGTTCAAAGTCAACGACAGCCGCTACAACGCCCAGAAGTTCCTAATCCACGACTATTTTATTGCAAAGGCTCTGGATAAGGTGCGGGCAGGCGGCGTTGTGATGTTCATCACCTCTAAGGGGACGATGGACAAGGCAAGCCCAGAGGTGCGGAAATATATCGCACAGAGAGCCGAACTTTTAGGTGCTGTCCGCCTGCCAGATAACACGTTTCGAGCAAACGCAGGCACGGAGGTCACGAGCGACATCCTTATTTTACAGAAACGTGACCGCATGATAGAGATAGAGCCAGAATGGGTACACCTCGACACAGACGGGAACGGTGTCACGATGAACAGCTACTTTGTCCAGCATCCAGAGATGGTGCTTGGCGAGATGAGGATGGAAAGCACAAGGTTCGGCATGGACAGCGTTTGCAAAGCCTACCCCGATATGCCGCTTGCGGGGCTTCTCCATGAAGCCATGCAGCGGATAGACGGCGAAATCCCAGAGATTGAAAATGAGGTTGACCGTATCTCTGACGAACAGGAGAAAGTCATCCCCGCTGACCCGAACGTGCGGAACTTCTCGTTTGCCCTTGTGGGCGGCAAGGTCTACTTCCGAGAGAATAACGAAATGACCCCCGCTAACGTGTCCATGACGGCGGAGAACCGCATCAAGGGGCTGCTGGAAATCCGTGACTGCGTGAGGAAGCTCATCCAGTACCAGACCGACGACTGCCCAGAGGAAATGATACAGACCGAGCAGGAAAACCTAAACCGATTATACGATGCCTTTAAAAAAAAGTACGGCTTAATCAACAGCAGGGGGAACTACCTCGCTTTTGCAGCAGACGAAAGCTACTTCCTTTTATGCTCCCTTGAAGTGCTTGACGACGAGGGGAAATTCAAACGCAAGGCTGATATGTTCACGAAACGGACGATAAAGCCCCACCGAGAAGTGACCTTTGTGGAAACCGCCAGCGAAGCCCTCGCCCTCTCCATCGGGGAGAAAGCCCATGTCGATTTATCTTATATGGCACGGCTCACCTGCAGGTCGGAGGAAGAAATCATTAAGGAATTGCAGGGAGTTATCTATAAAGTCCCGTCTTGTGAGCCTGCAAGGTATGTGACCGCAGATGAATATTTGTCGGGCAACGTGCGGGAGAAACTGAAAGTCGCAGAGATAGCGGCAAAGTCAGACCCAGAGCTTGCAGTCAACGTGGCGGCTCTGGAAAAGGTCATCCCGAAGGATTTGCCCGCAAGCGAAATCTCCGTCCGTCTGGGTACGACGTGGATACCGCAGGAGGATATACAGCAATTCATGGTGGAGCTTTTAACGCCGTCAAGCTATGCGGCGGGCAGATTGAAAGTACGCTACACGGCATATAACGGCGACTGGTTCATTGAGAATAAGAGTTCCGACATTGGGAATGTCAAGGCGGACAGCACTTACGGCACGAAGCGGGCGAGCGCATACCGCATCATGGAGGACACCTTGAATCTCCGTGACACCCGCATCTTTGACTATGTTTATGACGAACACAACAATAAAAAAGCGGTGCTGAACCATAAGGAAACCACGGCGGCGCAGGCAAAGCAGGAGGTGATAAAGCAGGCGTTTGGGGACTGGATTTGGAAAGACCCAGAACGGAGGAACAGGCTTGTACGCTACTACAATGACACATTTAACTCTATCCGACCCCGTGAATATGACGGAAGCCATATCACATTTGGCGGCATCAGCCCAGAAATCCAGCTAAGACCGCATCAAGTGAATGCCATCGCCCATATCCTCTACGGCGGCAACACGCTCCTTGCACACAAAGTAGGGGCAGGCAAGACTTTTGAGATGGTCGCCGCCGCACAGGAAAGCAAGCGGCTCGGCTTATGCCAGAAATCCATGTTTGTCGTGCCGAACCACCTTGTCGGGCAGTGGGCGTCGGAGTATTTAAGGCTCTATCCATCTGCCAACATCCTTGTCACGACCAAGCGGGATTTTGAAACGGGAAACCGCAAGAAGTTCTGCGGCAGGATTGCGACGGGGGCGTATGATGCGGTGATTATCGGGCATAGCCAATTCGAGAAAATCCCCATCAGCGAGGAACGCCAGAGGGAACAGCTCATGCGCCAGCTTGACGATATTGAGCGTGGCATTGACGACGTGCAGGCATCCCACGGGGAACAGTTCACGGTCAAGCAGCTCATGAAAACGAGGAAAGCGATTAAGGCGAAGCTCGATAAATTAAACGACACCAAACGGAAAGACAGCGTGATAAACTTCGAGGAATTGGGCATAGACAGGCTCTTTATAGATGAGAGTCATTTTTATAAGAACCTCTATTTATTTACCAAGATGCGGAACGTGGGCGGCATCGCCCAGACCGAAGCCCAGAAGTCAAGCGACTTGTTTATGAAGTGCCGCTATCTGGACGAAATCACGGGAAACCGTGGCGTAGTATTCGCAACGGGAACGCCTATAAGTAACTCGATGGTCGAGATGTACTCCGTGCAGAGGTACTTGCAGTATGACACCCTCGCAAGGAATGGGTTGCAGCATTTTGACAGTTGGGCTTCCACGTTCGGCGAAACGGTCACGGCTCTGGAACTCGCCCCAGAGGGGACGAATTACCGAGCCAAGACGAGGTTTGCGAAGTTCTACAACCTGCCAGAGCTTATGCAGATGTTCCGTGAGGTTGCGGACATCCAGACCGCCGATATGTTAAAGCTGCCCGTTCCAAAGGTCAATTACCACAATGTCAAGACAAAGCCGAGCCAAATCCAGACGGAAATGGTGGCGGGGCTTGCGAAGCGGGCAGAGAAAATCCGAGCCAAACTGGTAAAGCCACAAACAGATAATATGCTCAAAGTGACAAACGACGGGCGGCAGCTTGCCCTAGACCAGAGATTGATTGACCCGATGCTGCCAGACGACCCGAACAGCAAAGTCAACGCCTGCGTGGAAAATATGTACCGCATCTGGGAGGGACACGCCGACACAAAGGCGGCACAGCTCTTGTTCTGCGACCTCAGCACACCGAAAAACGACGGTATGTTCAACGTCTACGATGACATGAGGGAAAAATTGATACGGCGTGGCATCCCTGCGGAGCAGGTGCGTTTCATCCATGAAGCGAATACTGACGCACAGAAAAAGGAGCTGTTCGCAAAGGTGAGGAGCGGCGAGGTGCGTATATTGTTCGGCTCTACCCAGAAGATGGGCGCAGGTACAAACGTGCAGGACAGATTGATTGCCATTCATAACCTCGACTGCCCGTGGAAGCCGTCGTGCTTGGAACAGCGTCAAGGTCGTCTGGAAAGGCAGGGCAATATGTTTCCAGAGGTGGAAGTCTACCGCTATGTGACGGAGCAGACATTTGATGCGTACCTCTATCAGCTCGTGGAGGGAAAGCAGAAATTCATCTCCCAGATAATGACGAGCAAAAGCCCCGTGCGTTCTGCCGAGGACGTGGATGAAGTCGCCCTCTCTTTTGCGGAGGTGAAAATGCTTGCCACGGGCGACGAGCGTTTCAAGGAAAAAATGGACTTGGATATGCAGGTGGCGAAGCTGAAAGTCTTGAAGCAGAGCTACCTTTCCGAGCATTACGACCTTGAGGACAGGATACTGAAGCACTACCCGCAGGAGATTAAGGAGTATGAGGAACGCATTGTAGGTTACGAAAACGATGCCAAGATTGCAAGCCAGCATATGCCGCAGGGCGAGGACAAGTTCTGCCCGATGACTTTAAACGGCGTGACCTACAAAGAAAAAGCGGACGCAGGCGGGATGCTGCTTGCCATCTGCAAGGAAAACCCGCTGTCACAGCCGATACAAATCGGTAGCTACCGTGGCTTTCAGATGGAGGTTTTCTATGATACCGTCAATGCACACTATTGTCTGAACCTTTGCGGAATGAGAAAATATAAGGTGGATTTAGGAACGGATGCCCTCGGCAATTTAACGAGAATTGAGAATGAGATTGCCAAAATTCCTGCAAGATTGGAAGCCGCCAAGACGAGAAAGGAGGAAACCATTGCACAGCTTGAAACCGCAAAAGAGGAAGTGAAGAAGCCGTTTGCTTTTGAAAACGAGCTGAAAGAAAAGACGGAACGGCTGAACGCCCTCAATATCGAATTGAATCTGAATGAAAAAGATAAGTCTGTTATTGACGATGAGCCAGAGCAAAATGACGGGCAGCCAGAGAAAAAATGCACGGACAGGGAGCGTTAAAATCCAGTTTGCACATTTGTACTGCTGATTTTGGGGTATTATAATAAGGACGATTAGAAAAAATCGGAGGTGAGGAAGAATGTCTGATGCGTTCAGATTTGAAACTTTTGTAGATGTTCATGACAATGTTTTTAATGAATATCTCGGCTCTGTCGTGGCAAAGCTGTCCAGAGAAAACGAGGAATACCGTGCCGTGAGAGCCGAAATTGAGGGCTTGTATGAAAAGTATCCGAAAGTCTTAGGCGTGTTTGACACGGAAACAGCGGAGGAACTGACCGAGGAAGAATGTGCGGCGTTGATTGAAGTAATGGAGCTTAGAAACAAACTTACGGACATGGAGATGCAGTCGGTCTACTTCCGTGGCTGCTATGACAGCGTGGGGTATCTGAAAAAGGCAGGGATTTTATAACGGACTGACCAAGGGAAAGGCGGTGTCGGCGTGAGTGCAGATGCCGTCTTTTTACATAGCCGAAACAGACAAGAAATCCTATAACCCGATTTTTTTCATTGATAATCGTAAAAAAGTATTGACAAGCTTCTGCAAAAGGTTTAGTCTGGATAAAAATACCAGAGAGAACACATTCTAAAAACACTAAAGATAAAGCACGAAAAACATGTGCATATATTTATTGATAAGTGTTGGAATGTGTTTTTTTATTGATTAGTTTAGGAGGTTCAATAAAATGATTAGATGAAAATTCCCAGAGGCTTTATGGATAAAAACAGAGTGAAATTGCTAAAGAGGTCATCGAAGTGATTTGGTTTTTGTATATTGCTTAGAGGTTGAATAACAACGAAATTTATAAAAAATGTGAGGTGCAATATGAGCGAGAAAAATAGAGACGCAGATTATAATCGTTTAGCTGAAACTATGCAGAAAATAGCAAACGAGATTACCCGTAACTTCCAACTGAACAACATACTTCCTCAGATGAAAGCAATACAGGATACAATGTCAAATTTAAGGACATTTCCAATTTCAGAGGAAGTAAAAGCATTTATTGTTGAAGCAAAAGCAAGTGAAAATTTGTCGCACGAAGATTTTTTGAATAAATATGGAGAGGAAATAGATATTTGCAAAACAGTTGGGAAAGCAGGTTGGGTTGTATCGGAGCATTCTAATCCAAGAGAAATCAAAGAGTGGTATCAACTTATAGTTCAAGGAAAGGATGCCGAAATAATAGAATATTTTGATGCAGATAATAGCAATAGTCTAAGGAGTATCAGAAGTGGTCTATCAAAGTCCTATGTAGAAGCACCTAGTTGTCGTTACTATAATAAGGGTATAGAAGCATATGATAAGGAAGATTATATGACGGCTGCTATGTATTTAGTTGCATTACTAGAATCAAGGACGAATGACTATATGAATTACCCAAGAAAAATGTCCTATTCAAAAAAATACTCTGAAGATGGTTTTGAACAACATTTAAAAAAAGTATTTGTAAAAACAGATTCTGTTTTTACAAAGAGATTTCTGTTTTTAGATATGTATCCATCTTTGATTGAATTTCTGAATAGATTATTTGTAGATGGAATATATACACTTGATAGCAAAAATGAACCGCCATATATTAACCGTAATTGGCTCTTGCACGGAAAATGCACAAGAAATATTGAGAGATTTGAATGCGTTCAGCTTCTTAATGCATTAAGTGTTATAGAGTTTGTGTTTAAGATGGCATGAAATACAAAGCAGACTTTTTACATAGCCGAGAGGTTTTCCCTACCGAAAGCCCCTCGGCTAATTCTATTTTTGGAGGTGATTTTTATTGAATGAGAGCATCTAAACCCTATGTACAGATTGACCCAGACGTGCTTGAGCAGGCAAGGCAGATAGACTTACTCTCCTATCTTAGAGTCTATGAGCCGAGCAACCTTGTCAAAGTCAAAGGCACGACGAACGTCTACTGTACCGCCGAACATGACAGCTTGAAGATTTCCAACGGCAAATGGTACTGGTGGTCGAGGGGCTTCGGCGGCTATTCTGCCCTCGACTATCTGATGAAAGTCAAGGAATACGGCTTTGTGGAAGCCGTGGAAACCCTCACAGGGCAGACGATGGCGGACTGGAAGCCGCCGCCCCCTGCCGTGAAAAAGGACGAGCCAAAGGTGCTGCTCCTGCCGCCGAAGAATAAGGACTGCGGCAGAGTGACCGAGTATCTTTTCGGGCGTGGCATTGACTATCAGCTTATTCAAGAGTGCGTTGCCGAGGGAATTATATTTGAGAGTGCCGACTACCACAACGCCGTTTTTATCGGGAAAGATGAAAGCGGAACACCAAAATACGCCGCCTGCCGTGGCACGGTGGGGAGCTTCAAGCGAGACGCATCGGGCAGCGACAAGCGGTACTCGTTTCGGCTTCTGGCAAAAGAGCCGACCGATGCCGTGCATTTATTTGAAGCCGCCATTGATTTATTATCCTACGCCACCTATTTAAAATGTGAGGGAAAGGATTATAAAGCGGAGAATCTTCTCTCCCTGTCGGGCGTGTATCAGCCAAAGAAAGAGCTGAAAGAAAGCAAAATCCCCGTTGCCCTCACGACTTTTTTGAAAGCAAACCCGCAAATTAAAACTATATTTCTGCATCTGGATAAAGACAGGGCAGGTCGGCTATGTACCGCTGCATTGAAAGAATTGTTGCAGAAAGACTACCGAATCGTTGATGAACCGCCGCCAATCGGCAAGGACTTCAACGATTTTTTAATGTCCTATCTGGGGATTGCAAGGCAGAAACCGAGCCGTGAGAGGAGGGATGCCCGCTGACTGGATGAAGATTTTTAGCAAGAAATGACTGTAACCACAACAAAATTTCAGACCGAAAGGGAGGAAAGAACGATTGAAAAATTATGAAGTGACCCTTGTCGCTCACTATGCAAAGACCATTTCCATCCATGCCGACAGCCCCGAACAGGCGGCGGAGAAGTTAAAAATTATCCTGTTTGACACCGACCTTGTGAGGTTTTCCGACGGGGATTTTGTCTGCGGCGAAGCCGAGATTAACGCTCCCTTAGAGGACGCAGGGGAAGAAAGCAAAGCCGAGGAAGATGATTTTGAGGACGGCTGCTGTTCGGAATGTCCGTGCTTTGGAACGGTATGTAAAGGATGCTGTCATAAGGGCGGGGATTAAAGACACGTCTTACCAAGCACTGAATTTGGTTATCCATCTGCCGATGGAAACAAAATTCGCTTGTTAGGGGAAAGCTCCCCTAATACCCCGTAAAAAGAACAATGCCAAAGTATACCGCCATGCCATGTGCGGCACGGCGGTCACAGAAAGGAATCCAAGAATGAGTGAATTTATATATTTTATCCTCGGCGCAACGCTCGGAGGGATGTGCGGCGTGGCGGCTATGTGCGTGCTGCAGATTAACAGGCTCTCCGAGGGAAAGGGGGATTTGGATGCGGAAACGAAACGTACAGATACTGTTCCGACTGACCGAGGAAGAAGCTGAATACCTCTGCTCCCTTGCGGAGCGGGCGGGGCATTCCAGACAAGCCCTGCTCCAGTCGATGGTCATGGGCTACCGCCTATGCGAGAAGCCAGACCCAGAGTTCTATAAAATCATGCGGGAGCTGTCCGCCATCGGCAACCGCATCAACCAACTTGCGGCAAAGGCGAACGCCTTGAACTTTGTGGACACGCCGATGCTCTATGACGAAGCCAAGCGGTGGCGGGACTTCCGTCTGGACGTAAGCAGGAGCTACCTTGTTCCGAGGAAGACATCTGGCTGATGGCGGTCTGCGAGATATGGGACGTAAGGGGCAGGCTCGACCATCCCATCGACTACGCCGAGAACCCAGAAAAGACCGCCAACCCAAAATACACGGATGCGGACTTGCAGGCGATGGGCGATGTGATGAAGTACGCCACCAACGGCGACAAGACCGAGCGGCAGTTTTTTGTCACGGGAGTGAACTGCGACCCTGCCACCGCAAGGGACGAGATGATGATGGCAAAAGCCCAATGGAACGATGAAAGCGAAATTGTCTGCTATCACGGCTTCCAGAGTTTCAAGCACGGCGAGGTCACGCCAGAGGTTGCCCATGAGGTCGGCGTGAAGCTGGCGGAGAAGATGTGGGGGAAAAGGTTTCAAGTGATTGTGGCGACGCATCTGAACACGGAATGCCTGCACAACCACTTTGTCGTCAACTCCGTTTCTTATATTGACGGCAGGCATTACCACGACAACAAGAAGAACCTGCGGCTGCTCCGCCAGCGTTCGGATGAATTGTGCCGTGAGTATTCCTTATCGGTCATTGAACACCCAAGCGGCAGGAAGAAGCCCTATGTCCTCTGCCAAGCCGAGAAGAACGGCTTGCCTACGAGGGACAGCGTGGCACGGCAGGCGGTGGACGAAGCCATCTCAAAATCATTTACGCTGAAAGACTTTGACCGCCAGTTGTCAGAAATGGGATACCGCATCAATTTTGACCCTAACAGAAAATACTGGACGATAATCGGCAAGGGATGGCAAAGACCGAAGCGGCTCTACAAGCTCGGCGAGGATTACACCAACGAGAGGATAACGGAACGCATCAAAGAAAATTCTTATGCGGTGAAATTCTCCCGATTTGCCGAGCCGACAAAGCCCGTCAAGGTCATAAGGGTAAAAGGCACGTTAAAGGACGCCAAGAAAATCGGCGGCTTGCGTGGGCTGTATCTCCATTACTGCTACAAGCTCGGCATCCTGCCAAAGAAGAAACAACAGAATTATGCAAGGCTTCACTATCTCCTAAAGGATGACCTTATGAAGATGGAAGCTATTACCAACGAAACAAGGCTGCTCTGCCGCAACCATATAGATACGGCGGAGCAGCTTTTGTCTTATAAAGGCTCTCTGGAATCCGAGATGCAGGAGCTGACCGAACAGCGAAAGGGGCTTTACTCCCAATCCCGAAAATCCGTCGGGGAAGAAAAAGAAGCGGTCAAGGCTCGGCTGTCGGAAATCACGGGGCGCATGAAAACACTGCGGAGGGAGGTCAGATTATGTGAGGGAATCGAAGCCCGCAGCGACATTCTCAAAGAGAAGTTGCAGACCATACGGGCAGATGAGAACAAAGAAAAAGGAAAGGAGCTGATGAAGCATGAACACAGGCGGCGAAGCGGCAGAGCAACTCGTAAGGATGAGCTTGGAGGGATTTGAGGTCGCAGCCAGAATTACGGGGGCGGGTGCGAAGAACATCGCCATCCTGCTCTACTCCATTTTAAAAGAGGAACAGAAAACCAAAGGAAAGGCAAGGCTCACAAACATGCTCCGCTCTGGGAAAGAGTTAAAAGTCTTTACCGTAAAAAGCGGCGACTTGAAGAAGTTCACGCAGGAAGCGAAGAAATACGGCGTACTCTACTGCGTTTTAGCAGACCGTAAGAACAAAGACCCCGATGCGGAGGTGGATGTGATTGCCCGTGCGGAGGACGCATCAAAAATCAGCCGCATTGTGGAGCGGTTCAGCCTTGCGTCGGTAGATACTGCTTCCATCGTGACCGAAGCGGAGAAATCGAAAGGGGAAAAAGGAAGGGCGAAAGATGCCAAGACCGCAGGAGAAAAAGATGCAGGGGCAAAGGACGGTCAGCCAGAGCCAGACATCGGCGTGGAGGAAAAGGCGGAGAAAGACAGGCTCATGGACGCCCTTATGGGCAAGCCGCTCCAAAAGGAGGAAAACGCCCCAAACCCCTCGGTGGCAAAGATAGAAAAATCCCCTCTGTCCGAGCCTACCTTAAAGCAGCAAAGGAAGCCCGCAGAGGGGGCTACTATGGCTAAGACGGAGAAGCCGTCAGTCAGGGAGGAACTGCGGAAAATCAAGGAGAGCCGCAAGGGGCAGGAAGCGGACGCTTCCCCGAACCTTGACAAAGAGAAATCTCCCGACAGGGCGAAGAAGCCGCCCGCAGGAAAGACGGAGCATAAGCAGCCCCAGAAGCGGAAACGGAAATCAAAATCGAAAGGAGCAAGATAAGCATGAGCATTTATGACGTATTCAGCGGCGGCGGCAGACCTTTTAACAAAGAGGAATGGGCGGCGCAGAAACAGGAGCAGCGGAAAGCAGCCTATGAGCTGATAGACACGACCTGCGAAAAAATGATGGCGGACGGAGGTGCGTTTCAGCAGTACCTTGACGTGCAGGGGCATTTTGACCGCTACTCCGTCAACAACGCCATCTTGGTTTCGGCACAGATGCCCGAAGCGACGCAGCTTAAAGATTACGGCAGTTGGAAACAGAGCCGTGCCTATGTGGACAAGGACGCACAGAAAGTCACCATCCTTGAGCCAGGGAAAGAATACGAGCGGGAGGACGGCTCAAAGGCGGTCGGCTACAACGCAAAAGTGGTCTACGACATTTCCCAGACTTCGGCAAAGGACAGGCAGCAGCCGCAGGAAGCCAAAACCATGCGGGAGCTTGTGTCGGCGATGATTGACGCAAGCCCCGTTTCCTTTGTGCCAGTGGACGACCTTGAGCTGCCTGCGTTCTACGACAGCGCACAGCAGACCCTCTTCATCAAGACGGGATTAAATGAGGAACAGCTCTTTGTCAGCATGGCAAAGGAAGTGTCGGCGGCGGTCTTTGACTGTAAGCACAAGGAGAGCCGTGACGCTTCGGATTTCAAGTCGTTCTGCGTCGCCTATATGGTAAGCTCCCGCTACGGCGTGGACACAAAGGGCTTCCGCTTCGACAATCTCCCGAAAGAATTTGCGGGCATGGAAACGCAGGAATTTAAAGGGCAGCTTGGCTCGATGCGTGACGTACTCGGTGAAATCCAGTCGGACATGTATAAGAGCCTTGAGAAGAACAAGCCGCCCAAGCACAAGGAGCAGGAACGCTAATCGGAGGTGCAGACTATGAAAGAAGAACGATACCATCTGGCATTGGACAAATACGACAAGAATATCGTCCTCAACGCCCTCAACACCCTGCGGACACAGCAGATACAGGAGGAACGCCCCACCGAGCCTGTTGACGAGCTGATAAGCAGGGTGGCATTCGCCCCGACCAAGAAAGTAAAGGTCGCCCCGTGCAAGTGCCATGAAGAACGGTGATGATTATAAGGCGGGCTTAATCCTCTCTTTATGCGGGCTTGTTCCTGTCGTGTGGCTTGCCCTGCTGACAGCCCCTTATGTCAGCGGCGGCATCGTGGAGATAATCGGCAACTTATCCGCAGCAATCGAAAATCCGTTTTCCATAACGGTATGCGGGGACAGCGTAAGGACTGTCCTTATTTTCCTGCTTGCCTACGGCATGGGAATCGGCGTTTATTTCTCCACACGCAGGAACTACCGCAAGGGGGAGGAACACGGCTCTGCAAAATGGGGCAGCGCAGGCACTCTCAATAAGAAGTACCGAGATAAAGACGCATCGGAAAACAAGCTGCTGACCCAGAGCGTCCGCATCGGGCTTGACGGGAAGAAGCACAGGAGGAATCTGAATATCCTCGTGGTGGGCGGCTCTGGTGCAGGAAAGACCAGATTTTTTTGTAAGCCGAACGTGATGCAGTGCAACACGTCAATGGTAATCTTAGACCCAAAGGGCGAGATTGTCCGTGACACGGGCGGGCTTCTGGAAAAGAAAGGCTATGAGGTGCGTGTGCTTGATTTAATCAACATGCACAAGAGCCACTGTTACAACCCGTTTGTTTATCTTCGGAACGACAACGACGTGCAGCGGCTTGTGACGAATCTCTTTAAGGCGACCACGCCGAAAGGCTCACAGTCGCAAGACCCGTTCTGGGACACGGCGGCGAGTATGCTTCTATTGTCCCTCGTGTTCTATCTGAAATACGAAGCCCCGCCAGACGAGCAGAATTTCCCGATGGTGATGGAGCTTTTAAGGGCAGGCGAGGTAAGGGAAGATGACGACGGCTATGTAAGCCCGCTTGACGAATTGTTTGCCCGCTTGGAGATGGTAAACCCAGAGCATATCGCATTAAAGTATTACAGAGATTACCATTCTGGTTCAGCCAAAACGCTAAAGAGCATCCAGATAACCCTTGCCGCAAGGCTTGAGAAGTTCAATCTGGAAAGCCTTGCAGGATTGACCGCCACAGATGAATTGGATTTGCCGTCTTTGGGGGAGAAGAAAGTCGCACTGTTCGCACTGATACCAGACAACGACACCAGTTTCAATTTCCTTGTGTCGCTGTTATACACGCAGCTATTCCAACAGTTATTCTACCTCGCCGACCATAAGTACGGCGGGAGTCTGCCCGTCCACTGCCAGTTTATTATGGATGAATTTGCCGTGCGCTCGTAAGCGGAACCCATTTGTTCCGCGCGGGCTTGTTTGTAATCTATCTTTAGCAAGATAGTAGGTTCAATGTGAGGGCTTCATTTGAAGCCTGATTCCTATCATCAACCGACTTATCCGAAAGGGAAACCCGACGGGGAGTATAGCATGTCGGCAACGGTGCTATTCAGCCAGTTATCAGGCTGTGAACGGGCATCAAGATGAAATGTCATGTATGAGGTTAAACAGCTACACTGCTTAAATGACAGCCAGAGGGGCTTTATCGTCAGCACTGACGGAAGATAGCTATTATACGTCAGGCAGTGCAGGGTGTACGCAGAGTTTGCGAACTGCGTCTACACATCACATTCCGCACTGGCCAGCCGCAATAAGCGGAAAACGGCGAACGTCATAGCCGACAACATGACACGCTTGTACAGACAAGCCTAAACGAGGATAGCCTAAACAGGAACGCTTACCATTTTAAGCTATGGCATACAGTGTCTGAATATCCTGCATGGCTACGGAGTCTCCATAGTAGTCCGAGGCGGTAATACCGTTCACATGGCGAAGGGAGACAGCTATACGACTAAAATAATTTAGGAAAGGTGTGTGAGACATCATGAGAAGTCCAAAGATTATTTTGGAGAATCTACAGAAACACTCGAAAGAGGAAAACTACAAGTATGAGAGACTGTACAGGAATCTTTATAATGAGGATTTCTACTTGCAGGCTCTCCAAAACATCTACGCCAACAAGGGCGCAATGACACCCGGCATAGATGGGCTGACACTCGACGGTTATGGTAAAGAAAGAGTGGAGCGGATTATCCATGCGGTGAAAGACCACAGTTATCAGCCGAACCCTGTCCGCAGACAGTATATCAAAAAGAAAAATGGGAAAATGAGACCGCTTGGGATATCATCGTCAGACGACAAACTGGTGGAGGAAGTCATTAAGATGATTCTTGAAAGTATTTATGAACCGACATTCTCCAACTATTCCCACGGCTTTAGACCCGGCAGAAGCTGCCATACGGCACTCTTACAGTTACAGCAGAACTTTACAGGTGTGAAATGGTTTGTGGAGGGAGATATAAAGTCGTATTTTGATACGATAGACCACCACAGCCTTATAAATATCCTGCGCAGGCGGATTAAAGATGAAGCCTTTATTGAGCTGATTTGGAAATTCCTCAAAGCAGGGTATATGGAGAACTGGGAATATAATGCTACGTTCAGCGGCATAGCCCAGGGTTCTGGCATCAGCCCAATCTTTGCAAACATCTACCTTAATGAGTTTGACCGATTTATGGAGGGCTACAAAAAGGGATTTGATAAAGGTACGGGCAGAAAAAGGAACAATGAGTATTCCAGAAAACAGTCATACCGCCAAAGGTGCAAAGCCAAAATCCGAAAAGAATGGGACGGCTACTCTGATACAGAAAAGCAGGAAGCGGTACGCCGACTGGCAGAGTTAAAGAGAGGGTTCCAGAAAATCCCTATGGGAGACCCAATGGACACAGGTTATAAGCGGATTCAATATGTACGGTATGCCGATGATTTTCTTATTGGCGTAATCGGAAGCAAAGAGGACGCTGAAAAGATAAAGTCCGATATTGGGAGGTTCTTTGAGGAAACGCTGAAACTGGAATTGTCTGTGGAAAAGACGCTCATCACGAACAGTGACAACAAAGCGAGGTTTCTCGGCTATGACGTTACGGTATGCAACGACAGTGCGCTGAAAAAAGCCAAAGGAAAAGGGACTGTTAAAGCCTACACCGGCAAAATCAAGCTGTACCTGCCAAAAGAGAAATGGGTGGGGAAACTGTTAGGATACGGTGTGCTGAAAATCGTGTCAAGGGCAGGGGAAAAAGAAGTCTGGAAGCCGTTACAGCGGAACGACTATATTTTTCTGCCAGTGCATGAAATGGTACGGAAGTACAATGCGCAGATTCGGGGGATTTACAATTACTACCGACTTGCGAGTAATGTCTCCGTATTAAATAAGTTCCATTATGTCATGGAATACAGCCTATACAAGACCGTTGCGGCAAAATACCGTATCACGATGACAAAAGCAAAGCTCAAATATACCAAAAACAAAGAATTTAAAGTGCCGTACAAAACACAGAAAGGTACAAAGTATGCAGTCCTCTACAATGAGGGATTCCGCAGGGTGAAATATGCCCTTGGAAGTTATGCAGACATCATACCCGAATATGAGCAGATGAACAAGCCCAAAGAACTGTTTTTCAGATATAAGGCGAATGTCTGCGAAATGTGTGGCGCATATGTGCCAGCGGTTAAGGTATATCAGGTAAAAAGTATGAGCGACCTTGATGTTAATACGGAATGGGGAGCGATTATGAACAAGAAGAAAAGAAAAACGCTTGTAGTGTGTGGAGACTGCTATGACAGAATCCATAAATAAATGTAGAGGATGTATAGTGGGGAGCCGTATACATCGAGAGGTGTACGTGCGGTTCCGGGGCGAGGGTTCGGAAACCTGCTGTCGTGAGACAGTAAGGCGCCGGATTCTTAGCCTACAACGTCAGTTTGCCCGATGACTTTGACAAGATACTGTCAGTTATGAGGTCAAGGGGCGTGTCCGTTTCGATTATCCTGCAAAATCTGGCACAGCTTAAAGCCCTGTTTGAGAAACAGTGGGAAAGCATCGTCGGGAACGCCGATGAGTTCCTCTACCTGGGCGGCAACGAGCAGAGTACCCATAAGTTTGTAAGTGAGCTTCTTGGAAAAGCCACGATAGACACGAACACCTACGGGAAAAGCTCTGGGCGGAGCGGCAACTATTCCACAAACTACCAGATTTCGGGGCGTGAGCTTTTAACCCCAGACGAGGTGCGTATGCTTGACAACCGCTACGCACTTCTTTTTGTGCGTGGGGAACGCCCCGTCATGGATTTGAAGTACGACATCCTGAAACACCCGAATGTGAAACTGACCGCCGACGGTGGGAAGCCGCCGTATATCCACGGCGAGCCGACGCAGGCGGTCGCAACCTTTGTGTTTGGCGGGGATATTCCAAAAGACGCTGTTGCGCTTAACCCTGTCAGCACATCCTATGAGCTTCTGTCCGATGAGGACTTGGAAGAAATATTCAATTTATAAGGAGGATTTACCCTATGAAACTTTTCCAGAAAAACGAGAAGAAAGCAACCCAGAAACTGCCGATGACAGGCAAGGTAAAAAAGGGCTTCCGCCATTACTGCGTGGCGGTGCTTGCCGTTATGATGGTATTTGGCACATCCATGACCGCCTTTGCCGCCAATGACCCGATTGCCGTCGTCAACAACCTTTCCAATTTCATCTTCGGTCTGATACGGGCGGTCGGGATGATTATGCTCGGCTTCGGCATCGTGCAGGTCGGCTTGTCGCTGAAATCCCACGACCCGTCCCAGAGGGCGAACGGCTTCCTCACACTGGCGGGCGGCGTAGTGATTACCTTTGCGAAAGAGATTTTGACCCTCATCACGGGCTAATCCAAAACAGACTGAAATAACAGACTGACACAAGACAGGATAACGGGGCAGATCCGCCCTGCGGAACTTGCCCCGCTATCAAATTTTAAGAACGGAGGTGGTCGAATGTCAGACAACTGGGTAGTCCAGAACTTGGAGAACGCCCTTGACACATGGAATGAAAAGTTAGCCGAGATATGGCAGCTCATCACCCAATCCCCAGAAACCTTTAAGGGCGGTACGATATGGAAAGTCATCGTTGACATCCACGGGGCGTTGCAGGCTATCGGGCTTGCCCTGCTCGTGCTGTTCTTTGTGGTGGGCGTGATGCGTACCTGCGGCGACTTCGCACAGGTCAAGAAGCCCGAACACGCCTTGAAGCTGTTCATCCGCTTCGCCCTTGCGAAAGGTGCGGTCACTTACGGCTTGGAGCTGATGATGGCTCTGTTCAAAATCGTGCAGGGCGTGATTTCCGCCATTATGAAAGCCGCAGGTTTTGGCTCGGCGCAAAAGACCGTCTTGCCGCAGGAGATTGTGACAGCCGTGGAGGACTGCGGCTTTTTCGAGAGCATCCCCTTATGGGCAGTCACGCTGATAGGCGGGCTGTTTATCACGGTATTGTCGTTCATTATGATAATGTCGGTGTATGGGAGATTTTTCAAGCTATATTTATATACCGCCATCGCCCCCGTGCCGCTGTCCTCGTTTGCAGGAGAGCCGAGCCAGAGCGTGGGAAAGAGCTTCATCAAGAGCTACTCCGCCGTCTGCCTTGAGGGGGCAATCATCGTGCTTGCCTGCATCATCTTCTCGGTGTTTGCGGCGTCCCCGCCCGCAGTCAACCCCGATGCGGCGGCGGTCACGATGGTGTGGGGCTATATCGGGGAATTGGTGTTCAATATGCTCGTCCTTGTCGGTGCGGTTAAGATGGCAGACCGTGTTGTGCGTGAGATGATGGGCTTGTAATTATCCAACAGGAAAGGAAAATTGAAATGAAAAAAGAAACGAAGTATTGCCAGAATTATAATATCCATTTGCTAAATGGAGAAGTCATCGGGGCTTCCGAAGCCTATGACCTGCCTGCGGAAAAAGGACTGGTCGGAAAATTTGAAAAAGCTGACGATAACGAGATATTTGAAATCGGGGATGCCATTTCTGGATTTGCATATATCCCAAAACGCAGCATCCTCTTTATTTCGACGGGGGATGTCGGGGAGGAGGGGTGCTGATATGGAAGTCAAGATAAATAAGGAAATCCGCAACTACACGGAATCCATGTTCTTTGGGCTGTCGATGCGGCAGTTCCTGTTTTCCGTGCTTGCCTGCGGCGTGGCGGTCGGCTTGTTCTTCCTGCTCCGTGGCAGGTTCGGGACGGAAACATTGAGCTGGATGTGCATCTTGGGGGCTTCCCCTTTTGCGGTCATGGGCTTTGTAAGGTATAACGGCATGACCGCCGAGCAGTTTGTGTGGGCATGGATAAAGTCGCAGTTTCTGATGCCGAAGAAGATTTTATTTGCCCCAGAGAATCTTTATTACGAAGCGATGAAGAACGCCATTGAAGCCCATGAAAAGGGCTTGCCCGCCGTGCAGGATAAGAAAAAGAAAAAATGCAGGAGGGCAAGGCGCAAAGCGGCACGGGAACGGAGAAAACAGGCTGAAAAAGCCAGAAAGAAAAATAAGAAATCAAGAAAGCGCAAGGAGGTAGACTATGATTAAGACGCTGAAAACGCTGTTCAAGCAGGACAGGGAGAAATTCATTGTGCCAAAGTCGGTGCAGGCGGTCATCCCGTTAAAGACCATGTGGGAGGACGGCATCTTCCTTGTGGGCAGGAACAAATACGCAAAGACATTCAAGTTTGAGGACATCAACTACGCCGTGGCGAGCCGTGAGGACAAGGAAGCGATGTTCCTCGAATACTCGGAGCTTTTAAACGCCCTCGACAGCGGGGCGACCACGAAAATCACGATAAACAACCGCAGGCTCAATAAGGCGGATTTTGAGCAGACAATCTTAATCCCGATGGCGGAGGACGATTTGGATAAATACCGTAAGGAATACAACAAGATGCTGCTTGACAAGGCGACGGGGGCAAACTCCACCGTGCAGGACAAATATGTAACCGTTTCCGTCTGCAAGAAGAACATCGAGGAAGCGAGGAATTATTTTGCCCGTGTCGGGGCTGACCTTATCGGGCATTTCAACCGCTTAGGTTCGAAGTGTACGGAACTGGATGCAAACGACAAGCTGCGTATCTTCCATGATTTTTACCGCACGGGCGAGGAAACGGCGTTCTCCTTTGACATGGCACAGACCATGCGGAAAGGTCACGATTTCAAGGACTATATCTGCCCCGACTCCTTTGAGTTCGAGAAAGATTATTTTAAGATGGGAAACCGCTACGGGCGTGTGATATTCCTCAGAGAGTACGCCGCCTATATCAAGGACAGCATGGTGGCGGAGCTTTGCGAGCTGAACCGTAACATGATGCTTTCCGTGGACGTCGTGCCTGTCCCGACGGACGAAGCCGTGCGGGAGGTGGAGAACCGCCTGCTCGGTGTGGAAACCAACATCACGAACTGGCAGAGGAAGCAGAACCAGAACAACAACTTTTCCGCCGTCATCCCCTACGACTTGGAGCAGCAGAGAAAGGAAAGCAAGGAGTTCCTCGATGATTTGACGACCCGTGACCAGAGGATGATGTTTGCGGTGCTTACGATGGTGCATACCGCAGACACCAAAGAGCAGCTTGACAATGACACGGAAGCTTTGCTTACGACGGCACGGAAGCATCTCTGCCAGTTTGCCGTGCTGAAGTACCAGCAGATGGACGGTCTGAACACCGCCCTGCCGTTCGGTGTGAGGAAGATTGATGCGTTGAGGACGCTGACGACGGAGAGCCTTGCGGTATTTATCCCTTTCCGTGTGCAGGAAATCTACCATAAGGACGGCGTGTATTACGGGCAGAATGTCATCAGCAAAAATATGATAATCGCCAACCGCCGCCACCTTTTGAACGGCAATTCCTTTATCCTCGGCGTGTCTGGTGCGGGCAAGTCGTTCACGGCAAAGGAGGAAATGACGAACATCATTCTGACCGACCCCAACGCCGATGTCTTGGTAATAGACCCCGAACGAGAGTACGCCCCTCTTGTAAAGGCGATGCAGGGCGAGGTTATCCACATCTCGGCGACAAGCGACAACCACATCAACGCAATGGACATGAACTCTGATTACGGCGACGGTGCGAACCCCGTCATCTTGAAATCAGAGTTTATTTTGTCCTTGTGCGAACAGCTCATCGGCGGCGCAAGTCTGGGTGCAAAGCAGAAGTCCATCATAGACCGCTGCACGGCGAGCGTCTACCGCTACTACCAGCAGGGCAACTATATGGGTACGCCGCCGACCTTGCAGGACTTCCGTGAGGAGCTGTTAAAGCAGGACGAGCCAGAAGCACAGGAAATCGCCCTTGCGATTGAGCTTTTCACGGACGGCTCTCTCAACACCTTTGCCAAGCATACGAACGTGGACACCCACAGCCGCCTTATCTGCTATGACATCCTCGATTTGGGCAAGCAGTTACAGCCTATCGGTATGCTCGTGGTGCTTGACAGCATTTTGAACCGCATCACCCAGAACAGGGCGAAAGGCAGGAACACGTTTATTTTCATTGACGAGATTTATCTGCTCTTTCAGCATGAATACTCGGCAAATTTCCTCTTTACCCTCTGGAAGCGTGTGCGTAAGTACGGGGCGTACTGCACGGGCATCACGCAGAACGTGGACGACCTCTTGCAGAGCCATACGGCGAGGACGATGCTTGCCAACAGCGAATTCATCATCATGCTGAACCAAGCATCCACAGACCGTATCGAGCTTGCAAAGCTCCTTAACATCTCCGATTTGCAGATGAGCTATATCACGAATGTCGGTGCGGGGCAGGGGCTTTTGAAAGTCGGCAGCTCCCTCGTGCCGTTCGTAAACAAGTTTCCACGCAATACGGAATTGTATAAGCTGATGACGACGAAATTTGGGGAGTGCTAAGATTGGGGGGATTTTTATGTCAGAGATAAGGTTTCGCAACGCAGCCCACCGTGATTTTTTTCTGGAAAGCATGATGAAATGCAGGGTAAACGACTGCTACCACAGGGCGTTTTTCTATGTGATGGGGATTGCGGGGGAAACAAGGCAGAACATCAACGCCATGTTCGATTTTAAGACGGACTGCATCAAGCCAGAGGGGATGCACGCAGGATGGCAGACGAGCGGCACGGTCAAGGTCTGCCACCTTGCCTTTAACCTCTGGAACGGTTACGCCGAGGAAGGGCGTGAGAAGCTGTTCACGCCAGAGGAATTGTTCTGCTGCGAGTTCGCCCCGTATTTCATGGAGGGCATCAAGGCACGGTATCCCGAATATTGCAGGGATTTACCAACGCCTAAGAAGCAGGCGGAGCATACACGTTAAATTTTAAAAATGAAAGGAAAAGCCTATGAATTTTAAGAACTATAAAACCATTCTCTGTACCGCCGCCGCTGTCGCCTTTTTAGGAGCAGCGGTTTTTTGCGGTTTTAAGATTTACAGCCATTACCAGCAGATAGACGAGCAGACCGAAGCCTTTGCGGAGATTGCCGAGGTTGTGGAGAACGCTGAGCCAGAGGAAGAACCGCCCAGAGATAAGGATACGCCCGTCAGTGAGGGCGAGGACATTTTGGCGAAATACAAAAAGCTGTATTTGCAGAATGAGGATATGGTCGGTTGGATTGCCATTGACGGAACAGGCATCAACTACCCCGTCATGCAGAGCAGGAACAATCCCAACTTCTATCTGAAGCACAGCTTTGAAAAGGAATACAGCGATTTGGGAGTGCCGTATATCCAAGAGGACTGCGACATCCCCACAAGCGACAATCTGGTTATCTACGGACACCACATCAAAGGCGGCAGGATGTTCGGTGCATTGGAAGATTACAAATCCAAGAGCTTTTATGAAACGCATAAGAGCATCCAGTTCGACACGCTCACGGAGCAGGCGCAGTATGAAATCATTGCCGTGTTTAAGACCGTGGCGTACAGCTCACAGGGCTACCGCTACTATGATTTTGTCAATGCGGAAAATGAAAAAGAATTTGATGCCTTTGTCGGGAAGTGCAAGGAGCTTGCCTTGTATGATACGGGCGTGACAGCCCAATACGGCGACAGGCTCATTACCCTCTCCACCTGCGAATACTCGGCACAGAACGGCAGGCTTGTCGTGGTGGCAAAAAAGGTAAACTGACATGACCGCAAATCTTCTGGGAAAGGAGGTCGGATTTTATGGCTGATATAAAGACCAGAGATGCGGTCAAAGGAACGATTAAGACTTTAGACAAAGCCGCCATAGCAGGCAAGCGCATGAAATCCGCTTATGCTAAGACAAAGGACAAGGCGGAACAGGGATATTATGCAGAGGAAAATTCCCCCACGGAATATGCCGCCGACAAGGTTTCCCATGCTTCGGGGCGTATCAAGGACGAGGGCATCCACCAGTTTAATAAGCAGGGGCAGAAAAACGCTGAAGCCACAAGGGAAAATATCGGTAAGGCAAAGGATAAAATCGCCGACTTTAAGGCAAAGCGGGCGAAGAAAGCCGCAGAGCAGAAAACAATGCGGAACAAGG
Source organism: Emergencia sp. 1XD21-10 (assembly GCF_009936045.1). GTDB lineage: Bacteria > Bacillota > Clostridia > Peptostreptococcales > Anaerovoracaceae > Senimuribacter > Senimuribacter intestinalis. The sequence goes on along the minus strand of NZ_QWEQ01000004.1, from coordinate 145,982 downwards.
CAGGACAAAACGCCATGCGTACAATGGGACAGGACGGCTTGCAGGAAATACAAGGGACTGCAAGCCGTCCCGCTGTTTCCGCTACTTCTGCTGCTTCTGCCAAGACCGAAACGCCCCAGACGGCGGCAAACTCGCTGATAAAGACCAGACAGCAGGGAAAGCGGACGATAAAGACAACCGTCAGAAATGCGGAAAAAACCGTCAAGACCACAGCCAAAGGCACGGTCAAGGCGACGGAAAAAGGCGTGAAAACCGCAAAGGCGACATCCAAGACAGCGATTAAGACCAGGTCGCAGACCGTAAAGGCGGCGCAGAAAACGGCGAAAGCGTCTGCCAAAGCCGCCCAGAAAGCGGCGCAGACAGCGAAAGCCACCGCAAAGGCGACAGCCGAAGCAACGAAAGGCACGGTCAAGGCGACCATTGCGGCAGTTAAGGCGATTATCGCAGGGACTAAGGCGTTGATTTCTGCCCTTATCGCAGGCGGCTGGATTGCCGTTGTGATAATCCTTATCGTCGTCCTGCTTGGATGTGCGGTTTCCCTGTTTGGCGGCGGCAGCGACAGCACATCCTATACCCCTGTCAGTGCGGAGGTCGAAGCCTACACGCCGCTGATACAGAAGTATGCAAAGCAGTACGGCATCCCCGAATATGTGGAACTGATAAAGGCGGTGATGATGCAGGAATCTGGCGGAAAGGGTAGCGACCCGATGCAGGCGGCGGAGGGGAGCTTCAACAAGAAATACCCCCATGAGCCGAACGGCATCAAAGACCCCGAATATTCCATCGAGTGCGGTGTGCAGGAACTAAAAGCTGCCCTTGTATCAGCCGAGGTGGAAAGCCCGATTGACATGGAGCGCATCAAGCTCGCCCTGCAGGGCTACAACTTTGGGAACGGGTATATCTCATGGGCAAAGACCAACTACGGCGGCTATTCCTATGCAAATGCGGTGGAGTTTTCTGCTATGCAGGCACAGCGGCTCGGTTGGGAGAAATACGGCGACACGCAGTACCCCGCCCATGTACTGCGCTACTACCCATACGGGCGGGCGTTCACAAGCGGCGGCAATCAAGCCATTGTGGAAGTTGCTTTGACGCAGCTCGGCAACGAGGGCGGTCAGCCTTATTGGAGCTGGTACGGCTTTGACGGACGTGTGGAATGGTGCGCCTGCTTCGCATCGTGGTGTGCCGACCAGTGCGGCTATCTGGAAAGCGGAATTGTGCCGAAATTCTCCCTCTGCTCGGACGGCGTAAACTGGTTCAAGGGCAAAGGACAGTGGCAGGACAAGAACTATGAGCCGCAGGCAGGCGACCTCATTTTCTTTGATTGGGGGAGCAACGGCTCAATCGACCATGTGGGAATCGTGGAGAGATGCGAGAATGGGACGGTTTACACCGTGGAGGGTAACTCTGGGGATGCCTGCAAACAGCAGAGCTATCCAGTTGGGAGCGGCTCAATATACGGCTACGGATGCCCAAACTATTAGTTGGGCGGAGCAAAAGGAAACCAGAGGTCAATCCTCTGGCTCTTTTGCTTTACATAGCCCGTTTACAGTTGCTTCGACAACAGACAGTTCTTTGTCATCCAGTCGGTCAAGCATAGCATCCAAACGTCTTCGGATAGAACTTTTCTTTGCTTTTTCCTCAGTATGTATATGTTCGTCAACTGATACATCAAACATTGTGATAAGTTGAAGAAACAGCTCTATGCTTGGATACTGCCCCTCATTTTCAACAGCTTGAAGATGTCTGGGATTATAATCAATAATCTCCGCAAACTGTTCTCTGGTCACGCCTTGAGCTTTACGGGCTTTTTTGATTGCCAGTCCTAACGGTCTGAAATCAAAGTCAAAATCGTTGTTTCTTTTGTCCATGCGTTCACCACCTGTACTCTGAAAACTTTTACCCTTATATTTTACAGAGGTGTGGTATCCTACTAAACGATGTGAAATCCTATTTGCATAATTGTTGCTATTTATATAAGCGGTTATAATAGATGTAAATTAGCACATAAATGGATGTTCTTTCTAAAATTTCACATTCGCTCCATATTGGAGTGTTAAACTGAAAAAAGAGGTGATTTATATGGCGACATTACTTATTGTTGAAGATGACCGAAAAACAAATGAAGCGATTTGCGAGTATTTGAAATTAGCGGGACACAAATTAATTCCTGCGTATGACGGGGAATCTGCGCTGCAATGTTTTAGCAATAGCAGGATTGACTTAATTGTACTTGACATTATGCTTCCAAAAATATCGGGGCTTTCTGTTTTGCATGAAATCAGAGAAAAAAGTTCTGTCCCGATACTTATGCTAACAGCAATAGGGGACGAATATACACAAGTTTCCAGCTTTGACGGACAGGCAGATGACTATATCGTAAAACCCTTTTCCATGATTTTGTTAGGGCGGCGCATTACTGCACTTTTAAGAAGAAGCGGAAAGGGGATTTTACCAGATACAATCGAATTTGGAAATGTAATTGTAGATTTTTTAGGTTATACAGCAAAAGATGACAATGGAAAAATCGACGTTACTCCAAAAGAGATTGACTTGCTGAAATTGTTTGTGGAGCATAAAGGACTGGTTCTGACCCGTTCTCAGATACTTGACGATTTATGGGGCGACAGCCATCCTATTATTGACAGGACAGTAGATACTTATATAAAAAACCTGCGAAAAAAACTGCATCTTGACTGCATTGTTACTGTAAAAGGAATTGGATATAAATATGAGGTGGACTAATATGGCACGAATAAAAATATTTCCTAAAACATTTTTATATACATTGAGCGTCTTGATATTTATTGTAATAACTGCACATGGCATCATGTATGTTCTTGCCCCGCAAATATCTTTAGGGCTTGTTGGCGAGAAAGGAATGGAACTGGACGGATTTTTCGTCAGTACGGACGTAGATGCCTCACAGTTTGTAACATTTACGATAAAACGTGCCCTGCCTGTTTCTGTTTCCTGTTGTATCGTGATTGCCATTGTCTGTGCTGCACTTTTTTCCAGAAGCATAACACGAAATATTTGTCATTTATCAGAAACAGCGCAGCGCATGACAAAAATGGATAAATCTGCGATATGTTCTGTAACTTCGGGAGATGAAATTGAAGATTTGGCAGAGAATATCAATAGCCTTTATAGGAATTTGCTGAAGGCAATCCATAATCTTGAATTAGAAAAAAAGTATGTGCAGGAAAGCGAGAAATTGAAAATAGATTTTTTACGTGCGGCTTCCCACGAATTAAAAACGCCTGTTACTGCTTTAAACGCCACTCTTGAAAATATGATACTTGGAGTAGGAAAATATCAAGACTATGACGTATATCTGCCAGAGTGCAAAGAAATAACAGAACAGCTTTCCGAGATGATACATGAAATTTTAGAAACATCCAAAATGAATATTACAAATGAAGAAAAACCGACCGAAATAAATTTGCCAGAACTGCTCACAAACCTTTGTGAGCCATATAAACTGATTGCCGCTGCAAACGAGATAAATTTTTCTGTCTGCCTGCCACAACATTTTACAGTCAGTATACCCATTTCCTTATTTGAAAAGGCAGTTTCTAATATTCTTGCAAATGCAGTTGCATATACAGAAAGCGGGAAGCTGATTTCTGTTTCTATGGATGGCAGAAATCTTGTTGTTGAAAATGAATGTGTCCCTGTTCGTCAATCCGAAATCCCCCGGTTGTTTGAGCCATTTTACCGTCTTGATTATGCAAGAAGCAGAGAGCAAGGAGGAAATGGCTTAGGCTTGTATATTGTGGACACTATTTTTTCTGCACTTTCTATTCCATATACATTTCAAGCGAAAGACAATCCGCAAAGAATGTGTTTTACTATATATTTATGATGAAAAACCCTCCGATGTTTCGGAGGATTTTTTTCTTCCGTTTATTTTTCACAGATATTCCATATACGTTCCATATAGGAATGTTATTTTAATATTGTGTTCAAAAAATAAAAAACGGAGGTATCAATATGAATTTTTTAAAACGGGCAATGTTATATGTTACTCGAAAAAAAGGGAAAAGCATAGTGCTTTTTTGTATATTGCTTATTATGGCAACCTTTGTCTTGTCGGGATTGTCTATCGGGAAAGCTACAAAACAAGCACAGCAAAATCTGCGTCAAAGCCTTGGCGGTTCTTTTCATGTCTGGACGGACTACACAGATAATAACCCCTATCTGCATAAAGAATCGGACGAGGATGAAAGTGGAGGGACTGGATATATCATGTATTCCACAGAGCAGTTATCCTCTGATATGGTGAAAAATATCCGTGATATAGCAGGAGTGAAATATTGCGATGCATTTGATGAAACATTACTGGATTTTGAACAGTTGTCTTTTTTCAAGGGGACAATTCCTTTGGAGGAAGAATTAGGGAATAGCACGACTACGGTAAGTCTATGGCGTTCCGAAGAACACAATTTGTTTACAAATGGTGTTGTCAAACTAACGGAAGGCAGGCATATTACAGAAAAAGATACGGGGAAAGCAATTATTTGTAAAGATTTGGCTGATAAAAATGGCTTAGGGATAGGCGATATGCTGAAAACGAGGTCTATGGATGGGCGCAGCATGACACTGGAAATCGTTGGATTGTTTACAGCAATGGAAACAGAAAAAATCGGCAAGAATATAGAGGGCTATAATAAAATACAGAATCGGGTGTTTATAGATATAGCGTCGGCAATTCTTATCGAGAACACCCCTGCAGTTCAGGGATTTTCAGAAGTTTCAATTACCATAAACGACCCAGAAGAAATGGATGAAATTATCGAAAAAGTGAAAAAGACGCCTGGATTTAAAGAGGATGGATTTACGATTGATACGGACAATGAAACTTATGAAAATACGGCTTCCTCTCTGGAAAGTATGGATAAACTGGTGATAGGTCTGCTGATTGCGGCTATCCTTGTCAGCGTTGTAATCTTATCGCTTATTCTTACTCTATGGGGAAAATCACGTGTCCGTGAAACAGGTGTGTTCCTCTCGCTTGGCATAAAAAAGACAGACATTATAGGGCAATATCTGACAGAAGTATTGCTGATTGCAATCGTTGCTTTTGGGATTTCCTTTTTTACAAGTAATATGGTTTCAAACCGTATCGCCGATGTGCTTTTACAACAGGATATACAGAATAAAATAGAAGAACCGAATGACGTGCAGCAAGATGACATTGCGATAGAATCGTTTGAAAGTACAGCATTAGGAGGTGTAGACAATATAGAATTGAGCGGTGCAGAAAATACAGATTATTTGGAAACGGATATTGAAGTTTCTGTAAGCATAGAAAATTTATTACAGTTATATCTTGTTGGATTTGTAATTATCATTGTATCTGTTATGATATCGTCTATTGCGGTCATGCGCTTGAAGCCGCGTGAAATTTTATCCCGCATGAGTTAGGAGGAGAAAAAGATGACAACGCTAATATGTGAAAACGTAACATATCAATATGAAAAAGGCTCAAAGGTCTTAGAACATATAACAACTCAATTTGAAACAGGAAAAATGTATGCGATACTTGGCGCATCTGGTTCTGGGAAAACGACCCTGTTATCATTGATAGGCGGTCTTGATATTCCACAGGAAGGAAAAATTATGTTTCATGACAGGGATATATCGGAGCAGGGACTTGAATACCATAGGCGCAATCATGTTTCTGTCATATTCCAGAATTACAATCTTATTGATTATATGACGCCGATTGAAAACGTAAAATTGACTGCAAAACAGGACGCCCTGCCAATATTAAAGCAGCTTGGATTGACGGAGGATGAAGCAAAACGAAATGTAATGAAACTGTCGGGAGGACAGCAGCAGCGTGTGGCAATCGCCCGTACACTGGTATCGAATGCCCCTGTTATTTTAGCGGATGAACCAACGGGAAATTTAGACAAAGATACTGCCGCAGAAATTACGGGGATTTTGAAAAATTGCGCCCATCAGATGAATAAATGTGTAATTATTGTTACCCACTCCAACGACCTTGTAAAACAAGCGGATACCGTTTTTCAGTTAAAAAAAGGCAGGTTGCTTCAAATATGAAATACGAGTGGATATATTGTCCGATTTGCAAAAAAAAGACGCATAACAAATTTAGGGAAGATACTGTTTTGAAAAACTATCCGCTTTATTGTCCAAAATGTAAACGGGAAACGATAATTAACGCAAAAAATATGCAAGTATTTATCATCACAGAGCCAGACACATAGATGCAGAGCCGATGAATGTGTGGAATGAATGAAACCACAGTTTATCGGCTCTGCATTTTACTTAATTAAATGCAGATACGTCCACCAAATAAAAAAAACGGCGATTTGGTGGGCGGTATTGCTATGCCCGAAAGACTTAACAAGCACTCTCCAAACCTGTTTTAAGTTTGGAGGGATTTTTATTGCCTGCAAATAGCAAATTCTATTTACACATATCATATCGGGGATGGGTGGACAGCCTGTTAAAAAAATCCTTGTCAGTGCAAGGGGGCTTTCTATCCAAGAAGTAGAAGTCAAATCTCTACATATAAGAACCAATATATCTAAAAACCGTAAAGGCACGACAGCCCTTGCGGTTTTTCTTTTGTCGTTTTTTGTCGGAATACGCCGCAGGGCTGTTTCTAGCGTGGGATGCCGTTCTCCGCCTTTCAATCTGGATTATCCAAAAAAAATTCAGATTGGAGGTAACGGATTATGGCGTACAACAAAGCCAGAGAAGAAAGAAAATGGCGGCTATGGAAAGAAGCCGAGGAAAAGCAGCTTAGGAGCTTGGGTGTCAGTGAGAACGATATTGAAAAGCTCCGTGTCCATGATTGGGCGGTATTCAATTCCGACAGACGGTACTATGAGAAATTGCAGGATGCAGGTACATATCTTGAGGAAGTGGCAGAGGACACAGCACAGCCCGAAGCAAAAACGGTTGAGGAATTTTTGGACAGTATTGAAAACCAGCGGCTCTATCAAGTCTTGATTAAGGTGGACAGGCTTACCATCCAGATTGCCTTATGGAAAATGGATGGTTACAGCAGCATGGAGATTTCAGAGAAATGCGGCTTATCTGTAAGTGCAATTAACTTCCGTGTCTGGCATCTCAGAGAAAAATTAAAAAATATTTTATAACCATCTAATATTTAGAGGGTTCCCATCGGCTACTGGGTGAGAGGACAAAAAACTCTCACCCAGTTTTCCTATGTGTGGCGAAAACAGGGCAGCTCTTTGACAACCGAATATCCATTCACCAAATACATTCTCTTTGTGGATGTAATAAGCATAAGCGTGTGCAGCGGTACGCCATGCCCCGCCGAAAGGCGGCAAGCGGAAAATACCGACTGAAAATATCGGGCAGCTCCCGATTCCGCCATGACACACAAAGAGGACAATGATACTCCCGTCCAGCCACAGTCCGAGCGGTAACCAATCCGCCGCAGGCAATGGGGGCGGCTCTGTCAGACCGACAGTTGGGGTGCAACTCCCGTGGCGTCAGTCCGCTGCTGACCGTTTGGTGACTTCCCTTGCGTTATCACGCATCAGCATTTTCGGGGTGTCGGGGACAAATAGAAAATGCTCTCTATTCATAATCAAGCCAGATGCAGGGCGGTCAATGGAAAATGGTTTTTTCACACTCTCCCGACCTTAAACACTCCCCTGCGTCTGGCTGTTACATAGGCGGCGCATACCGCCTAAATTTCACAGGAGGTTCACATAACATGGAAAGAACATATAAAAGGGGCGATATGTACTACGCCGACTTGGGGAAAGGGATAGGCTCGGAGCAGGAGGGCTACCGCCCCGTCCTTATCATCCAGAATAACAGAGGCAACCGCCACAGCACTACCGTCATTGTCGCATCCATCTCAAGCAAGGTTGATGTAAAGCCGAAGCTGCCCACCCACTACTTTATCGACGCTGAATGCGGCTTGCAGCTCCCTTCCATCGTGCTTCTTGAACAGCTACGCACGGTCAGCAAGCAGCGGCTTGAGGGGTATATCGGACGGCTGGACAAAAAACATATCCGTGGCGTAAACCATGCGCTGGCGGTCAGCATCGGTCTTATCTCCCCCGTCCCAAACAGGCTTCAGCTCTGCTTATGCAGAACTTGTGCGGACAATTTTTACAGCACAGGTGCTTACATCCTGCGAAGGCTTGACAAAGGGCAGACCGAGAAAGACGTCTGCACATACTGCAACCAGCGGATGGGCTTTGATTATGAAGTCATCCCGAAAACAGACGGGCGGGAATGACCCGCAGGAAAGATGGGAGGAATGGCATGGAAACAATTCCAGAAAGGGGACACGTTACCCACAAAGGGGCTTGTAGCGGTGCAGGCTCTTTCCCGCATCAGAGGGAAACCTTTGACGCAAAAGACAACATCCGTGTTGTCAGCATCTTCAACGGGGCAAGGACGGCAAGCGAGGTCATACACCAGGCGGCTGTCAAAAAAATCCTCTACGAAAACCCGTATGCATGACGGGAACAGCAGGCGCACATTTGACCGTGCCGCTACAGACTTATATACTGTAAGCGTAGGTTACACTTTCCTGCTGTTTCCCAAAAAGGAGGCATTTATTTTATGAGAGAACAGCAGAATTATACCGCAGGGATTTATTGCAGGCTGTCGTCCGAGGATTCTGCCGAGCATGAGTCCATGAGCATCGGAAACCAGAAAGCGATGCTCAGCGACTATGTGAAAAGGCAGGGATGGGAAGTCGGGGATATTTATATCGACGACGGGTACTCTGGGACGAATTTTGAAAGACCAGATTTCAAGCGGATGATAGGCGACATTGAAAACGGCAAAATCAACATGGTTGTCGTAAAGGACTTATCAAGGCTTGGGCGGAACTATATCATGTGCGGACAGTACACCGAGATTTACTTCCCCGAAAAGGGCGTGCGCTTCATTGCGGTGAATGACAATGTTGACACCATCAATAACACGGGCAGCATGGACATCACGCCCTTCAAGCACATCCTGAACGACATGTACGCAAAGGACATCTCCACAAAGATAAAATCCTCGCTGCACATGAAAGCGATGCGTGGCGAGTATCTGGGTGCGCTCGACCCTTACGGGTATGTCCGTGACCCGAAAGACAAACACAAGCTGCTTGTCAATGAGGAAACAGCCCCCATCGTAAAACGCATCTTTGAGATGTGTGCGGGCGGCATGGGTTCAAGGAGCATAGCGACCACCCTTAACAATGAGGGCGTACTCTCCCCCGCAGAGTACAACCGATTTAAAAACCACGACCCAGAGAAAGACGGGGCTTTTGTCCGCAAACGCTACTGGTGTCAAACGTATATCCGAACCATGCTGCAGAATGAGATGTTTATTGGGAGCATGGTGCAGGGCAGGCAGTACACACCGTCCTACCGCACAAAAAAACGGGTGAAGAATGACAGGGAGGATTGGATTGTCGTCAAGGGTATGCACGAACCGATTATCTCCGAGGAATTGTTTGAGCAGGCGCAAAAAGCACTCCACTCCCGCAAAATCCAACCCCGCAAGGACAGCCCACACCATGTAGACCCCGATGTTTTTTCTGGACTGTTCCGCTGCGAAGCCTGCGGGACGGCAATGCGGAAACACCGCACACATAATGGGAAATATATTTACTATGTATGCGGTCGCCACCACCAGCAGGGGAAATTCGCCTGCTCAAGCCATTACATCAACTGCGATGTGATTACCCGCCTTGTCCGTGAGGACATAAAAAGAAACGCCGTCCTGTTTACAGAGGATACGGAACGGGCGGTAAGGGAACTGACAGAAAAGAAATGCTCTGACGACCAGAAGAAAATGTCGCAGATGAAATCCGAGCTGACTGCTTCAAGGAATCAGCTTGCAGGGCTTGACGCAAAGCTCCGACGGGCGTATGAGGACAATCTTTCTGGCAAGCTGCCAGACCATATTTTCACGATGCTTATCGGGAACTACGATGAAGAAAAAGAAACATTGCAGCGAACCATCCGTGAACTGGAAAAACGCATTGACGCTTCCAATGCCGCAAGGTCTGACGTGGAGCGTTTCTCAAAGCTAATCCAGAAGTACACCAGTTTTGAGGAACTCGACAGCTTCATGCTCCATGAGCTGATTGAGAAAATCACAATCTACGAAACACCCAACATGGGGCGTTACCGCAAAGGAAAAGAGAAAATCGTTACGATTTATTATAAGTTTGTGGGGGCGTTAGAGTAAACGCCCTTTATACCAAAAGGTAGTGTTCTAAATTTTGTGTTTTTGGTTTTTATTCTTATTTCAGAGGCCGGGTGTGGGCAGAGCCCACAAAGCCTTGTAAATACTGGATATTCTAGCCTTTGATGTGACTGAATAATCGAGGATATCCTGTTTCCGTAGACACAAAATTAATTACACTCTCTACCAAAATGAACACTCATCATCCTGGCTCAATCTGCAATATAAAGCGGTAATCTTGTCTGTCTGTAACATTTTGTCCTCCTTTCCGACGACAGACAAGCATGGTATTTGTACTGTCTATATTATACCACATACCGCTGCCTGTGTCATGTATAAAATGTGAAGAAACGCCCTATTTCCGGGCGTTTGCGGTGTTCAGTTCCATGTCTTTGCGAATGAGTTTTTTTATCTTTTTATCCAGTGTGTCCGTTGCGCGTTCACTTGCGGACGAACATACAAGGTAAGTAACTTTTCCTATTTTATGCTCCGTTGTGGTAACGGGCGTTTGGTTTTGCGTCAAAGAAAATCCCCCTTTCTTTCGCAAACATATAATACAGTCTATGAATAGCAGCAAGTCCACTATTCAATAAAACAAAGGCTTTAATCGGACGGTTATTAGCATAACCTCATGGGAATTTCACCCCGGCATGGTTCTCATGCAGCCCTACCCATTGCCTGCGACGCTCTTAACGCTCGGACTGTGGCTGTAAGGAAGTATCATTGTATATTCTGCGTGTCGTTGCCCGCAAGCCGCTACACTTGCTTTCCGGCGCGGTGTTGGTCGCTCGGCTGTCCGGGCGGGGATAACCTCACCCAGATAGCGTCATGGCGCACCCGCCGTATGGCTCGGCGCAAAAGGAACGTATCCGATTTGCCCTATGCTGCGCCGCCGTTATCTTGCGCCGCTTTCTTTGTCAAGGTTCAGAATGGCTTTGCTGCCGCGTCAGCAGCGGAACGGAAAAGGGGGAGAGAGAAAGCGTCCCGCCGCCGCTGCGGTTTATTCCTCTGCCTTAAAGGTGAGGACAGCCATCATCAGTTTTGCTTGCAGCCGTTCCCGAATGTCGTGGTCTACGCCAAAATAGACGTTCCCGCGCTCGTTGTACAGCTTCCGCATGGAGAGGCGGGCTATGTAGCCGCTGAAATGCTGCAAGACAATCTTCATGGCGTCCGGGTCGCCCTTTGTCGCTGCCACAATGACAGGATAAGGAACAAGGGCTTTTTCCGGGTAGCCGGGTTCGTTACCATTCGTCCCATTCATTAGCATTTTCCTCCAGATATTTTCTTAATTTCTCAAAAGAGCTTGTCCGCCTGTACTGTATCGTGCTTCTCGACGTATTGAACAGCTCCGCAATCTCGGTATCGTTCATTCCCTCGAAGTAATACAGCAATACGGCTTTGCGCTTTTCTTCCGGCAAAGTACGGATTGCTTCAAGAAGCAGCTTTGGCGTGATTTTCTTCCCGGCTTTCTCAAAGACGGTTTCGGCGGCTTCCCGTTTAAAATATTCGTCAAACGTATGAAGCTGCCGCGCTTCGTCTAAGGTCATGTCAGAAAAGGTCACTTCCTTTGCCTTGTGTCTGCGAAGCTCTCTATAAGTGTCGCACGCTTCATTGTGCAGTACCGTATTACAAAACTTCTGAAAAGCACACTGTTTGTAAAACTCCCTGCTATTAGGTTCCACATTCTCACCTCCTTTCTCGTTGGAAAGTTGGTGGTGCTTCCCCCTTTTCGCGGGGCAATACGGCGGTTTTCAAAAACGCCGAAGATTTTTTGAAATTTCTTCAAAAATTTTTTGAGCGTACAAAATGCGCCCGTCCGAAAAGCCCGGACGGGCGCATAGGTATTGTAAGCAGTATTTAGACGATTAGACAGTTCATATAGGTAAGCGTAGTTTCCCCCGGTGGTGGGCGGGCTTTTTTTGACAAGTCAATGATTGTCGGATTTTGTCGATAGGGTATGCGCTTCATGGCGGCTACCTCCTTTTAGCCGCCGCTTTTAACAGTGATACCGCGTCATTTCATTAGAAGCCAAAAAGAAACGGCGGTTTTGATTTCTCAAAAACCGCCGATAGATTAGATATTGCATAAAAAGGCATACAAAAACATCTGCTCCTCTAACGGTTTTTTTCTTTCCCCGTTAAGGGAGCAGATAATATTATTTAAGGATTGTGTACAGTTCAAAAAAACTTTCCTCTAAAGATACCTACTTCTTTAGTTGGTAGAAGTCATAAAATGCAGCGTGTTTAGTAATAAGTTCTTCAAATGTGCCATGTTCAATTATTTTTCCGTCTGCCATAAATACAATTTCGTCATAGAGTGTAAGAATATCGCTGCTCATATTATGAGTGACAGTAAGTAGCGTTAAATCAGATATTGCCAATAGCCTACTTTCAATATCATATGCAGTTTGCATATCAATAGCAGACGTACCCTCGTCTAAAATCAACAGTGGCTTCTTACGAATTAAGGCTCTTGCTACGGCAATTCTTTGTTTCTGTCCGCCGGAAAGGTTATCTCCATTTTCTCCAACGTGATATTTAAGTCCGTTTGGTACTTGCTCAATAAACTGTGATAAACCACTATCAGACAATACGGATTGCAATTCTTCTTTACTGAAATCTTCGTGTAGGCAAATATTGTCAAAAATGCTCTCATCAAACATATAAACATTCTGATGAATGACCGACGATAGCGCAGTTATTTTATCAATATCCAAAACGGAAAGACTGTCTGCGTCATATAGTACATCACCTTTGAAATCAGAGTAATATCCGGCAATCAGCTTAATAAATGTAGACTTTCCACACCCACTCTTACCGACAAAAGCATATTTTTTCCCTTTATCAATGGATAGTGAAATACCGTTTATGACTTCGTTTTCCTTATCATAGGAAAAATGCAAATCATCTACATAAATCATTTTTTTGAAAGAGGGTGATTTTTTTGTATTTGTGTTCTGTTCCTTGTAATCTGAAAGGTTATTTAGCTTCTGTGTAATTGGTTTTATACTCTTGATTTTGGGAATATTGCTAAAAATAATCAATAATGGATTTGCAAGGTTACTGCTTACCTGTACCATGCCTAACAAGGCTCCTGCACTGATACGACCAATGATAATGAAATATGCAGAAAGAAAAACAACAACCACTTGAACAAGAAGCGCAAGCACCATAGAAACCGCTTCATTTGCTGCAATCGCCTTGTCAACAGAATATTTTGCTTTTATAGTGTCCTCGTTACTTATTTCAAATCGTGAGAGGACATATTTTTTCATTCGATAAGACTTGATAACCTCAAAACCGGATAACAGGTCTTTTACATGGTTTGTAAAATCGGATAGCATATCAGAATATTTATCCTGTCGTTTGGAGAGTAGTCCTCCGAATAGACTGGGTACAACAAGCATGATAGCGATTGCGATAATCACGCAGACTGTAACGATAATGTCAAAGTAAATCATTACAGCAAGGGAAGCTATAAAAATAATCGTATACTGGATAACTTGCAACAGGGGCAGTAAATAGCTATCTTCAATCATTTTTACATCATTCGTAATTGCGGATAAATAATCAGCAGTATTATTTTTTGAGTAGTCCTCAATCGTGTGTCGTTCAATTCCTATAAAGGTTTTAGAACGGACAGCTTTCATAATTTTACAGACAAATTTTTTACTAAACAAAGATTGTAGGTACATGAATACTCCCATAAGTACAAAGTAGGCTAAAGAAAAGAGTAGTATTCTAATAAAGCCGTCCATATCGCCCATATCTACAATATCCATAACTTGTTGCAATAAGATAGCAATAAATACATAAGATAGAGAACTGATTGCAGTAAATAATGCGGTAAGGAAAAGCAAGAATTTGTATTGTTTTAAGTATCGTATCATATAGCGGTGTCCTCCTATTTTCTGTTAAAAAGTATATCGCAGACAAGTCCTACTGCCCCTAAACCAAACAGGCAGGTGCCGGCTGATTTATAGCCTTTTTCGGATAAATGTGCAGCCCCTATCATCAGTCCGATTTCTGCCGTAGCAGATATAGACTTAGATACAATGCGGAATGACCGCTTTTTCCATGCTTCATTTGCGGCAACTTCAATTTTGTTTGCAGCATTTTCAATTTTTTGGTCTAATTTTGACATACTATTCTCCTTTCATACATTAAGACGGTATGTATATGCTTAAAAAATAATACCTTACGAATGAATGTATAGTTTGAAAATAAAACTGCCTTTTGCAAGGCAATTTTATCTATTCGCCTATGTTTAAGTGCTCAAAGTAATTCTGTGCCATACCGAAAATTTCATCATCAATAATCGGCAAGTTCATACTATCTAACAAATATTTGATAAATGCAAACTTTGAAAGCAGTTCTTCCGGGGTTGCAGGATAGACAGAGGGAATTAACCAGAAATTTGTAAGTAATGGCAAAAGTTCAGATAGTTCTTTTGCATACCCGGTTTGGATAGAGCCGTCCGCTATTCCCTCTTGAATAAGTTGCAACCAAAGAGGGGCAATCAATTTCCTGTTTGTATCAGCCAGTTCAGCCAACAAGCGGGGATTTTTCAAAAGAGGTATACTCTGTTTTCCAAGTTCAATCCTATCATTATCTGCGTGGTTTAACTTAATGACTTCACGCATTTTTTCTAAACCATTTAGGTTCTTCTGATTTTGTACGGTAACAAATGGATTGTTGTCAAAAAAGAGTTTCCCCCCTAATGCGTCAATAATTTCCTCTTTTGACTTGAAATGATGATAAATTGCTCCTTTCGTCAGTCCGCCAAGTTCATTTACAATATCTTGAATAGTAGTATTGTCGTACCCCTTTTCCATGAATAACCGCTGTGACACTTCTAATATCTTCTCAACGGTTATTTCTGGATATTTATTACGCGCCATGTATCTACCACCTTCCATTTCATTCGTTTGGTATGTATTATATTCTTTTTGCGTCTGCTTGTCAAGATACATTCAGCCGGTATTTAATTGCACGGCAGAAAAATATGATTTATTTTGGCTAACTAATAGAACTGCGTAGACATATTCAAAAGCAAAGGTGAACAGTAAAATGTAATAGGGTGAATAACTATGGCAAAAAACCAGTACCGAAATATGACTTCAAGGCTTTCGGGGCAGCGATAAAGGCAGCGCGTGAAGGACGTAAGGAGAGCCGCAAGAAAGTAGGCGACGAAATGTTTATCTCGCCGCGCTACCTTGCGAACATTGAGAACAAGGGGCAGCACCCAAGTTTACAGATATTCTTTGAGCTGATACAGCGTTACCATATATCCGTAGACCAATTCCTGTTAGACACGCCCGCCGTAAAGGACACAAAGCGGCGGCAGCTTGACGCGCTCCTTGACGGTATGAGCGATACGGGCATACGGATTGTGACCGCAACGGCAAAAGAGATTTCCGAAGTCGAAAAAGAGGGCGAATAGAAATGTCCGGCTTAAAACTGAACAGGATTTAGAAAGCGTTGTAATCTTTTTTGAGATTGCAGCGTTTTTCTTTTGCGTAAGTTTGGCAAAATCGCTTTTTCTCCGTAGTAAGGGATAAGAGCCTAAAGGATAAAAACATTCGTAGCAAGCATAGGAAGCGGGTACCCACTTCCGTATTTTCGCCCTCCCGCGCTGCGGCTCGTCGGTTGAAAATGGCTTGTTGGGAAGTGTCCCAAACCCTCGGAACGGAAAGGAAAGGAGCGAACACATGGACGGACGCAAAAGGACGGTGCAAATCAAATTCAGAGTGACGGAAGCGGAACGGGATTTAATACTGGAAAAAATGAAGCTCGTACCCACCCGGAACATGGCGGCATATCTGCGGAAGATTGCCATTGACGGGTATATCATTCAGATAGACCATAGCGACATTAAGGCAATGACCGCAGAGATACAGAAAATCGGTGTCAACGTCAACCAGATAGCACGCCGCGTAAACGCGACGGGAAACGCATACCAAGAGGATATAGAGGAAATAAAGGGGGTGCTTGCGGAGATATGGCGGTTACAAAGATTAAGCCTGTTAAAAGCACTCTAAGCAAAGCCCTTGACTATATCGAAAACCCGGACAAGACGGACGGAAAAATGCTTGTGTCCTCTTTCGGCTGCTCCTATGAAACAGCAGATATTGAGTTTGAATATACATTGTCCCAAGCACTCCAAAAGGGGAACAATTTAGCCTTTCATCTGATACAGTCCTTTGAGCCGGGGGAAGTCGATTATCAGAAAGCCCATGAAATCGGAAAGCAGCTTGCCGACGCGGTAACAAAGGGGCAGCATGAATATGTACTCACGACGCACATTGACAAAGGACACGTCCATAACCATATCATTTTTTGCGCGGTGAATTTTGTAGACCACCATAAATACAATTCCAACAAAAGGAGCTATTACGGCATACGGAACATGAGCGACAAGCTGTGCCGGGAGAATGGCTTGTCCGTCGTCGTCCCCGGCAAGGGCAGCAAGGGAAAGAGCTATGCGGAGTACCAGGCAGAAAAGACGGGTACAAGTTGGAAAGGCAAGCTGAAAACCGCCCTTGACGCGCTTATCCCCCAAGTTTCCAGTTTTGAGGAATTGCTAACGCGGTTACAGGCGGCGGGCTATGAGATAAAGCCGGGGAAATATGTGTCATGCCGCGCCCCCGGACAGGAACGCTTCACACGCCTTAAAACCCTCGGCGCAGACTATACAGAGGAAGCCATAAGGGAACGGATAGCGGGCAGACGGGCAAAAGCGGCGAAAGCTCCCAGAGAACAGCGCGGCGTGTCGCTGCTTATCGACATTGAGAACAGTATCAAGGCGGCGCAGAGTAAGGGCTATGAACAGTGGGCGAAAATCCACAATCTGAAACAGGCAGCTAAAACCATGAATTTCTTGACGGAACATAAGATTAAGCAGTACGCGGATTTAGTCAGCCGGACCCTGGAAATGGCAGCGGAAAGCGGACAGGCGGCAGACGCATTGAAGAACGCCGAAAAGCGGCTTGCGGAAATGGCGGTGCTTATCAAGAATGTTTCCACCTACCAAAAGACAAAGCCCGTCTATGACGCATACCGCAAGGCAAGGAACAGGGAGAAATACCGCGCCGGACAGGAACAGGCGATTATCCTACATGAAGCCGCCGCAAGGTCGCTGAAAGCGGCGGGCATTGCAAAGCTCCCGAACCTCGCCGCGCTGCAATCGGAGTATGAAGCCCTCCAAGCGCAGAAAGAAGCCCTTTACGCCGACTATGGGAAGCTGAAAAAGAAAGTCCGGGAATATGATATTATCAAGCAGAACATTGACAGCATTTTACAGGCAGACAGGCAGCCGGAACGTGAAAAGGGAACAGAGCGCGGATAAGGATAGCAAAATCCCCGCCGCTGTGCTATGATAGGGCTATCAAAAAGCAGAGGAGCGTTGAGCATGGAAAACCAGAAAATGCCGGAATATGAAACCATACGCGCCGCCGTTGCCGGGGAAAAATGGGCGGTGGAGAAAGTCGTGGAGTGCTACAAGGACGAAATCGACAGGCTATCGACGGTAGCGGTCAGACAGCCGGACGGAAGCACGAAACAGGAAATCAACGAAGATATGCGCCAGTCCATCACAAAGAAGCTGATAGAAGCCCTCCCGCAGTTCCCGCTTGAAGAAATGGAAAAGGGAAATGTCAGATAGGCAAAAAAAGAACAGGGCGCGGAAGCCAGTATATGACTTCCGCGCCCTGTCTTTTTATGGGTGCTGTTTTCGTGAATGTTACGCAGTAGAACGCCATTTTCGGTGGTAAAGGTATAAAGTATCGCCTTTCTGATTTTCACGCGCGGAAAGCCCTGTAAATCAATGGATTTCTCTTTTTCCCTGTCATACCGGGTATTCTCGGATATGTGGTAGCGCATTTGGTAGACGCGGTTGCTGATGTGCTTCCCATAGTCCGTAGCTTCCCACTGGTTCGCGGTATGCGTGGCTTCGGGTGTCCTCACATACTCAATGGCTTTGTCAATGGCAAGCGTCTTTCCCGCCTGTTCGTCCCAGGCCGCCGCCTGTTCCTGCAAGGCTTCAAAAGCTGCCTGTTCAGCCGCCGCGTATTCTTCCCGTAATGCCTGTAACTGTTCTAAGGGCAGGGCGGTAAGCCCGGAAAGGTCGGCGGTCTGTTCCTCAAAATAAATATTTCGCTCTATCCGCATACTGTCAGCCGGGTCTAACTTGTCACGCTCAAACATGGAGTAGCCTTTTTTCTTTTCCATTCATTCGCTCCTTTCTGAAATGGCGGCGCACCGCCGCGCTTTTTGGGTACGCTCCCTATTACGGCGGGGCGGTGCGTTTTGCCAAAAATTTTTTTGATTTTTTTAGAGGGTTTGGGAAACTTCCCAACAAGCAAAATCCCCGTCCGGCGCGTCAGCGGCAGGACAGGGATTTACGGAAGTGGGTACCCGCTTCCTATGCTTGCTATTCAAGTTTTTAGTTCTTCTGTACTTCGATACGGTAGTTGACATATTTCCCACCAGTATCGGCTAAAACGATAGTTCCGTCGTAGGTCTTGCCTGTTTTCGGGGAATAGAGCTTCTTCACATTCGCCTTGCCGGATTTAAGGAGCGCGGCGGCAATCTTCGCGGAAAAAGCGGTCTTTTATAAAATACTTCTGATTTCATTGAATACTCCTTAATCTTACAAATTTGTTCAGTCACAATAATACCACAATCACACCAATATTTCTATCAAATTTCCATTGATTTCTTCCTCCCTCCGTTTAATCTTGCTCTCAATCATTTCTGATACCTCATTCTTTCTGTGCTGTGTTGATAGTTTCTGAAAATAAAAAAGGTAGCGGATTTCGGGTCAGTGACGATATACGACGTTTCGCGTTTCTTTATGGGGCGGCGGTCAGATACGCACCCGCAGCCCGTTCAAGTCCTCGGCTCTGATACCCACAAGATACCAGTTGTCGCCGTACTCAATCCGGGTTGGCTTCCACTTGCCCCGCACGAATACGTCAAAGCACTCTCCACAATGCAGCCCGCCATAGTAGCTGTTTAAGTCAAAGCGAATGTCGTAACGGTCGGTGCGCTCGTCAAATACCAATGCTCCTGTCATTTTCTGTGCCATAATAAAATCCTCCTTTTGTTGTTTTACAGGCTTTCGCCCTCGTTGTATGAATAATAGTCCGGGTCGCCGTACTGCGGCTTTTTCGGTGACAGTGCGCCGCTTGCCATGTCATGGGCGACAAGGGAAGTGTAGTAGTTGCCGATTGTGGACGGGGCATTGAAAAGGGCGGCTTTCAGATATTGCTTGATGTTGCGGATTTTGGTTGTGTTCTCCCGCATACAGTCAAGCACAAAGCGGATATGTTCGCCGTCCAGTTTCATAAACTTTGACTTCACAAGCTCTGCCGGGTAGTCGTCCCCCGCAATCCGTACCCGCTTTCTGGCGGTGCATACGGTTTCAAGCATGAGGTCTACAATCTCGTCCAGCCTGTCCCCGTCAAACTTCATGTCCTGTTTGAGAATGTGGTAGTCGATATTGTCCTTGATGATTTCCCGGTATATCTCTACTGCGCTCTGTGCTGCCGCTTCCGTTCCTTTCCGTTCCGGCGGCGTAGCCGCTTCTCTGCAAGGTGAGGGGTTAGGGGAAAGGATAGGAATGGAATGGGTACTTTGTTCATCAGTAATTATTTTTTCTTTTTTTGGTAAGTCAGTTCTTTGTATATCTTTATTTAATTGCGTTGGATTTTCCAACGTAGGTTTTTCCAATGTTGGTTTTTCCTGCGTTGGATTATCCAATGTTGGATTTTCCAATGTAGGTAAATCCGGCGTAGGCGGCTGTGGCTGCTCGAATATCACATAGTCCGCGCCCCGCAAGCGTCCTTTCTCGTCGCGCTCCCTTGACCGGACGATATACCCGGTGCGTTCAAGCTCCTTAATGGCTTCGCGGATAGCGTCTATCTTCTCCCGGTTGATAAGGGATAAGCCTTTCAAAGTGTAGTCCCAATCTTCGGGGAGTGACAGCATTTGCGACAACAGCCCTTTTGCTTTTAGGGATAGCTCCTTGTTGCGTAGGTGGTGGTTGCTCATAACAGTGTAGCCCTTGTTTCGTTCCACTCTGAAAACTGCCATAGTTCATAGCTCCTTTGCTTTGGATTTGTTACGCAGTAGAAGCGCGGTTTCGGGGGATAAGGTATAAATCCCTTTCCGCGCCAGATACGCGCCCGGAAAACCGCTTGTAGCAAGGCTTTTTCTGCCCCTACTGCGTAACAAAGGGCATGAAAAAAGCAGCGTTCCTGTTCTCCCGTATAGAGAGTAAGAAACGCCGCTTCTGCGTCGTATTCAGTTTTTAGTACAATACCCTGCTTGTCCGTCGCTCGAAAAACCTTGATTTTCCAGTGTTTTCAAAAGTATCGTTATCTAACGTCAGCTTTCCAAAGACCAAGTTTCCAGAATATGATAAAAGACATTGAAAGCGGTCTGATAAACTGCGTGATTACGAAAGATTTATCCCGTCTGGGGAGAAACTATCTTGATTGTGGGTTATATCTGGAAGTTTTCTTCCCAGAGCATAACGTGAGGTATATAGCGGTCAATGACGGCGTAGATACCTTGAATAAATCTGCTATGGACATCACGCCTTTCCGCAACATTTTAAACGAAATGTATGCCGCTGACATATCTGTTAAGATAAAATCGGCATATCGGGCGAGGTTTCAACAGGGGAAATTCATGGGAACTACCGCCCCTTATGGCTATATCAAAGACCCTGCCGACCACAACCATCTGCTGATAGATGATAAAGTGGCACATGTTGTAAAAGAGATATTCGACCTTGCATTAAAAGGGAATGGAGTTGCCAAAATTTGCAGACATCTTAATAAACAGCATATCCTACGCCCTGCCGCTTATGCGGCGGAGCGTGGCGAAACAGGCTTTGAACGTCATTTTGAGGGGAACGAGGACAAACGCTATATTTGGAGTGGGAACAGCGTGAGGAGCATTTTAAGAAGCCCGATATATGCGGGAAATCTTGTAGGCTACAAACGGATTGCCGCCAATATGAAAAGCAAGAAACGCCCCTCTAAGCTGCCCGAAGAATGGGAAGTGATACCCAATACCCATGAGGGAATAGTCACGCAGGAGGAATTTGATATTGTCCAACAGCTTATTACAAGTCGTAGGCTTCCACAGAACAAGGGAGGATTTGTAAATATTTTTGCAGGCGTTATCAAGTGTGTGGACTGCGGATGTGCTCTGCGGGCAATGAACGTACACAGGAGGAAACGCCCAGAGATTATCGACTGTGTACAGTATTCATGTAATAATTATGCAAGAAACGGAAGAAGCGAGTGTAGTGCCCACAATATAGAAGCAAGGGATTTATTCAATGCCGTTCTTGCCGACATCAACTGTTTTGCGGATATGGCAGTGAATGATGAAAAGGCGGTCAGGGCCATAGAAAAGCGGCTCACGGAAACAGACCAGAGCAGGGCGAAAGCATTAGAGAAAGAACGTAAGAAGCTGAACAAACGCCTTGCGGAACTGGACAGGCTGTTTTCCTCTCTCTACGAGGATAAGGTCATGGAGCGTATTACCGAGCGGAATTTTGAGATGATGTCGGGGAAATACCAGAAAGAGCAGCTTGAAATTGAAGCAAGGCTGAAAGAGGTGACGGAAACTCTTAATGAAAGCTACGAGAAATCACGGGGAATCCGTGACTTCCTCGCCCTTATCCGAAATTATCAAGGCTTAAAAGAACTGGATGCAACAGTTATAAACGCACTCATAGACAAGATACTTGTTTCGGAGCGTGAGAAGATGGCAGACGGAACAGTGAAGCAGGAAATCAAGATTTACTATAAATTCATCGGCTTTGTCGATGAATTACATATCATACCTACAAAACGGTGGGCAGCAATGCCCGCTAAAAATTGTACGGTGTGCGGCGTTGAATATGTCCCGGGCTCTGGTGCATCAAGGTATTGTCCTGCTTGTGCCAAGAAGATACGGAGGGAGAAATCAAACGAGAGCAAACGCAGGAGCAGAGAACAGAAAAGGATAGCATGTATGAACTGTCCGCAAAAAATGACCGACTGATCTGGAGCAGCAGGAGGGAAGAATTATTCGCCAGGGCAATGAAAATGACACTGTATATATCTATCGCTATGTGACGGAAAATACTTTTGATGCCTATAGCTGGCAGACCCTTGAAACCAAGCAGAAAGGCATTAGTCAGGTGATGACCAGTAAAAATCCTGCAAGAAGCTGTGAGGACATAGACGAAACTGCGCAGTCTTATGCGATTACCAAAGCGATTTGCGCTGGAAATCCAGAAATTAAGGAAAAAATGGAACTGGAAAATGATGTAAATCAGCTGCGTATGCTGCAGATGAATTATGAAAATGAAAAGTATCGTATGCAGGACAGATTATATAAGCAGCTTCCTCATCTTTATAAGGAAACAGCTGAAAAGTTGGAACTGTATAAGAGCGATCGGGCGCTGATTGAGGAACATAAAGAAAAACCGTTTTCTATTCAGATTCTCGGTCATGAATTTACCGATAAAGCAGAGGCAAGCGCAGCAATATATGATTTAACGGTAAAGTATAAAGACAAAGAAGACTGGACGCGAATTGGAACAATGCAGGGCTTTTCGCTTCTGACAAATTTTT
Source organism: Emergencia sp. 1XD21-10 (assembly GCF_009936045.1). Taxonomy (GTDB): domain Bacteria; phylum Bacillota; class Clostridia; order Peptostreptococcales; family Anaerovoracaceae; genus Senimuribacter; species Senimuribacter intestinalis. Next base: position 123,130 of record NZ_QWEQ01000004.1, on the reverse strand, counting down.
ATGACGGAAGATACCGTCTGCAACTGCAGGCTGCAGGCAGCTATAATTTTGAAAGAGGCGCAGAACCAGCTGCAATCTGTGATAGATTACAGCTGGTGTTAGAGAAAATTTCAGAAAAAAAGAATGAGGCAGAAAATCAGCTGATTGAAATAGACGAACAGATGAAAAGGCTGGAACGACAGTTAGAAGAGCCGTTTTCCTATGAGAATGAACTAAAAATAAAAGAGGCACGGCTTGCAGAGCTGGATAAGCTGATAGAAGAAAAAGAAACGAAGAGAGAAAGCTCTGAAGAAACCAGTGAAGATTTTGAGGAAAAAGAAGAATTGATAGAGGGTAGAGAAGACATCAATCTTGATGGCAGCAAACAAGAGGCGTCTTCGTACTCTAAAAAAATGACGGCAGAAAAAAGGGCAGACTTTGAGCTGGACTAATCTGTTCAGGGGGTCTGCACCCCTGCAACCCCAGCGCTGTTCGTCTTTTAGAAAAGCCGAACTTGATTAACTTGCAAAAGTGAGGTGAAGATATGAATTCATTTAATGAAAAAACACGCTTATTTCTGGATATTGACGGAACACTTGCCGTGTTTACTCCGGTGGATACGATGGAAACCCTGTATGAGAAAGGGTATTTTGAAAACCTTGCGCCACACGAAAATGTGATAGAGGGCGTAAAGTTGTTTTTGCGTGAAAATCCGGAAACCGAAGTGTTTGTTCTTTCCTCTGTCCTCGCAGATAGTCTGTATGCAGAGGAAGAAAAACAAAAATGGCTGGATAAGTATTTGCCGGAAATTGATGCAGCGCATCGGCTGTTTCCACCGTGCGGACAGGACAAAGCAGACTATGTGCCTGGAGGAATCAGGAACACCGATATTCTCCTTGACGATTATTCTTTGAACTTACACGCATGGAATGAAAACGGTGCAGGAATAAAGCTTCTGAATGGAATCAACGGGACAAAGGGCAGCTGGAGAGGAGCTGTCATCGATTATCTTCTGTCGCCGGAAACATTTTGTGAGGAGCTTTCAAATAGCATAGAATTATTGACAAAAGAACGAATGTTCGATATAATGAAAGCAACAAATTTAAGAGAGTTGTTGAAAGAATACCATAAAGAGTATGAAGAAGAAGGGGAGGAACTTGATTATGCGGAAATGGCGATTAAAAGTATCGAAACCGGGAGAGAAGATAGTCGAATACCAGACGCAAGAAATTCTGCTGCCATGGGAAGTGGCACAGAAATTAAAACCATCGGAAAAGCAATTAGTGACCGTTACATCAAGGAAGGCGGAATAAATTTTATAGGTGAAACCATTGAAAGTCCTGCACAGCTTGCAGGGCTTTTTCAGTGCTATCGAAATCCACTGTATGAAACTTTCCGAATCCTTTATCTAAAGGACCAAAAGCTGATTGCTGCAGAGGGAGTGTCGAACCATCTGCCAGGTTTATGTTATGTCGGATTTGATGATAAAAAACCATTACAGGTTCATGTGAAAGACAGAATGGAAGCTCTTGAAGCTGATTCATATTACTTTGTGCATAATCACCCTACAGGAGATCCGACGCCATCGATGCAGGATATTTTAATGACGAGAGTTGATGCCAGCCCCGCAGATGGATTTGCAGGGCATATTGTACTGGACCATACCGAATTCTCTCTTATAAATGCAGATGGAAGTGTTGAAAAAGGCTATGTTTCCGGGGCGCTGGGCGAAGATGTATTTCATACTGCTGAAATGGAGCATCCACTATTGAATACAAAAATAAAGAACCGAGATGAGATGGCGGAAATCGGACGAAAGCTGATTGATGAAAATGAGCAAATCAGCTATCTGGTCTATACGAATTCTATAGGGAATATTCAGCTGATACAAGAGGTTTCCAATGAACTGATTTTGCGTACAGAGGAATTTGAAAAGGTATATCAGGAAAGCCTTATAAATTCGGGTTGTATTACATTTTTCTGTATAACAACCAATGAAGATGTATTCGAAGCAATGGACAACTTATATGTGAACAAGAGCATCACCGATGCAATATTTCTTGATCCGGATTATTATCCTTTTTATTGGAGTAAGACGGAGTTAGAGCTTGAAAGAGATGATTCATATATCTTTCCAGGTGTGAGGGAAGAAGACCTTGCTTACTATTATGAAAATGACGAATTACTGACAGAGGAGAAAGGACAGGATATGCACATTAGGAAAATTGAAAATGGAAACAGCGCTTATACCGTTCTTGATGAAATGCAGCAGGACAGCGGCAAACAAAGACTGCTGCTTATCAGAGATTCTGACGGCGCTGTTGTGATTGCCCATGGCTGGAATGAAGAAAACGGCAGCTGGGACCATGGAAGCTATTATGACAGTAAATTGACATCGCTAGGAAAAGCTATTACTGCCTTTGAAGAATATCGCCTGCAGGAACAAATCCTTGCAAACGACAGGGTGTTAAGAGAAGCTACTGAATCTGAAGAAAAGCGAATTACCGCCCTTGTACACCCAATCGAGCCGGAACAGGTATATATTGCGCAGCTTGATGAAAAAAGCCGTGAGAATATCGAACGGGCAGTCAGAGATTTTGAGGCGCTGCAGGGCTTTACGGGAGATGCTGCAGAAGCATATATCAAAGAAGTGCTGGCGGACCGGATTCACATTTTAAGCGATGCAATTCAGCTGATTGAGAGTGATATACTTCCGGAACACAAGATTTCATTTGAGCGGGGAAAAGAATGGTATCAGAATCTTGCCTATGAAGAGAAATGGAGCCTGCTTCTCAGCGAAGAATTTCCAGAGATAGAGCATGATAAAGAACTTGTTAGAACCCTGTATGAAACCTATCAGGACAGTGAACACACAGGCTTTTTAGGAAACGACCTTAGAAGCGAGCTGGAAACAGAGATTGAGAAATCCAAATTCAGCAGGCAGAAAGAAAAAAGCAAGGAAAAAGGTGTTGAACTTGGATAAAGTGAAGCAGTGAAAGGAGGCTGAAAGTATGGACATGGATAAAGAACTGGAAATGGAGCTGGAACAGCTTCGCCAGGATAATACGAAACTGTTTCTGGAAAGAGATACACTGAAAAAAGAGAGTGGGAAGTGGAAAAAGCTTTTCATCATAGTTCTGCTGCTTTGCGTTGTTTGCCTTGCTGCAGCAGGTTGTTTTGCAGGAAATTCAGCCAAAAGCAGAGCAGAGCTTTATGATTTAAGAACCAAGACGAATCAAAGCGAGTTAAAAGAGAAGCAGGTCAGTGATGAAGCTATTGCAGTGACTAAAAAAACTGCTGTTTACACGAAAGATGAAAAGGGAGAATTTGCGGACGTAGGTTTTCTGCCCACCTATGCTGTTATTGAAGCAGATTCAAACGCTTCTAATGACGGATATAAGATGATTCGATATAAAGGAAAAACGCTGTTCATTCGTTATGAGGATTTCAGCGCATTTCAGTTAGAACGAAATAAACTTGCAAATGAAGAAGAACATTTTGCGGAAGATATGGAGGAGGAAAATGCGCAGTGATAATCTGAATAAAACCATGAAGCTAAACCGCTTCCTGGCGCAGAAAAAGGTAATACCGTTTCTGCTTGTGATACTTGATTTGTGCTGCTTTTTTGCCTTTAACTATATCATCAATGTATGTACCAACCTTATGAACATGACCCAGGATCCAGAACATATCGGATATTATCTGGGAATCGGAAATATTTTGCCGCACCCCTCACGATACTCAGGCGGCATTTTCCTTTTATACATATTCTTCATTCTGGTACTTGCAGTCTGCGATGGCATTTTTGTGTATCAAATCAGAACCAGTTTGAGCGACAAAGAACTGCTTGCAGGGAAAAAAGAGGGCGCAAAGTGGACAACACAAAAAGAAGTCAGACAGCAGTACAAATGTATTCCGTACCGGGATTATTTTTATCCGGGAAAGGGCGGAACGATTGTGCAGCGGCAAGGGGAGAATTTGTACATTGACACCAGCAAGTCCAACACGCTGGTGATTGGTACAACTCGTTCCGGTAAGGGTGAAATGTATGTACTGCCGAGTATTGATGTATACAGCAGAGCAGATAAGCTTGAGAACCGCCCGAGCATGATTATCTCAGATCCGAAAATGGAACTTTATAGAAGCAGCAAAAATACACTCCTTGCGAGAGGATATAAAGTGCAGCTTCTGAATCTTGATGATCCGATGCACTCTATTGGATATAACCCGCTGCAGCTTGTCATCGACCATTATAAAGCAGGTCGTATCGAAAAGGCGCAGCAGGCGGCACGAAGCTTTGCTTTTGCAGTTTTCAGAGCTGACAACAGCTCGCAGGAGCCGATCTGGGCGAATACAGCTACAGACCTTTTTACTGCCCTGATTATAGCAATTACAACTGACTGCCTGGAAGCTGACAGGCAGCTGAATGAGAAACGAAGAAAACTGTGGATTGAAAAAGTGAGAGCATTTTCTGAACTTGAAGAAGATGTGCAGGCAGCAGCCCGGCAAAAGTATGAGAACATCAGGATAGAAGATATGGAGGAAGATTTAATTTCCAATACTCGTATTGCATATATCCCGGAATCGGAAGATTTTTACGAAGTCTTTCCAAACGAGATAAAGGTCAGCTGCTTTTCGTGCCTCAACTTTTTCAGAGAACTCTGTGATAGAAAGGCACTGGAGCGGGCAGAAAGCGAAGATGAGAGAGAAAAACTTGCAGAAACGGCGCTGGACGAATATTTCAACAATCGCCCACCTCTTGATTATGCAAAGAGTTTGTATCAGGAAATTAAAACTGCCGGCGATAGAACAAAGGGCAGTGTTTATATCAATATGCAGTCAGCCCTTGCAATTTTCTCACTAAACAATATTGCAAGAATGACTGCAGAAAACAATATAGACATCGAAGAACTTGGCTACGGGGATAAACCTGTAGCTATTTTTATTGGGCTGCCGTCAGAGGATAAATCCAATCATTTCCTTGTTACAACTTTTATCTCACAGGTGTACCAGTTTCTATTTCAACTGGTTAAGATTAAAAACGGCGAGAAAGAAGGAACTTTGGACAGGAATGTGCGGTTTATTCTGGACGAATTCGGCAATTTCCCGCCGATTGAAAACTTTGACGGCTTTGTAACTGTCTGCCTTGGACTTGGCGTCAGCTTCGACATTTATGTACAGTCTTTGAACCAGATCTCTGATAAGTATAAGGACGGAGCTAAGACCATCTTAGAAAACTTTGCAAATCAGGTATACATTATGAGTGTCGGAAAGGAAACGGCAGAAGAGTTTTCGGAAATTCTTGGTAAAGCTACAAAGATAGAAACGCAGCGTTCCGGCGGGCGCAGCTCACTTGATAAAAATTATACGGAATCTGCAGTGATTGAACCGCTGCTGTATGCCGATGAGCTGACTGTATTAAGACCAGGAGAGTGTGTTGTGTACCGAGGCATTAAACGAGAGGACCGGCTTAAGAACCCAATACGGAGCTATCCCATTATCAATGAATACGGTGACTGGGATATTTTCGGCTGGATACATGTTGCAAGAGAGATTCTAAAGGAGAGAGTATTTGGGAAAGTGAGAATGCTGCATCCTGATGAAGATGAGGACAGAGAAACCACCTTTTATGAAGAATGGCTTATCCGAAAGAGCAGGTATATCCAGATAAAAGGAACGGCTCTTTTATATCGCTGGCAGTATCTGACGGATACTTTTCCAAATCCGGACAGCATATCACTACGGACTGTCAATACAGAATCCAGGAAACATATTGATTACACAAAGATGATTTATGATCCGGAGGAAGTTCTGAAAAAGCTATCTAGAAGAAAGGAAACCGAGGCTGCGTACTGCATCTTGGAAGAGATGAAAAATTATTATGCCATAATAAGTCTTTTGGAAGCTGCCGATGCAGATTATCAGGAACATCTCGGTATATCAGAAAAAGATACCTTGTCGAGAGTAACGGAAGCGGTCTGCAGGAGCAGCTTTACAAGGCAGCAAAAGCAGGAACTTTTAATGGAATTAAACAGGAGGTGATGAAACTTTGAGTAAAACTGAATTGATTGACTTTTTTCTACATAACGCAGAACTATTTTATGGCAATAACATCATAGTAAGCGGGCTAAGGACAATTGGGTGGTTCCTTTTCAAGCTTATTGTAACGCTGACCGATGCCTGCCAGCAGCTATATGATATTACATTTGGGCTTGTAGATATTTCCACATGGGATAAGGTTAATACTTTTGTGGATTCTTTCAAGCCTCTTTTTATCGCACTGATGGCAGTATCGCTCTTTGCCCTTGGCATCATGCTAATGTTCAACCATGAAAAGAAGCCGAAAATTATCATAAACATCTGCATCGCCTGTCTTTGCGTAACCTGTTCAACTCTTGTATTCCAGCAGATGAACAATATTGCAGTAGACCTGAAACAAGGGATAGACACGGTCAGTGAAGATGTAGCGGATACCGGCGTTTACAGCATGGTGTCTTCCCATTTTTATGATATTTACTACTTAGATCAAAAGCTAGGCATGAGTGCAATTAACTATCAAGACAATAGAAACAACCTGCCTCATGCAACTCTAAATAAAGAAAAGCTAAACATCATTGACTACGCCGAAGTGCTAGATCCAGATGATGATTTATATGAGTTCTCAGATGAAAATGCAAAGGACATTCTCTCCAAGAAACTGACAACCGGCGGAGATGGTGAATCCTACGGTCTGAAAGAAATATATAACGGCGTTGCATGGACTGATGTAGGCAACAATTTCTACTATCGGTATAAGATGGATTTTCTGCCTGCGCTTCTGCAGCTTATATCGCTGGCGATTATATACATCGCATTATCATACAAATGCGTGAGAATTGAGTTTGAACTGCTTTTTGCAAGGCTGGCTGCATATCTGTATTCTGCAGAACTTTCCGGCGGGCAGAAAATTGCCAGGATTCTTGTATTCATCAGGGACAGCTATATCACGCTTTTAATGACGACCGTATGCCTGAAACTCTTTTATATGATGCAGGCATTTGTCGAAGCAAAAGTGGACAATTCTCTTACATCTGCGATTATTGGAATATTCATTGCGCTTTCTGTGATTGACGGTCCAAACCTTGTAGAAAAACTGCTGGGCATGGATGTTGGTCTGCAGTCTTCTGTAGGCAGAATGATTGCTGCATATAAATTTGGAAGCGCTGCTGCACATGGCGGAAGATCTATTCTAAGAGGCGCCAGTCATGCAGCTTCTGCAGCAGGACATATTGGCGCAGCGGCTGGCAGAAAAGGCAAGGAAATTTATGATACACATAAAAATGGTGCGCCAGATGCCGCAGGTACAGATACTTCCTTTATGGACAATGATACCAGTAACAATGCTGAAAATAACGGAATAAACGGAGAACATAAGGCAGATGGAAAAGGCAGCGAGCAAGAAAATATGGCAGCTGCTGCAGGAATGGGCGCAGTAGCAGGCGCAGCTGCGGTAAAAGGTGATGAAAAAGGTATACCGCAGAGTGACGCCGGGTTTACTGATACCAGCTTTATGGACGATGATGATAAGGATAAGGAAGATACGCACGGCTTACATGGTGAAAACCAGCCAGAAGTGCAGAACGCTGCATTTATGGAAGATAACCCGCAGGCGAGAGATGAGGACCATGTGAATCCGGCAGACCGTTCAGATGAGCAGATAGGAAAGGATACTGCTTTTATGGAAAATGCTGCGGTAGAAAACCCAATAGAAGATACTGATAAGAAGAGCGTTCAGCAGAGCGGGGAATCAGGATTTGCAGAAATGGAAAGCAAAGACGCCCATACTGCAAAACCAGGAAAGGATAGCAGAAATACTTCCTTAAATCAGGAAGACCGTCAAGAAGACCGTTGGGATAAGCTGATGCAGGAAAAACAATTTGAGCAGCGAGAAAGCAGTCTAAGAACGAGCAAACCGCAGTATAAAGGAAGTATTCTGCACAGAATGCCTGCAGATGATAATAAAGAAGACGGTGATAAAAAAATGAATATGGGAAAGGAGAACGATAAAATATGAAGTATCTAGTAACAGAAGAAATTGAAAGCCCCAATAAAGTTACAAAAAATATTGAGGTTGCTGACTTTTTCTTTTGCGTTGGCTATATGGGTGTTTGCATTGTATTCAGCACATTCGTACACGAAAAACTGAAAGTGCTTTACTATATCTTTTCGGCTGCACTTTGTATTTTTCTTACGGTTAAGAGCAACTTCAACCGAAAGAGAAGAAACTATGAAAGCATTTTTTTAATGCTGCGACATGATATTAACATTTACCATGCGCTTTATGAGGGGGAAGATGATGATGAAGACGAAGCAGAAAAAGAAAACTAAGAAGAACACGAAAAAAGAAGAAAAGCTAAGAAAGAGCAATAAGGATATTTTACCGATACGCTACTATGATGACCACGCAAATGCTTTTGTTCTGGAAGATGGAAGCTATCTTGAAATCATTGAAAAAACTGCCGATGACATCGACAACATGATGGAAGATGAAATTCAGATGTTAATGATTGACTTTGCAAAGTTTCTAAAGCTTTACAAAGATGACCTGAAGATTATCACCATGAACTTTCCGACTAACACGCTTGCCCAGCAAAAATACTGGGCGAAAAAGCGTCAGGAAACAGCAAATCCAATTCACAAAAAATGGAACAGTTTAAGTATTTCTGAACTTGAAAAAGTGGATAAAGGGACACGCAAGAGAGAGTATTATTTCATGGTTCTAAGTAAAAGCCTGGAAGAACACTATGACCACATGAAGCAGATACGAATTCTTGGCGAAAGCGTAAGACGAATTTCTATGGAGAAAAAAATCCAGATTTTATACAAATTGTGCAACATGAATTCTTTAGTTACACAGAATGAGCAGGAAGAACAGGCATGGGATGAAGCAGAGGCGCAGATGCAGGAAGCTGTATCTGTCGAAGCTCAGACAGAGGAAGAACGGATAGATCTTCCTCTGTTTTCATATATTCAGCCGCAGGGCGGCATTACCTTTAAGGAGCCGAATTATATCATTACCGGTGATGGCTACACAAAGATTGTTCACATATACCGTCTGCCGACAACCTTAAAGGATTTCTGGTTGTCCCATATCACGCAGCAGCAGGACTGTATCTCTATGATTGATATATCTACGAGAGATAAAAACGAGGTGAAACGCAATATCAACAAGGCTTTACAGGAGGAATACAGCCGAGAAAAAAATGCGGTGGATTATGAGGAAATTTACGATGCAAAAAAGAGGCAGCATCAGCTGGAAAAGATGTACGACGAAGTGCAGTCTATGGGCGAAGTTGTCAAGATGATGCACTTTCGTATTTTTGTTTCCGGTAAAAGCCTTGTCGGTGTCGAGGAGAAATGCGGCGAAATTATGAAAAATATGGAGGGTGATGATTTCATGCCTACCGTTATGCTTAACGAGGGCGAACGGGAATGGAAATCCATTTTTCAAAGTTACACAACGCAAATGCGAGAACCTTTTGCCATGAAAGGTCTAAGCCTGATGACCGAGCAAATCGCAGGCGGTTATCCGTTCCGTTTTTCATCTCTTGATGATAAAGACGGCAGCCTGCTGGGCTTTACAAACTGTGGCGGAGCTGTTGTATATAACGAATTTGCAAAGACAGAACGGCGAAAGCATTATAACACGATTGCAATCGGGGACATGGGAAGCGGTAAATCCACATTCCTGAAAAAACGCTTTAGAAGCAGGGCAGAACGAGGGGACTTTATCCGGTGCTTTGACATATCCGGAGAGTTTACGAATCTGACCAGAGAGTTCGGAGGCAAGATTATAAAATGCGACGGAAACAGCGGTATGCTGAATCCATTGGAAATTCTGCGTTCTGGTGATGACGAGCGCACCAATTACGGCAGACACATTTCCAAGGTCGGTGTATTCTATCGCTGCCTTGTGCCAAGCGCCACCGATAGAAACATCATCGAACTGGAAAATATTTTGCGTTCTCTTTATGAGGAATACGACCTGGTACCAAATGGAAAGAACCGCATTACAGGACTGCCTGCAAATCGGTATCCAACATTTTCGGACCTGCTGTCTTTTATCAAAAACGAGATTGAGAGAAAGTCAAACGAAGCTGAAACGGCAAACGATGCACAAAAAAGTCTGATTGTAGATGAAGTACATCAGATGCACGATATTGCAAAGGCGTTATCTACCCTCGTTGGAAACTATGGGCAGATGTTTGACGGGCATACCACCATTGACAATATTGTTGATGAAAAGATTGTAACCTTTGACATATCCACCATTAAGGATATGGACAACATCTTTGTTGCCCAGCTGTTTAACATGGTCTATTTTTGCTGGGACAACTGTGTTGCCAACGGCAGCCTGATGAAAGAAATGTATGAAACAGGAAAGGTTGCCTTTGAAGATGTGGTGAGATCTCTCATCTTAATTGATGAAAGTCACCGCTGGGTGAATACCAAATATCCGTACATTCTTGACCTGGTTATTGTTATCATGCGCGAAGCGAGAAAATACTTTGCCGGGATTATGATGGCATCGCAATCCTTTAGAGATTATGCGCCGCAAGGTGCCAGCAGTGAGGCGGTAGAGCGGCTAAAGGTAGTGTTTGAACTGACCCAGTATAAATTCATCTTCAAACAGGACAGCTCGGTTCTGCCACTTATTGATGAATTGTTTGGCAGAATGCTCAGCCCATGGCAACGGGAAAAGATACCGTTTCTGGGACAGGGCGAAACAATCCTTTCCATATCCGGCGACCGAAATATCTATTTTAAGGTATGGCTTTCAAAGCAGTATGAGCAGAGGCTCTTTGCAGGAGGCGCATGATGAAAGGATTTTTTCGGGTAAAAAAAGCAATTGGTATAGGGATAGTGGCGGCTTTCCTTGCAGTTTTGCTGTTTTTTGCTGCACTGCTTCCCGTTCTTGTTGGTTCGCAAGGAAAGGGCGGCAATATAGATATAGAGGACTTGCCGGAAATTATTACACAGGAAATGGTAATCGGCGCCATGGAAAGCGAAAAAAAGTATGGCGTGCCGGCAAGTTTAACCTTAGCGCAAATTATTCTGGAGAGCAGCGGCAACTATCCGGGAGGACTTAGTAAACTAGCTTTTGAGTGCCATAACCTCTTTGGTATGAAAGGCATCGGACCTGCCGGATACAAGGAGTACCAGACAGGAGAGCAGACTTCAAATGGAGAAAGCTATGTTATCTATGCAAAGTTTAGAAAGTATCACAATGTCAAAGAAAGCATTGATGACCATGGGAAGCTGCTTTCTTCTGCAACATATAAGAAGTATACCCAGAATTGTAAAACTGCAGATGAATGGGCAAAAGCCATACATAAAGCCGGCTATGCAACCGCTGTAGACTACAGTCAAAAGCTGATAGAACTTATGGGAATGTATGACCTTTACAGCTTCGATAACGGCGGCAGAATAGACGGCAGCGGAATTGCAAAAGGAAAGATGGTCTGGGTAACTGTTGGCAACTGTACTATAACCTCATACTTTGGTGACAGGGAAGCTCCGACAGCAGGCGCAAGCACCAGTCACATGGCAATTGATATTGCAGCCTATAGCGGCGCTCCGATTTATGCTGCAGACGGTGGCAAAGTTATCTATGCCGGAAACTCTGGAGGCGGAGGCAATACGATTAGAATTGACCATGGAAATGGAATTCAGACTACCTATATGCACCTGCAAAACGGTGGAATCCTTGTTAAGATTGGTCAAAAAGTGAGCAGGGGACAGAAGATTGGGCGCATGGGGTCAACCGGTATATCTACAGGTCCGCATCTTCATTTTGCAGTGACAATCAACGGTGAGCCGAAAGATCCGCTAAAGTATGTGAAAAAACCATAGGAGGAGAAAAGAAACTATGAACAGAAAAGTGTATATTTCTGCGAAAGACGAGATAAAAAAAGAAATCCTAAAGCAGCAGACAAGGTATCAGCTGCTTTATACAAATGATGTCAGTGAAGCAGAGATTCTCTTAATTGTAAGAAAGCCGGATGGAACTTTGGAAGATGAGCAGTTTCATGATTTAATGATTGCAAAGGAAAACGGAGCAAAAATTCAGTATGTAAAAGAAGAACAGATTAAAAAAATGCAGATAAGAGAAACTCGAAAGCGGCTTGATATGGAGATGGAATAATGCAGATGAATCGTGAATTAACAGAGCAGATTTTGCAGGAGAAAAATCAAAAAATGAAACGGCAGGGGAACCGGCTTCTGATTGGTTTCTTTTTGCTTTTTGTATTTGGCTATACCTTTTTCTTTACCTCTACTTTGTGGCTGCCTGTAAGTTATGACAATATACAGGTTACGAAAGTTGGCAGCAGTATCGAGGCGAATGATAGAAAGGTGACCTTGCTCAGCTGGACTTATGATAAAGAGCGGCATGAGCAGGAGGTAATACTGGATATTCATAACAGCGCAACTGATGGCATGGATACTTACAGTTTTTCTGTGATGGATAAAAATATGGGCAGTGCAGAAGTGGAAACTGTGGTTTGTGATAAAAATTTTGTTGTACTTAAGATTAAAAAACTGCATCCAAGATGGACAGAATTATCACTTCGTATAGATGCTGCAGCTGGCAGAGAGGATACAGAATTTCAGCGAATGAGGCTGTATACTTCCAAAAAAGAGGTAAAAGTGGTAGAGGAAATTCCGAGTATGACAGAGCAGCAGTATCGCAAACTTGCCTGCGAACTTCGGATTGGCTTTTATGAAAAAGAAATTTATGCTCTTTTAGAGAAAAATGCTGAATTTGACCAGAATATTCGCAATGCAAAAACAAGGATAGAGGACTTAAAGGCAGAGGAAAAATATCAAACCAATGCTGAAAAAATGGAAACACTTGCGCAGATTCAGGAGATTCAGGCAGAAATCACAGACAATCAGAGTAAAAAGGATAAAGCAGCGCAGGAAATGCAAGAACTGAAAGAGCGTATTTCCTTGCAGAGAGAACTAAAAAGCACATATTAAGGGAGGACGAAAATGGCAGATATACTTTTTGTCGGGAGCAGAACCAAGGGATATTTTGCGGAAGAAGTCGCAAAGGAAAAAGGGCTTGGGTATATGCAGATAGAGGCTAGTCATAGCATACGCAGTACCACCAATGAGATTTTGACACTTCGCTTTGAGAGGAGCATGACCTTTGATTTTATCATTTACGATGTAGATATGTTTATTGATGATGCGGAAGAAGTCGCAAGCGAGATTCGAGGTGTCGCAGATACATTTCATGCGATGCCGATTGCTTTTATGCCGTCTTTTATTGCACAGTCTGTGATGGCGCAGGCATTACTTTCACGGGGCATTCGCAACTTCATTTCTTCCGGCGATGCAGCCGGATTAAAGGAGCAACTGGTACGGAATATGGGCGGCTACTACGATGTAAATGAACGAAAAGAAACGGCAGAAACAGAGGCGCTGATGGAAACTGCAAAGCTGGAGTTAAAAAAGAGCCACTCTATTGGTGTTGCCGGCAGCCAGAGCAGAGTGGGGACATCAACGCAGGCGCTGCAGATTGTGCAGTATCTAAAGTTTAAGGGATACAAAGCCTGCTACATTGAGCAAAACCATGTGCAGTACCTTGATACTTCCGGCAGCAGCGGTGCGCTGCAAAATGCCACTCTTGTGGAAAAATATCGAATCTGGAACGATGTTCCCAAAAACAGCTTTGAAAAATTAACCTATAAAGGAGTGGATATGTACGCCGGTCAGGAAGCCTTTGCAAAATTACAAAGTGAAAAGTATGACTTTTATGTTTACGACTACGGGAATATTTTAGACAGAGATTTTGACCGGACCGCATTTCTAAAGGACGACATCAGAATCATCACAGCAGGGGCAAAAGCAACAGAATTTGATTATCTGATGCGATTTTTGTCAGTGCCGTCTTATAGTGATGCTGGTATCGTTTTAAGTTTTGTACCGGAAACAGAGCAGAGCGAAGTCTTAAAGCCGATTGTACACATGAAAAACTGGTCGGAAAAAGACGGCAGGGTGCTTGTTTTTGCGCCATATACGCCGGATCCGTTTCTTCTTAGCAGTGCAGAAATTTATGAGAAACTGATTCCAATCGAAGCGACAGAAGAAGCAAAAGCAGCTATGGTAGAGAAACAGCCTAAAAAGAAAGGTATTTTTCGGAGAAAGGAAAAGAACTAATGAGTATTTACGATAAAAAAGCAAAGATGATTGATGCACAAAATGAGCAGGAAGAGCTTAAACAGAAATATGGAATGGAAGAAGAAAATGTGGTGATTAAGGAAACTTCCAACATGGGAAAGTTTTTAATCAGAACAGGGGCAATTCTGATTCGGGTCATTGCAAGCATTGTGCTTGCAGTTCTTGCATCAGTAGGCATCATTTCTCTGTCTTATCCAGAGCTTCGCAGTGGGGTAATTGAAACTGTGACCAGCGCATTTTCCAATTTATTTTAGGTGAAATTATGGGAGAGCAAATATATCTTACAGACAATCCACAGCTGCGAAAACTTTTGCAGGAGAAAGTCTTGCAGAAGAAAAAAGGGAGAGGAGCAGCTCTACTAAAGGAAGCGCAGGTTTTATATTTTCCAGCCGATTTTTTCTATACACAAAAGCTGGAAAAAGAACCGAACTTTGCGAGGGTGAAGACTGCAGCACAGGAAGGCGCCGTGTTATATAACGGATTTGAGCCGACTGCAGAGGGACAGGAACGGTTCTCTTATTTCATGGAAAAAATTAAAGTGAAAAACGCACGGGTGTATAATCTAAAACTTTCGTGCGCCGGAAATGATGATTATAGCCGGTTCCTGCCCATTGACATTCCGGAGGCGGAAAAGAAAGAGCTGAAGAACTGGATCTGCATGAAGATTGATAACGCCATTTCAAAGCGGTTATCGGAGAAAGGCTTGCATTGTCCATATTCCTGCAGGTTATTTCCGCTGCTTTATGAAATTGAAAAGAGAGAAAGGGAAATTGAAGCAGCAGATCAGTTTTGCATTACTGCGAAAATTCAAATCGGAGAGCAAGTTTTCAAAGGCAGTTTATGTGATGCAGATGGGAGTATCTTAAAACTTTCAGAAGATGAGCTGAACCTTTCTGCACTGCGCCAGCTGAAAAATGGTGAAATAGTGGAAATAGAGAAGAATGATTATGAGAGTTTGCCGCCACCACTTTATGACTATGTGGAGCTTTTAGAAGTGATTTCGGAAAGCACTTTGCAAGCTGATCTGGCTATGGACCATTTATATCAACTTTACAGAAATCATCTGATTACCTTTCCAAAAACTACTTCTAAATTCCTTTCTGCAGCAGCAGAGAAGATACTGCTGCCGGAGGAAATCAATTTTCCGCCTTATGATGAAATCGCTAAAAAATTGATTTACGGTGAACCAAGCACTGTCGCCGAAAGTGATTATACAGGCGGTATTGCGATTTTATCGGAAGGACAGTTTGCAGCAGAATATATGAATTCCCAGAATGCAGATTTTAGACCGATTTATGATTTGCTCCTGCAAAGACAGCTGATGCAGTTTTGTGAACCTTATAAAGCAGAGAAGTTAAAGCTTCTGCTTCGGTTTGAAAACTGCTATTTTCTTGTCCAGACGGAAAATATCAAGCAGCTGGGCTGGAAAGCGATTGAATACGGAGTGCTTGCCAGTGAGCAGATTAAGTTTATAGAGAAAGAGCCAGTTCAGATAGTAGGCATTTGCAAAGCTAAGGCAATGCTTCCGGTATTGCATCATGCCAAAAGCCTGATACAACTTTTGAAAGTTCACGCTGCAGGGAGCAGAGAAGAGATTGTACAGATTATGCAGAAACTGGTGCAGCACCCGTTCGTGGGGCGTTACCATAATTACTATATTCTGCATCAAAACGATGCAGAGGTGGTTGAAAATATGCCGAAAGAGCTTCTGTCTATGGAGATTTACAGTCTGATAGACAGCAGCTGTCAAAGAGCACAGAAAAGCGGGGTACGGATTGAGGACTACAAGCGAACGGTCAACGAAGCGATTGCAAAATACTGTGAAAGATTATGAGGTAGGAATATGAAAATAGATTTTGAAAGTCCAAAGGTACGAAAAGTTCTGGGGTGTTTGATTATCATATTAGCCCTTTTTTTGATTGGCATGATGGTAAAAATGATATTTTTTACGGAAGCAGAACCGGAAACCGATCCGCCAGCACAGGAATTAGAAGATGCAGAGCGCAAAGCTATGCTGCAGGAACTTGAGCAGAATGCAAATGGAAGTGCGGAGATTGATCCGGAAAAAGCAAAGCAGATTATGGGATTGAAAATTGAAATTTCCGATGAATTAGCAGCGTTATATCTTGATGGGAACAAAGACAGTCTGCAGAATGAAATGGAGAATTTTCTCGTGAAATATGACTTCTATGCAGATGTCACAAAAGCCGTCTGCACAAAGCTCATCACAAAGGATTATGCGAATGATATTTCTTATATTGAGTTCCAGCTAAATGATTCTGCTCGGACTATCTTAACCTTGGAATACCATGGTGATAACGGGAAATTCAAGTTTAATTTCAGATAAGAAAAAGGTGACCTCATGCACGGCTTGATGACAGCGTGTGCATGAGGTTTTTTATAACAGTGTAAGAAAGGAAGCTTCACGAAGCTTTTTTTCTTTTGCTGTTCACTTTTGGTTGCTCATTTTCCCGCTTCTGAAAAAATCTACAAGGGGCAAGCGGTTGTAAAAATCAAAGATTTTTCTCCACCGACAAGTCTGTCCCCTGTGTAGATTTTTTGCATCAGCTGACTGCCTGCGGCAGTCTTGGCGCAACTATCAAAAGTGAACGCCACAGGGTGTTCACAGAAAGGAGACGGCAAGATGAATAAGTTAAACTGGAGAATCAATAAGGGGGAATGGTACTTCCATATTCATATTCGCGAAGAGTGTGACCATGGAAAAAACTACGATTTTACCATCTATGATTCAACTAAAAAAGAGTATGACGGTGGAGTTTTGGAGGAATTAGTGGCTCCATCAATTGCAGAAGCGTCTTTGGAAATTCTCGCAGATTTCAATATCCAAACTGATTTTGTGGAAATTATGACTGATGAAGAAATAGAAGCAATCGAGCAATTTGCGGAAAGTCAAAGCGGTACGCTACTTTGTTCATAAGGGGGGGAATGGCGGGGAATTCTCCCCGCCACAGTAAGGAGGAAAAAATGCACAATATTTTACATAACACTTATCCAGTAACATGGTCACTGAAACAGGTAACAGCGGATATTAGAGATTATATTGAACACCATGGAGATGGCTACGGCACAGAGGAAGTCAGAGTTCCTACAGAAAAAGTATTTGATACCTACGAGATGGCAGAAGAGTATATAAGTCAAATTGATAAAGGCTGGTATGACGGCATTGCAGTGAAATTCCTGGATTACTCTGAAGTTGAAGATTCGGCAAAGGTTGCAGAACTTCGCAAAAAAATATCTGAAACCCTAGAAAGACGAAAAGAGTATATCAATAGTCATTCTATCCGAAATCAAAAAGCAAAGTACATCGGCTGTCATCAATGTGGCTCTAAGCTTAATAGGGAACTGATGCGAGGAGAACAATGTCCATTGTGTCATACAGATTTAAGAGCGGCAAGCACACTGGAACGCATCGCATCATTTCATAAAAAGATTTACTGCTATAACAACAGAATCAAAGAAGAGAAATTAAAAGAAAAGAAGAAAGCGAAAGTAAAGTGGCTTGTGAAATTTGAATACCATTCCTAAAAGCAATGGTAAAGAGGGCGGCGGGCTAAATGTCCGCCGTATACATCAAAAATTTTCATTTTGCAGTACGAGATATTTACAGAAAGGAATGAAATTTAACGATGAAAAAAGATAGAACAAATGAAAATGGAGTATTCAATTTGAATTCTATTAGAGAAGTTACGGAAAGCATAATTAAACAATTAGAAGAAATCGGAAGCAAAGATGGTGAAATCAGTGATGATTTTGCACGGGTAGTGATTTGGCAAAAAGGGCATTTATGGAATGCGAAATATTTTTGTCTTGATATGGACCATACGATTTTCCCGAAAGACAGTGCATGGTTAGAGGATATTACATACGATGACCCTGCCGCTATTATCATGAATGCCAGTTGTTTCTGTAATTTAGGTAAAAATCCTGATGAACTGATTACCAAAGTACACCATCGCTATGTGAATGCTATAGATACCATTGACGATTTTATTAGAGAATATAGTGGCATATTTCCGTCAGAGATTATTGAAAAAAATTATCGAGATGATGAGTGGTTTGCCCCTTTATCTTCAATGGCAGTATAAGCATATAGCCCATTTGCTGCGGCTGCAGAATGTTCTGCAGCCGGGCAAATCTTTGGAAACTCCAAAGATTTGCAGGTGGGAAAACGGTAGCTTCACGAAGCTTTTTATCTTTGCTGTTCACTTTTGGTTGCTCATTATATCACTTCGCTCCAAACGGCAAGGGACAAGCGGTTGTAAAATATCGCCTGCGGCGATATTTTCTCCACCGGCAAGTCTGCTCCCTATGCCTTATTGTCGCTTTCGTGCGCCGCCAGGGCGGCTCTTATCGCAACTATCAAAAGTGAACACCGCAGGGTGCTCGCAGAAAGGAGATGGCAAAATGAACTACTTTGATACTGTAGCTGGACAGAATTTCACGCAGTATACTGTGCCAGAGCTTGTATCAGCGATTGAAAAGTTGACTAAGGAACTAAAAAGAGCAAATGATCTGGAAGAAAAAAAGCAGGAGGAAAAGAACCATGAGTAAACAGGACAAGACAATTACTTTCGAGGTAGAAAGACAGTTAGCGGTATTACAGGAGTGCGAATCGGGCTGGCAGAGAGAATTGAATCGGGTAGTCTGGAATGGCGAACCGGTCAAATTTGACATACGAGCATGGTCAGAGAATCATCGGAAGATGAGCCGGGGCATTACTTTGACAGATGAAGAAGGCTGGAATCTATATAATGCACTTAAATTATACTTCAAAGATGCGGAAGAAAGACAAGGATATTGGTTTGACAACGGTTCAGTATCGTGCAGATGCTCTGAATGTGGCTGTAAAAATAATAGAGAAACCGATTACTGTCCAAACTGTGGTGCCAAAATGGAGAAAGATAGACCAGCTTGTTCTAACTGTGTTTACTATGACAGAGAAACGCACTTTTGTACAAATGCAGAAATAAAAGAAGTACATTGGGAATGCTGTGGTGACTGGGTTCGCAAGGAAGAGTAAAAGCAGTGGGGCATCTGCCCCGCTGGATACATCAAGACTTCACTTTATGCCGTAGAGTGTTCACAGAAAGGAGAGAATAAGATGACTAAGGAAGAGTTTGAGAAAACAGGGTGGAAAATGACTTATGCAGAATATGTACAGTGTGACTGTACAAGGTGCGATCAGAGAGAAGAGTGCAAACACGCTGGAGCTTATAGACGAGTACCTGAAATTGATGGTGGCTTGGGATTATGTCCAAAGCTCAAGAAATAATCTAGCTATACTAAACCGAGCCGGGGCGGTGAATCCCCGGCGGAAAGGAAAAGAAATGGAAATTATAGGATTAAAAGAAGCTTATGAAGATGCAAAGGCATGGAGTTCTGCAAGGCTGGGAAATAGTTTTTCCGTATATATGAACAAGGAAACAGGGAAATGCTGGGCAGAATATGAATCCGAAAACGACTGGGTTGTATTTAATAATCCAAACATTGTAGACTTATCAAGCCTTGTAATTCGGCATGAAAGAATGATAACGCTGAAAGGTTTAGAAGCTGTTGCGAGAGAAGTATTGAGCCGGGAGAAAGAATAAGAGGTAAAAAATGAGAAAGTACATAATTTGTACGATGAAATGCGAAGACGGATTTAACACAAAAGTGTATGACACGCTGGAAGAAGCAAGAACTGCAGCCGACGAAAGAGCGATAGAAGAATCAAGAAATTTTACAGTAAGAGAAAAAGAAAAGTATAGCCCGTATGTACTTATAAGCGAAGTAGAAGTCGACGAAGACGGCGAGGAAACAAAATACATAGACAGTATCGAAGCCATCAAAATCATTTAATACTAATCAGATCGAGCCGGGGCGGTGAATCTCCGGCAGAAAGAGAGGAATAACATGAAATTAGGAGAAACAAAAGCAACAGTATTTGATGCAAAAATCGAAGAAAATCGAAAGGATACCGTTATTGCGACTATCAGTACCTTTGAGGGAAAAGACAAAGACGGTAACAATCGTTACTGCTCATGGAGAGCAAGATTTGTGGGCGATGCTTATGAAAATGCCTTAAATCTTGTAGATAAGGATAGAATTATTATTACTAGCGGCAAGGTCGAAAATAATTACATCAAAAAAACAAAAAGGCTTTATGTCAATGTTACAATCTTTGACTTTGAAGAAGATGCAGAGTTTGAATCAGCAGAATAAATGAGAATGGTTGGGAGTGCCGAAAAGGCACTCCTTTTGGTACAGTGAACAATAAAGAATAGGAGCAGATATGTTTTTAACAGAAAAAGAATTAAGGGATAAGTTTTGGGAGAACTACAACTACAATCATCGGGCGGTTCGCTACCAGTTTGAAGCACCGGTGCGAACCGGCAGCATTGATTTACTGACAATAGAAAAATTCCAGGAGAATTTTCAAATCAATGCCTTTGAATTTAAGCTAGATGACATTAAAAAGGTGATTTTGCAGGCAAAAGGAAATTTGAAATACTGCAATAAAAGCTGGATCGTAGTTCCGGCAGAAAAGGAAAATCTCATAATGGGGCGTTATAAAAATATTCTCGATGATGCCAAATATGTTGGTGTCATTACGGTCGAAGAAGGCGGTCGATGGAATCCTGTTTACCGTCCTCAATTCCAAAAAGAAATCCCGCTGACCCAGCATCTTCTTAACTTCATTATGAGAGAGGTGGCTGCGAAATGATGTATGAACCCATCTCCTCCCAGCTTCCTCCTATCGGTGGAAACTCGTCCTCTCGTTTCTTCGATTGCAGTGGAAAGAGCATAAGGGAAATCTGGTATCACAGGTGTGATACTTTGGCAGTGCCAAAGGATTTCCGGGCGTTTTTTGGTGGTATCACTTTTAGATAGATATGTACAGTTTTTGAACATCAATATTCAGAGGAAAGAGGTGATATTTTGATACATAAACACTATGTCCTGTCTGAAAAATCCTTAAAAATTATCCGTCAGGTAATGGAGGAAATGCAGATTAAGACAGAAAATGCAGCGGTAGAATTCCTGATTAACCAGTACAGTCGGCGAGAAGAGCAGGAAGAAAGAATTGCCCAGCGGGTTTTGAGAGAGCTTGCCGGTCCTCTTGCTGCAGCAGCTGCCGCATCGAGAGCTGCAGACCAGAATACGCAGATTATACTTGATGCCCTTAATACGATTTTAATGGAGTACGGATACCCGTATAACTATCCTGTAGACAGCAGCTGCTCGCCGGTGATTCATCAGTCAAGAGAGGCTCTGCAGAAAAAAATAGCCAGGGCAAAACAAATAAAAGATGATGGGAGGAATAGAAGAAAATGATTTCTTATTGCATAAAGCAGATTGATGCAAGAACTTACAGCTATTTGAAAGCAGAGGCTAAGCGGAAAAAAGTAAGTATCAATGTACTGATAAATTCTATTTTGGACAGCCATGCGAATAAAAACAGCATCGAAAATATCGACAATAAATACAGGGACTTTGTAGATGATATTGTCAAATTATACAGGCTGGACCATGAAGATTTCCAGATGTTAATGCAAAGGCTGGTCAGTGTGCTGGAAGAACTTCAGCAGACCATTGAACATTAACTTTGTAAAGTTCTGTCGTAAAGAGAAAAGGAGGGAGTAAGGTTGAGCAATACGCCGGGTGTAGTGGTGGTAAATACATTCTGCCCGCCTGATGAAAAGTATTTTTCGGGTTATATAAGATATATGGATAGACCTGGGGCAGTGAAAAAGAAGCACCTTAAAGAGTTTGATATTTTTGCAGGATATATGGATTACATGGGCAATCCATTAAAAACAGAGGAGATGAACTATGCAGAGCCGGAAAAAATCTCGGGGCTGTTTACGAATAATTCAAATCTTGCAGACGAAGAAGAGGTTGCACAATTAAAAACTGAATTTAAGACGGCTCAGGATAATGGCAGCCTTTTGTGGCAGACTGTTTTGTCTTTCGATAATGAATGGCTGCAGAGTGTCAACATTTACGATGTGGAAACTGGACAGCTTGATGAAAAAAGATTAAAAAATGCGGCAAGATGTGCCATTAACGAAATGCTTGAAAAAGAGGAATTATCAAACGGAGTGTGGACCGCAGCTATACATTATAATACTGACAATATCCATGTCCATGTTGGGACCGTAGAGCCGTATCCGGAAAGGCGAAAGAAACTGTACGCCCAATATGAGAAAACGCAGATTGATGGAAAATGGCAGTATGCAAAAAGAGAAAATCCTGAAACCGGGCAGATGGAGCGAATTCCCATTCTTGATGAAAATGGGAATATCAAAATGGAAGAAGAATATGTTGGCAAATTCAAAGAAAGCAGTTTAAGGGCTGCAAAGCGTGCAGTGGTTCGGGAACTAGACCAGGATAAAACGGTCAATAAAGAAATCAATCAGTTGATAAGGCAGCGTATACTGGAAAGAATGAAAGACACCAGCTTATACGATGATGCAGCTTTTAGAGAGGGATTCATAAATCTCTGCAGGTCGCTTCCGGATAATCTTGGTATCTGCAACTATAAAAACAACGCAATGAAGCCATTAAGAAGTGAAATTGACCAGCTTAGTTTGATGTATATTGAGAAGTATCATAAAGATGATTATGCGGAGTTGATAGAAAAACTATATGAGCGAGAAAACTACTATAAGCGGGCGTATGGCGGCGAAGACAATAGCTATATGGAGGACAAGCTGCAGGATTTGATGTATCGTATGGGGAATCAAATTTTAACACAAGCGAAAACCTATCTAAAAGAGCAGAGAAATCTGCCAGCTGAACGAGAAATAGAACCGGAGCTAGATTTTGTGCCTGATGCAGATGATATACCAGAACCGGAACAAGAACCGGAGTTCTCCGAAGAAAACTTTCCTGAACAGCTTGAGGAAATCGACCTTGCAGATAAAACACTGACAATCAATGCAGCGGATTATTATATTGACTGGAAAGACGGTTATAGCAATGTCATGAAATTGATTTATAAATCGAAAGATTATAAGCGGGCTTTTCAGGGACTGTCCCGTCTGGCTGATAAAGGAAATGTCCTGGCTATTTGCGAAATAGGTAATATGTATCACTTTGGCAGAGGTATAGAAGCCGATGAAGAAATTGCTCAGGAGTATTATAAGCACTCGCTGGAGGGATTTACAACGCTGCTGGAGAGCAATTTGAAATATTGCTCTTACCGTATCGGAAAACAGTATTTATATGGACAAGGAACTCCCGTAGATGCAGAAACTGCAGCTGAATTTTTACAGACGGCTGCAGATGAAGGACACTCTTATGCTCAATATTTAATGGGAAATTTATATTTGCAGGGGAAAGGGGTGGAAAGAGATATTGATGCAGCATTGAGCTATTACAGGGCGTCTGCAGCACAGGAGAATCCCTATGCTCAGTATAAATTAGGACAAATTTATGCCCAGGGAGAAGTCACAGAAAAAAATGCAGAGATGTCTTATGCCAATTATAAAAGTGCATTGGAGATATTTGAATCTCTTGAAGACAAGGATGACAATATGCTTTATCGGATCGGCACAATGTACTTGAATGGAAAGGGAACCGCTATTGATTATACGAAAGCGGAGGAATATTTGGAAGAAGCAGCAGATCTAAATAACATACTTGCGATATATCAGCTTGGAAAACATTATCTCAGTGAAAATAACCCAAGCCGGAATATTGAAAAAGGACTGGCATACCTGCAGAGAGCCGCAGAAGAGGGAAATGTATATGCCGTCTATCAGCTGGGGCAGATTTATGAACGAGGAGAGATTGTCGAAGCTGATCCGGAAGAAACATACAGCTATTATAAAAAGGCACTGGCAGAGTATCTGGAAAGTGATGATAAAGATGCAGCGCTATATTATCGAATCGCTACAATGTATAAAAATGGTCAGGGAACTGAAAGAAGCTATCAGGAAGCTATCAAATACTATCAGAAAGCTGCAGAGCAGGACAACGCACTTGCCATGTATCAACTAGGTAAAATCTATCTGCATGGTGTGTCAGGCGAAAATATTGAAAAAGATACAGAACAATCCTTACGGTATTTTGCCCTGGCTGCAGAAAGAGATAATCCTTATGCACAGTATCAATTGGGCAGCATCTATGAAAGAGGGGAAATCACAGAAAGCGATACGGAGCGTTCCTATGATAATTACAAAAAGGCATTGGAAAACTTTCTGCAGGTAGAACCTAAAGACGAAATTACCTGTTATCGAATCGGAATTATGTACTTAAAAGGAAAAGGGACAACTATTGACTATGAAAAAGCAGGCGAGTATTTGGAAAAAGCGGCGGAGAATGACAATTTATTCGCATTGTATCAATTAGGGCAACTGTATCTTCACCAGGATAACCCGTACAGAGATGTAGAAAAAGGTATTACTTACTTAAAAAAAGCGGAAAAAGGGAATGCGTATGCGGCATATCAGCTGGGGCAGATTTATGAGCGAGGTGAGATTGTTGAAGCTGATTTGGAAGAAGCATACAGCCATTATAAAAAAGCGCTGGCACAGTATCTGGAAGTTGAAGATAAAGATGCGTGGCTGCATTATCAAATTGCTAAAATGTATGAAAAAGGGCAGGGTACTGACATTAACTATGAAGCCGCTATTGATTATTATGAGAAAGCAGCCGATCAGGACCATATACTTGCGATGTACCAGTTAGGAAAAATCTACTTAAACGGCATACCGGAAAAGGGGATTGAAAAAAATATAACAAAGGCTTTACTGTACCTTAAGCGAGCTGCCGATGAGGGCAACCCTTATGCTCAATATGATTTGGGAAGCATTTATGAAAAAGGAGAGGTGACGACAGCAAACTTAGCTCGTTCATCGGAATATTACGCAAAGGCACTAGAGCAATTTCTGCAGATGGAAAATAAGGACGCATTTATCTGCTACCGGATTGGGTCCATGTATTTAAGAGGACGAGGAACAGAAATGGATTACGAGAAAGCGATTGCTTATCTGGAGGAATCTGCGGAGAAAGGTAATCCCTATGCAGCGGAAACCTTAAATTACCTGAATCAGAAATCTGCTTTGGGACGAAGAAGCGGTTATCATAAGCAAAATGCCGATTTGAAAAGCGCACTTATCTGGCTGCAAAGAACACTGCATCGTGAGCATGAACGATATAACAACTTGAGAGAATATGAACGGCTGCAACAGGCAATTCAAAGTAATGGAGAGATAGAAATGGAGTAACTAATGAAAAATATAAAAAAGGAGATTGTAAATGAATTCATTCATTTTTATAAAGAAAGAGGAATGGATAATAAAACTCTGGCAGCTGCAGCGGAAGAAGTCTTTCAGAATTATGAAAAAGATTTACTTCAGGAATGTTTTGCATCTCATTTTCAAGAGATGCAAGAGGAACAAATCGAAATTTCTTTCCTGCCGGCAGAGCAGATGGAAACAAGGGATAAAAATGAGGAAGTCGTTCTTATTGAAATGCCAAAACGATATTTATTAAATATCCCCATAGGAGATAGAAATAAATGCGTGATTGAGGCTTTTAAGGAATATTACGGCATCAAGGATTGAAGATTGAGAATGCAGCGCACCTATTATATAATGTTTTTTCTAGTGCAATATAGTTGGGTATAGAAGCGGTAAGGATTGGAGTAATAGTATGCGGAAAAAAGGGGAACATTTGACATGGAATGATAGGCTTGTAATTGAACGAATGTTGCTGAAAGGACACAGCAAAAAAATGATTGCAGAGGCGATAGGCTGCTGTCCGGCAACAATCTATAACGAAATAAAGAGAGCGACCTATCTACATAGAAATTCTGATTTAACAGAAGAAACAAGATACTGTCCAGATCAGGCAGAAGAAAAATACAGAGCTGCCCTTTCTCGTAAAGGGGTAACACCAAAGTTAAAAAAGGATAAAGCTTTAAGAGAGCATATCGAACATAAGATTGTAGAAGAATCCTATTCTCCTGCAGCAGTTTTGATGGAAATAAAAAATCAGAACCTTAAGTTCAGCGAAAGCGTGACTGTTAATACTGTTTATAAAGGGATTGAAAAAGGTTTATTCCCGAACCTCACCCTTGAACAGCTGCCGGATGCAAACCGGCGCCGAAAAAAGAAGAAAAAGAAAAAGGTAACAAAGGCAAAGAAAGCATCAAAGGGTACATCTATAGAAAAGCGCCCAGATGTTGTTGACGATCGGGAGGAATTCGGACACTGGGAAATGGATTCGGTCATAGGTAAGCAGACGAACCGGAAGAGTATACTGGCACTTACAGAGCGGAAAACTCGCTATGAGATTATAGAAGTGCTGAAAGCCGATACTACTGATGAAGTACGGAAAGCTATAAACCGAATTGAAAAACGCATGGGCGCAGCATTTTATAATGTTTTTCAGACGATAACTGTAGATAACGGCAGCGAGTTTGCTGATTTTGAATCTATGGAAAAGGCACTGTACCGAAAAGGCAAGAGAACCTCGGTGTATTATTGCCATCCTCATGCACCGCATGAGCGTGGCTCTAACGAGGTTGCGAACAAGATGATTAGACGATTCTTTCCTAAAGGCATGGATTTTGACAAAGAGCTGGAAAAGAAAAATGCAAAAGAGGCAGAGGACTGGATAAATAACTATCCGAGAAAGTGCCTTGGTGGAAAAACCGCAGCACAGTGCTATCAAGAAGAACTTTTAAGACAGGGCTATGGATAAAGGGATACGCAATTAAAAATTATTGATGCGTAAAAGTTGGATTAGGGGTAGAATATAGTAAATTAAAGAAAATGTTTTACCCTATTTTGTCATGCAATGAAACGAATCTGCAGGGATTTACACACTTGTGTGAAACATTTTTCCTGTGCATTTACAGAGTTTAAGAACCAATTTAATACAGTTTACAGCATTTTTAATGCAGTAATTTTTTTTTAGAAACCATTCAAATTTACTGTTGACATTCAAGGTGGATTAATAATAGACAAAAATTGCTTGCAATTCCATGTCCCATATGGTATAATGCTCATGTTGTAATTACGGGCGGTCCTCTGTACGCAAGGAAAATGAGCGACAAGAACGTCTTGGAGGGAAGGAGGATACTATACAATGAATATTTTAGATTCAGTTGCACAGGATTACTTAAAGAAAGAAGTCCCTGCATTTAACGTGGGAGATACTGTAAAGGTTCACGTTAAAATTAAAGAAGGTAACAGAGAAAGAATCCAGATTTTCGAAGGTTTTGTACTGAAGAGACAGAACGGCGGAATTGCTGAGACTTTTACCGTTAGAAGAATTGCTTCCGGCGTTGGCGTTGAGAAGACATTCCCTGTACATTCACCATGGGTTGAAAAAATCGAAGTGATTAGAAAAGGTGATGTTAGAAGAGCCAGACTGCACTACATGCGTGGTAGAACCGGTAAAGCTGCTAAAATCAAGAGCAAAGAAAGATAAACTTTCT
Organism: Emergencia sp. 1XD21-10; assembly: GCF_009936045.1. Classification (GTDB taxonomy): domain Bacteria; phylum Bacillota; class Clostridia; order Peptostreptococcales; family Anaerovoracaceae; genus Senimuribacter; species Senimuribacter intestinalis. The sequence continues at coordinate 95,472 of NZ_QWEQ01000004.1, read as the reverse complement.
AAGGGAACCGTTAGGTTCCCTTTTTTTCTTTAGCAAATGAAAGTGTGGACGGGACGGCTAAGAAATGATATACTATTTGTATATGCGTAAATACACACAGATGAGGTAAAACATGATTGAAAATATAAACTGGTATCCCGGACATATGAAGAAGACCAGAGAACTGATTCAGGAAAATCTGAAGCTTGTGGATCTGGTTATAGAAGTCATTGATGCTAGGATTCCTATATCTAGCCGAAATCCCATTATCGATGAGTTGGTAAAGGACAAGAAGCGGATTATCGTTTTGAACAAGAGTGATCTTTCAGATCGAAGGGAGAACGACAAGTGGGCAGCGCATTTTGCGGCAGAGGGCAATTTGACCCTTGCTATGAACTGCATGAGCGGCGGCGGTGTAAACCAGCTTTTTAAAATGCTGGACAAGGAACAGGCGGCAAAGAACGCAGGGCAGATGCGAAACAAGCCTCTCCGCATGATGATTGTAGGTGTGCCTAACGTAGGCAAATCCTCTCTAATTAACAGAATGACAGGACGCAAAAGCGCTCAGACCGGTGACAGACCGGGGGTAACCCGAGGCAAACAGTGGCTTTCATTAAAAAATGGCATGCAGCTTTTGGATACGCCAGGAATTTTGTGGCCTAAGTTTGAGGATCCCAAGGCAGGTTTGAATCTGGCGTTTTGCGGCTCTATCAAAGATGAAATTTTGGATGTGGCAGACCTTGCACTGGAATTGATTACTGTGCTGCAGGACGCCTATCCGGACTTATTGGCAGAGCGTTATAAGTTGGATGCGGTGTGCGACATGCCTCTTGAAACCATGGAAGAAATCGCAAGAAAGCGGGGCTTTATCCTGCCTGGCAAGCGAATCGACTATGAGCGGTGCGCAAGGACCGTGTTAGATGAATTTAGAAGCGGAAAAATTGGAAATATTACATTGGAGCAAATATGAAAAAAGCAGAACGAGAAGCATATCTGAAAGCCAGGCTGGAGGAAATGCTGAGCTACGAGCGGCAGCTTTACGGGGAAGGTTACAGATATATTGCAGGCGTTGACGAAGTGGGAAGAGGGCCTCTTGCGGGACCTGTAGTTGCTGCAGCGGTGGTGTTGCCTGAAGACTTTGACGTCATTGGCGTAGACGACTCTAAAAAGCTATCAGAAAAAAAGCGGGAGCAGCTTTATGAGGTGATTTTGGAGAAGGCGCTGGCGGTGGGAATCGGCAGCAGAGACAATCAGGTTATAGATGAAATCAATATTTTGGAGGCAACCAAACTTGCTATGGCGCAGGCCATCGAAAATGCGGAGATCATGCTCAGAGAGCGCTTCGGTGCGGACATTGATTACGTGATCTTTGACGCTATGAAAATCGACGCTGTGGAAAAGCCCCAGATGTCCCTGATTAAAGGTGATGCAAAGAGTGTGTCTATTGCGGCGGCTTCGATTATAGCAAAAGTAACCCGTGACAGGCAGATGGCGGAATGGAGCAAGACATATCCGGATTATGCTTTTGAGAAAAACAAAGGCTACGGCACTAAAGCCCACTACGAAGGCCTTACCCGATGCGGTATGACACCGATACACAGAAAAAGTTTTTTAAAGAATTTTATATAAAGCGTATGAAAAGGAGAAGGACCTATGGAAATCAAAAGTGATATTCAGATTGCACAGGAAGTGGAAATGGCAAATATAAAAGAGATTGCTAAATCCGCTGGAATTGATGAAAAGTATGTTGAGCAGTATGGAAACTACAAGGCAAAGATTGATTATAATCTTTTACAGGAAAAGCAGGATACGCCGGATGGTAAATTGATTTTAGTAACTGCAATTTCACCGACCCCGGCAGGAGAAGGTAAGACTACTACTTCTGTAGGTCTTGCCGATGCGCTGCACAAAAAAGGCGTTAACGTTATGGCAGCGTTGAGAGAACCATCTCTTGGACCTGTTTTCGGCGTAAAAGGCGGTGCTGCCGGCGGCGGCTATGCGCAGGTTGTACCGATGGAAGATATCAACCTTCACTTCACAGGCGATTTCCATGCAATCGGCGCAGCAAACAATCTGATCGCCGCTATGCTTGATAATCACATTCAGCAGGGTAATGCGCTGGGAATTGATCCTAGAAGAATTACCTGGAAGAGAGCTGTAGATATGAACGACAGACAGCTGCGCTATATCTTAGATGGTATGGGCGGCAAGGTCAACGGCGTGCCAAGAGAAGACGGCTTTGAAATCACTGTAGCCAGCGAGGTTATGGCGATCATGTGTCTGGCAAAGGATATCGACGACCTGAAAGAAAAACTGGCAAGCATTATCGTAGGCTACACCTATGATGACAAACCGGTTACCGTTAGAGATATCAAGGCACAGGGCGCTGCTGCAGCCCTTCTGAAGGATGCTCTGAAGCCAAACCTGGTACAGACGCTGGAAAAGACGCCGGCATTTGTACACTGCGGACCATTTGCAAATATTGCTCACGGCTGCAACTCCATTATGGCAACTAAGATGGCGCTGAAGCTTGCCGATTATGTCGTAACCGAAGCTGGTTTTGCGGCTGACCTGGGTGCAGAGAAGTTTGTAGATATCAAGTGCCGAAAGGCTGGATTAACTCCGTCTGCATGTGTTATCGTAGCAACCGTAAAGGCTCTAAAATACCACGGCGGCGTTGCAAAAGCAGACCTTGCTGCTGAAAATCTAAAAGCACTGGAAAAAGGTCTTCCAAACCTTTTACAGCATGTAGAAAACGTAACAAAGAACTTCGGTCTTCCAGCTGTAGTTGCTATCAACGAATTTCCGACAGATACTGCTGCTGAGCTGAAAATGGTAGAGGATAAGTGCAAAGAGCTGGGCGTAAACGTAGTGCTTTCTCAGGTATGGGCAAAGGGCGGTGAAGGCGGTCTGGCGCTGGCTGACGAAGTTTTGCGTCTGTGCGAACAGGAAAATCACTTCCAGTTTGTATATCCGCTGAATGTTTCCATTGCGGAAAAAATTGAAATGATTGCAAAGAAGATTTACAGAGCTGACGGCGTTATCTTTGAGGGCAACGCTAAGAAGCAGATGGCGCAGTTGGAATCACTGGGCTTTAATGATGTGCCTGTGTGTATGGCGAAAACTCAGTTCAGCTTCTCTGATAATCCGGCGCTCCTTGGCGCACCGAGAGGGTTCAACATTACAGTAACAGATTTGAAAATCGATGCGGGCGCAGGCTTTATCGTTGCAAAGACCGGCAATATTATGACGATGCCGGGATTGCCGAAAGTACCTGCAGCAGAAAGAATAGATGTAGATAACACAGGAAAGATTACAGGACTATTCTAAGATTGACATTGACAATCGATGCTGGAGATTGTATAATGCCCGACAGAAAACAAGAAGTTAAATTTATGGTATTTACCGTGAAGAAAAGCCAGGGCGTGTGGGTCCTGGTTTTTCTTTATGTTTTTAGAATGACTGCTGCTATTTTCCGTTGCGACCACCCAGCCATTTGCCTATGTAGCGACTAACCAAAATTCGATGCATAAGAAGAACCTTAACATAAGGCACAGCATTTCTCAATTTGAGAAATGCTGTTTTTGTATCCTTGCAATTGCAGTGTTTCTACGTTGGCATGATTTATGCGATTTATACAGGCAAGAAAAAGATACCAAAGGAGGTTAATTTTATGAAAAGAGTTACTGTATTTGGTGCAGGAAACGGTGGTGTTACTGCAGCTTATCACTTTGCAAGAGCAGGATATCAGGTTTGCATCTGCGATTTTTCGCAGTTTCCTACGCAGATAGAAAATATTGCAGAACGCGGAGGAATCAGTGCGGCGGGAGAGACACACGGCTGCTCTATGATCCTGGAAGGATTTGAGCCGATAGAGCTTGCCACCTGCGATATCAAGGAAGCGATGGAGTTCTGTCAGCTGTATGTGATTCTATGTCCGTCCTTTGCACAGGAGATTTTCTTTGCACAGATGATACCGCATTTAAAGGATGGCAGTATTATAGTGACTATGCCGGCAAATTACGCAAGTCTTGTATTTACTGAAATGCTGAAAAATGCGGGAAAAATTGACCTTGATGTACATTTTGCAGATACAATCAGCATTCCTTGGGCATGCAGACTGCTATCGCCGGGTGTAACTGGAATCATGGGAATTAAGAAGTTCCTGCCGCTGTCCATCTATCCGTCAGATGAAAGCGGCAAGGTAGAGGATGCGGTGAGAGATTTGCTACCGATTCCGGTGGAGATTCTGAATAATCCGCTGGTTGCAGGCCTTGAGAATATCAACTTTGGCGGACATCCACTGATGACAACCATTAACATAGGACTTTTGGAGAATTTTAACGGGGCGTTTAATTACTATAAGGACTGCTGCAGTCCGGCAACAGCAAGAGCGGCCGCTAAGATGGACTTAGAGCGGCTGGCGGTGGGCAGTGCTTTGGGCTTTTCACTACGGACGGAACTTGAGGCGATGAATGCGCTGTATGGTATGGAGGAAGAAAGCGTTTATGACTTTAACAGAAAATCTGTTTCACACGGAAAAATCAACGGTGCACCAGATAGCTCGAAAGCCAGATATATCAGTGAAGATGTGCCTTATGTGTTGGTGCCGTGCTATGAACTGGCAAAACTTTGCGGTGTTGATACGCCGATTATTCTTGCTTGCATAACGCTAGCATCGGCATATAATGAAGATAACTATTTTGAGAGCGGACGAACGCTTAAAAAGATGGGACTTGGTGGTCTGTCAGCGGAGGCAATCAAAGAGAAAATCTCAAAATGAGAACAAATAGCAGTCGAAGGTTCTCATTTTGAGAAGCTTCATTGCATTGAATCAAGAAATTGTTTAAATTTCAATGGAAATTAAGTTGGCACGTTTTATGCTTTATATAACAGCAGAAAAAATATAGGAGGAAATATCATGGAACCGAAATTAGAAGAAAAGAAGTTCAAACTGCGCTTTCCGGATACGGGAACTCTTTTGATTATTTTAGTGGTTTTATCTGCAATTTTAACGTATATCGTTCCCGCAGGACTCTTTGAGCGGCAGCTGGATGAGGCGACAGGAAGAACATTGGTAGTAGCGGGTACCTATGCCAGCGCAGAGTCCAATCCGACGACCTTTATGCAGCTTATCATGTCTATTTATAACGGTATGGTGGACGCTTCTGATATTGCCTGGTTTATCTTTGTCATAGGTGGCGCCTTTGGCATTGTAACCAAGTCGGGCGCTATTGCGGCAGGACTGAACAAATTGATTCGCAAATATGAAGGAAAGGAAAGTCTGCTGGTGATTATCATCATGAGCGCATTTTTCCTTGGCGGCATGTCCTATGGCATGGGCGAAGAGGTCATTCCACTGGTAGCAATTTTAGTGCCAATTGCAATTAAGATGGGATTTGACCCGATTGTAGGCGTATCTATGGCAATTGTGGGACTTTACAGCGGATATTCAGCAGGTGCGCTGAATCCCTTTAACACCGGCGTGGCACAGGGCATCTGCGACCTGCCGATGTTTTCCGGTATAGGACTTCGCATTGCGCTGGGCGTAGGTGCACTTCTCATTGCGATTCATCACACCATTCGCCACGGAAAGAAGTTCAAGGACAGCGGTCAGGTGGTGAACTTAAACGAACTGCCGGAAAACCTGCAGACTGTAGAGGAACGCGAATTTAACGGCAGAGACAAGGTGATTTTGCTGGTTCTGGTTCTGACTGTTGCGGTACTGGTATACGGCATTATCAAATTTGACTGGTACCTGGGCGAAATGGCTGCGCTGTTTTTCCTTATGGGAATCATCGTAGGACTGATTCACTTTAAGGGCAGCTTTAACGACACGATCAACGAGTTTATGATTGGCTGCAGAGATATTGCGACAGCGGTCATTCTGGTATGTCTTGGCAGAGCGATTTTGATTGTTTTGCAGGACGGAAATATTTTGGATACCATCGTCTATGCGACTTCTGTACCGCTTGCGAAACTTCCAAGCGTGGTAGCAGCATGGGGCATGTACTTGTCACAGGGGGTTGTCAACTTCCTGATTCCGTCGTCTTCGGGACAAGCGGTTGTGGTGATGCCGATTATGAGTTCACTAGCTGACGTGCTTGGTATTACTCGACAGACCGCAGTATTAGCATTTCAAAGCGGCGATGGATTCTGGAATATGATTACGCCGGTACATCCGATTCTGATGGCGTCACTGGGACTTGCAGGCGTATCTTTTAAGCAGTGGTTTAAGTTTGCATTCTCACTGGTAATGAAATGGTCCGCATGGGTTTGCATTATCCTTGCGGCAGCAGTTTTGACAAATTACGGTCCATTTTAAGGAACCTAAAAATAGGAGGAAATGAAAATGAATAATGTAAAGATGATCTCAAAGGCAGATGTACAGAAAGTGCTGGACATGAAAAAATCCATCGAACTTGTTGAAAAGGTATATGAAGCCCATGGACACAACGAAGTGAATATGCCGGCAAAAATTACGCTGGATACCGGCGAAAGCAACGACTGGCCGCCATATGGCGGCTCCTACAATGCAATGCCTGCATATATCGGACAAGACGTGGATATCTCCGGTATCAAATGGGTATGGGGATTCAATGATAATGCAAAGAAGGGTATTCCATACATCGGCGGCGTAATTATTTTAAACGAAGCCAGAACTGGTGAAATCCTTGCTATCATGGATGGCAGCTTTATTACGGACATCAGAACCGGCGCTTCTGCTGGCGTTGCTTCTAAGTATCTGGTTCGCAAAGATGCCAAGGTTGCCGGCATCATCGGCGCAGGTGTGCAGGGCAGAATGAATGCAAGAGCCATCGCAGAATCCTGTGAAAATCTGGAAGAAATCAAGATTTCTGACTTATACTGGGAAGCAGCGGTAAAATGTGCAGAAGAACTCAATCAGGAACTTGCGGTAAAGGTGACGCCGGTAAAGACCAATCAGGAATGCTGTGAAGGCTCTGACCTGATCATTACGGTAACCATCGCCAATGAGCCGCTGGTAATGGGTGCGTGGCTGAAAAAGGGCTGTACTGTGATGTCTCTGGGTTCCTTCCAGGAATTGGATGAAAACATTCCGCTTCACTGTGACAAGCTGATTGTCGACAGCTGGGCACAGAACGCCCACAGGGGTGAACTTTTGAAACTGGTTCATGACGGAAGAATCACAGAAGAAAACATCCATGCTGAAATGCCGGATATCGTAGTGGGGCGTAAGAGCGGAAGAGAAAACGATGATGAAATCATCTGTGCAAGTATTATCGGTATGGGTTCCACCGACATTGGCACAGCGGGACAGCTGTACAAAGATTATTTTGCAGAAGACGACAGCCTGCCGGTATTTGCTTTCAGAACCTATGATAAATAGACACAGAAAATGAAAGTATTGAAATAAGTGCAATCTTCTGTTAAAATGAAAATATACGTGAAGTAGAGGCTGCCACTGGCAGCCTTTGCGCTGTGATTCGTTCCCAGAGGTAATTATGAATTTAGGTAGTATCAGAGAATATGCACAGAAGACCACAGAAATTATCAGCACAGTAGCGGACATGCAGGTGTTGGTCTGTGATATGCAGTTTCAGATTATTGGGGACAGCAAAGACGGCATCACCAATCAGCGGGCGCTGAATAAGTTGACCGGTAATTCCATGCTGGTGGAGACCGTTCGCCTACGAAAAATGATGGTGATCGAAGACAGCAAGAAGGATTTTGCAGGATGCAAAAATTGTCCGGAGAAGAATGCGTGCGACGTTAACGCAATGATTTCCATTCCAATTATCGATGGAGAGGATATTTACGGCGCCATTGGTCTTTATGCCCATGGAAAAGAAGATGTAAAGAGACTGATGGAAAAGAACAAGGATTTTCTGGAGTTTATTCACAGAATGTCAGAACTTTTGGTGATGAAACTAAAAGAGACTTCTGAAACGAAGAAATTAAAAGAAACTGTCAAGCAGTTGAAAAATAACAGTTGCAATTTGCCTTTTGAAGACATTGTAGGAAGCAGTCCCGCGTTTCGGAAGGTAAAAGAAGAGGCGAGGCGTTTTGCACAGGGGAATTCAGGGATTCTGATCCAAGGAGAAAGTGGAACTGGCAAGGAGGTTTTTGCTAGAGCCATTCATACCGCCAGCAGAAATGCGGATGGTCCTTTTGTTGCCATTAACTGTGCGGCGCTACCGGAGAACTTAATCGAAAGCGAGCTGTTCGGCTATGAGGAGGGGGCATTTACCGGTGCGTTGAAGGGCGGAAAGCTGGGAAAGTTTGAGCTTGCCAATCACGGTACTTTGTTTCTCGATGAAATCGGTGAATTTCCAATCCATCTGCAGGCGAAACTTTTGCGAGCCCTTCAGGAGAAAAAAATTCAGCGAGTAGGCGGCAGCAAGGAGATAGAGGTGTCGGTACGGATTATCGCAGCCACCAATCAGGATTTAGAGGAGCTTTCGCGCAACGGACAGTTTCGGGAGGATTTGTATTATCGCCTCAGTGTCATCCCTATTACATTACCGCCGCTAAGACAGCGACGAAGTGATATTGGAGAATTGGCAGAGCATTTTCTCAGGATTTATGCAAAGGCGCTGCACAAAGATATTTTTGGCATAGACAAGGCGGCCATGGACAGGCTGTACGAGTATGCGTGGCCGGGCAACATCAGACAGCTGCAGAATGCCATCGAGTATGCAGTCAATATTTCTTCTGGTTCCTATATTACGGTTGAAGATTTGCCGCAAAGAATTTTGGGCAACGCCACGGAACCACCTTCTGAAAGCGGAATTTGTTTGAAACCGCTTAGAGATGTGGAAGATGAATATATTTTAGAGGCCATCAGAATTTATGGCGATACACTTTCAGGCAAGCTGAAAGCAGCGGAGGTGCTGGGCATCAGCAAAGCTACGTTGTATCGCAGATTAAAAGAACTTAATGTATAGAGAGGTAGAAAAAATGAAGCACAAGTTTATTGCAAAGCGGTACTGGAAAGACCAGAGTACCGCTATGGGACAGTCCGATGTAATGGCAAAGTCTTTCAATGACGTGATCAATCTGAGTTTGGGGGACCCGGATTTAATCACTCATGATATTATTATCGACAATGCCTTTGCAGATGCAAAAGCCGGACATACCAAGTACACGGACTTCAGAGGAGATCCGGAGCTTAGAACGGAAATCTGCAAGTACTACAAGGAAGAGTATCAGATGGATGTGGCTGATGAAGAAGTTTTTGTCTGTGCATCTGCATGCCTGGGCATGTATCTGGCTCTGGAAGCCATCGTAGACGATGGAGATGAAGTTATTTTACAGGCGCCGTACTTTACCCCGTATCCACAGCAGGTGGAGCTGGCAAGAGGGATTCCTGTGGAACTGCCGACTTACGAAGAAGAAGATTTTCAGATTAACATTGAACGTCTGGAATCTCTGATTACAGAGCGTACAAAGGCGCTGGTCATCAACTCGCCGAGCAATCCGACCGGAAACTGCCTGACTGTAGAGACTATGGAAAAAATCGCAGAAATCGCTGTAAAGTATGATTTAATTGTAATTTCTGATGATATTTATACCTCGTTCAGTTACCAGAATCCGTTTGTGCCGTTTGCGACACTTCCGGGTATGAAAGAAAGAACGATTATTCTCAATTCATTCTCCAAGAACTTTACCATGACGGGATGGAGAGTGGGTAACATTATCGCACCAGACTACATCATTAAGGTGATTCAGCAGATTAACGAAAATGTGGTCTTTACTGCGCCGTCAGTATCTCAGCGTGCTGCAATCTATGCACTTCGCCACAGAGCGGAGATTCAGCCGCCGATGATTTCCGAATACAGGAAGAGAATGTTCTATGCAGCGGAGAGAATTAACAAGATTCCAAAGCTTTCTGTGATTGATCCGCCTAAGGGCAGCTTCTATCTGTTTATGAACATTAAGGAAAGTGGGCTGACCAGTGCTGAGGCGGCGGAACTGATCCTAAAGGAGGCACATGTGCTGATGCTGCCGGGAAATGCCTTTGGCGCCTGTGGTGAAGGTTATGTGCGTATTGCCTGCACCGTCAATGTGGATACCCTGAAAGAAGCATTTGACCGGATTGAAAAGATCGAGGCGTTTCAGTAAAAAAAGTGTGCATGACGGAGCTAAAGCTCCTATGCACACAATAAGAAATTGTGAGAGACGAAAAGCGTGCGTATAGAAATGTGCACGCTTTTGCCGTTTTATGTTTGAAAAGGAGAAACGGAATGGAATGGAAAGATGGAAAAAAACGGTGCAGGTGGGTGAATCCCAAGAATGAAATCTATCTGCGTTATCATGACGAAGAATGGGGTGTGCCGGTGCATGACGATCATCAGCTTTTCGAAATGCTGATTTTGGAAAGCTTTCAGGCGGGTTTGTCCTGGGAGTGCGTGCTCAATAAGAGAGAAGCCTTTCGAGCTGCTTTTGATGGGTTTGATCTTGCCAAAGTCTGTGATTATGACGAGGAAAAAATGGCAGCACTTCGCGAAAATCCAGGCATCATCCGCAACAAATTGAAAATTCGAGCGGCAGTAAATAATGCGCGGATTTTTCGCGAAATCCAAAAGGAATACGGAAGTTTTTCCAACTATCTCTGGCATTGGACCTGCGAAACTGTTTTGCACGAAACAGATGTGGTAAGTTCTCCACTTTCCGATCAAATCTCAAAGGATTTGCAAAAACGAGGAATGAAGTTTGTCGGAACGGTGATTATTTATTCGTACTTGCAGGCGGTTGGCGTCATTGATTCTCATGAAGAAGGCTGTTTCAAAGCGCGCGGCACAAAAGAATAAAAGGCTGCGTGTTCTAGTAAATCAAAGAAAAGGTGAGAGTGAAAGAAAACATGGCAAACCCATGAAAGGAGTCTTCGACGATAGTACTGACAAAATTCTGGATTTTGAAAGATTTTGTCAGTAAATCGTGTCGAAATCACATCGTATGCCCCTGAAATCCTGACAAAACTGACAATTTTTTTCGATTCTGTCTGTTTTGTTAGGATTTTTACATAAAACACCGACAAGACTGACAAAAATCTGAGAAATTGTCAGTTTTGTCAGCAGTGTAAAAGGGTATCGCTTTTTCACGCGTTTGCCGCGCGAAAGAAAAGGGTGCGGCTTGCAAAAATAGCGGCACCCGTGCTATACTAATACCAGTTTAAAAAGAAAAGAGAGGTACAAGCTATGCAATGGATTGATCAAAGCTTGAGAGCATTTACAGAAGTGCTGGCGAGCAAAGCGCCTGTGCCGGGCGGCGGCGGCGCGTCGGCGCTGGTGGGCGCGCTCGGGACAGCCCTTGGCAGTATGGTGGGTGCGTTAACGGTAGGAAAGAAGAAATATGCTGCTGTGGAAGAAGAAATCAAGGGACTGATGGAACAGGCAGAAATGCTGCAGACAGAACTTCTTTCCTTGGTAGAAAAAGACGCGGAAGTTTTCGCGCCCCTTGCGGCGGCTTATGGCATGCCGAAAGAAACGAAGGAAGAAAAGGCGGAGAAGGCGCGAGTCATGGAGCTTGTGCTGAAGGATGCATGTAGCGTACCTCTGGAAATTATGGAAAAATGTTGCCAGGCGATTGATCTGCACAGGGAATTTGCGGAAAAGGGCAGCGTTCTTGCAGTCAGTGATGCCGGTGTCGGCGTAATTTTTGCCAAAGCAGCCCTGCAGGGCGCGTCACTGAACGTCTTTATTAATACAGGCTCGATGCAGGACAGAGCATACGCCGAAACGCTCAATGAGAAAGCTGAGAAGATGCTGATGGAATATACAGTAGCCGCCGACGAGGTGTACGCGAAAGTGTACAGTCAGCTAAAGAAATAGGGGGACAAGATGGAAAAATTACTAAAAGGAAAACCAGTGGCGGACGCCATTGACGAAGGGTTGATTGCAAAGATGGCAGGGTTTTATGAGAAAGGCGTCGTGCCGACCCTTGCAATCGTTCGTGTGGGGGAAAACGGCAGCGATATCGCCTATGAAAACGGCGCTGTGAAAAAGGCAAAGAAGATTGGCGTACAGACAGAAAAATTCATCTGTGATGGGAAGATAGAGGAAGCGGATCTCATTGCGGTTATAGAATCCATCAATCAGAATCCGGAAATTCATGGTGTGCTGCTGCTGCAGCCTTTGCCAAGGCACATCGACAGCGAGAAGGTACGAAATGCCATCGCGTCGGAAAAGGATATGGACTGCGTTTCGGATGGCGCTTTGGGCAGATTTTTTACCAGGGAGAGCGCTTTCGCGCCGTGCACAGCGGAAAGCTGCATCGAAATTTTAAAGCACTACGACGTGGAATTGTGCGGAAAACGGGCGGTGGTCATCGGCAGGAGCATGGTCATCGGAAAGCCTGTCAGTCTCATGTTGATGAAAGAAAATGCCACAGTTACTGTCTGCCATACGAAGACCAGAAAGGAAGATTTGCTGTATCTTTGCAAGGACGCGGATATTATTGTGGCTGCCGCAGGCACCAAGGGCACGGTGACTGATGAAATGGTCAGTCCTGGACAAGTCATTGTAGATGTAGGCATTAACTTTGATGAAGACGGCAAAATGACTGGAGACGCAGCGATTAGCGAAGAACAGAACCTTTGGCTGACCCCGGTACCGGGCGGTGTGGGCAGTGTGACAACCAGTCTTTTGATGAAACATGTCGTGGAAGCGGCAGAACAAAGCATGCTTTAGTTCTGCAGGAGGAACCTTTGTGCAATGAGTGGATTGATTGATAAACTGAACCAGATTATGCAAATCGACAATACCAAATATGATGGTGTACTGATTGTAAATAAACATGGCATTGTGGAGTACAGCACGTGGTTTGGCAGAATGTCTAATGCAGTCATTCCGGACTGGACCAGATCGATTGTCGGAGAGCATCTGACGAATTTTTATGAGGATCTGTCAGAGGAAAACAGTACCGTTTTTCAAACACTAAAGACAGGAAAGATGTCCATCGATGAACCCCAGAAGCTGACCTGGAAAAACTATCAGATGGTACTGCGCGGCATCACGTATCCCATTGTGGAGAACGGGGTGATTTTGGGCGCGGCCAATGTTGCGCAGCTTCTTTATCTGCAGAATTTGAAGACCTCAGAATATCTGAAACAGAAGCTTTATGTCACAGATGATATCATCACGCAGAACAAGAAAATGCTGGAAATGAAAGCGATGATACTGGAGGCCAGCAACAGTGATTCGCCGGTGCTGATTTATGGCGAAACAGGAACAGGCAAAGAGCTGGTTGCGGAATCAATTCATGCAGAGGGAAAGCGGCGTACCGGAAATTTTATTACACAGAACTGTGCTGCAATTCCATCCCATCTTCTTGAAAGCATGTTTTTTGGTACAGAAAAGGGAGGCTTTACCGGTGCGGAATCCAGAGAGGGTCTTTTTGAAATGGCTAATGGAGGCACCCTCTTCCTGGATGAAATCAATTCGATGGATTTAGGCATGCAAGCGAAGCTTCTGAAGGCAATTGAAGAACAGAAAATACGCCGGATTGGCGGTAATCAGGATATTCATTTTGATGTACGTCTGATTTGCGCGACCAACGAACCACTTGAAAAGCTGCTTTCAGAAAAGCGAATTCGGGAGGATTTGTACTATAGAATTTGTGTTTTACAGATCGAAATTCCACCGCTTCGAGAACGTGTCGACGACATTCTGCTTTTGACGGAACACTTCATTCGCTATTATAATGAACGTATGCAGCGAAATATCAAGGGAATCAGCCCTTTGACGGAGCAGGTTTTTGTAAAGTGGGACTGGCCCGGCAATGTGAGGGAACTTCGCAATATCATCGAAAGCGCGTTTAATATAGAAAAGAAGGAATATATCAGTTTGGAAAGTGTGGACGCGCTGTTCCGAAGAACACAGCTTGTAAAGACGGTCAGCAGGGAAGAACGGAATGTATCACAGCGGGCAGATTTACTTTCTGAAGCAGCAGCCATAGAGCCGGGAATGCATGTTGATTTGGAACAGATGCTGGCGGCTTATGAGCGCCAGTTGATTCAGACTGTGATGGAGCAGGAAACCAAGTTAATTGATGTTGCCAGGAGGCTTTCCATCTCTCCGCAGAAGCTGCAGTACAGACTGAAGAAGCTGGGGATTACCAATAAAAAATTTTGAATAAATAAAAATATTTTTTTAAATAAAGATTTTTTCATCAAAAAAAGTGCGGCCGCAATTTTTGATGAATACTGAAAACGCTTGAAATTCAGGCGTTTTTTTGTTGCTCTTTTTCAAATGAACGGATTGGCACGCCCTTTGCGATAGTATAGTGCAAAGACTGAAGGAGGGAGTGAAAGAATTTGAAAAGACCATTACCGGGCAAAGTGAACATCATCGACGTGACCCTGCGAGATGGATTTCAGCACGAGGAAATGTTCGTGCCCACAGAGGCGAAGCTCTGGATCGCAGAGCGGCTGATGGAAGCAGGATTTCGGCGCATTGAGGTCGGCACGTTCAGTCGTATCAAATATGTACCCCAGTTTAAGGATATCCTGGAGGTATTGAAAGGGCTTCCGAAAAGAGAGGACGTAGAGTATACCGTCCTTGCGCTCAACACGAAAGCCTGCGAACGTGTGGCTGCAGCCCTTGAAGAAGGCGTTCAGATTGACCGCGTACTGTGCGGACAGCTGGCAACCAGCGAGGCGTATGCCCGCAAGAATATGAACAGAACCCATGAAGAACTTTTTAATGAAGCAGAAAAAAATATAAAATTTCTTCACAGTCTGGGCATCAAGAAGGTTTTCGGCAATATTGGAACGATTTTCGGATGTCCGATCCAGGGAGAAATACCAATCGAAAAGGCTTACGAATTTGTAGATCGGGCTTTTGACATTGGATTTGACGAGATTGAACATTCTGATCCTGACGGCATCGCAGATCCGGAAACCGTATACCGCTATTTTTCGCATATCCTACAGAAGTATCCAGATGCATCGATGCATTCCTTCCATGTCCATGATATACGCGGCATGGGGATGGCATCTTACTGTGCAGCGATGGAGGCAGGTGTCAGAACCTTTGACTGCAGCCTGGGCGGCATTGGCGGACAAGTTGCGAATATTGTCGACAGCGTACCTGTCAAGGGGATCGGCGCATATTACTTTGATACGGAGAGAACCGGGCTGGTGGAAACCTGCGACTTTGTCTCCATGGTAAATGCCATGGGGATTGATACCGGAATCGATGAGAAAAAATGCGGCGTTATTACGCAGATGATGGAACGAATTTTAGGACGCACGCTGCATTCCTTTACAGCAGCAATCAAATAACAGAGGAGATGATAAGATGAAAACAAGTAGCTATTCCGGCTTTTTCAAGCTGGATACAGAGGCAAGAATGCGGGAGGTTGCCGAATTCGCGGGACTTTCTATCGCAGAACAGGAAGTTCTCAGAAGCGCGGATTCTTTGGACATGGACAAGGCGGATCACATGGTAGAAAATGTAATCGGCAGATTCGCGCTGCCGATGGGTGTTGCCATTAACTTTATCATAAACGGTAAAGACGTGGTAATTCCCATGGTGACAGAAGAACCGTCTGTCATTGCGGCATGCAGCAATGCGGCAAAGATGGCAAGAGCGGCAGGCGGCTTTACAGCAAGTACCTCCGGCAATATCATGATTGCGCAGATTCAGATGCTGCGCGTACCTGCGCCTTTTGCAGCAAAGAGTATGATTTTAGAGAAAAAAGAGGAAATTTTGCGAATCTGCAACGAAAAAGACCCGGTACTGGTCAGCTTTGGCGGAGGCGCAAAGGATGTGGAGGTCAGAATCATAGATTCTGCGGAAGGCCCTATGGTGATTGTGCATCTTCTGGTGGACACCCTGGACGCCATGGGCGCAAATGCGGTAAATACCATGGCAGAAACGGTTTCCCCTTACATAGAGGAACTGACCGGCGGCATTGCGGAGCTGCGGATTTTGTCCAATCTGGCGGACAGGCGTGTGGTGCGGGCAAGAGCAACTTGGAAAAAGGAAGCAGTCGGCGGCGCAGAGGTGGTGGAAAAAATTCTCAGCGCTTATGCCTTTGCGGCGGCAGACCCTTACCGGGCAGCAACCCATAACAAAGGGATTATGAACGGAATTATTCCGGTGGTGCTGGCCACGGGAAATGATACCAGGGCCATTGAGTCCGGCGCCCATGCTTATGCGGCAAGAAACGGAAGATATACATCGCTAACCACCTGGGAAAAGAATGCAGAGGGAGATTTAGTCGGCTGTATTGAGATGCCTATGGCGGTCGGACTTGTGGGCGGCACTACAAAAATCCATCCAGCGGCACAAACAGCCGTGAAAATTTTAGATGTAAAAACTGCTGCGGAGCTGGGACAGATTATCGCATCTGCAGGTCTTGCAAATAATCTGGCGGCGATGAAAGCGCTTGCGACGGAGGGCATCCAGCGAGGACATATGTCTCTGCATGCGAGAAATCTGGCAAGCACCGTAGGCGCAAAGGGTGAAACGCTGGAGAAAATCGTGAAACAGATGGTGGCAGAGAAAAAAGTACGCATGGAATATGCGGCAGAGCTTTTCGAACAGTATAAAAAGCAAGGAGATGAAGGCTGAATTGAAACAGAAAGTATTTATCAATGGTAAGATATTCACCGCAAATCCGAAGCAAGCCTATGCGGAGTGCTTTGTAGTGGAGGACGGAAGAATTACTTTTATTGGAGACAGAAGCGATTTGCCGGAATATGATTGTGAAGCTGAGGATTTGAAAGGAAAGCGCGTCATTCCCGGCTTTGTGGATACCCATATGCACCCGGTCATTTTGGCAGACTGCGCGGCGAAGATATCCTGCCTGCCACCGGTGGTTCACTCCATCGAGGAACTGCAGGAGGAAATTCGCCGCGCAGCGTTAGAGAAAAAGCCAGGAGAATGGATTTGCGGCTGGGGCTATGATGAAGAAAAGTTTGCGGAACATCGCGCGCCAAACCGGTATGATCTGGACAAGGCGTCAGCGGATTATCCCATCGAACTGCTTCGTTCCTGCTCTCATATTCGGAGTGTCAACAGTAAAGCGCTGGAACTTGCAGGGATTACGAAGGATACCCCTGATCCGCCAGGCGGAGAAATTGAACGGGATGCGGAAGGCGTGCCGACGGGGATTCTCAAAGAAAATGCCCGCCATCTGGTCGGCGCGGTTTTGCCGGACAAATCCAGAGAGGTTATCGTGGATGGTCTAGTGGATCTGGGAAAGCTGCTGCTTTCTCAGGGGATTGTAGCGGTGACGGATATGGGAAACCTGGATGCAGTGGATTATTTCGATTATTATCAGGAAGCGGCAGAAAAAGGATTCCGGCAGGATGTAGGCATGTACTATATTTGGGATTTGATTCGTAAAAATCCTGATTTCCGGTGGGACGCTGAGAAAGCAGACAAATCCAGGCAGATTCACAGAAATGGAATTAAGCTGATTGCAGACGGCAGTATCGGCGGCAGAACGGCATGGATGGACAGACCCTATTTGGGGTCCTGTGACGAATGTGGCATTTCTGTGTGCAGCGACGAGGAAATCGAAAGCGCCATGGAATTTTGTCAGAAACATCAGTGCCAGCTGGCTGTACACACTATGGGAAAACGGGCAATCGACCGGATTGTGGATCTTGCATATCAGACCGGACCGTGGCTTTGTGATATGCCGTCTGTTCGCATGGAGCATATTACAGACCCGTCCCAGAATGCCATTGAAAAGGCGGCAGCAGGAAAAATTGCCTTTGCAACGCAGATGATTTTCCTGTATGCTGAAATTGAGAGTTATCGAAACAATTTGGGTATGGACTGGATTAAGGAGACCTATCCCATTTCCCATATGCTGGACTGCGGCGTGAAAGTGGCGCTGTCAACGGACGCGCCGGCAACCTCCTGGGCGCATCCGTCCGATCCGTTTCCGAATCTCAAGTGCGCGGTATCAAGAACGGCGTACGATGGAACGGACTGCGGTGAGAAAGGCAGCATCGATATAGAAACAGCCATCAGACTCTATACGAAAGAGGGGGCTGAGATTGCGGGGTTTTCTGATATCGGTCAGCTGGCAGAAGGCTTCCGGGCAAATTTTGCGGTATTGTCAGAGGATATTCTGCATGTACCGCCAGAACGTTTTCCTGAAATTCAGGTGATGCAAACCTATATGGACGGCGAATGTGTGTATGACAGGACAAAGGATCAATAAAGCACAGATCCGATTTTTATCCTTACAGAATATCTTTTCCAAACATAGAAACATAGAAAGGAAAAAACGATGCTAGCTATTATGAATTTTTGTATTGCGTGCGCCAACTGGTTTTGGGGACTTCCCATTCTGATTTTAATCGTTGGCGGCGGATTATATATGAGCCTTCGATTAGGCTTTCCACAGATTACAAGGCTCCGTTACATCTGTTCCCAGACCTTTGGCAAGATGTTTGTGAAAGCAGAAGCCGGTAAAATATCTCCTTTTGCAGCAACATGCTCTGCACTGGGATCTTCCATCGGCGCGTCCAATATCGTGGGCGTTCCGGTAGCCATTGCGCTGGGCGGACCGGGGGCAATCTTCTGGATGTGGATTATCGCTATTGTCGGCTGCTGTACCAAATATGTTGAAATTGCTCTTTGTATGAAATACAGAACGAAAAACGAAAACGGCGAATGGGTCGGCGGCGCTTTCAGCTATGTCAAGGAACTGTTCGGTGGGAAAAAGGCAGGACGCGCTATTGCGATTTTCTGTGCGTTTTTTACCATGATTGCGGGAATTCCGTCGGTGGCTTCACAGACGCTGTCCGCCAGCGCACAGGTTGCGGTATTTGGCATTAATGGTACGGTATTCGGTATCATTGTTGCGGCAATTGTTGCGCTGATTGTCTTCGGCGGTATTAAGAGAATTGCCAGTGTTATGGAAAAGGCAGTGCCAATCATGGCAGCGATCTATTTGCTGGGCGTTATCATCATTTTAGTGTGCAACGCTGGTGAGATTCTTCCTTCCCTGGGCAGTATCTTTGTCTATGCGTTTACACCGCACGCCGCAGTTGGTGGCTTTGCCGGTTCTACCGTTGCGCTGGCGCTGCGCTGGGGTTCCGCAAGAGGTGTATATTCCAACGAAGCGGGCTTTGGTTCTGCACCGTCAGCCCATGCGGCAGCCGATGTTGACCATCCGATCCGGCAGGCGATGTGGGGCGTCTTTGAAGTAGGCGTAGATACGATTTTAGTCTGCACAGCGACGGCGCTTTCTGTACTGACGACTGGCGTATGGAAGCAGCCGGGTGTAGATGCCGGCGCTTTGGGACAGGCGGCGTTCCATACAGTATTTGGCGCGGCTGGAGACTATTTTGTGGCAATCTGCGTACTGCTCTTTGTTATTACAACGATTACCGTAGTCATTTTCTACGATGAGAGACAGGCGGAGTTCCTGTTTAAAACGCCAAAGGCCGGCGTTGCATGGAGATTTATCGCCATTGCGACCATGATCATCGTAACCTTCGGTATGGAACTGACGGTTGTATATCAGCTCAACGATTTTGTCAATGCTTTGTTCATCATACCAAATATGATCGCGATTATCTGGCTTGTACCACAGGTTGTAAAACTGCAGGATGAATTCTTCCATACACCGGGTAAATATTATCTTGCTGATATGGAAGCAAAGAGAGCCAAGAAAGAAACGAAATAACGATTATAACACAAGTGAAATGAATTCTGTAAAATAAAGACCTGTCTTGTTTTGGATCCATACCGGAAAGTCACTGAAAAGTCAGGCTTTCCGGTATGAGTTTTTGGAGGAAAAAGAAAATGAAACCACTTGAAGGTGTAACGATACTGGATTTAACAAGAGTTGTTGCAGGACCTTATGCAACGATGATATTAGCCGATCTTGGCGCTAGAGTGATTAAGATTGAAAATCCCGGTGATCCGGACTATACACGGGATTTTGAGCCATATCTTGTAGATGGAGATAAGCGGCAGAGCGCTTTCTTCGCCCAGTATAACAGGAATAAAGAGGCAATCACGTTGAACTTGAAAGAGCCGCGGGCAAAGGATATTTTCCGGCAGATGGTTCAAAAAGCGGATATTGTTGTGGAAAATTATCGCGCCGGCGTAATGGATAAGCTGGGTGTTGGTTATGAAAATTTGAAAACGTACAATCCGAAGCTGGTTTATACGGCAATTTCGGGATTTGGACAGACGGGACCGTATTCGACATGGCCTGCATATGATAACAGCGGGCAGGCGCTCAGCGGGCTTTGGTCCATGAACGGTATGCCCGGTGAACCGACCAGAATCGGTACGATTATCGGGGATTTGGCGGCAACTTTTTTCGGCGCGATTGGAACTCTTTCTGCGTACATTCACGCGCAGAAAACGGGACAGGGACAGCTGGTGGACGTGGCGCAGCTGGACGCCTCTCTGGCGCTGACAGAAAATGCCGTTTCCAATTATACGGTGGGAGACCAGGTGCAGCAGCCTCTTGGAAATGATCATCCCCTCTGCAGGCCTTATGGGAAATTCAGAGCAAAGGACGGCGAAGTCTTCTTCGGCGGCTATACAGATCGTTTTTGGAAGACGACCTGCGAGTTCTTTGGCGAACCGGGGCTTTTGCAGGATCCTGAAATTGATACCATGGCAAAGCGCTTTGACGAAGAAGTTTACAATAGGAGAATTTTGCCGAAAATCAATCAGTGGTTTTCTGCGTATACCTGTCAGGAGCTGCAGGACGCGCTGGCGGAAAAATTACCGCTGACAGCGATTCATACGATAGATCAGGTGCTTTTAGATCCGCAGCTGAATCACAGGGACATGTTTATCGACTATGCTTACGGAAATGCTCACGGCAAGCTGTTCGGAACACCGATTAAATTGAGTGAAACGCCGTGTGATACTTCGGGCCGCGCGCCGGAGACCGGAGAAGGCAACGCCCGAATTTATCAAGAGTTTTTGGGATATTCGGAAGAAGAAATCCGTGTGCTTTCAGAGGAAGGAGTTTTGTGATGACGCATATTTCTTATGAGGTGAAAGATGGGATTGCAGTGATTTGGTTTAACAGACCGGAAAAGCTGAATACCCTGACGCTGCAGATGTATCAGGACTTAGGAGAGGCTTTTGAAAAAGCGCAGAAGGATGACCATGTAGCAGTATGCATTTTGACAGGAACAGGAGAGAAGGCTTTCTGTGTCGGGGCGGATCTGACGGAATCCATTCCGTATTTGGGACAGGGACATTATATCGACGAGTGGGACGCAGCACATTTAAAGCACAGCAGGCTATTTAAACCGCTTATTTGCGCAGTTAATGGACTTTGCATGGGCGGCGGTTTTGAAATTATGCTGGCGTCGGACATCAGAGTGGCTTCCAGTCAGGCAGTATTTGCCCTTCCGGAAGTTTCTCTGGGAATCGTGCCTGCCGGCGGCACGCTGGTAAGATTGGCAAGACAGATTCCTTATGTCAGAGCAATGGAACTGATTTTAAGCGGCGAGAGGATCGATGCGCAAAAGGCGTTAGACTATGGACTTTTAAATGCGGTGGTACCGCCTGAACAGGTGATGGGGAAAGCCATGGAGATGGCAAAGAAGCTCTGCGCCTGCAGTACAAGGGCAGTGCAGACGGCAAAGGAATCTGTGCTGAAGCTGAGAGAAATGCCGGCTGAACAGGCTTTTGAGACGGAGGCGCTGCTGGGGTATAAAGCCTTTACCAGTGAAGACGCAAAAGAAGGATTGGCAGCCTTCTATGAGAAACGGAAACCGGACTTTCCGTCGAAGAAGTGGTAAATAAATTGTGCTGATTTTGCTGGAATTTATTGTTTACAGTGGGAAAAGGAAGCTGATATAATAAATGTATTATCACAGAAGGAGATTGCATTTATGGATACCATTTTCTACAACGGAACAATTTATACGCAGGATCAGGCATATCCTGCATGCAGCGCTATAGCAGTGAAAAACGGCGTGATTGCAGCGCTGGGTAGTGACCAGGAGATGCTGGCGCTGGCAAGCAGCAGGACGGAGCGGATTGACCTTGCCGGAAGATTCGTGGTGCCGGGATTTATCGACAGTCACCTGCATTTTATTTACGACGCCATGGTTCGGAGAACCATCGATCTGTCAGAGACTAAGTCACTGTCAGAAGCGATGGAGCTTTGCCGCGGCAGAGTTTCTGAAATCAGCGAGAAGGGTGGATGGCTCCTGGCAGGCGGTTTCAACCAGGACGACTGGATAGAAAAAACCATGCCTACCAGGACGGATCTAGATGCGATTTCAGAAGAGGTGCCGGTGGTATTGCAGAGAGCTTGTCTGCATATTTCCGTTTGCAATACAAAAGCGCTGGCGCTTTCGGGACTTTTGGAAAGCTGTCCGGACGGTATCGTCAGAGAACAGATGCAAAACGCCATTTCTGAGGCGGAGCCGCTGCCGGATTTAGATGAACTGAAGGAACTGATTCAGGATGCGGCGCGCGCTGCCGCAAGAGCCGGTATTACGGAAGTTCATACCGATGATTTTACGGTGCTGCCGGGCACCTGCGGGAAGCTGATTTTACAGGCGTACAGAGAGCTTTCCGAAGCAGGAAAGCTGGATGTGCGGATTTATGAACAGTGCAATCTGGAAACCCTGCCGGAGCTGAAACAATTTCTTGCAGCAGGGCACAGAACCGGCGATGATTACGGTTTTTTCAGAATCGGACCGCTGAAGATTATTACAGACGGATCTCTCGGCGCCCATACGGCGGCTATGCTTGCGCCGTATTGCAACGCGCCGGAAACCTGTGGCGTGCTGAATTATACCGATGAGAAACTGCAGGAGATGATATCCTTGGCGCAGGAGTACGGAATGCAGATGGCGATTCATTGTATCGGCGACGGTGCACTGGAACAGACGCTGAATGCGCTGCGCAGGGCGCATTATGAGAATCCAAAGGCGAATCTTCGCCACGGGATTGTCCATTGCCAGATCATGAGCGAAAAGCAGCAGGATTGGTTTCAGAAACTGAATTTGCTGGCATATATTCAGCCGATTTTTGTTCGCTATGATATGCATATCGTAGAAGACTGCGTAGGGGAAGAACTGGAGGCTACCAGTTATAACTGGCGAAGGTTTGCTGAGCTGGGCGTGCACCAGTGCGCAGGCTCTGACTGCCCGGTGGAGAAATTTGATATCCTGCCCAATCTGCAGTATGCGGTAACCCGTAAAGATCCGGTTTCCGGCAAGACCTGGTATCCCCAGTACGGGTTGACCTTAGAAGAAGCGCTGCGGGCGTTTACCTATGAAGGGGCGTATGCAGGATTCAGCGAAGGCGTTCGGGGCACGATTTCCGTCAGCAAGTATGCGGATTTGACCGTGCTTGACAGAAATCTGTTTGAAATTCCCGCGGAGGAAATTTCCGAAGCAAAAGTTGTTCTAACTATGACAGGCGGGAAGGTGACTTATCGCGCTATATCATAAACAAAAAGAACGCCCTGTGGTTCATACATGCAGGGCGTTCTTTTTATTTATCGTATTTACGCTGTCAGCATCATTTCCAGCGAGTTGTCTGCAAAGAAGGTATTAGCATTGTAGAGAAACAGTACATCCGTGATGCCTTCTGATTTAATGATATCGTTGATATCATCAAAGAAATAGCGAGGATCGACGACGACGATTTCGCGGAAATTCTGTGCAAGGAACGGAATCATGCTGTTAGCGTAAGAATCCTTGACCAGCAGTAATTTTTTTTCGGAGGCAGTAGGGGTTTTGATGGTGTACATCGGATGGTTGCTGCCGCCGAATACGGTATAAGCGTCTTTGGTATCCAGATTGTCAAGCTGGTAAAACTCCGTTGTCTTCGTTTTGGTATCCGCATAGTAAATGACGGAATTATGGTAATCTTTGTCTTTATTTGGCAAGTAAATGGTTAGCGGGTCATTTTGACCGTTGGTGAAACCGCTTTTGGAAGCCAGGGTGCCGCGAAAATCGTTTTTTACGACATAGCGTTTATAGCTTACATTATCGGTCAGTTTCATAATGGAAACAGCTTCTTTATATGCGAGAAACGCACCGTCGGTGGTCCAGTGATGGTCGGTTCTATAGTAGAGCTGTGTATTTTGCTTTGCGTTTTTGGTTAAGATGGAACGCACATCAATAGGCTTGATGCCGCAGTCTTCGACTCCTTTATTAAACTGATTAATAGATTGGTTTTGATCTGCAGTGATTACGGTTGCAGGCAATTTGTCGCACAGAATATTGGCGGCATTTGGCGCCAGCATAAAGTACATGTTCAGTTTTTTGTACTGACGTTTGAACTGGGTCAGACTGGAGAGGGTGGATTTCATCCAGTGCTCTGAAGGTTCCGTGATAGATTCCATCAAGTAGTTATCTTTGCAGCGGTAGACGCCGCCTGATTCCAGCTTGCCGCAGGTCACGTCAGATGCTGTTTTGATTTTTATGAACGTATTTCTGGCAGGAAATTGGTCGTTGACATAGGATTCCAGTTTTTTTTCATAGCGACCTTCTACATAAGAAGAAAAGGTGAAAGTCGGTTTATCCTGTAGTACTCTGTTTTCTTCTTCTGAAAAACTTTGATCACTGCTGAACAGATTGCAGAGGAAGACCCCCGCAAGAACAGCGATGAAACAAAGCCCTAATATTGTATCGGTTGATTTTTTGTTCATAATTGATAATCCTTTTTTTGCAATTTATATTACCGTTTGGCAGTTTGCTCGTCCTCTTGGGACGGAACCATTATACGACTAAATCCTGCCAATCAAGCTTCGCTGTGGGCTTGCTTTCTTGGGGATTTAAGGCATAAGGTCCGTCAGACCAATCGAACTTCGCCATTGCTCGTCCTCTTGGGACGGAACCATTATACGACTAAATCCTGCCAATCAAGCTTCGCCGTGGGCTTGCTTTCTTGGGGATTTAAAGCATAAGGTCCGTCAGACCAATCGAACTTCGCCATTGCTCGTCCTCTTGGGACGGAACCATTAGAACCTAAAATACAGAAACGGGTTATAGCTGCTGAATACTAGGTAAGCAGTGCACAGGGCAAGGAGTCCCAGTAATAGCAGGGTACTGAGCAGTCCATTTCGTTTGCGCAGGATTTCAAACTGCTTCATTGGTTCTGGGGTCGCAATGAGAATTCCAAGCAGCAGGAATACCCAGTTGGTGCGCAGCAGGTATAGCGTCATAGTATCTGCAAGGGGAACGCCGCCTGCGCAGAAGAGCACTTGCAGATACTGCAGTGCGCCGGTTAAGGTTTCACTGCTGAAGAAGACCCAGCCGATGGCGACGATGAGCATCGTATAGATATGCTGGACAGAGGCGGGACATTTTTCTAAATGATTTCCCAGGAAATATTTCTCAAGAATCAGCAGGATGCCATAGTAAAGACCCCATGCAACGAAATTCCAGCTGGCGCCGTGCCAGAGTCCAGTCAATGACCATACAATCAGCAAGTTGAGAATATGCCGCTTTGTGGAAACACGATTGCCGCCCAGCGGGATATAGACATACTCTCTGAACCAGGTCGATAGGGACATATGCCATCTGCGCCAGAATTCGGTAACGGTTTTGGAAATATACGGGTAATTGAAGTTTTCTAAGAATTCAAATCCGAACATTTTGCCAAGACCGATTGCCATATCGGAATAGCCGCTGAAATCGAAGTAAATCTGCAGAGTATAACAGATGATGCCGATCCAATAGGTGAGTACAGAAACTTGCTGGTCGGGCAGTGCAGTCACAGCAGCGTGAATTGCCCCCAGATTATTGGCGAGAATGACTTTTTTGCCAAGTCCGATCAGAAAGCGGCGTGTACCTTCTCCAAATTTTTCCAATGTGAGGGTTCTTTCCTCGAGCTGTAGTGCGATGTCTTTGTATTTGACAATAGGACCTGCAATCAGCTGCGGGAAGAGGGCAAGATAGAGTGCAAAATGCAGCAGGTTTCGCTGTACGTGCACGTTGCCTCTGTATACATCGAAAATATAGGAAAGTGCCTGAAAGGTATAAAAAGAAATACCGATGGGCAGTGCTAGCGCTGTATATTTGATTTCAGTACCAAGCAGGTCGTTTATGGTGTCCATGAGGAAGCCGTAGTATTTAAAAAAGCACAGGATAAACAGATTGACGATAACTGTAAAAATCAGTGTGCTTTTTCCGGTTTTGTTATGAATCTGTTCACGCCTGATATCGATTGCCATAAGATAATTGAAGACAGCGCTGAACAGCATCAGGATCACATAAATCGGCTCTCCCCAGCTATAGAAGAAAATGCTGGCAATGAGCAGAACCGGATTTTTTAGTCTGCGGGGGACGATGGTGTAGATGAACAACGTCACCGGCAGAAAGTAAAATAAAAACAGGATACTACTGAACAGCATCGCAGAACACCTCCCCAAATTTTTCTGCATGTTGATCAGTGCAGTAAAATAAATAATTTCCTTTTGTGATAATCACGGCATCTGAAAGCAGCGCAACCTGCGCAGGACCGTATCCATCAAAGGTTGCGGTTTGCGATGCGATGCGTTTTTCGACGGCATCTTTGACCCCATCTAAATCAGATTTTTCATGGGCTTTTACAATCAGTACTTCATCGACGCTGAGCGCCTCTTTTCCTTTATAGTAGAGGTGAGAATCGTACTGTTCATAATCCAGACCAAAAAACTGCATCAGATTTCGGTTATCACACTTTGTCATGTGGGTCATATCGCATGCTGTGGTCAGTTGTGTTTCAATATCCTCCATGGGAATATCGTTTGCACCGGCGCTCTCATAGACACCGGCAAGAAATAAAATCAAAATTAGGACGAAAACTGCTTTTTTAATCATTATATGCCTGCCTTCAGAATCATATTGTTCATCCAGAGCGGGTAGTAATCGGCTGTGACATGGATACCGTCGCCGGCATAAAACTCAGGATGTTCTTCTATGATATAAGTATTGTCAATATAGGTTAATTTTAAATCCTTGCACATCTGTTTCAGAGCGTTGTTAAATTTCTTGTAATTGCCCAGGATTGGATTAGAGGCAATTGCGTTTTTGGTCGGCGGTGTAATCCCATTAACCAGAATGATTGTATTTGGAGAGATTTTTTTAAATTCCTGAATCAGAGTGGTATATTTCTCAATAAATGCATCCGCATTGCCGTTATAATTTCCCATGTCATTCATGCCGAAAGAGCAGAATGCAAATCCTGGATAAGTATTTGCGGCAGACGTGAATAGGTCGTCGCCGCTGATAATGGACGCGCCGATTTTACAGAAAACCTGCTCATTTCCTAGCCAGCCGTAGTCAGCAAGCCCCTCAGTGATAGAATCGCCGAGAATGGCGCTTGTGGAGAAGATTTTTCTATACTGGTCTTTGGAAAGTGTTTCCGTTACATCAAAAGTACCGTGGGCTTCTGTAATTTCCAGATTTTTAATCTGTGCCTCGATGGTCGTAACCTTGGAATAATCAAAGGTTGCAATGGTAGAGATATTTGTCCTGATTTTCTTTTCGCTGTATGCAGCGTTTTCGTTGCTTTTAAAATATTGCATAAAAAATAGGCTTACCAAAAGGAGTAAGACTATGATAAAAATCAAAAATTTTTTGCTATTTGTTTTCTTTTCTTTTGTCATGATGTGTAGTCCCCTTATTATTAGATGTATATATAATGATAGCAAAACCGGAGGGAAAATCAATAGGAATTTGTTGGATTTTTTCTTAATAATTCTTAAGCCTGGTGAAACGAAAAAAAAAGTCCCGCAGTGCGGGACTTGCACCAGGAGACTTTTTAGAAATAGATAGTTTCGAAAAGGGTGAACTAGAGCAGTTGCGCAATCAAATCCCCGGCTTCTTTTGTGCCGATAGAAGAACCGCCTGCCGCAATGTCCGGTGTTCTGTATCCTTTGGCTAAGAATTTTTTGACAGCGTTTTCAATGGTGTCTGATTCGGCAGTCAGTCCGAAGGTATAACGCAGCATCATGGCGGCAGAGAGAATCGTGGCAATCGGGTTTGCCAGATTCTGTCCTGCGATGTCAGGTGCAGAGCCGTGGACTGGTTCGTACATGCCGAAATTGCCTTCCGCCAGACTTGCCGACGGCAGCATACCGATGGAGCCGGTGATCTGGCTTGCCTCGTCGGAGAGAATATCGCCGAAGATGTTGCTGGTGACGATGACGTCAAACTGCTTCGGATTTCGCACGAGCTGCATAGCGGCATTGTCTACATAGAAATTTTCCAGTTCTACTTCCGGATATTCTTTTGCGACTTCACCTACAATCCGTCTCCAGAGGCGAGAGCTTTCTAGAACGTTGGCTTTGTCGACGCTGGTTACCTTTTTGTCCCGCTTCATCGCCATATCAAAAGCGACTTTCGCGATGCGGCGTACTTCTTCTTCTGCGTACTGTTCCACGTCGTAGGCGGCAGGACCTAAATCGGTGTTTTCGATGATGCCTTTTTTTCCAAAGTAGATGCCGCCGGTCAATTCTCTGACCACGGCGATATCAAGACCGCCCGCCAAAAGCTCCGGTTTCAGCGGGGAAGCATCAGCCAATTCATCAAAGACCATGGCAGGGCGCAGGTTGGCAAAGAGCCCCAGGGCTTTGCGAAGTCCCAGAAGCGCTCGCTCCGGGCGTTCGTCACCCGGCAGGTGATCCCATTTAGGACCGCCTACAGCGCCCAGCAAAACGGCGTCGGATTTTTTGCAGATCTCAATGGTTTCCGGGGGCAGGCACTGACCCGCTTCGTCGATGGCGTTTCCACCGGCAAGGACATAAGTGTATTCGAAGGTGTGACCGAACTTTTCTCCGATTTTATCTAATACTTTTATCGTCTCGGCGATGACTTCAGGTCCGATGCCGTCGCCTTTGACTACAGCAATTTTATAATTCATTGATCTTTCTCCTTGTTATTTGTTGGAATTGACATAATTAACCAGACCACCTGCGCCAATCATTTTCTGCAAAAATTCCGGGAATGGCTGTGCCTGATACTCAGCGCCTTTGGTCCGGTTATAGATGACGCCGGTCTGAAAGTCTACTTCCACGGCGTCGCCTTCCGCGATGTCTTTGGCGGCTTCTTCACATTCCAGAATTGGAAAGCCGATGTTGATGGCGTTTCTATAGAAAATTCTTGCAAAACTCTCTGCGATTAAGCAGCTGACGCCCGCTGTTTTCAGTACCAGTGGGGCGTGCTCTCTGGAAGAACCGCAGCCGAAGTTTTTACCGGCGACCATGATGTCGCCAGGTTCCAGTCGTTCCACAAAGGTTGGATCAATGTCGACCATCGCGTGGGTTGCCAGTTCCTTTGCGTCAAAGGAATTTAAGTATCTTGCGGGAATGATGACGTCAGTGTCTACGTTATCACCATATTTCAAAACTTTGCCTTTTGCGTCCATTATTTTTCTCCTCCAATCTTTTCAGGATTTGCGATATAGCCTGCCAGAGCGCTGGCTGCAGCAACTTCTGGGGAAGCCAGGTAAATCAGGGATTCCACATCGCCCATACGACCCACAAAGTTTCTGTTGGATGTGGATACGCATTTTTCGCCTTTGCACATGACACCCATGTGACCGCCCATGCAGGCGCCGCAGCTAGGAGTGTTGAAGGCGCATCCTGCTTCTACGAAAATTTTCGCAAGTCCTTCTTCCATACACTGCAGGAAGATTTTCTGAGTAGCAGGGATGACCATGACACGAACCTCTGGATGTACGGTTTTGCCTTTCAGGATTGCGGCTGCTTTTCTCATATCGCTCATGCGACCGTTGGTGCAGGAGCCGATGACAACCTGGTCAATCATGATTTTTTCACCGGCTTCGACTTCGTCGATGGTGTGGGCGTTGCCCGGCAGGTGCGGAAATGCTACGGTTGGTCTAATCTCAGCAAGGTCGATTTCGATGGTTTGTTCATAGATTGCGTCGTCATCTGCTGTGAAAATCTGGTAGTCTTTTCCCGGTGCGTGTTCTTCCATGTAAGCGATGGTCTGTTCGTCGACCGGGAAGATACCGTTTTTAGCGCCGGCTTCGATTGCCATGTTGCAGATGGTGAAACGATCGTCCATGGTTAAGTAGCAGGTGCCGTCGCCGACAAATTCCATGGATTGATATAGAGCGCCGTCTACGCCGATTTTTCCGATGATGTGTAGGATGATGTCTTTGCCTGTTACATAGCGGGATGGTTTATTTTTCAGTTCGAATTTGATCGCGGTAGGCACTTTGAACCATGCCTGACCGGTCGCCATACCTCTTGCGATGTCGGTGGTGCCGAC
Organism: Emergencia sp. 1XD21-10; assembly: GCF_009936045.1. Classification (GTDB taxonomy): domain Bacteria; phylum Bacillota; class Clostridia; order Peptostreptococcales; family Anaerovoracaceae; genus Senimuribacter; species Senimuribacter intestinalis. The sequence continues at coordinate 65,318 of NZ_QWEQ01000004.1, read as the reverse complement.
GCCGGTGCCGAATGCGCCTAGCGCGCCGTAGGTGCAGGTGTGAGAGTCAGCGCCAATAATACATTGACCGGCATAAACGATACCCTGTTCAGGCAGAATACCGTGTTCTACGCCGCATTTTCCCTGAACCATGTGGTGGGTGAGACCTTGTTCTCTGGAAAAGTCCTGAATATCTCTGGCGTTCTGTGCGGACTTGATATCTTTGTTCGGCGTGAAATGGTCTGGAACCAGTACGACTTTGTCCTTGTCGAAGACTTTATCCGCCATTTGCCGGAAGATCGGCAGCGCCATAGGACCGGTAATGTCGTTTGCCATTACCACGTCCAGATTACATTCGATCAGCTGACCGGCCGCGACAGTGTCGAGACCGGCATGGGCTGCTAAAATTTTCTGTGTCATTGTCATTCCCATTGTTCTGATTACCTCCTGTGGAATTGATGGGGTTGGGGTTTCGGATGTGAAGTGCAGGTTCTTGCTGCGTTGTGCAAAATGCCTTATATTTGCATGAAATGCACAACCTTTGAGCGCTTTGATTCGTTTGGGTTGTGCAGATAGCTCTGATTTTGCGGGATATGCACAACTTTTGAAACTTTGTAAGCCTTATAGTTGTGCAAAATGGCTTGTATTTGCATGAAATGCACAACTTTTGAGGGTTTTGATTCGTCTGGGTTGTGCAGATAGCTCTGATTTTGCGGGATATGCACAACTTTTGAAACTTTGTAAGCCTCATAGTTGTGCAAAATGGCTTGTATTTCGCAAATCTGCACAACTTCAAGAACTGTATCGTTAATTACATCGCTTGTTCATTACTTCACGAAATGAATTCGCTTGTTCATTCGGTTCAGTGCGCTGACCAGTGCATTGACGGAAGCGAGAATGATATCGGCATGGGTACCGACGCCCCAGTAGTAGTTGTCTTTTTCATCAGCGATGCAGACATAGGCAGCTGCTTTGGAATTGGAATCCGCGCTGATGGCATGTTCTGAATAGGTGATGAACTTATAGTCAAAGTGATATTCGGTCTTTCGAAGCGCATTGCTCACCGCGTCCAGACGACCGTTTCCTTCTGCTTCCAGATTGTAGCTTTGTCCGTCGATCACAGCACGCATTCTTACGCCGTACACTTCATTGTCATCCTTAGTAGAGGAGAAGTGGCTGAAGGATGCATCTGTAATGTCGATCGGCGAAAAGTCATTGATGTATTCTGCCTTGAACGCTTCAAAGATTTCTTCGGGTGAAAGTTCTTCGTGGCTTTTGTCGGAAATATCCTTCATCATGTAGCCGACTTCGCTCATCATATTCTTTGGAATTGCGTACCCGAAGTTATGTTCCAGAATATAGGCAACGCCGCCTTTGCCGGACTGGCTGTTGATTCTGATGACGTCGCCGTCGTAGGCTCTGCCTACATCATGGGGGTCAATTGGCAGATAAGGTACCGTCCATCTGTTTGGATCTGTTTCTTCTCTCCATTTCATGCCCTTGGAAATCGCATCCTGGTGAGAGCCGGAGAACGCCGCGAAGACCAGTTCGCCGCCGTAAGGCTGACGCGGATCAACGTGCATGCCGGTATATTCTTCGTACTTCTCTACAACTTCTGGCATATTGGAAAAGTCCAGACAAGGATCGATACCGTGGGTAAACATATTCATGGCAATGGTGATAATATCTACATTGCCGGTGCGTTCACCGTTTCCGAAGAGGGTACCCTCAATTCTGTCACCGCCTGCCAAAAGCCCCAGTTCAGCATCGGCAACGCCGGTGCCTCTGTCGTTGTGTGGGTGCAGGGAGATGAGAACGTTTTCTCTGTTATGTAAATGTTTGCTCATGTATTCAATCTGGTTCGCATAAACGTGCGGCATAGACATCTGCACAGTAGCTGGCAGGTTGATGATGACTTTATTATCCGCTGTCGGCTGCCAGATGTCGATGACTTCGTTGCAGATTCGTTCTGCGAACTCAATTTCCGTTCCTGTAAAACTTTCCGGAGAATACTCGAATTGGAATTTCGTCTCTGGGAATTTTGTCGCGTATTCATTCATCAGCACTGCACCATCTTTGGCAATTTGAATAATCTCTTCTTCGGAAGCCCGGAACACCTGCTGCCTTTGGGCAAAGGAAGTGGAGTTATATAAATGTACAATCGCTTTCTTTGCGCCGCGGAGGGCTTCAAAGGTTTTGTCGATGATGTGCTTTCTGGACTGAGTCAGCACCTGTACGGTCACGTCGTCGGGAATCAAATTCTTTTCAATCAGAGTACGGGTGAATTCATATTCAGTTTCGGACGCGGCAGGGAAGCCAATTTCGATTTCTTTAAAGCCGAGGGAAACCAAATACTGGAAAAAATCCAATTTTTCTTCCAGGCTCATGGGAACGACCAGCGCCTGGTTTCCATCGCGTAGGTCAACGCTGCACCACATCGGCGCTTTTTCAATGTGATCTTTTTTCGGCCATTCCATCTGAGAAATGTCCATCGGCGGCGTAAAGTAGCCGGGTCTGTACTTTTCAAAGTTTTTCATGTTGTAATACCTCCGTTTGTATATCAGTGTAGGAAAGTAGCTTAGCGGTTAGGGCATAAAAAATCGTCTCTTTTGACGATTTTTCCAAACCGCAAAAGAGACGAAAACTTGTTACATTGATGTAAGAACCTTGTTTCCGCGGTACCACTCTTTTTGACACGCTTTTTCTATATATAATGTAGAAAAGTGCGCGCCCACTCTTTGAACGCTGCTCGGGGGTGAGACACTATAAAAGGTTTACGGACTTTCACCAAACGCCGCTCTCTGCAAAACCAACATTATAGCTTATTCCCGTCTTGGCAGACGTAAATTTCAGCTATTTAATAATATAAAGGATAAAGTCATAATTGTCAACAGTAAAATTTGTGTTTTCACAAAATAATTGAAAATATTTTTTGTTGGATTACAACAAAAAATATTGAAAAAAAGTGTTGACATTTACATACTTGCGGCTATAATAATATAAGGGCGAAAGAATGCCCATAAGATTCTAAAGAAAAGGAGAGAGAGTATGAAATTGACAGGATCACAAGTGGTGATAGAAGTATTGCTCGATCATGGCGTTGATACTGTATTTGGATATCCAGGCGGCACTGCACTGAATATCTTTGATGAACTTTATAAGTATAGCGACAGGGTTAAGCATGTACTCACTGCCCACGAACAGGGTGCTTCCCATGCGGCTGATGGCTATGCCAGAGCCACAGGCAAAACTGGTGTAGTTTTTTCCACTAGCGGACCGGGGGCAACCAATCTGGTCACCGGCATAGCGACAGCATTTATGGACAGTATTCCAATGGTTGCCATTACAGCCAATGTTGCCGATTCCTTAATCGGAAGAGACGCATTCCAGGAAATCAGTATTACCGGTGTCACGCTTCCTATTACGAAGCACAATTTCTTCGTAAACAGGATAGAAGATCTTGAACCAGCACTTCGAGAAGCTTTCAAGATTGCAAACAGCGGGAGAAAGGGTCCTGTCCTCGTGGACATTACGAAGGACGTAACTGCTGCGAGCATTGAATATACAAATAAACCACCGCTTCAGCTGAAACCGGTGCCGCAGATGGACAAGGAAGACATTGATGCAATTGTTGCTATGGTTAATGAGGCAGAAAGACCGGTTGCATATATTGGCGGCGGTGTAGTTGCTTCAGGCGCAGAGAAGGAAGTAGTTGAATTTTTGGAGAAAGCAGATATTCCTGCGACATACACCTTGATGGCGGCTGGTGTAATCGGCTACGACCATGAGCTGAATCTTGGTCTTGTAGGTATGCACGGAACCGCAGCAGCAAACAGAGCAATCGACCAGGCTGATTTGGTTATTACACTGGGAGCAAGATTCTCTGACCGTGTAGCTTTGACACCAGAGAAATTCGGCCGCAGAGCAAAGATTGTACAGGTTGACATCGACCGCAGTGAAATCAACAAGAACGTTATGATTGATAAGTGCTGTGTCGGCGATGTAAAGGAATTTTTGATTCGCGCACTGCCTGAAGTAAAGGCACAGAAACATGAGTCCTGGCACCAGGAGGTTCTCACTTGGAGAAATACCGCAAAAGTGGTCAGATCCGGCGAATGCGAGCTGCACCCGAAAGATATTATCGATACTCTCTGCGATATGACCGATGAAAACACCATTTATGTAACTGACGTAGGTCAGCATCAGATGTGGTCAGCGCAGTATATCAGACATAATAAGGCGAAGAAGTTCCTAACAAGCGGCGGACTGGGCACCATGGGCTTTGGCTATGGCGCAGCAATCGGTGCAAAGCTGGCTTGTCCTAATGACAGAGTGATACATATTACAGGCGACGGTTCTTTCCATATGAACCTGAATGAGGCATGTACTGCAGTAAGTCAGAACTTGCCAATTATCACCATAATCATGAACAACAAGGTGCTGGGTATGGTTTACCAGTGGCAGACTCTATTCTATGATAAGCGTTATTCCAACACCACACCGGAAAGGAAGACCGACTTTGTAAAACTGGCAGAAGCCTTTGGCGCAAAGGGATTCCGTGCGGATTCTGTAGAAGAACTGAAGGCCGCAATGGAGCAGGCTCTGAAGGAAGAAGGCCCGGTTTGGATTGACTGCACCATTTCCAGAGAGGAAAGAGTGCTTCCGATGATTCCAAACGGTAAAACCGTTGAAGATATGATTATTGACTAGGGAGGGAACGCAATGCATAAACCATTAAAGAGAGAAATCGTCAGCGTTCTTGTCCTGAATCAGGCAAACGTATTGACGAAAGTTGTCAGCCTTTTCGGCAGAAGAGGATTTAATATTGATTCTTTGACAGTGTCTGCAACCAATGATCCGACCCTGTCCAGAATTACCATCGTATTCAGTGCGACTGAACAGTCTATGCAGCAGATTATCACCCAGACTGAAAAGCTGGAGGTAGTAAAAGAAATCTATATTTTAGATCAGGAATACAGCCTTTATAGAGAACTGCTGCTGCTGAAAGTTGAAGCAGCACCGGCACAGCGTGCTGGAATCAAGGAAATCGTAGATATTTACAGAGGCAAGATTGTAGATCTTTCCAGAGACAGTATGATTATCGAGTTGACCGGAACACCGGAGAAAATCGACGGGTTTATGAAGGTTATTGCTGAATACAATGTGCTGGAAGTCTGCAGAACTGGTATTACCGGCATTGAAGGCAATACCGCAAAAAAAGATAATTAATTTTAAAGGAGATAGATAAAAATGATTACGAAGTATTATGACCAGGATTGTAACTTAGGTTTGTTAGACGGCAAAACTGTTGCCATTATCGGATTCGGAAGCCAAGGCCATGCACATGCAATGAACCTTGCCGAAAGCGGTGTGAACGTAGTAGTAGGTTTGAGACCGGGTTCCGCTCATGCTGCAAAGGCTGAAGCTGCTGGAATCAAAGTTTTGGGTATCGAAGAAGCTGCAGAAGCAGGCGATATCGTTATGATGCTGACACCGGACGAATTGCAGGCAAAGATTTATAAGGAACAGGTTGAAAAGCACATGAAGGAAGGCAATGTACTCGCATTTGCTCACGGCTTTAATATTCATTTTAACCAGATTGTTCCTGCTAAGGACATCGATGTTATCATGATTGCACCAAAAGGACCTGGACACACTGTAAGAAGTCAGTATGTAGAAGGCAAGGGCGTTCCTTCTCTGATTGCTGTTTATCAGGATGCTTCCGGCAAAGCGAAAGATTATGCGCTGGCTTATGCAAGCGGTATTGGTGCCGGCAGAGCAGGTATTTTGGAAACTACATTTAAAGAAGAAACTGAAACTGACCTCTTTGGTGAACAGGCAGTTCTGTGCGGCGGTGTAACTGAGCTGATGAAGGCTGGCTTTGACACTTTGGTAGAAGCAGGATATGAACCGGAAATGGCTTACTTTGAATGTATCCACGAAATGAAGCTGATCGTTGACCTGATTAACGAAGGTGGTTTCGATAAGATGAGATATTCCATCTCCAACACTGCTGAATACGGTGATTACAGAACCGGCAGAAGACTGATTACAGACGAAACCAGAAAAGAAATGAAAAACGTTCTCAGAGAAATTCAGGACGGTACTTTCGCAAGTGAATTTATTCAGGAATTCAACGCTGGTGGAAAAGCGAGATTCCTTGCAACCAGAAAGATGGAGGCTTCCCACCTGCTGTGCAAGGTTGGCGCTGAACTCCGTGCTATGATGAGCTGGTTAAAGAAATAAAGAAAGGTTACAGTTATTATGTCAAGAAGAAGTGATAACGTAACCAGAGGCGTAGAAAAGGCTCCGATGCGAAGCCTTTTTTATGCTATGGGTTACACGAAAGAAGAACTGGAACGTCCGCTGATTGGTGTGGTTTCTGCACACAGTGAGATAGTTCCCGGACATATGCATTTAGATAAAGTGACCGAAGCAGTAAAAGCTGGTGTCAGAATGGCAGGTGGCACACCGATTATGGTGCCTGCTATCGGTGTTTGTGATGGTATTGCTATGGGGCATATCGGTATGAAATATTCTCTGGCAAGCCGGGAACTGATTGCAGACAGCGTAGAAACTATGGCAAATGCGCATCAGTTTGATGGTCTGGTTTTGGTTCCGAACTGCGACAAAATCGTACCAGGCATGCTGATGGGCGCACTGCGTCTGAACATTCCAACTGTGGTTTGCTCCGGAGGTCCTATGATGAGCGGACTTGTAGGCGGTGTAGAGACATCTCTTTCCAAGATGTTTGAGGCAGTCGGCGCTCGCAAAGCGGATATCATCGATGATGAAGGGCTGCTGGAATTTGAACAGAATACCTGTCCGGGCTGCGGTTCCTGCTCCGGTATGTATACGGCAAACAGCATGAACTGTCTATGCGAAGCGCTGGGCATCGCACTGCCGGGCAACGGCACAGTTCCGGCTGTACACAGCGGCAGAATGATGATTGCAAAGCACGCAGGTATGGCAATCATGAACCTGGTTGAAAAAGATATTAAGGCCAGAGATATTGTAAACGAAAAGGCAATCAGAAACGCTCTTGCCTGCGATATGGCGCTGGGCTGTTCTTCAAACAGCGTATTGCACCTTTTGGCAATTGCTCACGAAGCAGGGGTAGAACTGAATCTGGAGTTGTTCAACGAAATGAGTGCAAAGACACCGAATCTGTGTCATCTGGCGCCTGCTGGCGGCACACACATGCATGACCTGAATAACGCAGGCGGTGTGCAGGGTGTTCTTGCTGAACTTTCCAAAAAAGGTCTCATCGATACGACACTTTTGACCGCAAACGGAAAAACCGTAGGTGAAAATATTGAAGGAAAAGGTTCGCTGGATTCGGGCGCAATGCGTCCTTCTGACAATCCGTACAGCGAAACAGGCGGACTTGCTATTCTTTGGGGCAACATCGCAAAGGACGGCTGTGTTGTTAAGAAAAGTGCAGTCGCACCGGAAATGCTGACCCACAGTGGTCCGGCAAGAGTTTTTGACTGTGAAGAAGACGCCATTGATGCAATTTACAACGGAAAGATTGTAGACGGCGACGTAGTCGTAATCCGCTATGAGGGTCCAAAGGGCGGTCCGGGCATGCGAGAAATGCTCAATCCGACCAGTGCCCTTGCCGGGATGAAGCTGGATAAAACCGTAGCACTGATTACAGACGGTAGATTCAGCGGTGCAAGCCGTGGTGCTTCTATCGGTCACGTTTGTCCGGAAGCTGCCAGCGACGGCGAAATCGGACTGCTTAAGGAAGGCGATATCATCGAAATCGATATTCCAAACTCCAGTGTTAATGCGAAAGTTTCAGAGGAAGAATTTGCAAAACGGCGTGAAACTTATGTGCCGCGCGAACCGAATGTAAAGAGCGGCTGGCTTTACAGATATTCTAAGATGGTTGCACCGTCCAACAAAGGTGCAGTCATGCTGGAAGACTAACCTGATTGATAATAACGGGGTTGTTGCAGAAGCAATGACCCTGTTGTGATTGTCCGGGGCAACAAGGTTTCTGGACACCCATCCCAAAGTTTTACTTTATGGAAAGGTGGGATTGGTATCTGTGGTATGGAACACGGGAAGGCATGAACGCTTTTTTCTATTTTACATTGACAAATTTCGTTAATTTACGAGATTTTGTCAATAAACAGGCTGAATTCTTACCTAGGATGGCTTAAATATTGCCAATGTTGACAAAAAAACGAGAATCTGTCAATTTTGTCAATGTTTCACCGTAAAAACATTGACAGGATTGACACTTTTTTTGATTTCTGTCAATATTGGCAATAAAGTGGCTGCTTTACATATGAATTCGAGCAGAAATCACGATGACCATTTTTCACAGGCTTGCCGTGACGGAATACAGTTTTTCCTTGCAGTGCATACACACAAGGAGTATAATAATTCCTAGAGATTTTTTGGAAAGGAAAACAGAAGATGTTAACATTAGATAAATTTGAGCAGGCGACGGAGGTCGTAAAGAAAGTTGCGGTAGCGACTAATTTGCTTTACAGTGACTATTTCAGTGAACAGACCGGAAATAAAGTCTATTTGAAGCCGGAAAATATGCAGGTGACCGGTGCATACAAAATTCGAGGCGCGTATTATAAAATTAGTACATTAACAGACGAAGAACGTGCAAAGGGGTTGATTACAGCTTCTGCTGGCAATCATGCCCAGGGGGTTGCTTATGCGGCAAAGGCTTATGGCTGTAAAGCGGTTATCGTTATGCCGACTACTACGCCTTTGATGAAAGTGAACCGTACAAAGAGCTATGGTGCGGAAGTGGTTCTCTACGGTGATGTTTATGACGAGGCTGCAGCCCATGCAAAGCAGCTGGCGGAGGAGAAAGGATATACTTTTATTCATCCCTTTGATGATCCAGCAGTAGCAACAGGTCAAGGAACCATCGCTATGGAAATCATTAAAGAATTGCCTATAGTGGATTATATCCTGGTTCCTGTTGGCGGCGGCGGTCTTGCGACTGGCGTATCAACGCTGGCTAAAATGCTGAATCCAAAGATTAAAGTTATTGCCGTTGAACCGGCAGGTGCAAACTGCCTGCAGGCTTCGCTGAAAGCTGGTGAGCCAGTAACTCTGCCTACAATCAGTACAATTGCTGACGGTACAGCTGTGAAAACGCCGGGTGTCAGTATTTTTCCTTACCTTAAAGAAAACATCGATGATATCATTACAGTAGAGGACGATGAATTGGTGGTAGCTTTCCTGGATATGGTAGAAAATCACAAGATGGTTGTAGAAAACTCCGGACTTTTGACGGTGGCTGCACTGAAGCACCTGAAGGTAAAAGGAAAGAAAATTGTTTCCATTCTCAGCGGTGGCAATATGGACATTATAACCATGTCTTCGGTAGTACAGCACGGACTGATTCATAGAGAGCGAATCTTTTCCGTATCTACGCTTTTGCCGGACAAGCCAGGTGAGCTCGTTAATGTAGCAAGTATTATCGCCAAAGAGCAGGGCAATGTTATCAGACTGGATCATAATCAGTTTGTCAGCACCAATAGAAATGCGGCAGTGGAACTGAAAATTACCATTGAGGCATTCGGTCCTGACCATAAGAAAAAAATCATTGAAGCGCTGGCTGCTGGCGGATATAATCCAAAAGTCATAAGCGTAATGATGTAAAAACGTGAAAAAGAAGGATTGCGCATTTGTTTCAAAAGCAAGTGCGCAGTTTTTTTATGAATAAAACTTGTAGGCAGATTGAAAATTACCATTGATTTCCCCATACAACAGCAGTATAGTGAAAATTATAACAGAAAGGAGATGGTAATATATTGTATAATAGTAAATTATATGCAGAAAAAGAACTAGAATATCAAAGCGAGCTTGCAAAGCGTTATCGGAAAGAGTTGAAGCGTTTACCGGAAGGAAAACTTTCGGTTAATACTGTAAAAGGAAAGCCTTACTATTTTCACCTGTCAAATGGAGAGCGGAAGTATTTGGGCAGTGGAGAAAATGAAGTAGTAAAAGATTTACAGAAACGATACTATTTAGAAGAAGCACTGAAGAGAATTGATTCAAATCAGAAGCTTCTTCAGAAAATAGGACAGGAGTACATATCGATAAACTTAGAAGAGATGATGACACAGTCACCGAAAGCTTATAGAGAAATGCCAATCGATTATTTTAATTTAAGCAAACAAAATTCTTCTAGCTGGGGTAGTAGTAAATATGAAAGAAGTCAGAAATACTCAGAACATTTGGTTCATCAGACTTTAAAAGGTGATTTTGTCAGATCAAAATCTGAAGCCATTATTTCAAATATTTTCTTTACAAAGAAAATCGAATATAGGTATGAAGAAGTCATAAAAATTAATGGAAAAATAATTGTTCCTGACTTTAGGATTTTAGTAAAAAGTGAAAATCGTATTAAGATTCTTGAGCATTTTGGAATGATAGGAAACGCTGAATATATGGAAGATGTCATGTGGAAAGTTAAGTTTTACTTAGAGAACGGATTCAAGCCGTGGGAAGATATTATTTTTACTTTTGAAGATATATACGGGAATATTAATACGCAGCTCATAGACAAGATTATTGAAGAGTTTTGCAGGTAAAGAGATATGTAGAGATGATACACAACTTTTGTGAGTTTAATCAGAGAAGAGTTTTGTAGACAGTTAATAATACACTAAATTAGCACAACTTTTTAGCCCGGAAATAATCTTTACATAGTAAATTCGTGCAGCTGTTGTGTAAAATAGTGAGGTCTATTAACCTATGCACAACTCTTAAAGATGTAAGCGAGATAAAGTTGTGCATATTGGCTAAAAAAGAACAGTCTGCACAACATTGTTCATAGAAATAGAAAAAAGTTGTGTAAATGTTTGTATAAACAGATACATTTACACAACTTTCGATGATTGCAATAATGGGAAGAGCTATTCCCTAAACTGATACTGATAAAGTTCTGCATACATGCCGCCAGCAGCTACCAGCTCGTCGTGACTGCCGCGCTCAGTAATACCGTTAGCTGTGAGAACGATGATTTCATCTGCACTTTTTATGGTAGACAGGCGGTGGGCGACGATGACAGAGGTTCTGCCGCGGCCGAGTTCTTCCAGAGACTTTTGAATCAGCATTTCTGTAGCGTTATCCAGGGCGGAAGTCGCTTCATCAAGAATCAGAATCGGTGGATTTTTCAGGAATACGCGGGCGATGGAAATTCTCTGCTTTTGACCGCCGGATAATTTGATGCCACGCTCGCCAACCTGGGTATCATAGCCATCTTCCATGGTTAGGATGTAGTCGTGAATGTTGGCTTTTTTTGCAGCTTCGATGATTTCTTCATCGGTGGCATCTAAGTTGCCGTAGGCGATATTTTCACGTATCGTACCGTTGAACAGGAAGACGTCTTGTGCAACCATACCGATATTTTTTCTAAGATCGTAACGGGAAATTTTTGTGATATCAATGCCGTCTATAGTGATTCGACCTGAATCTACATCGTAAAATCTTGGAATCAGATGGCACATGGTAGTTTTACCGCTGCCGGATGGACCAACCAGGGCAAGGGTGCATCCTTTTTTGATATCCATGGTGAGATTTTTGATAACAGGCGGTGCTTCGCCTTCCTTGTCGCTGTTTTCGTAGCTAAAGGTAACATTTTCGAAACAGATATTACCGTCCAGATGGTCAGGGTGAAGTAAATCTGTGCTGTCACTTTCTTCTTCATCAATCGCCATGATTTCACAAAACCTGCGGAAGCCCGTCATTCCTTCCTGTAGTTGTTCATAGAAAGAAACCAGTTTATTGACAGGATTCAGGAACATAGAAATGTAAAGCAGGAATGCGGCAAACTCGCCGGCATTGATTTTTCCATAGAAGAAAAAGAGTCCGCCTGAGGAAAGCACCACTAGATAAAGAAGGTCCATAAACAGTGTCATGCCAGAGTGGAAAATGCCCATAGCTTTGTAAGCGCCGGAACGGGAGCGTTTAAGATTTTCGTTGGCGACATTGAATTTCTGATTTTCATGTTCGTCTGCAGTGTAAGCTTTGGAAACACGGATGCCAGCGATGGCGGTTTCCACATTAGCGTTGATTTCTGCAGTTTTAACGCGGGTTTCGCTGAAAGCCTTATTCATCATGGTTCTGGTTTTAAAGGCGAAGAAAATCATAAATGGCAGCACTGCAAAGGTAATCAGTGTCAGCGGCAAACTGATCTGTGCCAGCATGATAAAAGCGCCGATTAAGATAATCAGCGATAGAAATAGGTTCTCCGGACCGTGGTGGGCAAGTTCAGATACCTCGAATAAGTCGTTAATCATCCGGCTCATGATGACGCCAGTTTTGTTTTCATCGAAGAATGAGAATGGAAGCTTTTGCAGGTGACGAAACAGTTCACGGCGCATATCTCCTTGAATTCTGACGCCGACGATATGACCCCAGTACTGAATGATGTAGTTGAGAAATGCTTTCAGCACGTAAATGCAGAGCAGAACAATCGCCCAAACGACGAAGAGGTGGATGTTCTGATTTGGCACATAGTCGTTGATAATATTCTTGGCGATGACTGGGTAAAACAGGTCGCAGCACGCCACGATAAAAGCACATACCATGTCCAATGTGAACAGACGTAAATGCGGTTTATAGTATTTTGCAAACTTTCTAATCATGTATTTCCTCCAAATGCTTCTGGTATATTAAAGTCACTGATAGTATGATACCACTATTTGTAATAATTTCGCAAGATTTTACTCACAAAATGCACACATAATTTTATCGTTTTCTACAAAGTCAGACTGTATAATGAAAGTGCAAAAGGGAATTAGAATTAGAAATTTTATCAGGAGGAGAACATGGTAAACAAGAGAAAACATAAGAAACGACAGGATAGTAAGAGGGATAAGCCCCTGGAGGGGCGAGACAAAGAGGTTGCAGTTTTGCTGTGGCTGATGTCACATGGAAATGAGGATGTAGAGAAAAGGATCTTTGATGAATGGTCCTATACTGTATGAGTGAGATAAAGCAATACCTTCTAAGTAGACCAAAACCGCCGCGGGTGACCGCGGCGGTTTTGCAGTGGAAAAGTTTTAACTCTCGGCAGGATACAGCGTGATGCTTTCTACCTTGTCTGGATCAAAAAAGGTAAGTTTTAGAATTATGCGGCAGGGCAGGGTCTGATTGCCTGCGCCTAAATAAAACAGATTGACACCTTTCTTCAAAAATGTGCCGCCGCTGAGCCAGATTTCTCCGTAATTTTCTTCGGAAGACTGCGCCAGGCGCATGGTATAGATAGGTTTCAGCAGGGTTTCTTCTTCATCGCTATCGTTGACGTCACAGCAGAGCATCACGCCCTCTTTTCCGTAGGTATCATAGGTGTAGCGCAGGGCGATATCGGTATCTTCCTTTACTTTGACGGCAAGAAAAACCGGTTTATCTTCTGGCAGAGCGCCGTCAGGTTTTGCCAGTGTATCGATTTCCACTGTCAGGGTTCCGTCTTCGGAAAGAGGGAGTTCTTTGGAATCTTTTAACTGGCTTTGTTGATGCAGGACATCGCTGCTCTTGGTGTTTTCTGCAGGGCTTTTGTCGTCTGTACTGCCGGAGGAGGCTTTGCTGCAGCCGGTACAGGCAATTGTCAGCATTAATATCAGTGCGGTTATGGATAACAAATTCTTTTTCATTTCAGTTCACCTCGTGTTTTCTTTGTTAAAAGCATCATAGCAGAATAGACGAAAGAAAAACGAGAGAATCCTCTTAATTTTTTCTTAAGAATGGATTATGCTTAAAAGGCATAGAAACTATGCTTGATGTGTATTTGCTATTGCAGCCTGCAAGGCATACAATAGGTAAGAGAACAAAGAAAGGTGAAGTGGCAGATGCAGTATCAGGATTTTTATGGAAAAAAGATTTCATGCCTTGGACTTGGAGGCCTCAGATTTCCGACGGTTGACGGCGATCCAAACAGGATTGACAGGGCAGCGGGACAGAAGGTGGTAGACGCGGCGATGCAGCAGGGCATCAATATCTTTGACACTGCCTGGTCTTATCAGGACGGTGATTCAGAAAGGTTTCTGGGGGAGGCTCTTGCTAAGTATCCGCGGGAAAGTTTTCTGTTGGGCACAAAATTTTATGTGGCGTACAGCAGCGATATCGAGATGGTATTTGAGACGCAGCTGAAACGGTGCGGTGTGGACTATTTTGATTTTTACATGCTCCACTGTTTGGACGAGAGCACGATTTCAGATTATATGGATCCAAACAAGGATTATTTAGGTTATCTGCTGCGGCAGAAAGAGGCGGGGCGTATCGGCCGCCTGGGATTTTCTTCTCATGCCGCGCCGGAGACCTTGGAGCGGTTTTTGAACTGGTATGATGATTTCGATATGGCGCTGATTCAGCTCAATTATCTGGACTGGAATTTGCTGGATGGAAAGCGGCAATATGAACTTCTGACAGAGCACGACATTCCGGTATGGGTCATGGAGCCGATGAAAGGAGGCAGTCTGTCAACTCTGAATAAAAGAGCTGCCAAAATCCTGAGAGAAGCGGCGCCGGAGGCATCTCTGTATTCATGGGGATTTCGTTTTCTGCAGGGACTTTCGGGCGTGCAGACCGTGTTTTCCGGCATGTCGGATGTATCTCAGGTCATCGAAAATGCAGCGCTGTTTGATGCGCCGAAGCCATTGAGCGCCGCGGAGAGAAAGACGTTACAAAGGGCAGCGGACGCATTTCTGGAAACCATGGGTGTGCCGTGTTCCGGCTGCCGGTATTGCTGCGGCATCTGCCCGGCAGGACTTGAGATTCCGCTGCTGATCAAAGGATACAATGAGCAGAATATTACCGGTTCTACCTGGAAAATCGGTATGCTGACAGAGACGAAAGGCGCTTCGGCGTGCCTTTCCTGCGGCGCGTGCCTTTCCCGGTGTCCGCAGAAAATCGATATCCCAGGTGTGATGAAAAAGATTGCGGAACAACAATAAATCCGCGGCAGATCCGTACGCTGTGATGCAATATATGGACATTATGATAACAAGTTCCTTCAAGATGAGGGGACTTGTTTGCTATTGTTTGAAAAAGATTGAATTCTAATATTTAGCATGATAAAATATAATAAAACAGAAATAGCATGGATTGATTAGGAACAGGATATGAAGATTTTAATTTGTGAGGATGAATGGGATTGCGCGCAGGCACTTGCAGCGCAGTGTATAGATTTTTTAACACGATCCGGGATAGAAGCAGAAATTCTGACGGAGTATACTGCAGAAACAATTATGCAGCATGATCCGGATATTTTACTTTTGGATATTGAAATGCCCGGTATTTCCGGGATTACAGCAAAGGATATGCTTTGCCAGTCAGATGGAAAGCCTCTCATTATCTTTGTGTCCAGTCACACGGAAATGATGCCGCAGGCTTTTGGACGGAATGTGATTAGCTTTATTGCCAAGCCGGCGCAGCAGTTTGCCCTGGACGCATCTTTGGAAACAGCAATCCGATTGCTGCCCGGAGATATCAAGATGGATTTGGAAGGCGGAAATACTGTCAGCAGCGCGGATATCGCCTATATTGCAGTAGCTGGCGTTTACACCGATGTGCATCTGGTATCGGGTGAACGTGTTTCTAATCAGAGAAAAAGCTTGTCTGCATGGGAGGAAACGCTGCAGGCGGTTGACTTTCTCAGAGTCAGTGACCGGCATCTGGTCAATTGCGCCTATATACAGGAAATAAACGGGGAGGGTGCTATTTTGGAGCACAGCTTGGGTGTGCTGCACATCAGCAGGCGCAGAAAAGCTGCGTGTAAGGAATCTTATCGAAACTATTGTAAAAGGATGGCAAAGCTGGTATGAATGTACTTTATACAGGGGTGTATTTCATTGATCTTTTGCGTTTGGCAGTTGTTCTGTGCGGCATATTTGGATTCTCTTTTTCCCTGCGCAGGGACGCTTTGTTATTGGGTGCGGTTCTGGTGCTGACCGGCGCCTTGGTGACGCTTTTGCTGACGGATCCCACAAACCGAATTTTCGTGTCGTTGTTTGTGCAGATGATGTTTTCCATCATTTGTTTTGAGGGAAAGAAGCGGGTACTGGTAGAGGTTACGTTTCTGGTGCATTTTACCATGATGATCATAGAAGCGCTGGTGCAGAGCGTAATTGCAATGTTCTGGTATACGGGAACGGTATTGGAGGGTGAGCGAGAGGTCGCCCTTGACGCAATTTGTAAAATGGGAACTTGTATCGTGATATTGGGTGTGACAGCGGCTATATCCAAATATACAAGACCGGTGCTGCAGCGTTATCTGAAGCAGTTCGGATGGAAACAGGTGCTCTATTATGCAGTATGGATCTTCGCAGCAGGTGTAGCGATTGGGGTTGCCAGCATGGTGGCAGTAGATAACGGTATGATCTATCGGTATAAAGTGGCAATGCAGCTTGCCGTGTGTGTGCTGGGCATCGGTATGCTTGCCTTTGGCGTATTGCTCAACGTGCTCTACGAGCAGAGGAAGAAGTTAAAAGAAGACGATCAATTTAAACAGCGATGTATCGAGCAGCAGGCGGCGCAGTACCAGGAAATCACAGTGAAAAACAAGAAGCTGCAGCGTTTTCGACATGATCAGAAAGCCTATCTGCTGGCACTGCGGGCGTTGATCGACGAGGGGGGGTGTCCCAGCTTCGCAGGTATACAGAAGATTTGGAACAGAAAGCCAGAGATTTTGATTACATAGCCACTGGCAATCTGGTGGCAGACGCCATTGTAAATGCCCAGGCAGCATGGGCAGAAGAGGCGGGCGTTGCTTTTTTCGTAACGGGAAGATTTCCTGCACAGATGCGAATCAGTGATGCAGACCTTGCGGTGCTCCTTTCCAATGGACTGAAAGATGCCTGTGAAGCGGCTGAAAGATGTGTAGAAAAACGGGAAGTGTTTTCTTTAATCAAATCCTATAAAAAGATGTTGTTCCTGGAAATTAGAAACACAGCGATAGAAGCGCCCAGGGTACAGGACGGACAGCTTTTGACCAGTAAACAGGACAAGGAAAATCATGGAATTGGCACACAGAATATGCAGCAGATTGTAGAAAAATATGATGGAACATTGACCTGGGAGTACGACAAAGAAGGACAGGTTACGACAAAAATAGAAATTTAAGGAAAGTAAACGACCACCTACATCAAAAAAACGACCATCTGCAACATACAGATTGGAACCTGCGCAGACCTATGATAGAGTAAACTTGGAAGGTGTTAGCAAATAGGTTTGCGGGAGGTGAGTGTATGCCAGAGTATCTTGATTCCAATTGGTGGGAGTGGCTGAAAAAGCTGCTTGGCGGAAAATAAAGAAGTTAGCGCAAGATTAGGAGAAAATCAAGATGGAAATTGTATTTTGATTGGAAAGGATAGAGTAATGAAGAAAAAATCATTATCAAAAAAATTATTTTTAGCAACTATAAGTTTAATTATATGCATGTTCATTTGTTCTTCTACTACATTCGCAAATGAAGTAGTTAGTGTTTCTGAAGAAATACCGGTCTATGGAAGCAATCGGGAAGCATTTGATAGCCAATATACTCCAAATATTTCAATTGATGTTGCAGGGATATTTCGTTCCGCAAGACTAGAGCCTGTGTTTATTAGATCAGGAGATACAACAAAGGTTGAAGTTTATGTGCAGTATACAGGTGATGATCCTGCAAATGCTGTGAAGATTACGAACTTTGAAATTTGGAATACAAATCTTTTGAATCGAAAACAGTTAGTACCGACATTTTCTCCAGGTACTAGAAACTTTATGGCAGCTAAAGAGGCTCATGTTCGATTGAAAGAAGTAAAGCTTGCAACATCAGTCAAAGCAGTTAGAGTAGATGTGGGAACTTATCAAGCATATATTATGGGTTATGGTTGGATTAGTGCAGGAGATCCTGTTGGACAGAAACCTATTAAATAAATATAAATAGATTTGTCGCATGAAAATAAGGGGTGAAGTGTAATTTGATTAAAAAATTATCAGATATAACGAGTTTTTTAAATAATAAATTTGATGTTACTATGATTGAACCGGAGAAATTAAGTGATTCAAGATTTAATATTATTATAAATAATATTATAAAATGTGAATTAAATAAAAATAAGTTTTTAAAATATGATGAACTTGATATATTGATTTTCGATATAATAAGAAATACAAAAAGTGAGAATTATTATAAGAAAGCGATTCTATCTGGAGCTTTAGAAAAAGAGGAACTTATAAGGATTATAATTGAAAAAAAAACTGGTTATATTGAATGCTCATCTCAAGAATTATATAAAGAATTGCGACTATTTCAAGGTGTATCTCAGTATGATATAGAAAATAATACTTCAGTATTTTGGGATTATTGCACACTACTTGAAAAGGAAAAAAAATGAATATGACTTATTGTTCTACGTGGCATAATGATGTAACAACGCTTGTAGACACGCAGGCAGAAGGTACATGGAGAAGCAACTAAGATGACATGAAGGAAGACTGCGCTTGCAGTCTTTCTTTATCCTTTTGAAAGGAGAGAAAACAAATGAACCTATACTTAGATTCACTTAAAAGACAACGACTTCCTGCGGTTATTATGGGTTTGATATACGGGGGGTGTTGGTTGTCATGATGTTTATTACCGAATTGAGGAGTATAACTCCATATAATCCCTGCTTATATGAGGTGAACATGTGAACATGACTTAATTTACTTTAATTCAGCAGATGCTGACATTATTAGTTTTTTTATGTGGAATAGGCGTCACTGTGTCGTTAATCGTATATTTCATTCGGAAACGTCGTAAATAAAAGGGTAGTCTAAACACGTGAAAATATTTGAATTTCTTTCGTGACGACAAATCTGACTGTATTGTAGCAAAAATGCTATCTTGCGGTCATCTTTAAAACGTGTGACAGGCCGAAAATGACCGCAAATCTCTTTTTCGAACAATTGCGGTTATAAATTCCCTTGTTCAAAGGGAATTCTCAAAAGTTTTTCCTCATCATTTTGGAAGAAACTATAATATAATGGAATTGAAGATATAAATTCACAGTATTGAAAGTCAGTGAGTTTATTTTTTTGACTGTATTCGTTCAAATTTAGCCTTTTACGGTCAGAAATGCCTCAACAGGATTTTCAAGTCTGACCGTATGACGGCGATTTATTGCCCAAACGGTCAGAGTATGAATTTCGGAACAAAAATCCAGCTTCGTGTCTTTGCTGTTTCATGCCCCAAGAAAAGTATTTCCCTTTTCGGATTTCTTTGCTACAATAGAAACGAATGGGCACGAAAGGAGTCAAGGATGAAGCGGATTGCCATTGTGGAGGATGACAGGCTGTTCAACGAGGCGTTGTATCAGACATTGAAAAAAGCAGATTATGCGGTAGACAGGGCGCATTCCTACGGGGAAGGAACGGCGCTGATTGACAAGCAGCCGGATTTATTCATTGTGGATGTGAATCTGCCTGCAGGCGATGGTTTTACACTTTGCAGGCGTATTCGAGAATCCGGGCAGACGCCGGTGATGTTTTTGACGGCAAGAGATGATGAAAGTGATATGATTCGGGCTTTTGATCTTGGCGCGGACGATTATCTTGTCAAACCGTTTCCCATGGCGGTGCTTTTGAAACATGTGGAGGCGATCCTGCGCAGGAGCAGCGGTCAGAATCAGCGATTTTCCTATCTGGAACTTGCAATGGACTTTGACAGAAAGTCGGTAACCTATCGGGGTGAAGCCATCAATTTGACTGCCAAGGAATATAAAGTGCTGGAGCTTCTTGTAAAAAACCGGGGCAGAGTCGTTACCAGAGAAATGATGCTGGAACAGGTCTGGGATGCGGACGGCGCTTTTGTAGAGGAAAATACCGTAAATGTGACGCTGAGCAGGCTGAGAAAGAAAATCGAACCCAATCTGGAGGAACCGATTTTCATCAGGAATGTATTTGGAATAGGTTATACTTTTGGAAAGTAGGAAGTGCGATGCGAAATACAAAAAAAGCGCTGGAGGAACTATCCGAAGCGCTAGAAACCATAAATCACGGCAAGAGGCTGGAACTCGCGGATTGTATTTCAGATACGCTGCCGTCGAAGATTTCTCATCAGTTAGTCAGGCTTTCCGATCAGATCTGGGAGAGCAAGCAGCAAGTGTGCAGAGAACGAGATGGACTGAAGGAGCTGATCAGTGAAATTGCCCATCAGCTGCGCAATCCCCTTGCGAATATGGAAAGCTATCTGGAACTTCTTTCTTCGGAAAACCTTTCGGCGCAAGAGCAGGCGGCTTACTTTCAGGCTGTCATGGCCGCAGAGCAGAGAATTCGGTTTTTAACAGAGAGTTTTATAAAAATGGCGAGGCTGGAAAGCCGTGTCATACAAATCCGAAAAGAATCCTGCAGCTTGCACGAAACATTGCTTTCCTGCATTTTGCAGATACGTCAGCAGGCGCTGGAAAAGCACATTGATGTGCAGCTTTCCATGGAACCGCGTTTATCTGTGCCCCACGACGCGAACTGGCTGGGGGAAGCAGTGGTAAATCTTTTGGATAACAGTGTGAAATACACGCAGGATGGCGGAAGGATTCTGATCAAAGCAGAAAAGAATGCCATGTTTACGGAAATTTCCGTGGGGGATGACGGCATTGGCATAGAAGAAGGAGAAGAAAATTTGATTTTTCAGCGGTTTTATCGAGGAAAACGCGTGACGGTGGAGGAAGGATTTGGCATCGGACTTTATTTGGCGAGAGAAATCATCAGCCAGCATGACGGATTTATGAAAGTAAAAAGGCAGAAGCAGGGTCTGAAAGTATCGATTTTTCTGCCTGCACGATGATAAGACAGGAGAAAACTGTGCGGCAAAATACACAGGGTGTAATTTTGCAGGGACAGTTTTTCTTTTTGTAAGGAAATTGTAAATACTATTTGGTAGGATAAAGGCAGAAAGGAAGGTGTTTAGATGGAAGTTGTCAAAACAGAGAATCTGCAAAAAATTTACGTAGTACCGTCCGGCGCGGTGCGGGCGCTGGATGGAGTAAGTATTTCCATAGAGGAAGGGGAGTTTGCAGCAATCATCGGTTCGTCCGGCAGCGGAAAGACTACGCTGCTCAATATGCTGGGCGGTCTGGATCAGCCGACAGAGGGCAGCGTCACAATCAGAAACAGAAGTCTGGAACAGTTGACGCAGGAAGAACTCACCGTATTTCGCAGAAGAAATATCGGATTCGTGTTTCAGAACTATAATCTGCTGCCGATTTTGAGCGTGGAAGAAAATATTACATTGCCTTTAAAGCTGGACGGCGCAGGACTGGACGCAGCGTTCTTTGCGCAGGTAGTAGAAGTTCTCGGCATAGAAGATAAACTCTGCAATATGCCGGAAACCCTTTCAGGCGGACAGCAGCAGAGAGTGGCCATTGCAAGAGCGTTAATGACCAAACCTGCGGTCATTCTTGCGGACGAGCCTACGGGAAATCTGGATTCCAGAACCGGTCTGGAAGTCATCGGACTGCTGAAAGCAAGTGCCGCACGCTTTGGACAGACGATGGTGATTGTGACCCATAACGAGGAAATTGCGCAGATGGCAGATCGGATGATTCGAATCGAGGATGGAAAAGTAAGAGGAGGCAGTGATGCGGAATAATAATGGAGAAGTGCTGCGCCTTTTATCACGAAGACTGTATCGGGCAAATCTGAACCGAAACAGAGTGCTCACCTGCGCTGTTGCCTTTGTCGTCCTTCTGATCTTTTCTGTATTCAGCCTGTCCGCAGGAAAACTGGAGGCGGACTGCCTACTTTACGCGAGAATGATGGGAACGACTGCATCGACAACGCTGGAGCGCGCCACAGAAGAACAGATTGCGGTCATAGAAAACCTGGACTATATTAAAGCCGTAGGAAAAGAAGTCTATATCGGCGAAACGGAGGCGTTTACCTGTCTGGTTTTAGATGAAACGGCTTATGAAACCATGCAGGCGCCGGCTTACAGTGATATACACGGTGTGTATCCGAAAGAAGCAGATGAAGTGATGCTGCCAATGCGGGCGCTTTCTGATTTAGGGATTGCAAAGCCTCACCTCGGCATGGAAATTGATGTAACGATGCAGACGACAGGAGGACAAAGGCTGCAGCAGACCTTTCGGCTTTCCGGATATTATACAGAATATGTGGAAGCGGCAAAAGCGCCTCCCTATGGGTTCTTTTCAGAACGGTTTTTAGAAAAGGAACATTTGGCGTCGCAGCAGCATACCACGCTTTTAATCAAGCAGCAGGACAGTTTGGACGGAGAGACGGCAGAGGACAGATTGTATCAAGACGTGGAAATGACCGATGATACACAGCAGTTTTTCGGCGGAAATGCGTTGACCTACAGCGCAATCTATGAATTTGCCGGCGGTTTTGACGTTGCGGTGATTCTGGCCATCGTCATCTTTGCAGGCGCCTGGCTGCTTCTTTATAATATCATGAGCATTTCTATGGTGGAGCATGTGCGGCAGTATGGTCTTTTAAAGACGCTGGGGACGACCAAAGGACAACTGGCACGGATTGTATACAGACAAACAAGCTGGATTGTGTGCAAAGGCTGCCTGCTGGGAATGGCAGCCGGTATGGCAATGATGGTTTTTATCGTGCCAAAACTCCTCGAAAATCTGTATTTGCATGAGTTTGGCAGCGCGTCGGCTATGATTGCGTTTAAACCGTGGATTTTGGTATTTGCAGTGGGATTTGGCGTCTTTGTCACATTTGCGGCAACGTCCCTTGCCATGATGAAAGTCATAAGCATGCAGCCGATTGAGGCGGTAAAATTTGTAGGACTTTCTGCAAGGCGCAGAAAGAAACAGAAGCCAGGAAATCAGCGCTTCAGTCTGGCGCTTCTGGCATGCAGAAATTTATTTCGCTATAGAAAACGATTTGTGATTGCGGTCATTTCCCTGACTCTTTCTATGACAGTCTTTTTAAGTACGGTCGTGCTTTCAACAGGACTTGATCAGACAGCACAGATTGAATATGATAATCAGGATTTTAGTATTATGTGCGGAGCTTCTGCCATGACGGCGGAGGACTACACCGATGATGAGATCCATTTTGATCCTGATTTTGCGCAAGAATTACTCGACCTACCTGGTGTGACAGAGG
Organism: Emergencia sp. 1XD21-10; assembly: GCF_009936045.1. Lineage (GTDB taxonomy): Bacteria > Bacillota > Clostridia > Peptostreptococcales > Anaerovoracaceae > Senimuribacter > Senimuribacter intestinalis. Next base: position 42,248 of record NZ_QWEQ01000004.1, on the reverse strand, counting down.
CAGAGACGGTCGACGGCGGTTTTGGCAGGGTGAAGAGTAGTGAAACCGCTTTATCCATGCGTCTTGCCTCCTGGAAACTTGAACATGAGACATTTCTGCCCTTTGTGGTGCAGACGCTCCATGATGATGTGCTGGAAGAACTTGCGAGGTATGTAGAGGAAAAGGAACTGTCGGAGATGGTCGACATGGATGCAGTGCGCGCGGGGAAAGGCTTTATCGTATTGCATTACCATAATTTATCGCAGGCGATGGAAGAAAAAAGCAGGGAGGCGGTAGGACAGCCGGCGCAGCTTTTTAGCCTGGCGAAAGATCGGAAGACCCAGATGGAATGCAGCGGTTATCTGGACTTTACCGCAAAGGGATTTCCGAACATGATGACGACTTGGAATGGACCTAGCATCCTCTATTTTCTGGTCAGTGAAGAGGGGTTTGCGCGGATGGGACTTCCGGAACGGATTTTCAGGCTGGACTTTAACGTGGAATCAGCATCGGAACCTCTTGTAAAAGCCCAGGCGGATCGTATGGTTTCTGCTTATAACCGGGCGCAAAAGAAGCTGCACCCTGCAGATTTGCAGTATGAGCAGGGAATTTTAGAGATTACCGCCAAATCGGATTTGCTTACGGCAGCAAGGGACTATATCGGTTCCAGCAGAGTGATTATGGGTGGAATATGTCTGGTGCTTCTGTCCATGGGACTTCTGAACTATATCAATGTGACGCTGACAGGGCTTACGGCGCGGCGGAAAGAGTTTGCTGTCATGGAGAGTTTGGGGATGACGCGAAAGCAGCTTCGGAAAAGTATTGTGTTAGAAGGGATCTTTTATAGTCTGATTGTGACAGGTCTGACGCTGACAGCCGGCAGCGGCGTGCTCTATGGAATGCGGCAGCTGGTGAACCAGCGTATTGCGTATTTTACCTTTTCCTATCCGTGGGCAGCGCTTTTGTGCGGCGTGATGTTTCTCTTTGCTATTTGCATTGTGATTCCGCTGGTACTGCAGAAAAAAACGGTGCGGGACAGCGTTATAGAGCGGCTGCGGATGTATACGTAATCAAGAAATCATACATTGTATCAAGGTATCTTCTATGCTATACTGATTTGTAGTGAAAAGTACAGAAAGGAAGGCACCATGGATCGACAAAGTGATAGAACACGTGCGCTGCTGCTTGTGACCGGCAGTAGGTTTACCCAAAAGAGTTTAGCAAAGCAGCTTTCCGGCTTTCTGCCGGAAGATGTTGCCATCGTCCCGTATATGGTCGAGGAGAAAAATCCGCCGCTTGACGGCACTTATTTTACCGTGTTTTCCAGTGAAGAGGTTTATGAACAGTTTCTGCACCAAGGAGGGCAATCGTTGATCAGCAGCCACATTGTCGGCACGCGGACCGTTATCAACTCCAATATCGATCAGATTCTGACCCTGCCTCGCGATCAGAAGATTTTGTTAGTCACTGATTCCGAGATCAGCGCAGTTGACAGCATTAGTAATCTGCAGCGAATCGGATTCGATTTTCTGCAGCTGATTCCTTTTTATCCGGGCTGCGATGTGCCGAGAGGTGTGGGGATTGCTATCACGCCGGGAGACCCGGATCAGATTCCTGCAGGAATGAAGGCAGTTTACAATATCGGCACGCGGCTCTTTGATCCTTCTACCGTCGTTCGTATTATGGCGTATTACGGCGTGTTGGAAACCGAAATCTATGCCTATACGGACACATTTATTCAAAGTCTTTTGGATACGGCGGCACGTATTTCGGATGTTGCTTATGAGACCAGCAGGGTGACAAAAGCTGCAAGAATGCAGCTTGCTGGAAACGGTCATTTTGCCAAGTATCATTTTGATGATATCATCGGCGCCTCACCGAGAATCTTGCATGCAAAGAATCTTGCCAGAAAAATTTCAGCCTCAGATTTAACGGTGCTGTTGGAAGGGGAAAACGGTACGGGCAAAGAACTGTTTGCCAGCGCCATTCATAAGGCGTCGGGACGCAGCAAAGAGCCTTTTGTGGCGATTAACTTTTCGGCGCTGCCTGATACGCTGGTTGAGTCCGAATTGTTCGGTTATGAAGAAGGGGCTTTCACTGGTGCGAAAAAAGGCGGTAAGATTGGCTTGTTTCAGCAGGCAGATGGCGGTACGATTTTTCTGGATGAAATCGGAGACGCCTCGCCGGCGCTGCAGGCGAAACTGCTACGGGTCATTCAGGAACGTGAGATTATGCGGGTGGGCGGCAATAAAATCATCCCCATTGATGTGCGGATCATTGCAGCCACCAATCGCAATCTAAAGCAGATGATTGCGGAAAAGCGTTTTCGTCAGGATCTGTATTACCGTTTGAAGGAGGGGTATCTGCATCTTCCTGCTCTTGCGGATCGAAAAGAAGATATTCCGCTGTTGTTGGAAGACTGGCTAAAGACCCGCTTTGATGGAGCTAAGACCATTTCTCCGGAAGTGACAGCGCTTTTACTGGAACGTGATTGGCAGGGCAATATCCGTGAACTGCTCAATACGATGAAATATGCCTTTGCGGTATGCGATGGCGACACGATTTTGCCGAAAGATTTGCCGCCGGATGAAGAGTCGTCTCCACCGGCTGCGCAGGCAGAAGCATTTTCCGACTGTATCTGCACTAGCACACAGCGATGCATTTTGGTTGCGATTCGGGAAATCAGCGAAAATAACGGAATTCCGGGTCGGACAGGGATTTTTAAGCACTTGAAGGCGCAAGGAAAGTCCGTCAGTGAATATCGAATCAGGCAGGAACTGCAGCAGTTTCAATCAATGGACCTGGTGCAGTCTGCCACCGGACGATATGGTGTTTATTTGACAGAGAAAGGGTGGGATTTTTTAGTACGAAATCATCCAAAATAAGCCAAAACATTCCATACAACGACCAAAATTGTCCGCAACTTTCATAAAATCTACAAAAAATCCTCGAAAAATCGGGGATTTTCTTTTGGCATCAAATTTGCTTATATAATAGGAGTTAAGAAAAATTGAATTAGGAGGCAACACCAATGTCAAAAAAACAAAAAGGTGAAACGCTCAACTCCTTAAACAAAGGATTCCGCGTTCCCGACACTTACGTTATCATTTTCTTTGTCGTATGTCTGGCGGCACTGATGACTTATCTGATTCCACAGGGGATGTACCAGACCGAGGACATCACCTACATGGTAGATGGCAGTGAAAGCACGCGTACCGTTATCAAGGACGGTAGTTTCCAGTATGCACTTGATGAAAATGGAAATCCGCTGAAGGATGGAATTAGCTTATTTGAAGCTGGCGGCGGCGTAGGTCTGTTCAACTATCTGTTTGAAGGGCTGGTTAGTGGTGATAAAGGGGGCTCTGCCGTAGGCATTATTGCATTTATCCTGGTTATCGGTGGCGCATTTGGTATCGTGCTGAAAACCGGCGCTGTTGAATCCGGTATCATGAACATGATCAAGAAAACCAACGGAAAAGAAAAACTTTTGATTCCGGTACTCTTTGTCCTGTTTTCTTTGGGCGGCGCAGTATTCGGTATGGGTGAAGAAGCACTTCCGTTTGCAATGATTCTGATTCCGATGGTCATCGCAATGGGTTACGACGGCGTAACAGGTGTGCTGATTACTTATGTTGCGACCCAGATCGGCTTTGGTACATCCTGGATGAATCCATTCTCTGTTGCCATCGCACAGGGGATTGCAGGGGTACCGGTATTCTCCGGCGCAACATTCAGAATCGTTCTCTGGGTGGCATTTACCGGTGCAGGCGCTGTGATGACAATGATCTACGCGTCTAAAATTAAAAAGAATCCAACTTTATCTGTCGCTTATGAATCTGACGCATATTTTAGAGATGATTTTAAAGCCAATCAGGAAAACGGTTCGGTAGAAAAGTTCAATATCGGTCATATTCTGGTACTGCTGACGCTGGTAGCAGGCATGGTTTGGGTTGTATGGGGCGTTATGAAAAACGGCTATTACATTCCGGAAATTGCATCCCAATTCTTTATTATGGGTCTGGTTGCAGGTGTGATTGGCGTTGTATTCAAACTGAACGGTATGAAAGTAAACGATATTGCGGCAGCGTTTAAACAGGGTGCGTCTGACCTGGTAGGTGCAGCAATTATTGTAGGTATGGCACAGGGTATTATGTTGGTACTGGGCGGTTCAGATCCAACTGCGCCGACTGTACTGAATACCATTTTACATGGGATTTCGGACGCTTTTGTCGGCCTGTCTGGTACAGTTGCCGCTGTATTGATGTATATATTCCAGTCTGTGTTCAACTTCTTTGTGGTATCCGGCTCCGGTCAGGCGGCTTTGACTATGCCGATTATGGCGCCGCTTGCGGACCTGCTGGATGTAACGCGTCAGACTTCCGTTTTGGCATTCCAGCTAGGGGATGCACTGACTAACTTGATTGTACCAACTTCTGGTTGTCTGATGGGCGCCCTTGCAATCGCAAGATTGGACTGGTCCAAATGGATTAAGTTCATGTGGAAGTTCTTAGGTATACTGTTCCTGATGGCAGTAGCAACAATGATTATTGCAAGCGTAATGGGATTCTAAAAGTAAGGTACTATGATGAAATTAATTAAAGGCGTAAACTTATATACACCAGAGTATCTGGGTGTAAAAGACGTATTCCTCGCGGGAGGAAAAATCTGCAAAATTGCAGATAATATTGAATTGCCTACCGAATTAGAGGTGGAAGTCATAGACGGCACAGGACTTTTGCTGCTGCCGGGCTTTATCGATTCTCACGTTCATGTTCTTGGCGGCGGCGGTGAAGGCGGCTTTGCCAACAGAACGCCGGAGGCGACTTTGTCAGGGCTGACCAGATACGGTATTACTACGGTAGTGGGCTGCCTGGGCACTGATGGCATCGGCAGGGATATCAAGTCGCTGGTTGCAAAGATTAAAGGGTTGCGGGAGCAGGGAATCTCAGCCTATGCTTATACCGGCAGTTATCAGGTTCCTGTTCGCACCCTGACCGGCGGCATCATCGATGATATCATGATGATTGAAGAAATCATCGGAACAGGGGAAATTGCCATTTCTGATCATCGTTCTTCTCAGCCGACAGCAGACGAGTTTAAGCGGCTGTGTGCTGACACTCGCGTGGGCGGTATTTTGTCCGGAAAAGCGGGCATTATCAACATTCACCTTGGAGACAGCCCTCGGTGTATGGACTTAATCAATCAGGTTATCGCTGAAACAGAGATTCCTGCGACGCAATTTCTGCCGACCCATGTAAACCGCAACGCGGCGCTCTTTGAAGAAGCTGTAGAATATGCAAAACTGGGCGGTGCAGTGGACTTTACCGGAAATGAAGATATCGATTACTGGGAAACTATCTGCGATGAAGTGCGCGTCAGCAAAGGGATTAAGCGTTTGCTGGACGAAGGTGTCAGCAGTGATCTCTTTACCATTTCTTCTGACGGACAAGGCAGTCTGCCTATGTTCAGCGCTGACGGCGTATTTCAGGGAATGGGTATGGGACAGTCCAGCTGCTTGCTGAAAGAAGTCAGAGAATGTGTGGAAAAGGAAGGAATTCCTCTTGAAATTGCCATCAAGGCAATCACTTCCAATCCTGCGAAGGTGCTTTGCCTGCCGCAGAAAGGCCGCATCGAAGAAGGCATGGATGCTGATCTGTGTCTGATGACAAAGGATTTGGAAATCGACACGGTTATCGCTATGGGACAGGTTATGGTAAAGAAAGGCGAACCTATTGTAAAGGGCGCTTTTGAAGGACAATAAAATATTTACTTTAAAAAGGACTTCATCTAATATGGTGGAGTCCTTTTATATTGCAATCGGAAAATCACGACAAAGGCATGAGGATTATTCTTCTGTGTCACATTGACAAATTCAAGTCAAGTTGCGATATTTTGTCAATGAACAGTCTGAATTCTTGTCTAAGATGGCTTAAATATTGCCAATGTTGACAGAAAAACGAGAATCTGTCAATCCTGTCAATGTTTCATCGTAAAACCTTGACAGGATTGACACTTTTTTTGATTTTTGTCAATATTGGCAATAACGCAGCTAGTTTTCATAGAAATTCGGATAAAAATCCTATAAAACATTGACAAAAATAAAGAAATCATAGATATTTGTCAACTCTCCTTTTCTTTCATGGATTAGTCATGATAGGAAAACAAAGTTTGATTGACGAATAGTATATTATATGTTAAAGTATAAATAAAAAAGATACAGAATATAAAGGGGCAAAGGAATTGTTAGTTTTAATATGTGACAATGATAGAGATTATGCAATTCAGTTAGAGAAACTGTGCTGTAGCTTTTTTGAGAAACGGGATACTGCGGCTGAAGTTGTCTCTATAACAGAAGCTGAGAAAATCAGGTCATGGAATCCTGATATTCTGCTCCTTGACATTGAAATGCCCGGACTTGATGGTATTACTGTAAAAGAAAGTCTTTGCAGGCAGGAGGAAAAGTCAAAATGAAACAGATGAAATTTATATTACCTGCGGTTTCGATAGGATGCATATTCGTAGCATGCTTTATAACTCTGAATCCGATAATTATTTTGTCAGCAGCAGTTGGGCCAATTGCCTTCTTTCTAGGTTACAGCTACGATAAGCAGGAGAAAGTATTGGAGCAGCTACTGAAGGAACTTGAAAAAAGTGAAAGACCGCCCTCGGACGATAGCCTGTAGCAAGAGCTTATAGCTCTGCAGCAAGCCCTCACTTGATGGCGAATTAGGTAAAATACAATGTTGCTAAAATGGCTTGAATTCCTCGCACTAGAAAATCTGGAGGGGAAAGGCATTGTGTAAACTTTTGATGCGGTGTTTGTATTGAAGTATGCATTGCTGATTTTTTTTCGCACATTTTATAATATATGTCGCAATAAAAAGAAACAGATTTTCTGGTAGAGCATATTTTTCAAAATTTATCTTTTGGCTTTACTTTATAGTTATGATATGTTTTACAGTTTTGCCAATTGATTTTCCTGGTATCAACGATACCGTCGTAAACTTGAATTTCAGTTTAAAGCCAATTCTGTCTGCATTTTTCAGTAGAGCCGGATTGATTAATTTCGCCCCGGTACCTATTTTGGGATTAGCAGCCCAAATGAAGGTGTTTGATAAGTGGAGAAGTGCAGGCATTTTTTCAATAATTGTGTCGGTTCTTATAGAACTGGTGCAATACTTTGAGACGGTCAATGGATATTCTGATTTGGTTGTAGTAGATATTGTGTATATTATAACCAATACGATTGGCGGTTTGACAGGGGGCGATATTCAAATTTTATCAAAAAATCATATTTAATGAATCATTGATAAGATCGAAAGGATAGCTTATGAACATGACTCAAATCACTTTAATTCAACAAATATTTACGCTGGTCGTTTTTTTATGCGGCGTAGGCGCGGTAGTATCTCTGATTGTGTATTTAATCAGAAAACACCGCAATAAAAGATAATCGTCAAAAGTGAAATTTCATACTGCAAGAAATAAAGCCGCCATTTGGCGACTTTATTTCGTTGTCTTTCATTATTTCAGCCCAATCTTTGCAAGCTGTACAAACTGCTTTGCGGTTCTTGGGCTTCTGCCGTTTGAACGAATGGCGAAAGCTTCGGCTCTCTTAAAGAGTTCGGCTTCTTCCATCTCTAGTTCGTATTCATTAGCAAGACTTGCGACGATTTCCAGATACAGGTCTTTTTCCGGCTTGGAGAAAGTAATGGTCAGTCCAAAGCGAGCGGAAAGGCTCATGGTTTCCTGCAGGGTATCGTTTAAATGAAGTCCGGAGCCTTGTCTTGCCTCGATGGATTCCTTCACCAGATGTCTGCGGTTGCTGGTCGCATAAATAGCGATATTGGCAGAGCTGCCTGTCACGCCGCCTTCCAGGATGCCTTTGAGACAGGAAAAGGCATCGTCGCCCTCCACAAAGCTAAGGTCGTCGATATAGAAAATGAACTTCAGCGGGCTAGCTACTAGCTGCTCCATAAGGGCAGGGATTTCAGACAGCTGGGTTTTGTCAAATTCGATGAGACGAACGCCCATAGCAGCACATGCGTTGGCGCAGGCTTTAATCGTGGAGGATTTTCCAGTGCCGGCGTCTCCGTAAAGGAGTACGTTGCTGGCACCGCAGCCCTCTGCCAGGGCTTTGGTATTTTCCAGCACTTGATTCCGCTCTCTGCTGTAGCCGTAAAGCTGGTCGATAGTCTGAGAATCAGCGTGTTTTACAGGAACCAGCCTGCCGTCTTTGACTTTAAAGGAGCGATAGTTTGCGAAAATGCCGTAGCCCTTTGTGGAAAGACTTGTCAGCATTGCAGCATATTCCGATTCTAAATCTATCGGCTCTGTGACCCAAAGAGGCAGAAATCCGTCGTAGTCAATGACTTTCGCAACCTTTGAGGCTGGCAGGTCAGCCAACTTTTGCAAAGTCTTTAAATCAGCCTGCATACTTTCTGTCATAGCAGGGCATATATCTAGGCCAGAAAGCTTTGCCTGTAGATAAACATTTTCGTCGTTTCTTACGTAACGGCGCACAAAATCAGACAGGATGCCGCCTTCTTCGTAAAGGGCCTTTGAAAAGGCTCCGCAGGCAGAAATTTGCGTGTCCACAGAGCCTTCGCTGATGGCATATATTAGTTCTTGGAGTGCCGAAACCACTGGGGTATCGAGAATACTCCGAAAAACAGAGAGGGCATTTAGCTGTCTGTTTAAAAGCTGTAAATAATCTTTCATATTATTCAACTGCTACCGTCCAGTTCATGAAGTCTTCCAGCTTGCCGGTCTGGATGCCGTAGATGGTGTCGTACATTTCCTGAGCAACAGGGCCGATTTCGTTGTTGTTGATGACCATTTTTTCGCCCTTGTAAAGGAGTTCTCCAACTGGGGATACGATAGCTGCTGTACCGGAAGCGAACATTTCTTTCAGCTGACCTGCTCTGTAGGCTTCTTCCAACTCGTCGATGGAAATCTTTCGTTCAGAAACCTTGATACCTTTCTTCTTGCAGAGGGCGATGATGGAGTTTCTAGTGATGCCCGGCAGGATGGAGCCGTTGAGCTCGCTGGTTACCACTTCGTCGCCGATGACAAAGAAGGCGTTGGCAGCGCCAATTTCCTCGATGTATTTCTTTTCAATACCGTCCAGCCAGAGTATCTGTTCATAGCCTTTTTCGTGGGCGATTTCCTGTGCTTTCAGGCTGGCGCCGTAGTTTCCGCCGCACTTGGCTTCGCCGGTACCGCCTTTGACTGCTCTGACATAAACATCCTCTACGTACATCTTAGTCGGCGCAAGTCCATTTTCAAAGTAAGGACCTACAGGGCTTAAGATGATCATGAATTTGTAAGTTTCGGAACGTCTGACGCCCAGGAATGGTTCGTCCGCGAAGATGAACGGTCTGATATAAAGGGCAGTGCCTTCACCCTGCGGAATCCAGTCCTGATCGACTTTTACTAAAGCCTTAATGGCTTCCACGAAGAGATCTTCGTCAATCTGCGGAATGCAGAGTCTGTCGTTGGTATTGTTGGTTCTCTTTGCGTTCATATAAGGACGGAACAGCTGTACTCTGCCTTCCGGTGTTTTATAGGCTTTCAGTCCTTCAAACATTTCCTGTCCGTAGTGGAGCACGACAGCAGCAGGGTCCAGTTCAATCGGACCGTAAGGCACGATGCGGCCGTTGTTCCAGCCATCAGCAGGATTGTAATCCATGATGAACATGTGATCCGTGAAAACTGTGCCGAATCTGAGTCCCTTAGATTCTGGCTTTTTGCCCGGGTTCGGGTTCTTGGTTACTGGAAAATCGTATTTCATATTTCTATCCCTCTCTTTGTTTAGAATTCTTCAAAAATCTACCTCATATTTTACTCTTAAACTTGTACGCTGTCAACAAGTCCTGCGTATGTTTGTTGTATTTCATAACAAATATTTTGCTGGTTGCTTCAGAGAAACTTTGGCTTCAAAAATTCCTTGACTCTCCTCTTAGGGCATGGGGTATAGTATAGGTAGGTCGCCTTGCTGGTGGCTGTCTCGAGACAATTTTTTTCTAGGAGGGATAGACGTGCTTACCATTGGACAGATGTCAAAAGCCTGCGGCGTCACAGTAAAAACCCTGCACTATTACGACAAAATCGGTCTGCTTTCGGCGCAGGAAGTAGATGGAGACACAGGATATCGTTATTACAGCGAGGAGCAGATCGGCAGAATGCTTTTGATCGATCGTCTGAAACGGTACGGTTTTTCCCTTGCGAAAATTCAGGAGTTACTGCAGATTTCTTCTGAAAAGGAACTGCACAGACAGCTAAAGGGTCAGAGGCTGCGTCTGGTTCGTGAAGTGGAGCGGCTTTCTGTCACCATTCATGAAATGGACAGCCATCTGGCAGAGTTTGAAAGGACAGGTGATTTGATGAGTTATCAAAATCAATATGAAGTAATATTAAAAGAGTCAGAGCGGATGGCGCTGATTTCAGTGCGGGAGACGATGCCGGTTTCGGCCTTCGGCGATCATTACGCCCGGCTTTTCGGGCGGGTCATTGCAGAGGGAATTACAGCGTCAGGACTGACCATGGCAATTTATCATGATGAAACCTTTGATCCGGCATGCAATGATACGGAGCTTGCGGTACTTGTGGCAGAGGAGGAAAAAGCGGACAAAGTGATGCCTGCTATGCTCTGTGCCTCGACGATGCACAAAGGACCTTATGCTGCGCTGCCTGACGCCTACGGCAGGGTGTTCGGCTGGCTGAAGGCTTCAGGCTATGCCCTTGCTGGCGCGCCTTTTGAAATTTATCGAAGGACAGCTTTTGATAAGCTGCCGCCAGAGGAATGGGAAACAGAGATTTACTTTCCGGTAAAGAAATAAACCACATCGCTGCAGCCTGGCTTGCCATCCAGGCATCGACTCCGGGCATTGGAATCTTAAAATACATATTTTTGCGGAAAAGCCTCAAAATATGCACAGAGCCATGCATATTTTTTAAAAAAATCTTCAAAATATGCACATTCAAAGCTGCTGAAGGACAATTTTACTGTTCTTTCAGCGGCTTTTTTCGTTCTACAGGAGTAAATGTGCATATAAAAGGCATTTTTCCTAAAAATATGCACACGATTATGCATATTTTTGACATAATCTTTCCAAATATGCACAGCAGAGCGCAAGGGGGAACGCGCGAAGGGCAGGCAGAAAGTCCCTGCTTGCGATATTAATCCTTGACAAAAGAAGTTATATGTAGTAAATTATCAATATTAGAAGTAATTACCAATTATGTAAAAATAATTAAAAATCAAGAGGAGGAATGGCAAGTGGAAAGAGAAGGAAGTGAACAAATAAACATGAAGACAACTGAGCTCGGAAAAATCGGAGAAGATTTTGCTGCAAATCTGCTGGAATTACAGGGATACAGAATTTTGGAGCGGAACTTCCGCTGTAGAATGGGGGAAATTGACCTCATTGCGGAGAAGGACGGGGAGATTTCCTTTGTGGAGGTCAAGACAAGAAGGTCGGCGCGTTTTGGAATGCCTGCAGAAGCTGTGGGCGCGGAGAAACAACGCAGGATGCGAAGGACTGCAGAGTTTTACTTAAAGAGCCATCCGAAACAGCAGCAGACCGCAGATTTTCAGGTGATAGAGGTTTTCTGCAATCAAATTGACTATGCTTTTTAGCACGGAAAGTGAAAGGGGAATAAAATGTTATCAAAAATCAATTCAGCAGTAATAAACGGAGTGGCGGCAGTGCCGGTCATCATAGAAACGGATATCAGCAGAGGACTGCCCAATTTGTATATTGTAGGGCAGCCGGATGTATCGGTGAAAGAGGCGAGAGAGCGGATTCGTTCCGCCATTGTCAATTCCGATATGGAAAACCCTAATGGACGCATTACCATCAATTTGTCTCCGGCGGGAATCAGAAAACGGGGCAGCCATTTTGATTTGGCAATGGCAATGGGTATTTTGGCGGCGTCGGGGCAAGTTTTTACGCGTAATTTAGAAAAGTTTTGTTTCGTAGGAGAACTTTCGCTGGATGGTAGTCTGCAGAAAATCAGCGGCATTCTGCCTATGGCAATGGCAGCCAAGAAAGCGGGCTTCGAAAACATTATAGTGCCGAAGGTCAATGAAGAAGAAGCTATGCTGGTACAGGGAATTCAAATTTATGGTGCAGAAAATCTGGAAGATGTAGTAAATTTTTTTAATCTAAAGAAAGATTTAACAGGTAGGTGGGGTCATTTGCCGGAAAGCATCGCAGAAAGCCCCTATGAAGTGGATTTCTTTGAAGTAAAAGGGCAGGAAGCTGCAAAGAGAGCGCTGACGGTGGCGGTATCCGGCGGCCACGGCATTCTAATGACGGGAAGTCCCTCTACGGGAAAAACTATGCTGGCAGAGCGGATTCCTACCATTATGCCGAAGATGACACCGGACGAAATACTAGACACTACGATGATTTATTCTATTGCAGGGCTTCTTCATGAGGGGATGCCCTGCGTTTTGCAAAGACCTTTTAGGAGACCTTCTCATGGAACGACCGTGGCGGGAATGTTGGGAGGCGGCCATGATGTGCCGAAACCGGGAGAAATTACTCTGGCAAATAACGGAGTATTGTTTTTAGATGAGGCTGGAGAGTTTAACAGACATGCCATAGATGCGCTGCGTACGCCTCTGGAGAAGAAATGTATAGCATTGACGAGAAGAGGTATTACGTATACTTATCCAGCAGAGTTTATGTTGGTTGCAGCGTCAAACCCTTGCAAATGTGGATATGCCGATGATCCTGTCCACCCCTGCACCTGTACGCCGGCAGAGATAAATCAGTATCGGAGCAAACTTTCCGGTCCAATACTGGAACGAATTGATATGCACCTGCTGCTGCAGCCAGTACCTTACAACCAGCTGAACCGTGAGACAGAAGAAAGTGTTCTTAGCTCCGAAATGATGAGGAGTCAGATTGAAAAAGCAAGAAAAATGCAGAGGGAGAGATACAGCGGCACTGGAATTTATCTGAATCAGCAGATGACAAATAAAATGGTAGAAAAATATTGTCCTCTGGGAAGTGCGGAACAGGCAATGATTGCACAGGCATACAGCAGTCTGACGCTGAATCCTCGAACTTTAATGCGGGTAAAGCGGGTGGCAAGAACCATTGCTGATTTGGAACAAAGTGAGGATATTCATGTTAGTCATTTAGCAGAAGCGCTGCAATATAGGGAGAGAAAATGGTAAAGGGAAAAATAACGAATACGGACAGTTTCTTTCCGAAAGAACTGAAAAATCATGAACCGGCAATGAAGACTTTGTACTATGCAGGAAATCTGCAATTACTGGAAGAAAGAGCCATTGCGGTAGTGGGCAGCAGAAACTGCACTCAGTACGGAAGGACAGTAGCAAAGTCCATCGGTGCTAAATGTGCAGAAAACGGAGTTATTTTAGTTAGTGGGCTGGCGAGAGGCATTGATACTGCTGCTCACAAAGGGGCTTTGGAGGCAGGTGGAAACACGATTGCTGTAGTTGGCGGGGGCACGGAGTACTATTATCCTTCCGAAAACAGAAAGCTGCAGCAGGAAATTGCAGAAAAGGGTCTGCTGCTGTCTATCCATGAGCACGGCTATCAGCCAAAGCCCTATGATTTTCCTGTGCGTAACCGCATAATCAGCAGCCTTTGTGAGCATGTAGTGGTTGTGGAAGCGGGAAATCAAAGCGGTGCACTGATTACAGCGGTAGATGCTGTGGAGAAAGGGCGCGGTGTGTATGCGGTACCGGGCAATATTACCAGCCATTTCAGTTTTGGCACCAATCAACTGATTCGTGATGGCGCAATGCCATTGATTTTTATTGATGATCTTTTTATTGATATGGGGCTTAAGCCCAATATAAACGAAACAATTGAGGCGAATCTTGGTGATGCGGAGAAAAAAGTCTTTGAAGTAATAAAAAATGATGGAGAAGTCACAATTGACCAAATTTATCACAAAACCAACATGAAACTTTCTGAAATTAGTGGTATAATCACTATTCTAGAGATGAAGGGTCTAATTTTTTCCTCTCTTGGAAAAGTTTTTGTTGCAAAATTCTGATATCCCTACTACAATGTAACATTGTAGTGTTAAAATCAAAATAGCAGGAGGAGAAATGGCAGCTACAAAGAAAAAGACAACGACAAAGACGGCTGCAAGGAAGACACTGGTAATTGTAGAGTCACCATCTAAGGCGAAGACCATAGGAAAATATCTTGGTTCCAATTACAAAGTGATTGCGTCGGTAGGTCATGTGAGAGATTTGCCAAAGAGCAAACTGGGGATAGACATCGAGAACGATTTCGAGCCGCAGTATATTGCTATCAGAGGCAAAGGGGATATTATCAAAGAGATGCGAAAAGAAGCCAAAAAGGCTTCCAAAATTTATCTGGCAACTGACCCGGACCGCGAAGGAGAAGCAATTTCCTGGCATCTTGCCAATTTACTGGGAATGGATTCTGATGCGGTTTGTAGAGTTGTATTCAATGAGATAACGAAAACTACCATTAAAGAAGCAATCAAACATCCGAGAAAGATTGATCTCAGTCTTGTGGATGCGCAGCAAGCGAGAAGAGTACTGGATCGTCTGGTAGGTTATCAGATTAGTCCGCTTCTGTGGAGAAAAATCAGGAAAGGATTGTCAGCAGGTCGCGTGCAGTCAGCAGCACTGAAAATTCTCTGCGATAGAGAAAAGGAAATCCAGAAGTTTGAGCCGAAAGAGTACTGGACTATTACAGCTGAATTTAAAAAAGGCAAGCTCTTTACTGCCAAGCTGTCTGAATATCAAAAGAAGAAAATCACCATCGAAAATAAAGCGGAAAATGACCGTATCATCGCTGAACTGAAAAGAGGTAATTATACCGTAACTGCACTGACGCAGAAAGAGCGGACTAAAAAGCCTTATGCGCCCTTTACTACCAGCAGCATGCAGCAGGAAGCGTCTACCAAGTTGAACTTTAATACAAGAAAGACTATGATGGTTGCACAGCAGCTTTATGAAGGTGTAGATGTAAAAGGTGTTGGCAGCGTAGGTTTGATTACGTATCTGCGTACAGATTCGGTGCGAATTTCTGAAGAGGCAAGAGGTGCTGCGGCTTCCTTTATCACAGAGCATTATGGAAGTGAATACTTGGGGCGCAATGTATATACCAATAAGAAAAAGGATATTCAGGACGCCCATGAGGCAATCAGACCAAGTAACATCAGTCTGGTTCCGGAAGATATCAAAGACTCCTTAACAAATGATCAGTTCAAGCTGTATCGTTTGATTTGGTGTCGTTTTATGGCTAGTCAGATGACCGCTGCCAGATTCGATAATCTGCAGGTGGAAATTCAAAATGGTGATTATACCTTTAAGACTACCGGTTCCAAGCTGCTCTTTGACGGTTATCAGCGAATATATAAGAACAGTTTAGACGATGATAAGGACAGAATCCTTCCTGAACTGGAAAAGGGAGAAACTTTGACGAATACCGGCGTTTTGGGCGAACAGAACTTTACCCAGCCGCCGTCAAGATATACAGAAGCAAGCCTTGTTAAAGAACTGGAAGAGAAGAATATCGGACGCCCAAGTACCTATGCGCCTATCGTGGCGACTTTATCTGAACGAAAATATGTATCGAGAGAGAAGAAGTCACTGATTCCGACGGAACTAGGATTTTTGGTAACCGGTTTGATGGAAGAATATTTCAAAGAAATCGTCGACGTCAACTTTACGGCGGGAATGGAAGACCATCTGGACGATGTGGAAATGTCAAAGACAGAGTGGAAGAAAGTCATTCGCGATTTCTACGGACCTTTTGAAAAAGAGTTGAAAGTCGCTGACGAAGCCATCGAAAAGGTTGTCATAGAAGATCAGCCTACGGGAGAGAATTGTGAACTCTGCGGCAAACCTATGGTGCTGAAGATGGGAAGATTTGGAGAATTTGCCGCGTGCAGTGGGTATCCAGAATGTAAAAATACCAAGCCGATTGTAAAAACAATTGGTGTAAAATGTCCAAATTGTGGTAAGGATATTGTGGCAAGAAAAAGCAAGCGCGGCAAGCTGTTCTACGGCTGCAGCGGTTACCCGGAATGCAGCCAGTCTTACTGGGACAAACCGGTGGATAAATCTTGTCCAAAATGCGGCGCACTTTTGGTAGAGAAAAAATCAAAAACAGGAAAATTTGCATGTTCTAACAGTGAGTGTGATTATAAAGAATAGAAGGAAAAGTGGAGGTAGAGAAATGGTACAGTTCCATGCAACAACGATTTGCGCAGTGAGAAGAGGACCAGACGATGTCGCAATTGGCGGTGACGGACAGGTAACTATGGGTGAAACTGCCATCATGAAAAATGGAGCAAAAAAAGTAAAGAAAATTTTTAAGAATACAGTTTTGACCGGATTTGCAGGCTCAGTTTCCGATGCCTTTGCGCTGACAGAAAAATTTGAGAAAAAACTGGAAGAACACGGCGGTAACCTGAAACGTGCTGCAGTGGATTTAGCCCAGATGTGGCGAAGTGATAACGGTATGCGCAGCTTAGAAGCTTTGATGATTGTAGCAGACAAAGATGATTTGCTGGTAGTTTCAGGCAATGGAGAAGTTATCGTACCGGATCAGGATTTCATTGCAATAGGGTCCGGCGGCAATTTTGCTTATTCCGCGGCTAATGCGCTGTTTAACCATACGGAAATGAGCGCAGAGGAAATTGTAAGAGAATCGCTGAAAATTGCCTCTTCTATTTGCGTGTACACCAATGATAATATTTCTGTGGAAAAGCTGTAAGGGGGGATTTTAACATGGCAGGGAAAATTCAAAGCATGACACCGAAAGAGATTGTCGGTGAATTGGACAAATATATTATCGGTCAAGATGAGGCGAAAAAGTCTGTAGCTATCGCCCTCAGAAATAGATACAGAAGAAGTTTGCTTTCTGACGAGCTGCGCGAAGAAATTACGCCGAAGAATATCTTGATGATGGGACCTACTGGTTGCGGTAAGACTGAAATTGCAAGACGTCTTGCCAAATTGATGGAAGCCCCTTTCGTAAAGGTCGAAGCGACTAAATTTACAGAGGTTGGATATGTAGGAAGAGATGTGGATTCCATGGTTCGTGATTTGGTGGAAGCATCTATTCGCATCACCAAGCAGTCCAGATTGAAAGAAAAATACGAGGTGGCAGAGGGAATTGCAGAAGAAAAAATTATCGAAGCGATGATTCCTGGCAGTAAGAAAAAAAGCGGACAACCAAAGGCAAGAAACCCGTTTGACTTTATCATGAATAGCGGTGGCTATGCAAGTCAGAAGCAGCTTTATGAAGAAAGCAAGGCGAAGGAAGCAGAAGTGAAATCCGAGCCTACCGATGTGGAAATGGCAAGGGAACAAGTGAGACAGCAGCTTCGTGACGGACTTCTGGAAGAACAGTTTATCGAGATTGAAGTGCTGGATACCCCAAAAGGCAACCAGCTTGACATGAGTAATGAAGGCATGAGCATTGCTATCGGCAATATTTTCGGTGACATGATGCCTCAGAAGACAAAGACCAAGAGAGTCAGAGTCAAAGAGGCAAGAAAGATCTTAAGAGAACAGGAGGCACAGAATCTTTTGGATATGGATCAAGTGACCGATGAAGCCTTGGAAAATGCAGAGCAGAACGGCATTATCTTTATCGATGAAATTGATAAGATTGCATCTGGCTCCAGCTATCGCAGCGGTGCTGACGTGTCCAGAGAAGGGGTGCAGCGTGATATTTTGCCTATTGTAGAGGGCAGCGTGGTAAATACTAAGTATGGCCCTGTAAAAACCGACCATATTCTGTTCATCGGCGCTGGTGCATTCCATACTGCAAAACCCACTGATTTAATTCCAGAGTTGCAGGGGCGTTTTCCAATTAGGGTAGAACTGCAGAACTTAACAAAGGAATCCTTTATCCAGATTCTTACAGTTCCAGAGAATGCAATTCTGAAACAGCATAAGGCTTTATTAGAAACTGAAGGAATAAATGTGGAATTTTCTGAAAAAGCTATTGACGAAATCGCCGGAATGGCGTATCTTATGAATGAGCAGACTGAAAATATCGGAGCAAGAAGACTGCATACGATTCTGGAAAAACTGTTGGAGGACATATCTTTTAACATTCCGGATATGGATAAAGAAAAGATTGTCATTGACAGGGAGTATGTGCAGAATAAGTTTATGGATACCATTCACAAGGATGATGTTGACCGGTATATTCTATAATTCCGGTATTTTAGAGCTAATATTAGTTGAGTAATTGTTTAGAAGAAATTGAGGTAAATTATGAGTGAAAATTTGTTAAAAAGAGTAAGAAAGTTGAATAACGTACTTGCGGACAGTACAGCGGGCTATATATCTTTTGATGAGCTTTGCGGCGTCATGAGCGAATTGCTGGGGTCCAACATCTATATTTTAAACAGAAAAGGAAAACTTTTGGCTGCCAAATACGAAGATGGCGAGGAGGCTCCTTTGACATACGATGAAGAAATTGAGAAAGTCGTTCTGCCGCAGGTATATAATGACAGATTTTTAAAGGTGGAAGAAACCCGAACTAATTTGACCTATGACAGCATTAAGGAGTATTATGGTGATGAGTACACTATGGCAAGCAAATATCACACCATCGTGCCAATTGTGTTCAGCGGTCAGCGTATTGCAACACTGCTCCTTGCAAGACCGGAAAAGGCATATGATGATGAAGATATCGCCATCTGTGAATATGGTGCAACAGTTGTAGGCCTTGAGGTTTCCCGTGCTATCGCCCAGGAAGAGGAAGAAGACGTTAGAATGCGCGAAGCCGTAGAAATGGCACTGTCAACACTTTCGTATTCTGAAATGGATGCAGTAGGAAAAATCTTTGCAGAATTGAAAGGTTCAGAGGGTCTGCTTGTTGCCAGCAAGATTGCAGACAAGTCCGGAATCACCCGTTCTGTGATTGTAAATGCGCTGAGAAAGTTGGAAAGTGCCGGTGTTATCGAGTCCAGATCTCTGGGGATGAAAGGTACGAGAATAAAAATCACCAATGAGTTCCTTCGCGATGGTATTAAAGATTTCGAAGTTTAAACTTATAATTGTATAGTTTAGAGTAACCAAAACCTCCAAGCGGTCATATTATGACAGAAGCGGGAGGTTTTTTTATGGGAAGACGGTCATCCGCGGCAGGCTGGTTTTGGAAAAAAACGGCCATAGGGCTGCTGATTTTTGCACTAGGGTGTTTAATACTGGCAGAAGGGTTAAAACGGCAGATTGGTCCAAATATTGACGCAATCAGCCATTTGAAAGCTAGGGGCATGGTGACGGAGCTGATTAACGAAACAATCAGGGAAAATTTTTCTGACGAAGATTATGCGGATAAGCTTTTCCTCATCAAAACCGGCGATGATGGAAAAATGCAGATGGTGCAGGCTAACACCAGTTTGATTAATAAGATGGTGTCTTCTTTTGCAGAAAGCCTGCAAAAGAAGTACGAGGCTATGGACCGGAAAATCGTGGAGATTTCTTACGGAACACTGCTGGGCAGCAAGGTTTTGTCACAGACCGGCTTTGGAGTTGAGGTGAAACTTTTACCTCTTGCGGTGACGAAATACGATTTTGAAACGGAGTTTGAAAGTCAGGGAATCAATCAGACTAAATACAAGATTTATATTGTGCTGGAAAGCAGCGTGCAGATTTTGCAGCCCTTTTCAAAGGAAAGCGTAAAAGTAACTAATAAAGTGTTGATTTCTGAGGCTGTTATCGTGGGCGATGTGCCTGACAGTTATGTAAATGTGCCAAAAGAAGATATTTTAGACGCAACATGATGACTTTTCAGTGCATTTTGTGTTATACTAAGAACATGCTTAGATTTAATGAAAATAATGAAATTATTACAGAAGAAACATATCGCGCAATTTTAGTGGGATTGCAGCGAAAGGAAGATATTTCTTATTCCATGGAGGAACTTGCCGGACTTTCAGAAGCGGCAGGCGCAGAAGTTCTCGGCAAAGTCATTCAGGTACTGGAAAGACCCAATACTGCAACCATGATAGGAAAGGGCAAGGTAGAAGAGGTTGCAAAGCTGGCTGCTAACATGGAGGCAGACGTGGTGATTTTTAATGATGAACTGACTGGAATGCAGCTGCGCAATCTGGAAGACGCCATCGGCGTGCGTGTCATCGACAGAACGATTTTGATTTTGGATATTTTCGCAGCCCGCGCAGATTCTAAGGAAGGCAAGCTGCAGGTAGAACTGGCGCAGCTGAAATATAGAATGCCGAGACTGACCGGCTTTGGCAAATCTCTTTCCAGACAGGGCGGCGGAATCGGTACCAGAGGCCCCGGCGAGAAAAAGCTGGAGACTGACAGAAGACATATTGAGCGGCGCATGGAGGATATCAAAGATGAGCTTTCAGAGCTTCGCAAAACACGCACGGTACAGCGGGCGAGGCGAGAGAAAAACGGCGTGCCGGTGGTTGCGCTCGTAGGATACACGAACTCCGGAAAATCTGCACTGATGAACAGACTGCTTTCTATCACTGACAAAGAAGAAAAGAGCGTCACTGAAAAAAATATGCTTTTTGCGACTTTGGATGCCCAAAGCCGCAGTGTCAAAGTAGACAGCAGTCATCAGTTCATTCTGGTAGATACAGTTGGGTTTGTCAGCAAGCTGCCCCATAGTCTGATAGAAGCGTTTAAGGCAACTTTGGAGGAAGTTCTTTATGCGGATCTTTTGCTTCACGTGGTGGATAGCGCCTACGAAGAGCACAGTTTTCATATTGATGTGACGGACAAGGTTCTTGCTGAAATCGGTGCTGCCGCAAAGGACAAGATTATGGTCTACAACAAGATTGATTTGGTGCCAGAGCTTACGACTATGGCAAATTCTGACTCGCAGGTCTTCGTATCTGCGAAAACAGGCAGCAATATTGAACTTCTCATCGAGTTGATCAAAGAGAGAATCTTTTCCGATGTTAAAGTCAGCTTGCTGATTCCGTACACGAGGGGAGATATTTCCTCCTATCTCTGCGAAAAGGCGCAGGTGAAATCCATGGAGTACGTAGAAAAAGGAACCTTGTTTGAGGTGGAAATCAGTCAGGAAGATTATCAGAGGTTAAGTGAATATGAAGTTATATAGTACGGTTCTTGGAATGGGCCAGGCAGAGCAGGTGATTGAAAAGTCCAGATTTATCACCTATGTAAAGCCTGTCGAAACAAAGGAAGAAGCGGATGCTTTTGTTGGAGAAATCAGAAAGAAACATAAGGACGCGACCCACAATGTGCCTGCAATGGTTCTCGGCGACCATTTTCAGGTGCAGTGGGCAAGTGATGACGGAGAACCTCAGGGAACCAGCGGAGCGCCTATGGTGCAAATGCTGGTGCAGGAGGGAATTACCAACGTAGTGGTGGTCGTTACCAGATATTTCGGCGGTATTAAGCTGGGCACCGGTGGACTGGTGCGTGCTTACACCAGCAGCGCAAAGCAGGGGCTTGCTGCGGCAGGAATCTGCGATGTGCAGGAAATGCAGGTGACGGAATACAGGGTGGATTATGCTGTATTTAATAAAATACAAAATTCCCCCTTTACATATCCGGTAAAATTTGCTAATATAGTCTATGCTGACGCGGTTACCTTTGAACTGGTTACTAATCCGGAGGACACTGCGGCGGTTTCTGAAGTTATCACAGGTCTTTCCGGTGGGAGGGCTGAGAAGCTTTCTGAGAGCGTTCGATATGAGAAAGTAAGAAGAGAAAATTAATTTTAAAACTTACGAAAATCATGTTGACAGGTAAAAAGAAATGTGATAATATAATTTTCGGCTTATGAATCTGGTGATTCCACTAAGCTTAGAAAAAATCAAAAAAGTGCTTGACAAGTAACACAAGATATAGTATACTATGTAAACGTGCCAAGCAAACAAGCAACGGACACTGCGGGCGTTTAGCTCAGCTGGGAGAGCATCTGCCTTACAAGCAGAGGGTCATAGGTTCGAGCCCTATAACGCCCACCATTTTCCTACAGTGACCGAGATAGCGCAATGGCGGTGAGATGGAATACCGGCTGCGCAGTGAGTTCGCAGATTCGCGAATGAGGTGCAAAAGCACAAGCAATGCGGCCTGGTAGTTCAGTTGGTTAGAATGCCAGCCTGTCACGCTGGAGGTCGACGGTTCGAGCCCGTTCCAGGTCGCCAATTTTTCAACATAATAATGCGCTGGTGTGGCTCAACGGTAGAGCAGCTGATTTGTAATCAGCAGGTTGGGGGTTCGATTCCCTCCACCAGCTCCAATACAGATTAGGTTGGAGACTGACTCCAATTCATCAAATAACATGACTAAGTTTGGAAACTTTTGTCGAGGGATTCCCGAGTGGCCAAAGGGGGCGGACTGTAAATCCGTTAGCTGAGCTTTCGATGGTTCGAATCCATCTCCCTCGACCAATTTTTTTTTCAAGCATGCGGAAGTGGCTCAGGGGTAGAGCATCGCCTTGCCAAGGCGAGGGTCGCGAGTTCGAATCTCGTCTTCCGCTCCATCATGCGGATGTAGTTCAATGGTAGAACCTCAGCCTTCCAAGCTGATGGCGTGAGTTCGATTCTCATCATCCGCTCCATTTTTTCAAATTTAGTGTGGGCTCATAGCTCAGCTGGATAGAGCAACGGCCTTCTAAGCCGTGTGTCCGGGGTTCGAATCCCTGTGGGCTCACCATTTATTTGATGATTTTGGGGTATCGCCAAGTGGTAAGGCAACGGACTTTGACTCCGTCATTCGTAGGTTCGAGTCCTGCTACCCCAGCCAAGAATATGACCCATTAGCTCAGTCGGCAGAGCACTTGACTTTTAATCAAGGTGTCCGGAGTTCGAATCTCCGATGGGTCACCATCTAAATTAAATACAGATGTTGGTTGAATCCACAGCGAGGAGAGGTGTCCGAGTGGTTTAAGGAGCTGGTCTTGAAAACCAGTGATTCCGAAAGGGACCGTGGGTTCGAATCCCACCCTCTCCGCCATCATCTTAATTGAATAGTATATGATTGTGAGATTTATTTAGCCTGGAGAAGTACTCAAGAGGCTGAAGAGGACGGTTTGCTAAACCGTTAGGGTTCGATTAGGGCCGCATGGGTTCGAATCCCATCTTCTCCGCCATTTTGCAGGGGTATAGCTCAGCTGGTAGAGCAGTGGTCTCCAAAACCACGTGCCGTGGGTTCGATTCCTACTGCCCCTGCCAATAATGACACAATCTTAAGCTTAACGGGGTGTAGCGCAGTTTGGTAGCGCAACTGGTTTGGGACCAGTGGGCCGCGGGTTCAAATCCTGCCACCCCGACCATTATCCAATATGTGGGCCATTAGCTCAGTTGGTCAGAGCATCCGGCTCATAACCGGCAGGTCCCGGGTTCAAGTCCCTGATGGCCCACCAGTTAAATAATTGAATATGTGGTATGCCCAGATAGCTCAGTAGGTAGAGCAGGGGACTGAAAATCCCCGTGTCCTTGGTTCGATTCCGAGTCTGGGCACCATTCATCCAACAGCCTTTCGCTGACGTAATGTCCGAAGGGTTGTTTTTTATTATCTAAATTTTCGTGTGATGTAATTTTCATGTTTCTGCCGTGATTTACCATCGACTTAATATTGATTTTATTCGTGTTTTCCTTTAAAATAATACATGGTAATTGTTAAAAGGGAGGACAACATGGCACAGCTATATTACAGATACAGTACAATGAACGCAGGCAAATCTATCGAACTGATTAAGGTGGCATATAATTACGAGGAACGAGGCAAACATGTGTTGACTTTGGTGCCTGCTATTGATGACAGATACGGAACTGGCGTTATTACCTCCAGAATTGGCGTGCAGCGGGACGCAATGATTGTAGGTGAGGATACAAATATTTTAGAACTTTTCATGCGTGAAAATGAAAAACACAGGATTGATTGTGTTTGCATTGATGAGTGCCAGTTTTTAAAGAAACACCATGTACAGGAACTTGTAGAAATTGTGGATAGTTTTGAAGTTCCAGTGCTTGCATACGGACTTAAGAACGACTTTAGAAACGAGCTCTTTGAGGGATCTTATTATATGCTGATTTATGCAGACAAGATTGAAGAAATCAAGACTATCTGCTGGTGTGGACGCAAAGCAACTATGGTTGCCAGAATTGTTGACGGCAAATTTGTCAAGCAAGGCAAACAGGTTATGATCGGGGGCAACGACATGTATGTATCCCTTTGCCGCAAGCATTACAATGATGGGCGAATCGGTCCAGAGAAATAGAAAAATATCAAAATAAGACATGAGAAGAAGATAGGAGAAATACCTATGAATTTTAAATTATATTTGATAAGGATAATTTTAATTATATTTTTTGTGGTCTCAGTGCTGGCTATAGCACCCCAAATGCAGGTTTTTGCTGCCAGTAGTACTGATGCGGAGTTTGAAGCACAGCTTACTTCAGAAGGCTTTCCTGAAAGCTACAAGACAAAGCTTAGAGCATTGCATCGGCTTCATCCGAACTGGACATTTAAGGCCAAACAGTTGAATTATACTTGGGCGGATGCACTGGATAAGCAATGCTCCAATGTAAATGCCAATCTGGTCTCTAACAATTTTCCTGCAGGTTACAAGGCAGTACAGAATGGTACATATAATTTTGACACCCATACCTATATCGGAAAAGATGGAGCCAGCTGGGTTGCAGCCTCCAGACAGGCTGTTGCATTTTACATGGATCCGAGAAACTGGCTGGATGAGAGTTCTATTTTCATGTTTGAGCCTAACCTTTATGATGCCTCTTATCAGACGGAAGATCTGGTAAAGAAGATTTTGTCTACCACTGCACTTCCATCTACAGCAGCGAAATATTATATTGAGGCAGCAGAACAAACTTATAACGGAAAGAAATACAGTATCAGTCCTGTATATTTAGCATCAAAAACAAGATTAGAACTGGGCAGCAGCGATTTTATGATAAACGGACATTCCTTTACCTATGGCGGCAAGAAGTATTCCGGGTTGTATAACGCTTATAATATTGGAGCAACTGACAGTGCCGACGGTACTGCAGCGCTGAAGGGATTAGTTTATGCAGCAGGCGGTTCGGATGGAAGCGGAACTACGTATCTTCGTCCGTGGAATACACTGAAGAAAGCAGTGACAGGCGGTGCGTTGTATATTGCAGGTACCTTTTTTGAGCGAAATCAATATACCTCGTATTACGAAAGATATAATGTGCTGAATGGGCTTTCTGGCATTGGAACATATCAGTATGCGACTTCGATTTTTGCAGCGGCAACGCAGTCTGCAATTATTCATGGGAATTACTATGATTATAAGGTTCTGACAGAAGCATTTTCTTTTGAAATTCCGGTTTTTAAAAGTATGCCGTCTTCGCCGGCAGCAAAACCGGGAAGTGGCAGTAACAACTGTTATTTAGATGACATTTCGGTATCTCTGGATGGGAAGAAGCTGAGTTTTATTTCAGATTTTAATCGCTTTACTACTGATTATACGGTGAAGCAGACCATCGGTGCTGTTGATAAGCTGACCATCAGCACTAAAAAGAATGACAGTGCTGCTACCGTTTCCGTCAGCGGAAATACTACATTAAACGAAGGTATTAACAAGATTACAGTAAAAGTTACAGCTCCTTCTGGTGCGGTGAGCAAAACTTATAATATTACAGTCGTTAAGGATTCCAGTGCTGTGCCGGATCCTAACGAAAAACTGATTGAAGGTGTAGAAAACACTACAATTAAAGCGTCTTCTGTTCTGGGAGAAGGCAATATACAGGTCAGCTGGACGAAGTCAGCTGGATATAAGATGGACTACTATGAGGTTTACAGAAGTACTACTTCAGGAAGCTATAGTACAACGCCATACTTTGTAACGACTAATGGCACGAAAACGACTTACAAAAATACCAAAAATCTAAAAGACGGCACCAGATATTATTATAGAGTGCGAGGAGTTCGTGTCATAGACGGAAAAACCTATTATTCCAAATGGTCAAATCAGGCGTACAGAACTTATCGAGCGCCAGAACTTTCAAATGAGAAGATTATAGAGGGGGTGCAGGCAACAGCTTTGAACGCAGCGGCTGTATCGGTGCCAGGCACGATTCAGCTTAGCTGGACTAAATCCGGCGCATATGCCATGGATTACTATCAGGTCTTCAGAAGAGGTGAAAACGAAGAATATGGAAGCGCGCCTCACGGTGTCACGGCGTCGGGGGATATCTTCACTTATGAGGATAAATCCAACATGACAGAAAATGCTACGTATTACTATAAAGTGCGAGGTGTTCGTAATGTCGACGGCATCGGCTACTATACTCCGTGGTCCAGCGAGGTGAGCTGCGTATACAAACCGGATTATTCTTCGAAGATTGCCGGTGTACAGGCAACGACGATTAAGGCGTCCTCTGTTTTGGGAGCGGGTTATATCCAAATTAATTGGAAAAAGTCTGCAGGCTATAAAGTGGATTATTTCGAGATTTATAGAAGCACAAAATCGGGAGAATACAGCAGTATACCGTTCTTTAAGACAACAGATGGTGTAAAAAACAGTTATAAAAATACGAAAAGCCTGAAGAAAGGCACTCGCTACTACTATAAAATTCGTGGCGTTCGCACTTTTGACGGAACAAAGTATTATACAAAATGGTCAAATCAGGCATATAGAACTTACAAGTAAACAAAAGGGGATATCTCAAAATTGATTTTGAGATATCCCCTTTTTCACATCGTAAATCGTTGAAATCTATAGCTTGCAGCCCTGAGTGCTGCCGCGTCTTGCAAGTTCCGCGTGAATACTGTTTAAAATTGTACGCTTTTGATAGCTCCACGATGGACTGATGAGAATTTTGCGGGGCGCATCGGCGCTGAGCCTGTGAATGGTAATTTCCGGCGGAATGATTTCAATTAAATCGCACACCAGGTTGACATATTCTTCGATAGAGTCAAAGGAACAGTAATCTGGATGAGAAAGTGCCATGGCAGAGCCTTTTACTACGTTTAGCATGTGCAGTTTGATTCCCCAGATGCCGCTTTGACATATGTAGCGCACAGAACGTTCCATATCGTGTTGACTTTCGCCGGGAAGTCCCAAAATCAGGTGTACGACCGTTTTGATACCGCGAGCGTTTAGCTTGCTGATTGTTTCATCGTAGATCGATAAATCATAGCAGCGGTTGATGAGAACGGCTGTTTTTTCGTGAATGGTCTGCAGTCCCAGTTCTACCCAGAGAAAGTGATTTTCGTTGATTTCAGAAAGCAAATCCAGTACTTCCGTATCGATACAGTCAGGCCTTGTGGCGATGACGATACCGGAAATCAGCGGATGGTTCAGCGCTTCATAAAATTTATCTCGCAAAACATCAACCGGAGCGTAGGTGTTAGTATGATTTTGAAAATATGCCAAATATTTGGCGTTCGGCCACTTGTTTGAAAGGAGGG
Source organism: Emergencia sp. 1XD21-10 (assembly GCF_009936045.1). Lineage (GTDB taxonomy): Bacteria > Bacillota > Clostridia > Peptostreptococcales > Anaerovoracaceae > Senimuribacter > Senimuribacter intestinalis. The sequence continues at coordinate 14,866 of NZ_QWEQ01000004.1, read as the reverse complement.
CAATTTGCTCTTCAATCGTGGAGGCAAAGTCGCCGCTGCCGTCGGCAGAGCAGAAGATGCAGCCGCCGTTTCCTTTTGTGCCGTCTCTGTTTGGACAGGTGAAACCGCCGTCGATGGAGAGCTTGACGGTCTTTTCTCCAAAGTATGATTTTAGGTATTTACTAACCATATTAATTGATGGCTGCATAGCAGAGTCCTCGTTTCTTTTTGTACTGCTTCAATCTTAAGGGCTGGAAAAGAAAAAGTCAACTTTTTCCGGCGAATTTATTGTAAAACTGTGTAAAATCGGATATAATAAAGAGTCAATAGTTCATAAAATACCAGAGAAAAATCAGGAAGGAGCAAGCAGTAACTATGACAAAGAAAGAAACAGCTCCCTGGAGCTTGCAAAGAGGCATTTCTGACTGCTCTGACTGCATGTGCGGTCTTACGGGCGCAGGTGAAACCGCCATGAAACCGCCGCTGCTTCTTCACAGCTGCTGCGGACCTTGCAGCACATCGGTCATAGAGCGGCTGGCACCTGATTATGATATCACCGTTTTTTTCTATAATCCGTGTATCACTGACGGAGAGGAATATGAGAAGCGGAAGATGAACCAAATCGCTTTTATTGAGAAATATAACCAGAATCTCGGCGGTACGCAGAAGATTCACTTTATGGAGGGAATATATGAGCCGGACGCGTATTATACGCGGGTATCCGGCTTCAGTAATGAACCGGAAGGCGGGGCGCGCTGCACGATTTGCTTCGATATGCGTCTTGAAAAGACGGCACAGACAGCGGCAGCCAAGGGATATGGCATTTTTGCCACAACCCTGACTGTAAGTCCTCATAAAAATTATCCGCTCATTTCAGAAATCGGAAAGAAATTTGCAGTGCAGTATGGCATAGAATTTTTGGACATCGACTTTAAGAAAAAGGCGGGATTTCATCGCAGCATTCAGCTATCTAAGGAATACGGTCTTTACAGACAGAACTACTGTGGCTGCGAGTATTCAAAACGATAATTCAATATTTTTGAGATATAATATGGAGGAAACAAAAATGGCACAATTAATCACACCGAAGGACTACTCACCGGTAATCAGTCCGCTGGAAACCCAGCGTGCAATCAAAAAAATTAAGGATTACTTTCAGCAGGAACTGGCTTACGGGTTAAACCTGCGAAGAGTATCCGCACCTCTCTTTGTTTTTCCGGAGACCGGACTGAACGACAACTTGAACGGTGTGGAGCGTAGAGTTTCATTCAGCCTGCTTGACCTTGAAGAAAAAGAAGTTGAAGTAGTGCAGTCTCTCGCAAAATGGAAGCGAATGGCTCTTGGAAAATATGGAATTAAGCCGGGACACGGCATTTATACAGATATGAATGCAATCAGAAGAGACGAAGAGCTTGACAACCTCCACTCTGTCTACGTAGATCAGTGGGACTGGGAAAAGGTAATCACCAAAGAGCAGAGAAACACGGAGTATCTCCACGAGACAGTGACAACCATTTACAACGCAATGAAGAATCTGGGGGATTATGTAAATCGTCTTTACAGAGATTTACAGACAGAGATTCCTAATGAGATTTATTTTATTACCAGCCAGGAACTTGCAGATATGTATCCAAATAAGACACCAAAGGAAAGAGAAGATTTAATCTGCAAAACTCACGGCGCAGTCTTTATTGAAAAAATCGGTGGAACCTTGACCTCAGGCGAAAAGCACGACGGAAGATCTCCGGACTATGACGACTGGGAACTGAATGGGGATATTATCTTATGGAACGATGTGCTGGACAGAGCCTTTGAGATATCCTCTATGGGCATCCGCGTAGATGCCGATGCTATGGATCGCCAGTTGAAGCTGGCAGGCGCTGATGACAGAAGAAGCCAGTCTTTCCATCAAGCCATTTTAAGCGATGAGCTGCCGTATTCCATTGGCGGCGGCATCGGACAGAGCAGGCTGTGCATGTACTTCCTGCGTAAAGCTCACATTGGTGAGGTGCAGGTTTCTGTATGGCCGGAGGATATGATTTCCGAGTGCAAAAAAGATAATATTTTCTTACTATAAGATGAAATATATAAACGTAGTTATTAATCATAACAGCAGGCATACGGACACATACTATACATATGCAGCGCCCGATGATATTACAGTTGGGGACATCGTAGAGGTGTCCTTTAACAGAGGTAATAAGCCAAAGAACGCTTATGTCTTTGAAGAGGGAGTTACCCCCGATTGCGAGGTTTCCAAAATCAAAGCGATTACTGGAAAAAATCCGGATATCTCCCTGAATCCTGAGATGGTGAAAACTTGTATTTGGATGAAGCGGCGATACGGAATCAAATATTTGGACGCTGTTAAATGTTTTGTGCCAAACGGAAATCCTGCAAAAGAAGGCAAAGAAAAGGAACCCTACAAGGACGCAGAGGGCGAGAGACAGGACATCAGAAGGCTGACAGAGGAGCAGCAGATAGCGGTGGATACCATCAGCTGTGCGGTCAGAGGAGAAAGACAGGAAAGTTTTCTCATTCACGGGGTCACCGGAAGTGGCAAGACGGAAGTTTATATGCAGGTCATCGCAGAGGTTCTTTCTGCGGGTAAAACAGCTATTATGCTCGTGCCTGAAATCGCGCTGACGAAGCAGATTATCGACCGTTTTATTGCCAGGTTTGGAAAGAAATCCATCGCAGTTTTACACAGCAAGCTGACAAAACGAGAGCGTTTTGATGAATGGCAGAGAATCAGGGCGGGAAAGGCGAACATCGTCATCGGCGCCAGATTGGGCGTCTTTGCTCCCCTTGAAAACATCGGCGTTATCATCATGGACGAGGAGCACGAAGCGACCTATAAGTCGGATATGACGCCGAAATACGATACAGTGGATATTGCTCTGAAACGACTCATGTACTATCAGGGGGTATTGATTCTGGGCAGCGCAACGCCGTCGGTGGTTTCTTACCAGCGGGCGAAGGAAGGGATTTACCGGCTTATCACCCTAAAGCAGCGCTATAACAGCGCACCTCTTCCTACGGTAGAACTTGTAGATATGCGGGAAGAATTGAGAGAAGGCAATCGAACTGTTTTCAGCGACAGGCTTTATCGAAAGATGGAGGAAACCCTTGCAAAAGGACAGCAGATTATATTGTTTCTCAACCGCAGAGGCTATTCCACCTTTATTTCCTGCAGGGAGTGTGGTGAGGTAATGGAGTGTCCGGAGTGTGGTATTTCCTTAACTTATCATAAGAAAGAAAACGCAGGGGTTTGCCATTACTGCGGAAAAAAATTTTCTGTACCGGCAAGCTGTCCAAAATGCGGCAGCAAATATATCAAGTATTTTGGTTCAGGTACTGAAAAGGTGGAAGAATTCACAAGGGAGCTGTTTCCAGACAGAAAGGTGGAGCGGCTGGACCTTGATACCGCTAAAAATAGCAGAGAAATTAACCGGATTATCGGGAACTTCTCAAAGGGAAAGACGGAGATTCTTATCGGCACGCAGCTGGTCGCGAAAGGTCTGGACTTTAAAAATGTTGGACTTGTCGGTGTCGTTGCTGCCGACGTCAGTCTTCATATTCCCGATTACAGGTCGACGGAGAGAACTTTTCAGCTAGTGACTCAGGTTTCTGGAAGAGCTGGCAGAGGTGAAGAGGAAGGGCATGTAATCGTGCAGTCCTATACGCCGGACAATTTTGCGCTGACTACAGCAGCAAACCATGATTATGAGGGCTTCTTTCAGATGGAGGCTTCTATCAGGCAGATGATGGACTACCCGCCTTTCTCAGATTTAATTCTGGTCGAATTTACAAGTGAGAAGGAAGAATATGCCCTTGAGACGGCAGAAAGCTGCAGGAACTATCTGATTCGCTGTAAGATTGAAGAGGAGAGCAGCATCTTTGAACCCAAGCCGTCCTATCATTTTAAGGGGAAGGACAGTTTTCGCTATTTTATACTGATTAAATGTCCGAAAGGACTTAGAAACAAGTATATTTACTGCATTGACTGTTTCGGAGAAAATTTAAAGAAAAATAGGGATAGTTGTGCGATGACTATTGACGTCAATCCGTACAGCACCATTTAAGATAAAGCATAAAAGGAGAATGAGAGATGGCAATTAGAAATGTTGTGTTAGATGGAGATGAAATTCTTAGGAAGCACTGCCGCGAGGTTTCTGAAGTGACAGACCGCATTCGGCAGACTTTGGAGGATATGGTGGAAACCATGCACCAGCAGTCGGGCTGCGGACTTGCAGCACCGCAGGTTGGCATTATGCGCAGAATGTTTGTAGCGGAACCTGAGCAAGGCGGCAAGATTTACTATATGATTAATCCTGAAATTTTGGAGCAGGAAGGTTCTGTTTCCGGCGACGAAGGCTGCCTCAGCGTGCCGGGACTGATCGGTACTGTGGACAGACCTGAAAGAATCAAAATCAAGGCGCTGGATTTTAATGGAGAAGAGAAGATTTATGACTTTGAAGGCTGGGACGCTCGCGTGATGTGTCACGAAAACGACCATCTGGACGGTATTCTTTATACGGATAAAGCGGTAAACGTCAGAGAACCGGAATATGATGAAGAGGTAGAAGGTTAATGAAAGTAGTTTTCATGGGCACACCGGATTTTTCGGTTCCGGTGCTTGCGAAAATTTTGGAGGCAGGTCATCAGGTGGGCTGCGTGGTAACTCAGCCTGATAAAGCCAAAAACAGAGGAAAGAAGATCCAGTTTACGCCGGTGAAGGAACTGGCAGTAGAACATGGAATTAAGGTATTGCAGCCTGAAAAAATCAAGCAGGATACAGAAGTTTTACAAACCCTTAAAGACTATGCGCCGGACATCATCGTCGTAGTGGCATACGGACAGATTATTCAAAAAGAGATTCTGGATTTGCCTAAATACGGCTGTGTCAACGTTCATGCGTCTCTTTTGCCGAAGCTGCGCGGCGCGTCGCCTATACAGCATGCGATTTTGCAGGGTGAGGAGGAAACCGGTGTAACCATTATGCAGATGGACGTGGGGCTTGACACCGGAGATATGCTCAGCAAAGCAAGTCTTGTTATCGGAGATAGAAATTGTCAGCAACTTCATGACGATTTGGCAGAACTCGGCGCAAAGCTTTTAGTGGAGACTTTGCCGCGCATTGAAGCGGGGAATATTTCCCCGGAAAAGCAGGATGACAGTCTCTCAAGCTATGCCGGCATGATTTCTAAACAGGATGGAAAAATTGACTTTCACAAGAGTCCTATAGAAATTCAGCAGCAAATTCGCGCTTTTGATCCGTGGCCAGGAGCATTTTGCAATTATGGCGGCGTGGTGATGAAGATTTGGAGCGCGGAGCCTGTGGCAGAAAAAACATCAAAGGCGCCGGGTACCATTATCTGCGTTTCAGATAACGGCGTTGATACGGCTTGCGGAGATGGGCAGGTGCTTCGCATTACAGAAATTCAAATGCCTGGAAAGAATCGGGTTTCTGTGAAGGATTATCTCCGGGGCAACAAAATAGAGATAGACAGCTTATTCGAATAAATAAAAGGGGGAAAAAGAAATGTTTCATTTTTATTATGGAGGATCCAGTCTCATTTTTCTGCTGCCAGCTATGTTGCTGGCGTTGTTTGCACAAGCAAAAGTAAAAAGTTCTTTTAGGAAATATTCTTCTGTGCGCAATCACAGAAATATGACTGGTGCAGAGGCAGCAAGAAGAGTGCTGGACAGCAATGGACTTAGAGATGTGGAGATTCGCCAGATTCCTGGCAATCTAACAGATAATTACGATCCAAGAAACAGAACACTGAGCTTGTCTCAGGATGTGTATGGTGTTTCTTCGGTTGCGGCAATCAGTGTAGCCTGTCACGAGGCAGGTCATGCTATTCAACATGCCAGAAGTTATGCGCCGCTGAAAATCAGAAATGCTATCGTGCCTGTAGTTAACCTTGCATCCAGCTTTACATGGATTTTAATTATTGTAGGGCTGGGACTTTTAGCAGGACAAAGCTATGAGATGTATGCCATGGGAAATACTATTTTTAATATCGGTGTACTGGCATTTGTTGCGATAGTTATATTTCATCTGATTACGCTTCCGGTGGAGCTTGATGCCAGCCATAGAGCGATTGTGCAGATGGAGGAACTGGGAATTGTCACCATGGAAGAAAAAGCAGGCGCAAAGAAAGTGCTTAGTGCAGCAGCGCTCACCTATGTGGCAGCTCTTGCTGTAGCAGTTGCCAATCTTCTCAGAATCTTAGCAATCAGGGGAAGGCGTGATTGATATGGACTGCAATCGGAGAACAACCTATTCAGTGCTTTTTGAAATTGAAAAGAATCAGGCGTATTCCAATCTGGAGTTGAACAGACAGATTGGGCTGCAAAATCCAGATAATCCTGCCTTTGTACGGGAACTGGTATACGGCGTGTTGGAGAATCGGATATACCTTGACTATCTTCTTGCGCATCTGATTCCCAAGGGACTTTCCGGCATAAAAAAACAGGTTCTGACGCTGCTTCGCATGGGGCTTTATCAGCTGATTTTTATGGAATCAGTGCCGCCTTATGCAGCTATCGGGGAGACAGTAAAGCTTGCTAAGAAGCTGGCACCGGGCAGAGACGGTTTTATAAATGGTGTGCTTAGAGGTTATCAGAAAAAGGGCGCAGATATTAAACTGCCTGATTCGAAAGAGGACCTAATTTCCTACCTTTCCGTCAGATATTCTTATGCGCAGTGGATTGTGGAACTCCTGCTATCTCAGTATGGGATGCAGAAGGCAGAGCAGATTTTGAAAGCAGGAAACGACCGACCAAAACTTTCCATTCGGGTGAACATGACGAGAACAGACAGACAGTCTCTGGCAGAGCAGTTGACTGAAGAAGGCTTTGTTATAGAGGAAGCCACCTTGAGCGAGAGGGTGCTCTTTGCAAGCGGTAGCGGACTTTTGGAGACGAAGGCTTATGAACAGGGGCTTTTCTCTGTACAGGACGAGGCATCGGTTCTTGCAGCAGAGGCGGTGAATCCTTTGCCGGGACAGACAGTGCTTGATATTTGTGCAGCGCCGGGCGGCAAGAGTCTGGCGATGGCTGAAATGATGGGAAATAAAGGGGTAGTAAAAGCCTTTGATATATACGGACACAAACTCACATTAATATCGCAGCAGGCGCAGAGGCTTGGGCTTTCCAACATTATCACCGAAGAAAGTGACGGATGCGTACTGCGGGAAGATTTGAGGGATTCTTCGGATTGCGTTCTGGTAGATGGTCCATGTTCGGGTCTTGGAGTGATTCGGAGAAAACCTGAGATCAAATATAAAGAGCTTGCAGACGAAGGCAGAGAACTTTCTGAAAAGCAGCTTCGGATTCTTTTAACTGCCAGTTGTTATGTAAAAGAGGGAGGGATTTTGGTTTACAGTACCTGTACGGTGAATCGAATAGAGAATACAGAAGTTGTAGAACGCTTTCTCAAAGAAAGGTCAGGGTTTACACTGCTGTTTGAACGACAGTATCTGCCGGACACAGATGAAACGGACGGATTTTATATCTGTAAAATGAGAAAGCAAAAATGCTGAAAGGAGATTATATATGGAGGTAGGCTTTAAGACAGATAAAGGCCAGAGGCGCAGCAACAACGAAGACGCTTGTTTTGTCATGAAAAAGGACAGGGTGTTTATTGTCGCTGACGGAGTTGGGGGGAATAATTCCGGAGAGATTGCCAGCAGGACCTGTGTAAACGGCATTGCAAAATATGTCGAAACTCATTCGATGGAGGCACTTTCTACAGCGGAAGAAATTGGCGCATATTTTGAGGAATGTCTGAAGGATGTAAACTTTAAGATACTTGAGATGTCACAGCGTTTTGAGAAAAATAAAGGTATGGCAACTACAGTGGTCATCGCTTATGTAGCGGATAATCAGCTTTACATAGCTAATGTAGGCGACAGCAGGGCATATGTTCTCAGAGACGGAGAACTGAACCAGATTACTGAGGATCATACCTATGTGAATACACTTTTGAAAGCTGGGATTATTTCAGAAGAAGAGGCAGCAAACCACGAGAACAAAAATATGATAACAAGAGCCGTAGGCGCAGATTATACCATTGAGCCTGATTTTTTTCAGGTTTCCATTGAAGCGGGGGACATGATACTGATTTGCACAGACGGACTTTACGGAGAAGTTGAAAAGAGCGAATTAATTAGCCGGTTAACCGAGGAAGAATCCATGACCCACATCTGTAACGAACTGGTAGAAGCCGCCAACAGAAATGGTGGCAGCGACAATATTACGATGGTAGTCTTGAAAGTGACGGAGGATGATATCAGATGAGTAAATTACTTGCAGGAAGATATGAACTAATTGAGAAAATCGGAGAGGGCGGCATGGCGGTTGTTTATAAAGCCAGATGTCGACTCTTAAACAGATATGTAGCAATTAAAATTTTGAGACCGGAGTTTACCAAGGATATACAGTTTGTAGAGAGTTTTAAACGTGAGTCTCAGGCGGCAGCAGGGCTTCAGCATCCGAATATTGTAAGCGTATATGATGTCGGTAAGGAAGGCGATATAAACTTTATAGTCATGGAGCTTATCGACGGCAGACCGCTGAGCGATATTATCAAAGAAGAAGCCCCGATGAACTACAAGCGTGCCATTGAGATTACCAGACAGGTAGCTTCTGCGCTAGGGCTTGCTCATAGGAACAATATCATTCACAGAGATGTTAAGCCACATAATATCATGATTACCCGAGACGGCACTGCAAAGCTGGCTGATTTTGGTATTGCCAAAGCGGTGAGCAATTCCACTATTATGGCAAACGAGACGAATAGAGTCATCGGCTCAGTACACTATTTTTCACCGGAGCAGGCAAGAGGCGCTTATGTGGATGAACGGTCCGATATTTATTCGCTGGGTATCGTTCTTTATGAAATGCTCACAGGTCAGGTACCTTTTGACGGAGAAAATCCGGTACAGGTAGCGCTCATGCACATTAACGACGAGATTACGCCGCCGTCCCATCTGGTATCAGGCATTCCGCCGGCATTGGAAAAACTGGTGATGAAGGCAACTGACAAATTCCAGTCCAACCGATATAAGAGTACGGAGGAAATGATTGAAGAATTGGGAAACATCGATTTTGTGACAAAGATGGTAGGTGATTCTGTCTTTGTTGCTTCTGATGTAGAAGATTTTCAGGAGAAAAACCGGCAGAAGCATAACCAGGAGTTGGAGGATGAAATCTTTGAGGATATGAAGCCTCATAAAAAGAAAGAAAAGAAGATAAAAGCTACTCCAATAAAGGAAGATGATAGGTCTTCAAAGAAGTCTAAGAAACCAATTATTATTGCAGCTGTAGTAGTTGGAGCGATTGCCCTTGCAGCAGTAATACTCTTTGCAAATGGTTTCTTCGGTGGTGGATTAAAAGCACCGGATTTAGAAGGAAAGACTCCTGATGAAGCTAAGGTAATTCTGGAAGAAATGGGTCTGAAGATGGAAGTCGACGAACAGACTATTAGCAGTGATGATATTGATGAAGGTAAGATTGCGGCACAGGATCCGAGAAAAGGCGAAAAGGTCAGCAAGGGCGATACCATCACTGTCATTCTCAGCAACGGCAAATCCAATGGACAGGTGCCGAGCGTTATCGGTATGAACTATAATACCAACAGGGATTTAGTGGAAAATATACTGGAAAGTGCGGGCTATGAACTTGGTGTGGTTCATGAGATGGAAAGCGATGCAAATGTTGGTGAAATTATCGATCAGGAGCCGGGTTCTGGTGCGGAATTAAAGAAAGGCTCAAAGATTGATATTACCATCAGCAAGGGTACTGACAAGATAGCGGTACCACCTCTGACTGGTCTTACTCTGGATGAAGCGAGAGAGACGTTGGAAGCTGCAGGGCTGCATATGGGTCAGCCTAAGTATGAAGAAAGTACTGTTTATGCTAAGAATATCGTCATCGGCTCTACGCCGGGAGAAGGAACCAAGGTGAAATTGGGTTCCACCGTTATTATAACAGTCAGCAAGGGTGAACCGGTTGTAACGCCGCCTGAGCCGCCTGTTGATGAGGGAAATGAAGGCGACGAACCTGGAGATAACAGTGATGATGACGGCGGAGAAGAAGAATAGGATGAAAGGGATTATCATGAAAGGAATCGGCGGTTTTTACTATGTAAAAACCGCTGATGGTGTATATCAGACAAAAGGGCGGGGGATTTTCAAAAAAGAAGGGATTACTTTGGCAGTTGGAGATAATGTGGAAATGGAGGTTCTTCCAGACGGTGATGGAATCATCAATGAGATTCTGCCCAGAAAGAATCAATTTATCAGGCCTCCTATTGCCAACGTGGACTGTTTTATAGTGGTCTTTGCGGCGACCAAACCTAAGCCGAACTTTCATGTCATTGACAAGTTTCTGATTATGGCGGAATATTGGGATACGGAGGTGATTCTTTGCGTCAACAAGTGTGATTTGGCAAAGGAAACAGCGCTGGAGGAAATACGGGATATTTACGGCAGTATATATCCTATGGTCTTTGTCAGCGGAAAAACCGGCGAAGGAATTGAGAAATTATCCGCACAGCTCTCTGGAAAGCGAGCAGCTTTTGCGGGACCTTCCGGTGTGGGAAAATCGACCATTATCAATCTTCTCATTCCTCACGCGAACATGGAAACCGGCACGGTCAGTCAGAAGACGCAGAGGGGAAAGCACACCACTAGACATGTGGAAATCTTTGAGACTGATAATGGCGGCCTGGTCTTTGACACGCCGGGCTTTACCTCCTTTGATATTTTAGAGGCTTCAGAAGAGAATTTGGCTTCATATTATCCAGAGTTTGCAGCACTTAGTTATGCCTGCCGATTTGATAACTGCAGGCATATCAAAGAGCCGAACTGTGCGGTTAGAGCGGCATTGGAAGAGGGAAAAGTCAGCAGGATTCGGTATGATTCCTACCTTGCAAATATGGAAGAAATAAAGAAAAAAAAGAAGTATTAAATTTGTAGCTGCACCTGCAGCAGAACGGAGAGAAAACGATGGGAAAACTTGCACCTTCAATTTTATCGGCAGATTTTGCCGAATTGGGCAAACAGGTAGAGGAAATCAGCAGGGCGGGCGCTGATTACGTCCACATAGATGTGATGGACGGTCATTTCGTGCCCAACATCAGCTTTGGTGCAGCTGTCATGAAAGCGCTGAACAAGCTGGACACAGCCCCTTATGATGTTCATTTGATGATTGAAAATCCTGACCAGTATGTAAGCGATTTTGTAACTGATAGGACTGAATACATAGTGGTTCATCAAGAAGCTTGCCCCCACCTGCATAGGAGCCTGCAGAACATCAAAGCTTACGGCGTAAAGGCAGGAGTTGCAATTAATCCAGCAACGCCGATTTCTACACTGGAATGTGTGCTGGAGGATGTAGATTTAATTCTGGTGATGTCTGTAAATCCGGGTTTTGGAGGACAGAAATTTATTCCGGTAGCTTTGGATAAAATCCGCCAGTTGGATACCTTGCGCAGGGAAGCCGGTTATCACTATACTATTGAAGTAGATGGAGGTATCACTCTCGACAATGTGGAAATGGTTAAAGCTGCCAGCTGCGATATCTTTGTGGCAGGTTCAGCAGTCTTTGGTGCAGAAAATCTGACGGAACGGGTAAAAGAATTTAAGGAAGTACTGTAGACACATTTTGGAGGGAGAAGTATAGGTAAATATAGCGAGGCTTTCGCAAACCATATAAAAAAACTTATAACAAAAGCGGCTATGGCCAGTTAGGTCAATTAGCCGCTTTTATCATACATGATTTTATGCTGCGTCGTCTTCTTCGCCATCACCATCACCATCATCATTCTCATTATCAGAATCATCCGGTTTTGGTTTATCCGGATCATCGTCCTCTGGCTCTTCTGGTTTTACGAACGGAATATAGTTTTCATCCGGATTGATTGGATATTTTTCAGGGTTAGCATTGTGTTTATGGCAGTAGAATCTTGGAATATCATCGTCATTGCCAAAGTCGAAATAGCCTTTCTTTTCGGTGTCCGGACAATCAGGTGTAGCCAGATAACCGGTTTCCTTACAGATAGCAACTTTCTTTTCTAAATCCTTGATACTGCCGACGCCGCCTTGCGTACCTGCGATGTAATATTCTCCGCCGGAGGAGATGACATTGCTTGGCATGCTCTTGTAGGAGCCCTGTTTTGCGCCGTCAATCTGATTCATGATTTTACCCCAGAGTCTTGCTGCAGGTCCACTCATTTCTGTACCGTTGCAGTTCTGATCCACACCAATCCAAAGGGAAGCGGAGTAGGATGGAGTAAATCCATCAAACCAGATATCAACCTGATGGTCAGTTGTACCGGTTTTTCCGCCAACCTGTACGCCGGAAATTGCTGCGGGATAGCCGATGCCCTGTGATACAACGGATTTCAGCATATCTGTCATAATCCATGCAACACCGGAGTCTAAAACACGGTGGCTCTTTGTTTTTGTGCGGTCAACCAGAGTTTCATCTTGACTGTCTACAATTTTGGTAAATGCGGTTGTTTCGCGACGGGTTCCGTTGTTAGGGAATACCGTATAGGCGCTTGCCATATCCAGTGTAGTAACACCATTAGTCAGACCACCGAGGGCAAGACCGGCAGGATTCATGTCGTTAACACTGCCTTCTCGCTCTAAAGTCGTGATGCCGAATTTTTCTACCAGGTTTGCGGAATAATCTGCACCAACCTGAAGGAAGATCTTAACAGCACAGGTATTGATGGACTGTTGGAGGGCAGTACGCATGGTCATAGGCCCGGAATAGCCGGCACCGCCAGCATTTTGAGGCCAAACCTTGCCATTGATGGTAGTTTTCTCATCAATGACAATGGAAGCCGGTGTTAGATAGTAGCCCCAGAGCTTATCGCCTTGTTTATCAATTTTGAAATTGGTAAAATTATGTTTTTTTCCGTTTTTTGCTTCCTCAGCACTCTGCGCAATAGCAGCAGAGTATACTGCCAGCGGCTTGATGGAAGATCCAGGCTGTTCCGGGCTGATAGCTCTATTGTGCAGCCTTCTGCCGGCAGTTTTTCTGCCGCCAACCATGGCCTTGATATAACCGGTGGAATTTTCCACAATGGTCATGGCGGCCTGAGGCTGAACAACTTTCTGGTTCAGCGTATAGGAAGTAGACGGAATGGTTATGGTTCCGTCGTCGTTAAAGATGAAGAAGTTTGCGTAGTCCTCATCCTCAAAGAATTCTGCCGGAATCTGAATGTTACCCTTTTTGTTCATAATTTTATATTTCTGCGGAATATTGATAAAACCGCCGCTGATGGTATAAAGGGTTCCATTTTCGTATTTGTACATGTTTTTAAACTCAATACTATAATCGGTTTCTCCGTTTACGGTAGTTTCGTATACATTGAGACGCTTGCCGGTCTTGATGACCAGACCGCCGTCCTTTCGTTTTAAGAACTCGCCTTTTTGCAGAGTAAAGTTGCCTTCTGCGTCAAAGTAACTGTCATAGGAGTCCATATTTGGTGTATTGTAAGTATAAGAGGCAGGGAAGTTTGCATCGTTGTCAAACTCAGTTTCGATGACCTGCTGTGCTTGTGCGTCCAAAGTGGAATATATCCTCAGACCGCCGTTATATACTTTGTTCCAGGCTGTATCGTAGTCCCATTCCTTTTCTTCCATCAGGGCTTCTATGACCTGGTCAATGACATAGTCCTCAAAGTATGCAGACTTTTCTAAAATACTGTTATAAGTAGGATTCAGCATTTTCTTTAATTTAGTAGAAGAAGCCTTATCGTATTCTTTCTGTGTGATGTAGCCTTGCTCCAGCATGAGGGAAAGGCAGATGTCACGCCGATCTTTGCTGGCGTCATTGGCGATATAAGTACCTCTGGAATTGCTCTTTAGGATGTTTTTGTCCTTGGCAGAAACATCTTGACTTCCCACAAAGAGCACCAACTGAGAATCAGCAGGGGACTGTGGAAGGGAAGCAAGGGCTGCACACTGCGCTAAAGTCAAGTCCTGTACATCTTTGGAAAAATATGCCTGAGAAGCCGCCTGAACGCCGTAACTGCCGTATCCCAGATAAATGGTATTCAGATAGGCGGTGATAATTTCTTCTTTGGAGAGCTCTTTTTCCAGTATTATGGTGTAATAAGCTTCTTGAATCTTACGAGTCATGTCGTGGTCGAACTGCTTATCTTTCAGAAATAGATTTCTGGCAAGTTGCTGGGTGATGGTACTGGTTCCGCTGACCTGTCCGCCGCCGAAAATAGATTCCTTAATGGCACCCAATATACGAATAAAGTTAAATCCGTGATGATCCCAGAAAGTTTTGTCCTCCAGAGCGACAACTGCGTCAATTAAATCCTGCGGAAGATCTTTGTATTCTACATTGGTTCTGTTCTGTTCTGAAAATACAGTATCAATTTCGTTGCCTTCATCGTCATAGATAACTGTGCTCTCGGACAGAATAGAATAAATTTCACTGGTATCAATATCCGGTGCTGCTGAAATTGCGCGGCCGACGTAAATACCTACTGCAATACAGACCAGCAGGAAGATACAGAATAAGAACAGGATAAACCGTTTCCAGTTGAGCCTGTGCTTTTTTTTCTTTTTATTAGTAGTGGGAACAGCAGTATTGCTCTCAGAGTGCATAACTGCCTGCTCAGTGACCTGCTGCTTTGTTTGTCTTGATTTTGATCTTTTGTTTCTATCGCTACGCATAGATATTGCATTCCTTTCTTGCGAAAATAATACTCCTACTTAGTATACCATAATTCACCACGAAAGTTAAAGGATATTTCATATTTTCTCAAATTTATTATTTGCCAAAATAAATTCTGCGTATCACTGGAATTTCAAATGGCAAAGACTTACATAGAATTTACTCTGAC
>NZ_QWEQ01000046.1 GCF_009936045.1 Emergencia sp. 1XD21-10 | reverse complement strand
GAAGGTTATCAAGAAACTATTTTGCGGCATTTGAACTATAATCCGGCTGATTACCGCATTACCGATGGAAAATGGAGCAGCAATTATGTAACAGAAAAAGGACAAACTGTTCGATATGCAGAATTTAGTGGCAACAGAAGAACTTCTGACTGGATTGCATATTACCAAGAAGAATTGACCGAAAATAGTCCGGCACTTGCTACTTATGATGCAGTAGCGACATATACCAATGGTATTAAAGATACCAGCTATGAAGTGATGATAACTGTAGATTACGAAGAAGTGGGACTATCATTACTGCAGAAGGTCTTGATTGTAACAGCGGGCATCGCAATTGGATCCATTATTATAGGGCTTATTCTGATGGTTCTTAAAAAGAAGAAGGAAAAGGATGTAAAATCATTCGTTGAAAGATTATAACAGCAATATAGAAAATAACGATTTTGCTTTTAATTAAAATCAAATATGTAAATTGATGTGGGGCATTGCTCCAGATGTTTAATCATCTGCAGCGGTGCCCCTCTTTCGCTTTTTGCGTTGATAGAAAAGAGGTAAATTATGAAGGAAATAACTGAAATCTTGAAAACAGAAGGAATAATGTCACAAGGCTTTGGAATAAGCCCGAAGATTCTCTATAGGGATAAACGATTGACGCCGGAGGCGAAAGCTATATATGGATATATTGCATCATTTGCAGGAAACGGCAGTACGGCTTTTCCAAGCCGCGATATTATGCTAGAGGAGCTGGGAATGTCGGTAAAGCGTTATTATAAACATTTCGCATTGCTGCAGCAATGTGGATATATTGATGTTACGAAGCAGAGAGACAAATTCGGAAGTTTTGACCGAAATATTTATACGTTAGTGAGCAATCCTATCGCGAAAAAGGACTTGAACACAGCGAATACAGACCAGAGCGAAAGTCGATCAGTTGCAGTTAAAAAAACGGATTCGACAGCAAGTAAGCCAGAGCGGAAGCCAGTAAGACGGAGTAGCACGACTTGTACTAAGCTGGAAAACTCGAAACAGCGGGGGAACTGGCTGAGAGAATCAATGGCGATTGAGGAGATTACGCATCAGCAGCCAGAAGATAAGATACTTTTGGAGAGGATTTATATGGCAGCCTTAGACATGGAAAATTCTGAGCAAATAAAAATTGGAGGCGCAATCAGGAATCGGCAGCAGATTATGACGATTTTACATAGTCTGGATGCGGATACAACGAGAACTGTTATCTTTAAATATAAAAAAATATTAAAAAATAAAGAATACAAAATACGAAATGTGAGGGCGTTTCTACAGACGTTAATCTGCAACAGTCCGTTTGAGATTGATGATCTACTGATCCATCAAGAAGCTCAGCATCAACAGGCAGAAGATGTGAAGAAGCAGGAAGATAATGAGGCAGTACGGAAACAACGTGACAGGATTATGGAGGAACATCCAAAGCTGCGTAGACTTGAATCTGATTATACGAATGTAATGCGTAGTCTTACACGGATAATGCTGACAGACGATGCGGAAGAAAAGGCTCGGCTTATGAAAAGACGCGATGAAATAGATACGCAACGCAGAACTTACTTAGAGGAATATGGACTACCGGAGATCATGTAAATCATATGAAAACGTTGAAATTAATCCATGTGGTCAAAACGACCACACGGTAAAAACGTTGAAATTGATCCATGTGGTCAAAACGACCACACGGTAAAAACGTTGAAATTGGTCCATGTAGTCAAAATGACCACACGGGCAAAAAATGCAAAAAAGCCGCAAAACGTTGAAATTGGTCCATGTGGTCGTTTTGACCACACTAATATAAACAGTATATCTATATAGAATTACAATAACTACAACAAAAAACTTTAATAAATAGAAAAACATCCTCATCAGTCAATGCGCACGTGCGCGCGAGGAGGCTGGGGAGGAACGACGGGTAAGTTGAGAAGTTTTTATGGGCGAAGCTCTATTTTGTGATTTAAGCATGAGTTGTGATGTTTGGCGATAAAAGATATGAAAAGTGGATAAAAAACGAAAATTCGGGCGATTTTATGCATTTTAGAGGCGTTTGAAATGGAGGAGAAGTATGGACAAAATCTATGACATGGCGGTAATTGAACTTGTTAGGTTGTTGCGCATTGTGAAAAGGCAGCTGATTTTGCTGCGCGCCGTGCCGATGGGGCGAGAGGAAAAAGCAAAGCTGCTGAAAGCCATAGAAGCGGTGGAATCAGAATTTGAGGTGTTTAAGCTATGATTAGTTTGTGTGAGCGCAGTTGCGATACCTGCAACATGCGTATGTATTGTCAAGGCTGTAGTCTTTGTGATATACAGTTTTGCAAATTCGATTGTGAGCAATGCTTTGCTCTTTGCCCCCGAAAAGGGTCAGCCTGGCAGTATTTAGGCAAGGTGGGAGGTGGACAGATTGTGCTGCAGAGTAATTATTATCGACTGCTGCCGGAATTAATTCCTGTATTACCGGATCATATGCCTGAAGCTATCGATGTAGGATCGGTTGTTGGGATTCATGGGGGTAATTTTTTCTCGGAAAATGGCGAACGTGTGGCGCCGGTGTACAGACGGAAAGGATTGCAGGACACTTTAAATCTGCTGAATCCTGTGAAAGGGGTGCTGCAGTTTTATGTCAAGGATCGGACGCTGGAAGGTATTTGGGACAAGCGCAGAGAAATTTATACACAGCTGCAGGAATTTCCATGGCAGGCGATTGTAGCGCCCAATTACAGTGTTTATGAAGATGCACCTCGAATTGATCATCTTTACAACATCAAGCGCAGCAGTATTGTATATAACGAGATGATGGATGCCGGGCTTCCGGCAGTACCGGATATTTCCTGGTACAATAAGATTGATCTGGACCAATGGATCCAAGAGATTAATCGGAAAAACATCAAATGCATTGCGTTCAGCTTTCAGACCGTTGGAACCAGTCTTAGAGCATCGAATCTCTACGTGCATTATCTCGCTGCTTTTAAATATTTGACAGAGAGGATCCCTGGAGAAACAGAAATTATCGTAGCCGGAATGGTATCACCTAAAAGGGTTCAATTGCTGAAGGAAATTTGCAAAAATCCTTTGTCGATATTAAATCAGTCAGCATATGTCCACAGTCGTCGAGGAAGCTTGTCAGAAACAGGGAAAGCGCCAGGAGAATTAAGTAAGAATCAAATTTTGTTAAGAAATCTTGCATATTATGCAAATGCATATAAGAGGGAGGTGTAGGTATGCCAAAGAATAGACGCAGCGGTACGATTGCGGGCAGAACCTATGAGACGGATCGTAGTGAACAGGAGAACAGAAATGACCAGGAGATGAGTGAGCGACTAGAACGTCGGCTACTGGCGATGGATCCAATCACAATAGAAATCGACAGTCGAACCAGACATAGGAGGGAGCAAGTTACTATTGATTTTGTGGATAGAGATCAGGCAAATGTAAATACTGCGGGCGGATCCTATCGGGTCAATATCGAGGCAGGCACTTGCACATGTCCCGATCATATGCATCGACAGGGCAGATGTCGACATATGGAGGCTGTGAATATAGCGACAGAACAGGCAAGACAGGGTATTATGCCAGGCAGTAGGGTGGATATAGAAACCTCCAATGGACAGGTTTTATCAGAACATCAAAGGGCGGAGACGGCAGCTGAACTGCAGAATGTAGCGAGGAGGTGTACAGATGATGCGTTTTTTTATACAGAGCATCCGGATATTTTTGAAAGTGATATGGCGAGGCTTCAGAGCGAGCCAGTACCGTATACGTATGAGAATGTCCTGAATGGATCAAATATTACGTTTGGCATTGAACTTGAATTTGTCCAAGGAGACAGTGATGCGATTGCGGAAGAACTGTATGAGATGGGGATTTGCGGTAATTCTTTGATGTCGGGATATCATGGAAGACGTGTGCCAGGTAAGTGGGCGCTGGAACGTGATGGCAGCGTTACTTCAGGAAATCGAGGTGGAGAGTTAATATCACCGATCCTTACCGATACTCCAGAAACCTGGAGAACAATTGAAAAGGTTTGTGAAGTTGCAAAGCGTCACGGTGCTCAGGTCAATTTTCAAACCGGAGGACATGTACATATAGGCGCATCAGAAGCATTGGACGGAAAAAAGCAGAGATGGCGGCGCTTTTTTAAAATGGGTGCTGGTTTTGAACAAGTCTATAAACGAATTTCGGGCGGCGAACAGGGATCTTTCCGGGGTGGATTTTATGCAGCATCGTCAATAGATTTAAACCGTATAGGTATTACGATGCGTCTTCCAGGAGAAAGCGATACTAGAGATTTTTTCTCCAGGATCAGCAACCGACTGGGTAATAAATATCGTATGATCAACTTTACCCCTTTGGGATCTAAAAAAACAGTTGAGTTTCGAGGGTTTAATGGTACATTGACTCCGGGAATTATCCAGGCTAATGTCAAATTTGCTGCAGGTATGGTAAACTCAGCAGAACGTTCGAGGCTGCGTAGTACAGAGTCGCTGGTATCTACGGAAGCAGATAAAAAGCGCGCGAACATCATCAATGCGTACGAAGAAAATAACCAGCAGTCAAATGAGGCGATTATGCGTGCGTTGGATGCAGTTTTTTCACGCAAAGAGGACAAACAGCATTTATTATCCGTCATTGCAAAAAATTCCTGGGACAGACATTGACAAACAAACTATTTCGTGTTATTTTAAAATAAAATAATGTTGAAATAAAATTATTAACTGACAATTGGAGTAAACCACGGATGATGAAGAAAAAGATAGAAGTGCTGCTCGCTGCTAATGATATGAATGTGGTGGATTTGGCGAAGTGTTTAGGGACATCGTCCCAAAATTTGTATAATAAGTTATCCAGAGATAATTTTAAAGTTAAGGATTTAGAGGACATTGCAGAGGCTACGAATTCGGAATTGGAGATTTGCTTTATTACCAAAGATGGAATGAAGATTTAGGAGGTATTAAGATGTTTAATGTAGTACATGATGGGCGGGTTCAAGTAAAGGCGCCAGAGAAAAGATTCCAGATGATGAAACTAATGGATGACAGTATGTACGAGGCAGATGATTATCGGGATTTGGTAGCCATTATCTGTGGTACAGACTACTACGAAAGCCAATCTGCTGAAACGGATTGGCATATGAGAGTAGATGCAGCAAAAGAAATGTGTTTGGCTTTGATTGCTGCATCGGAAGTAGAAGCGGAATTGGCAGGCGAGCTTGGGGAAGATGAAGGATTGGAAGAGTTCATTATCCTTTACGATGAGCGGATTGGAAAAATCCCTTATTCTTTGACTGGACCAGATGTGGATTATGAGATTCACGTTGATAATCCAGAGTTGATTCGCGTAGAAAGTGATAAAAATCTGCTTTGGACGTTGGAGAAAGCGCAGCTCATTGCAGTGTTTGAATATGATAAAGAAACGGGAGATTATGTCAGATGGCTGAATCAGCTTGATTTGGATGGTCTGATTGCCGATGAAACAGAATACTTTCGTGAGCATGGAGATCAAACACGTGTGCCGTTGTTTAAAAAGATGGGATAATAGGGCGTAAATGGAGACCACGAATTTAGGGAAGGAAGAAACATGGCAAAGTATAGTCATTTCACATTAGAAGATCGCCAAAAGCTTGAACGATTGTTACGGGAAGGCAAACCTAAGCCGGAAATAGCAGATGAATTAGATTGTGCGTTATCTACGATTTATAATCAAATAAAAGCCGGAACTGTTGATGGCGTATATAATGCTGATTTTGCTCAGGAAAAATACGAAAGATTTCTCAAGGAAAAAGGACGAAAGCCGTTATTAGAAGAAAATTCACCGCTTTGCAATTACATTGCAGACTGTATATTGGCCAAGAAATATAGCCCTGCGCGAATCATTGAAAAGATAAATAAAGGGGAAACAGAGTTTCCTGTCGATTCAATCAGGTCAATAAATACGATATATACTGCACTGGATAAAGGGTGGATTCCTGGTTGTACAAGAGAAAGCTTGATGTATACCAATGAAACAATTATGAATAAAGATGGAGGAATAACGATTCCGAGAAAAGTAAGAGAGATGCTGGATTTAAAAGAAGGCAATCGTTTTTTTGTCACTATTGATGATGAGCAAATAGTTGTTTCAAGGATTGATACTTGAAAAAAGAAGATTCTTATAGTATTTTATTAGTAGAGAGCCAAATTAGAGTGGCAGTTGGTCTGGAAGGAAGTGATGCTTATGCGCGACACTTGCGAAAGGACAGCATTTGTGGAATTTGTATCGGCAATAATTGTAGCTTTAAATACCGTAAGTAATTTTGCAGTGTTTTATGCTATGATGCGAAAGCATGATAAATAAGTCACAAAGAAAAAACCACTCAGAAGTTGCAGCTTAGAGTGGTTTTTAAGGTTAATTAAAAATTTACTTGGGCCAACTGTGTAATGGCTCTCGTTCTTTTTTTATTATAACTCTCCACCTTCTATTTTTGCAAGTAGAAAATTTATTTTTCTAAGTGGAATTTTATGTTGCAATAATGCTGAGTCAAAATACTCAAAGGTATTTAGATGAAACAATGTCCCACTGTGGGACGAGGGAAAGCCTCTTTGATATAATTAGGTAAAAATTATATTAAGGAGGATTTTTTTATGAACTATGGTTACGCAAGAGTATCCAGCAAGGATCAGAATTTGGATCGCCAGCTATTGGCACTTAGAAACTTTGGGATCACAGATAAGCATATTTATGTGGACAGAAAATCAGGGAAAGATTTTGAGCGACCAGGATATAAAAAGCTGATACGGCGACTAAGACCCCGTGATGTGCTGGTGATTGGCAGCATTGATCGTTTGGGACGCAATTACGACGAGATTTTGGAGCAATGGAGAATTATTACAAAAGAGAAAGGTGCATATGCTGTCGTGCTTGATATGCCGCTGTTAGACACAAGACAAAAAGGAAAAGACCTGACTGGTACTTTTGTTGCCGATTTGGTGCTGCAGATATTGTCGTATGTTGCGCAAACGGAGCGGGAGTACATTAAAAAAAGACAAGCTGAAGGTATTGCTGCAGCAAAACAGCGGGGCGTGCAGTTCGGCAGGCCAAAATTGCAGATCCCAGAGGAGTTTGCACAATGCAAGACTTTATATGAGACAAAACAAATCACATCCAGAGAAGCCGCTGCAATGTTGCAGGTGTCGCAGCCTACATTTTTGCGGTGGCTTAATTAATGTTTGAAATTTTTTAGAAGTTTTTTGAAACAAAAGGTAGACTTT
>NZ_QWEQ01000045.1 GCF_009936045.1 Emergencia sp. 1XD21-10 | reverse complement strand
CATAGCTTTTTACATCCTCCACTCTTGCGTACCTGACATTTACTTAGGCAAACTGGAATTCACCTTGGCAATTGACCTTTTTTTAAAAAATTTTCTGCCAAAGTGAATTCTTGTTCAAGAATAAACTTTCTTTAGCAATCCTTTGTCCTTATTTTTCCCTATATTGCAGATTCTCTGCAATTTTAAGCAATACAGCCTTATCATTCTTTCCTGTCATTTCAATACATATCTGTCTATCCTCAGTTGACCAATAAATACTCGAACGATTATATTCTTCATTAACTGTCAAGTAGCCATTATAATATCCTATTTTAATTTGTTCTATCGAGGTATGATCTGTATCGACAGTCATAGTGGTTTCAGGTGAACGCTCAAAAATACGAAGTTCCGTCCCGATTTGTGAAGAAAACAACATAACCTTCTCGAACTCTGTCTTTTCTGCCGCCTGCAAAATATACCCTTCCGGAATATAGGTAGGGTACCAATAATCTTTCCAGTCCCCTATCAAATCATCTTCATCTTGCGAAAGCAGCGTAGCTGATCCATCTTCTTTATTAGAAAAAACTTGGAGGATTTTCACTCTGAATGCATCAGATGTTTCCAGCGTAATCGCAGATAGTGTCACAAAACACACCATAATCATCGCTGCGATGTGTAAATAACTTTTTCTGCGATGCTTACTTTTCTTCTTTGCTTGCTTTTCGTCATATTCCCTAGCAAAAGACAGAACCTTTGGGTCCGGCTCAAGATTCATAATGCCGACAAGTTCACCATCTTTTTCAAAATACATATCCTCAGGTAAATCAAATTTTTCTTTCATACCTTTTCCCCATATTTTATCAATTTTATTTATATACAAAGATCTAATCTATCAGCTTTCTTAGTTTTAGCAACACTCTGCACTGTCGCATCTTAACTGCGCTTTGATTAATCCCCATCACTTTTCCAGTTTCTTTAATACTAAGCTCCTGATCAAATCTTAACTCAAGAAGCAACCTTTCATCCTCAGATAACTGCGCCCTTGCTTTCTCTAAGGCATTTAAATTCTCTTTAAGAAGAAAATCGTCTTCTGTAGTATGTGAAATATTGAAGATCTCAGAAGCCTTCTCAAGTATCCTATTTTCTCGATCCTTTTTTCTATACTGCTCACAGATTTCATTTTTCACCATAGCTCTTATATAATTATGTAGTTGTAGAATTTCCTGGTCGAGATATTTCTCCGGTCTTTCAGAGATCTTTGTCCAAATAATTGCAGAAACTTCTTCTGCAACATCCCAATCTTGCGTGCAGTCTCGAATGAAAATATATACTAACCGATATGTCGATAAATACATTTCTTCAAACGTTTCATATTTTTTCTTGTCCTCTTCCATAACTAGATTCTCCTATATGATACCTTATCACAACTTAATGTAGAAAAATTTTTTATACAAGACTGCTTCGCAAAATTCATACCATAAAATGCAACCATCTCGCTTTCCATTATATTGCCTATTTTCAGTCAAATCGGTCATCATAATGAATGCATCCCATTATGGTTGCGCAAGTTTTAATTGAATATATTATCATTTAATCTTATTTCATCTCATTATTATATATAAAATATATTTTCTTTTCATAATTTTATAATTCTAATATAATGGTTGATTCTAGTCTATCCCAATTCGAAGGCTACTCATATATCTGCTATAAAAAATTCCCTTTCTCTAATGGATTTGCATAAATACAGCTATCAATACGCTGCCTATACCAATTAAAAATCCCTTGATGATTCGTTTCGCTGAATAACTGTATATTCTCTCTGGTTTGTTCCGGTCATAACGAACGGTAATCGGTGTACCTATCTTGGATGTCAAAGGAACTTGTATGCGATTTTTAGATACAATGTTTCTGTCATTAACCCGATACGAAATCTCTGCCAATTTTGCATTACGCCAGTTTTCATTTGTCGGATTTGTTGATTTTATGGAAACAATCGTTCCATTCGTTTTCATTGTCTTTCCATGTTTTATTGCAAAAAGAATACAGTTGAATAAGGCAAAGGAAAACGATACGCCCGCTATTATATACAGGACTATTACATCTCGTTCCATATGAAAACCTCCTATGTCAAATCACTGTTTTCAAAAAACCGAATTGACAGAATGGCTGATATTGAAAAGGTGACAAGACTGATGATAACGCTTAAAATTGCTATTGTTGTTGTAGAGATAGTGTCTAAAAAGCTAAATCTTACCGCATTTTCTGGTTTAAACAGAAAGGCAAATAAAACAGGGGATGCCATAATAATTATGACAAATACAAATTTTGTCTTTTCGTATCCCAACTTGTACAGGGCAGGAAAATAGAACGATAATGGTATCGTGATTACTAAAAAAGCAATAGCCGCCATTCTTATATCAAATGTTCCTAATTTCGAGAAAATGATTGTGTCAATCCCAAAAACCAAACAGCAGACCGCATAAATAATCAAACAAAAACAGTATTTTGAAAGCACAATCATTTTACGGAGATAGGGCAATGCACAAAGCAGGGTAGTTGCTTTTGGATACTGGTATTCCTTTAAAGAAACATACTGAGTCAACATGAAAACGCTAAAAATAACAGTAAGTGTAAATCCCATTGCCCCCGCCGCTTCTGGCATCCGCCAAAGCATAACGGGCGGAATCAGAAATGACACGATAAGCATGATGCCTACATATTTCTTCACAATCAGAAATTCTTTTTTCACTAAGCTAATGAACATCCTTTTTTCTCCTTTCCACATTGGCAACCATGATGTCCTCGATTGTCGGTCTTTCTGTAAGAACATCCTGCATATGCTCCATAACATCAGAACCCTGTTTTGTGATTCCCGTAAAGCCAAACGCACTTTCCTCAATGTTCAAAAAATACCTTCTTGTATCCGTATTCAGTTTTTCAGTGCTGCCCTTTATGATTCGGTAACTGTCAAGCAACTGGTCTTTTTCCTCTTGAAAAACAATCTCACCGCCATCAATCATAATCAGCATATCTGCAATCTTTTCCAAATCGGAAGTAATATGTGTAGAGAAAAATACGCCCTTTCCACCTTTGCCCATATAGTCCTTTAATATATTTAAAAGCTGGCCTCGGACTAATGGGTCAAGACCGCTTGTTGGCTCGTCCATGATAAGCAGTTCCGCTTTATGGGAGAGTGCCAGAGCTAAAGCGTATTTCATCCGCATTCCTTTTGACAGGGTATGGATTTTCTGTTTCGGATTCAATGAAAACTGTTCCATGTAATCTATAAAGTCCTGTTCGCACCAATTCCTGTAAGCAGGGGCAATTACATTTTTCATTTCTGAGAGCGTTAATTCATCATAAAAGCATCCCTCATCAAGCACAATGCCAATGCGGTCTTTTATTTTACTTTCATTCCCATCCATATCCATGCCAAAAAAGTTTATATTTCCAGACACTTTGTTTGTAAGCCCTAAGATACTTCGGAGAGTTGTCGTTTTTCCTGCTCCATTGATTCCGACAAATCCCGTGATGCAGCCCTCTGGCAAATAAAAGGAGATGTCTTTCAAGGCAAAATTACCATACCTTTTACTTAATCCAGATACTTCTAAAATGTTATCCATTTAGTTTTCCTCCTCGTATAAAATGTCCATCATGGCATTTAATTCATCTTTACTAATGCCCAAAGATTTCGCTGTCTGAATCATATCAAGCATTTTTTTCTCCACAAGCCGCCGCTTGGAATCCCGCAATAATTCAATATTGCTTGTAGAAACAAAAGTGCCGATACCGACTTGGCTTGTTACAAATCCCTCTTGTTCCAATTCATCATAGACTCTCCGTATTGTTAAGACGCTGACCTTTAAATCATTTGCAAAGGCACGAATAGAGGGAAGTGCGTCGCCCTCTACTAATTCTTCTTTTAAAATAGCGTCTTTTATCTGGTCTTTGATTTGTTGGTAAAGAGGAACTTCTGATGTGTTAGATATCACAATCTTCAAATATCCTGCCTCCTTCAGTGTGATGTTTATACATACACATTATATACAAATAGCACTTTCAAGTCAATACCCTTTCACTTTTTCTAAGAGATACCTATATATCTCTCGAAAAAAAGACAGAGCTTTTACACTCTGTCTTTTTATCTGCTTATACAAAGATAATTTCCCCATTCACAATCTCCTTCGCACAAGCTCTTATGTTGTTGGGTCGCTCTGTCCATTCTAAGGCATTTTCTTCCTTTAAGCATTCCCTTCCTTGTGCCTGTTTCATGCTTCCTATGAGCCTTTCAAATCGTCCCTGTGCCTGCCATCGGAATAGTCGAGGACACGCCAAAACTGGAAAGCTCTACAAGAATCATAACTGTACCATCTTTTATTATGGACATGCTTGCCGAACTGCAGGAACTACAAAAAAGAAGCATGCGTATCATACAGGGAGATTAGAAAGATAATAGCTATGTCTTTACAACTGCTGAGGGCACCCCACAATATCCCAAGAACACTTATGGCTGGTTTAAGGCACCCATATGTCAAGCCCACGACAAAAATAATTAAAAACAGCAATTGCAAACATATTTCTTTATGCTTACAATTGCTGTTCATACCCTCATGGAAATAGGTGACAAATAAAGCTAATACAAAATCTTCACGACTGAATTATACTGATGATCTTTTGAAGTTCCTCGTAAATTATCTCTTCTGCAATGAAGCCTTCTGTTTGGCTGGTTTCTTTGTTTCTTCTCATTGCAATAAGAAAGGCAACAACATCCTTCTTGGTTTCTTTTGAAAGAATCAAAAATTCATGAGTTGTTACAAATACATTCATACGCGAATAGGCGTACTCTACATCAATAAATTCACTGAGAGTTGGCTGATAAATAATTCCTGCTCTGCAACCCACCTTTCTGCTTGCGTCAGATTAGGCAAAATTATTTTTTATCTTCCAACCCTTGTAATTCTTCTATACTTTCAAGAAAATGACATTCCACCGGAGAAAGGATATCCTCCTGCTTTTTCCGATATTTCTCGTATTCTCCATGCGCCTTTTCAAGAGCCTGTTTATGTGTAACTCTTCCTTTTGTAGTTAAAATATCCCTTCTTGTCATTTTCAGATAGTCGTCAATTGTTTCCAGCCAGTCTTTCATATACATTGGTTCTTGATTCAAGGCATGGACTTCCGCAATATCTAAATACGCCATAACGATTTTATTTAACGCATCTATTTCTTTTTCGTTTAAATAATTCTTTGCAACCTCTACATCAGAACGTTTAATCTCCTTTCCAGCCCATGCTGTTAATCCCATATTGTCTTTGTCCGCATCTGCCCGTTGATAAATTACTTCTGCTGCTGTTTGCTTATGAGCTGCCCAGTGCATTTTATTTTGTACTTGTTTAAAAAATATAATTGAATTCTCTGCTTTCGGATTGTAATCAATGCTGGTTGCATATATTTCCAATACTTTTCTCCAAAATACTTTTTCGGAAGAGCGAATATCACGGATGCGAGCTAACAATTCATCAAAATAGTTTCCGCCTCCGAGATTCTTAAGTCGATTATCATCTAATGCGAATCCTTTTTTCATATATTCCTTCAAAATAGAAGTAGCCCATATTCTAAACTGTGTTCCTCTCAGGGATTTTACCCGATAACCAACGGAAATAATAACATCTAAATTATAGAAATCTACCTGATAGGTCTTACCGTCAGAAGCAGTGTAGGCAAATTTTGCCCAAACTGCTTCTTTTGCCAATTCTCCTTCTTTAAAAATATTTCTTACATGTTTTCCAATTACACTTTTATCTCGTTGAAATAATTCGGCCATTTGATCTATGGAGAGCCAAACTGTGTCATGGTCAAATGTAACTTCTATTTTTGTGACTCCATCTTCTGTCGTGTACATGATGATATTTGATTGCGTCATTATATCCTCCGAATATTAGATATTTATAGATGCCTGAAGTTCAGGAATAAACAGCCGATAACTTAATCTTATTGAATATTCCCTAAAAATGAACATTATTCTTGTATAAAAAGAGATGCAAGAGAAGCATACTCCCAAATACGATTCCTCACGTTATCATTTTTTGAATGACGATACTATTCTCGCTTAATACGTGCACATCCATTGATATTGAATTGAACGAACTTCCCAACTGCTTTGCAGCATGGGAAATGCTAGTCACAGGAAAGAGCTTAAGGTAATCATATGCGATCCAAACGTTCTTAGTCAGCAATCGTATATCTTTTAAATGATTTTTTATCTTTGACCATAATAGTTTCATACTGTATCAGCAACTGATCTGATCTTTTTGCAACTTTGCCTATAGCATCTACAAAGAACTTAATCCAACGAATCTATTTTCAGTATATCACTAATATCGAAATAAATGAAGTGCGATTTATGGAGTTTATTTCAAAAAATAAAGAAATAATACAATATAATTTCAAAAGCAAGTTTCATGACTTCGGCACACTCATGCAGCTATATTATCCTCTATTGGCGTACAAATCGTTGATGTGTCCAAATGATTGGGCATAGCAACACAAGAATCACGCAAGAAATATATGAGTATTATTTTAGAAGTTCTGATAAGGGTGTGTCAGATAAATTAGAGCAATTTTATGAAGACATAACAAAATGTAGTCAATAAAAAACCAACGCATAAAAACGTTGGTTTTGCAATGTTTTTGTGGTGGAGATGAGGAGAGTTACACGGCTTGCTCTGCAACCCGCCGTCCTGCGGCTCCCCCTTTCGGTCGCCTTGGACCGTGACCTACTCGCAGGTTCACCGAACCTGCTCCCTTCACGGTCACGCTCTTTCGAGTTCGACTCTCTTTCACTTAGACATGACAAAAGCCTGCCAAAAGGCAGGCTTTGCATGTCTGGTGGAGATGAGGAGAGTACAAATCTGCATTACCAGAGGCACAAAGTTTGATGGTTCGCCTTGTCGCTACTACAAGGAAGTGGATTATGTGTCAGAGAAGAAGCTAAAAGAAGACGCAGCTTTGTTTTTAGCCGATATAATTAGCGGCAAGGTGACAAACAGCGATTCCACAACGCTAAACGCCCTCTTTAAAGATTTTATGAGAAATAACGGCGGTATCAATACGGAATTAAAGATATCAACCGCAAGAAGATATGAAACATTATACAAGAATCAAATTCAATTTGCTTTCGGCAATAAACAGATTGGAAAAATCACGAAATTGCAGGTCAGAAATTGGGTTAAGGATTTATCAGAGAACGGAAAAAATTTGCAGAATGGAAATCCATTGGCTCCGAAAACAATTAAAAGTGCTTTATCTTTACTAAGTACGCTGTACAAGTATGCTATAGAGGACTTGGAACTGCTAGAAAAGAATCCTTGCGACCATATAAAAGTTCCAAAGGCTACAAAGAAATACAAGATTCAAAAAGACTTCTACAAAGAGCATGAAATAGCCGACTTGATATCACTACTTCTAAAAGAAAAGGATATTGAAACAAGCAAATGCCATTCAACCGCTGTGCTTCTTATACTTTTTACGGGGCTCCGCATCGGAGAAGTCATGGGTCTTATGTGGAAAGATATCGATTTAAAAGATAGTACTATCAGCATTAACAGAATCCGAACCCTTGTACCTGCCATCGGGGTAGTCGAGGATACACCAAAAACTGAAGGCTCTACAAGAATCATAACAGTACCATCTTTTGTTATGACCATGCTTGTAGAACTGCAGGAACTACAAAAAAGAAACATGAGTATCATACAAGAAGATTATAAAGATAGCGGCTATGTATTTACAACTGCTGAAGGCGCTCCACAATATCCTAGGAATACTTATGGCTGGTTTAAACGTTTTTTGAAGAAGTATGACTTAAGAGATACCACTCTTCACGATTTAAGGCACACTCATGCAGCTATACTATCCTCTATTGGTGTGCAAATCGTAGATGTGTCCAAAAGATTAGGACATACCAACACAAGGATCACACAGGAAATATATGAATATTATTTTAGGAGTTCTGATAAAGGTGTATCAGATAAATTAGAGAAATTCTATGAAGATATCACAAATTGTAGTCAAAATGTAGTCAAGAAAAAAACCAACGCATAAAAACGTTGGTTTTTCAATGTTTTTGTGGTGGAGATGAGGAGAGTCGAACTCCTGTCCGAAAGCATTTCCACAGGACTTTCTCCGAGCGCAGCTGATGATTTAAAGTTCGCGCTTCTGACCGCCCGTCA
Organism: Emergencia sp. 1XD21-10; assembly: GCF_009936045.1. GTDB lineage: Bacteria > Bacillota > Clostridia > Peptostreptococcales > Anaerovoracaceae > Senimuribacter > Senimuribacter intestinalis. Next base: position 299 of record NZ_QWEQ01000045.1, on the reverse strand, counting down.
GCAAGCTGACAGAAGCACTATTCCGTAAGTCCCTTACGATACCGGAAACTCTCGCAAGGTTTTCCTGTATAATCGATGCCAGATCTCCAGCCTACAGGTAAACCGGAGCTGACACGCGCGCTGCGTTAATTAAGCAGCAAATGCGAAATTGTTATTCTTTTTAGCGTTTATATTTAAACGGCCACTTTTAACGTAGACTTGGCGACTACGGCTCGCTGGTCCGGCTTCTACACCCCCGTCGAAACCTTTACACCCCCATAAATGTTTATATGGCTATTTTACAACACTTTCAGCAGATT
>NZ_QWEQ01000044.1 GCF_009936045.1 Emergencia sp. 1XD21-10 | reverse complement strand
CAGCTTGCAGTACAGACAGAAGGAGGGAAAATCAGCGACATAGCGCTGAAAAACGACCTTTCCTTTGCATATGCCCTAGATGAATCGGTGCAGACACCGTCCTATGGAAAAGTCAGCGTAGATGTAGGCTATGGCGGCGCTTTTATGGTCTTTGCAGACATGAGGCAGTTTGGAATCCAATTAGAAGCAAAAAACATTCAGGCGATGCTGGATATTGCCATGGAATGCGGACACTGCGCCATCGATCAGCTTGCAATGGTACATCCAGAAAATCCGGCGCTGAACGCAAAGGAAAACGGCATCTGCATGATACTCTTTGCAGAAGATGGGGAGAGCGAAAGCGTAATCAGCACGAGAACCTTTACGGTATTTGGAAAGAGACAGTTTGACCGCTCACCTACAGGAACCGGAACTTCAGCGCTGGCAGCGGTACTTCATGGAAAAGGGAGACTGCATGAGGGGAAGAAACTTGAAAACCGGGGGATTTCCGGTATACCGTTTATCGTGACCATCGAAGAGACAGAAAGAGGGCAGGTGATACCGACCATTCACAGCAGGGCGTACCTGATGGGAAAGGGTAGCATTCTGCTGGAAGAGGATGATCCGTTGCAGGATGGGTTTTCGATGAAATGCGGAAAAGAAGTTGAAATTTAATGGAAGAAGGGATAAAACTGATGAATTTTGAAGAAAGAGCAAAAGAAATCAGCGGTCAAATTATAGAAGATCGCAGGTATTTGCATTCCCATGCGGAATTTGGCATGGAACTGCCGGAAACCATATCTTATGTAAAGAGGCGTCTTACGGAGATGGGCTATGCACCGGTTTCATGTGGTGGCGGGATTATTGCTGATATTGGTAAAGGTGAGCACGCTGTACTAATCCGGGCAGATATGGACGCATTAAAAGTAGAAGAAGAAAATGATCTGCCATTTCGTTCTCAGAGGAAGATTTCACATATGTGCGGTCATGATTTACATACTGCAATGCTTCTTGGAACAGCAAAACTGCTAAAAGATTGCGAAGATAAGCTGTGCGGCACGGTAAGGCTCATGTTTCAGCCAGGCGAAGAGGTCATGGGCGGTGCAAAAGCAATGCTGAAAGATGGTGTGCTTTCAAATCCGAGTATAGAAGCTGCGTTCAGCATTCATGTTGTTACAACACAAGAAAATGGTGTGCTGTCTTTTAAACCAGGCGCAGCTTTTTCATCGGTGGATCTTTTTTCTATTCAGGTAGAAGGAAAAGGTGGACATGGATCAGCTCTTGAATATACAGTGGACCCGATTAAAGCTGCTGTTCAAATCTATCAGGGGATAGAAGGTATTGTGGCTAGAGAAAGCAGCATGTTTCATTCTGCAACCTGCTCCATCGGTCATTTTGAAGGAGGGGAATTGTCAAATATTATTCCTCAGACTGCAGTGATGGAGGGAACTTTGCGCTGCTTTGACGAAAAGGATAGACAGAGAATTTTGAATCGAATTTATAAACTATTGGAAGGCATAGCAATTTCAACAGATACGAAGTGCACAGCAAAGATGAATTCACTGCCTGCACTGAAAAATAGCAGTGCACTATGCGAAAAGATTGCGCCGTTTCTGCAGGAAATGAAGGAACTTACAATTTGCCAGGCGACATTGCCGTGGTCAGCTTCAGAGGATTTTGCCTTTGTTGCGGAAAAAATCCCGACAATGTATATGCTTCTAGGTGTAGGAGGCACAGATATGCCGCCTAATCACAGCCCCAAAGCGATTTTTCAGGAGGATAAGATGCATCTTGGAAGTGCGGCTTTGGCATTAGCTGCATATCAATATTTGCTTGAACCGATATGTATTAGGTGAGAGATGATAAGTTTATTTGATTGGCTCTTGTGATTTTCCCGTTTTTCACGTATACTATAGATACGAAGAAAAAGAGGTGAGTCGAAGATGGATAAGAAGAGAATTCCCATTGGATTTGAGGATTTTAAAGAAATTAAAGAAAACAATCTATACTTTGTAGATAAAACACAGATGATACGGGAAATATTAGATGGCAGTAAAGTAACGCTGCTCACAAGACCCCGCCGTTTTGGTAAAACCCTGAATCTTTCCATGCTTCGCCGTTTCTTTGAAGATGAGAGAACGCCGGAAGGTGAGAAGATAGACAATCGCCATCTCTTTGAAGGGCTTGCTATCATGAACGCCGGAGAAAAGTATCTTGCCCATATGGGGCAGTACCCTGTGATTTCTTTATCGCTAAAATCAGCCAAACAAAGTGACTTTGCAATGGCGTACACTATGTTAAAACGGGAAATTGTTGCAGAGTTTTCCAGACATCAGTACGTACTTGCCGGAAAAATGAACGGAAACGCACAGGAAAAATACGAGGCGATTCTAAAAGAAAGAGAAGATGCTTCCCTATATGTAGACGCAATCCGATTTCTGTCCGAGTGCCTGTACAAATATCATGGGAAGGAAGCAATGATTCTCATTGACGAATACGATGTACCTTTAGAGTGTGCATATTTCGGTGGATTTTACGATGAAATGATTGGCTTCATCCGCTCCCTCTTTGAGTCCGCCCTGAAAACCAATCCCTATCTGAAGTTTGGTGTAGTGACAGGATGCCTTAGAATCAGCAGGGAGAGTATCTTTACGGGACTGAATAATTTAGAAATTCATTCGATTATCAGCGAGAATTACAGCAGCTGTTTTGGCTTTACGAGTGAAGAAGTGCAGGAGATGCTTGCCTATTATGACCTTTCTGACAGGTTTTGCGAGGCAAGGGACTGGTATGACGGCTATCTTTTCGGAAATACAGAAATTTACAATCCGTGGAGCATTTTAAACTATACGAAAAGCGTGCTGTCGGGTAATCAAATTTCAACAAAACCCTATTGGTCCAACACTTCCAGCAACGGAATTGTAAAGGAACTTGTGGAGGATGCCGACGATATGACCCGCCAGGAGCTGGAGATTTTGATGGAAGGCGGCACCATAGAAAAACCGGTTCACGAAGAAATTACCTACGGAGATATTCACACATCGAAAGATAATCTATGGAACTTTTTGTTCTTCACTGGATATCTAAAGATGAAAAGTCAGCGAATAGAGAAACGGAATATCTATATTGAAATGGCGATTCCCAACGAGGAGATTGCATCCATTTATGAACAAAGCATCAAAGAATGGTTTGACCAAAAGATAGCAAATGTGGATAGAAGCAGTCTCATCAAGGCTTTCGAAGAAGGGGACTGCGAAGCGGCTGAGAACTTCATCAGCCAGCAGCTGATGGACACCATCAGCTACTTCGACTATGCGGAGAGCTACTACCATGGATTTTTGACAGGGCTTTTGAAGAATGCAGGTCGGTATATGGTGCAGTCCAATCGTGAGAGTGGAACGGGCAGACCGGACATTATACTGAAAACCCAGGCTATCCGCAGAGGACAGGTCATTATCTTAGAATTGAAAGCAGCAGGAAGCGTTGCGGAGATGGCGGCAAAATGCGATGAAGGTCTTGCGCAGATTGAAGCACAGCAGTACGCAAAGCCGTTTCTGGCGGAAGGTTATCCCCGTGTGAGCAAATATGCCATTGCATTTTACAAGAAAGAGTGCATGGTGAAGAAAGCAGAATAAGGATTAGAATAGAAAAATGACTGCAAAGATGCGATTTGGCATCATTTTGCAGTCGTTTTTTAATTGTTTTGAAATGAATCTAAAATATAACTGCGAAAAGCTGTGTGTGCACTGCGAAGCGTTTTGCCTTTGGATTTCGGATAGACCAGATAGGTGGACATCAATGCAATGGAACAGTCTTTATCGATGGGAATAGCTTTGATCCCATTGCCGGTGCACTTGTTTGCAATGGATTCTGAAACTAATACATTTGTACTTGCAGAACGCACCAAATCCAGGATGATATCGGCGTCGTAGGTGTCGTAGGGAGATTCTTTTAGGGAAATCCCATGATTCTGAAAATAGTTGGCAGCAAGCGCCTGCGATGGTGTATTTTTTCTGCCGATATGAAGGGACAGGTCAGAAATCATATCCGTATGAATCGAAGTAATTCCGGGAAGGAAGTCCTCTTTTGTCAGAAGATAGGAAAATTCCTTCGTGAGCTCGATAAAACTTAAATTGCTTTTTGACGGAATGGGACCTTTGATAAACGCAAAGTCCAGTTCGCCTTTTTCAAGCAGATCCAGAGCAGGATGGGTGTCTAAAACTGTGATGTCAATGGATAACTCCGGAGTTCTTGCCATATAGTCATTTAGCAGCTGCCTGAGGTTTGACATTTTATAAAAAGGAAAAACAGCGATTCTTAATGGTGCAGATGCGTAATCTTTGGTCGCACGAAAATGATCCTGCAGTGCTTTTAAGGTATCAGTGACAGTCTGCGCATAATGGCAAAAATCTTCGCCATCTTTGGTTAAAGACACACTGTGAGTATCCCTTTTGAAAAGTCTGACATTCAACTCTTTCTCCAGTGCAAGAATGCGCCGGGAGATGGAGGACTGGGAAACATATAAGGCTTCTGCTGCTTTGGAAAAACTTTTATGTTTAGCGACTTCTAATACGTAATAGATTTGCTGAAGCTCCATGGCGTGCTCCTTTCTTCTGTTATGCGTCTTGCGCATAACCATATTATATAACGGTATTTCCAATTCTGTCAATATTCAGATAGAATAAAAGTGAAAGGAGGAAGCGATGAAGGACATGATGGATATTTTGTTTCAGAACGGCATGTTGATTGACGGAACTGGAAAGCCAGCAATAAATGCGAATTTAGCGGTAAAAGACGGTAGAATTGCATACATCGGCGGTGAAACACCAAATGCGCGGGAAATCATAGATGCGGACGGACTTTTCGTTGCGCCGGGTTTTATAGATATACATTCTCATGGAGATTTTACGCTGCCGGTCTACAGGCAGGCGGAAAGTGCGATCGGGCAGGGCATCACTACGGTGGTCGGTGGAAATTGCGGTATGAGCCCAAGCCCTTGTCCAGCCTTTTATAGCCAGTTTCCCTTTGAGGAGCGAGCCGTTGCAAGGATTCTTCCGATGCCTATAGGCGGTATCAATCCGGGCTTTGTACAGGTTTTGCCAACGGAAGTGCTTAGACCTGCGTATCGGGAAACTTTTGGCGAGGATTTGGACTGGAAAAGCTTTGCAGAATATGCAGATCATATCAATCAAGGTACTGGCGTAAATCTTGCGGCTTATGCGGGTCATGGACAAATCCGTTTGCAGGTGATGGGCTGTGATTATGCAAGGACAGCTACAGAGCAGGAACGCAAAGAAATCCTTCGTCTTTGTGAAAAAACCATGGAGGAAGGTGCCATTGGCATTTCTTTGGGACTTGACTACGAACCGGGATTTTTTGCAGATGATGAAGAACTGGAGGCTATCGCAAAGTGCGTAGCAGAAAAGAGCAAAATTCTGGCAGTTCACTGGCAGCAGCGACCGGTACGCGCTGGAAAACTTAATCCGCAGCACAAACCGTTAGACGGCATTATGGAAATGCTGGAGCTTGCGAAAAAGACAGGCGTGCATCTGCATCTAAGTCATCTGTTTATAGTTTTTGCAGCAGAAAAAGATAGCGCAGCATGTGCACAGGATTTGCTGAAATGTATACAGCAGTACCGGGAAATGGGGGCTCACATTACATATGATACGTTGGTAAGCTATACGGGAGGTGATTACTTCTATCCAAAGATTGGACAAAGATTTCAGCCGTATGTAGTGCAGGCAGGTGGTCTAAAAGCTTTTTCAGATGCACTGAAAGTGGGAAATTACAGGAATATGGTTGCGGCAGATATCAAAGCAGGAAGGCACCCTTCGGCAAGCGTGATGACTCGCATTGACCCGCAGACGATGCCGGGATTTGGACGCAGCATGGTAATTACTTCCTGCTGTGAGAAAGCTGTAATAGGAAAATCAATTGGAGCACTTTGTGATGAATGGAAGTGTGATGTGGTAGATGTGCTGCTAAAGCTGCTTGCCATGGATCCATATGTCTGCTGGAACATGTGGACAGATAACAGCATTTCCCCTGAATCGGAGGTTTATCTCTCTCAAAAGGACATGGCAGTGGGACTTGATGTATCTCCGATAAATTATAACAGCACTGCGCCTTTTCCAGAAGGGGATTATCCGGAAAACTGCAAATCGACAGGCGCTTACTGCGGCTTTGTCAAGTATTTGAAATCGGATTTGGGAACGCTGGAACACCGCATTGCACAGATGACAGGAATTCCTGCGGGGATTCTTGGCTGGAAGGACAGAGGCGTTTTAGAAAAAGATGCAGCCGCCGATTTGGTCGTATTTAACCGGGAAAAACTGGATCCAAGGGAAGATTTTCTGCATCCGCAGATGCAGCCCTGCGGCATCGAGCACGTTTTAGTGCAAGGGAAATTCGCCCTGAAAAGCGGCGGATTAACAGGGGGATTATATGGGAAAATTGTATCCGTGTAAGAAAAAGGGGGAACAACAATGGAAGATAAAACTTTGCAGACAGGCAGACTGCCTTGGAAGGTAAAAATCTGCTATGCAACAGGTGCTTTTTCGAAGAACATTCTAGCTGTTAGTACAGCAGCGTACTTATTATTCTTTTATACAGACATCTGCGGTGTAGATCCGAAAATCGCATCTACCATCATTCTGGCAGCGAAGATTTGGGATATTATCAATGATCCGATGATGGGTGCTATTGTAGATAAGTCCCATTCAAAAGAGGGGAAGTGCCGTATCTGGCTGAAATACTTCTCTGTTCCAGCAGGTATTATTTTGGCGCTGACATTCTTTATGCCGGGATTTTCAAGTACAGGCAAGGCAGTTTGGGTAGCGGTTACCTACGTGCTGCAGGGCATGGCAAGTACCGTACTTTTGATTCCGATGAATACTCTTCTTGGCAGAATCACAATCGACCGTCAGGAAAGAGCGCAGATTACCCAGCTTGCAGGTTTCATCGGCATGGCGGGCACTTACTTCGTAACAGGTTTTACCATGAAACTGGTTGGCATTTTTGGCGGAGCAGATATGCAAAAAGGCTTTATGTATATGGGTATGGTTTTCGGTGTTCTGTATATGATTGGTCATCTGGTTGTGTATTTTGGAACAAAGGGCTACGATGCGGATCCATATGAAACTGAAACCGTAGAGAACATTGAACAGTCAAAGGCATCTGTAAAGGAAGTTTTACAGGCACTGATGAAGAACTGGCCGTGGCTGTGCTGCATCGGACTGTACATGTTCCTGCTGCTGGGAGATTCACTGGCACAGTCTTCTATGCCGTTCTATTTCCAGTATAATCATGCTGGTATGACAGATGCAATGTATCTGGCGTATTCCAACATGACAACCATTTCTTCATTCGCAGGAATCTTCCTGATGCAGATTTTTATTAAAAAATTTGGAAATGCCGGAACGGCTGCTATCGGCTGCCTGATGGCATCTGCCGGATATCTGTTCAGGTTCATTTTGCAGGACAGCAGCATGCTGATTATGAATGCAGGCTGGATTATCAGCGGATTTGGCAGCGGCCTGGTTGCAATGACAATCATTCTTAACATCTTTGACGCAAAAGTATATGGCGAATGGAAAACAGGTGTTGACAACGAAGCCATTCTGATGAGCGGATTCTCAGTTTCCTATAAAATCGGCATGGCAATTGGCGGACCGATTGCAGGATATCTGCTTCTGCTGGTTCCTTACGTGCAGGGAGCTGAGCAGCAGGCTGACAGTGTATTATCTATGTGGATGGCAGAGAACACTTTAATTCCGGGAATTGCTACAGTTATTTCATTGGTATTTGCAATTTTGATTATCAAGAACGAAAAGAAAGTACCGCAGATGAGAAAAGAGATTGAAGAGAGGAAGAAATCTGCATGAGTATTACAAGAGAAGAATATGCAAACCGAAGAAAGCGACTTTCTGAAAAATTAGAACCGGGATGTCCTATGCTACTGTTTTCAGGAGAGCCAACGCCCCAATGGAATGAAATCGACTATCCTTTCGAGGTGGACCGGAACTTCTACTATCTGACAGGAATTGATGTACCGGGCTGTATTCTGGTTATGATGAAAAACGGGTCGGCACTTATGGAACAGCTATTTGTTCCTCACAGCAGCAGCTACGACAAAACTTACTTTGGACCTGAAAAGCAGCCGGACTACTATACGGAGCTTTCAGGAATCAGAGCTGTCGGCTTCAAAGAAGATTTCAAAGAGCAGGTGCTCATGGTGCATTTTATGTGTTTTCCGGTATCAAAGGTCTATACCGGCAGCGCCAATCAGGCACTGCAGCCTGATACTGAGGCAAACAGACTCTTTTCACAGCTTAGGGCAAGCTATCCTGCGCTGCACATAGAAAATATTGCCGAGGAAATCTATCAGATGCGTGCAATCAAGAGCGAGGCTGAGATAAAGCTGACAAAAGAGGCCATTGATATTACAAGGGAAGGCATGCTTTCAGTGATGAAGCATATCAAGCCGGGTATGTATGAATATGAGGCAGAAGCCTACATTGACTTTGAAGCGGTCAAGAGAGGCAGCCGTATCATCGACATTATAGCAAGTCTGCAGGGCGGAGAAAATGCCACGAGACTGCACTATAAAGAACATACGGATAAACTCAATGACGGAGACCTTTTGCTCATGGATATCGGTACTAATCGGGAGTATTATAATTCCGACGTGACCAGAACCATTCCGGTAAATGGTAAATTCACAGAAGAGCAGAAGCACTGGTACAACATCGTGCTGAAAGCTCAAGAAATGATTATCGCTAGGATGGGTCCGGGAAAATCAAGACAAGGTATCAATACTGAAGCAAGAAAAATGCTTGGACGAGAACTTCGCGCAGCAGGTCTGATCGATGAAAATCAGCCGGTAAATATGACGACAGCCAAGAACTGGGCGGCGTCCAATCCAGCGGATCACTGCATCGGACTTTTGTGCCACGATGTAGGGAGTGAAGCAGGAATTTTCGAGCCAGGTATGATTTTTACCGTAGAACCGGGTGTGTATCTGAAGGATTTGGGTCTCGGTATCCGTATTGAGGACGATGTGCTGATTACAGAAACCGGTGTGGAAATTCTGTCAGCAGGAATTCCAAAGACGGTAGAAGAAATCGAAGCTATCATGAAAAAATAACAGGTTAAGGCACATGGCACAGGTCATGTGCCTTGCTTAAATCATCATAGGGGAGGTAACAGAAATGAAAATTATCAATCAAAATGATATTGACAAGGTCGTACAACCAAAGGAAATGGTAGAAGTCGTAGCGAAAGCCTTTGACATCTACGGAAAAGGAGAATTTGCTATGCCAGAGCGGTATGGCTTTGAAGAAGGCGGAATGACATTCCTGTACATGCCGTGCTTTACAGACCATGCCTGCGGCACCAAAATGCTGGCGCTGGTACCGGAAAACAGGGGGCGCAGACTGCCGTCCATCGACGGTGTGGTGGTGTTAAACGACAGAACCACAGGTCAGAGCAAAGCGTTGCTTGATGCAAAGAGAGTCACATCCTGGCGTACCGGTGCAACCGGCGCACTGGCAGCTAGAGAGCTGTCCAATGAAAATGCAGCATCCGTAGGGATTGTAGGCTGCGGCGTGCAGGGGTTTTCCCAGGGCGTGTGCATTTCAGCAGTGAGAAACATCAAAAAGATTTGCTTGTTTGACCCGTTCAAGCCCGAAGATGCACTGAAGGACTATGCCGAGGATTTACAGAAAGCAGCCATTGGTAATCCGGAAATGGTCATCTGCAAAAGCGCAGAAGAACTGCTTTTAGGCTCTGATATTGTAGTTACCACCACCTTTGCGACAGAGCCGGTATTGCCTGAAGATCCTGAACTTTTAAAGGGAAAATGCTACATTGCAGTAGGTTCCTACAAACCATATATGAAAGAACTGCCAGACAGCCTCTTTGAAATTACCGAGGATGTGTATGTGGATCTGCCCTATGCCTGCGAAGAAAGCGGAGACTTATCGACAAGAATTGAAAAGGGACTTCTTGATGAGAAAAATGTAAAATGTTTACATAACGTGTTAGATGGAAGCCAGCCAAAACCTGCATCAGATACGGTAGTCTTTAAAACCGTAGGCATGGCGCTTGTCGACCTTGCAGCCGCAGAATACATCTGTGAAACAGCAGAGAAGGAAAACATCGGAGTGGAGGTCGAATTCTAAATGAAAACACTGGAGTATCTGGATTTTCATGTAGCAGGAGAGCCCTTTCGTTTAATTACAAGGGGATTTCCTGAGATTATCGGCAGCACCATGGCGGAAAAGCGCCGCTATGCGGCAGCCCATCTTGACAATCTCAGAAAGATAGCCCTCCTTGAGCCACGCGGACACGATGACATGTACGGCGGTTTCCTCACGCCTCCTGTCAATGAGGAGAGCGACCTGGGCATCGTCTTTATCCA
>NZ_QWEQ01000043.1 GCF_009936045.1 Emergencia sp. 1XD21-10 | reverse complement strand
TGATATGTGTTTTTTAGGAATCCTTTTGGGACATTTTCTCTTGCGCTTTCTTAAGACATTATCACTTTTGGAGCAGAAAGAAAGTATCCTTATACAAAAAATTCCTTGCCAAAATTAAGTTTATATGATAGACTCTAGTACGTTAGTTTATATGTTGACTGGCAAAGATATTCTGCCGGTCTGAAAGAAAACTATCTCTCTGGAGAGAACCGAAAGGTCGCCGAAGGTTTAAGCGGGCAGGTCTAAGCAGCCTATCCGTGATATCTCAGGCAAAGAGGACAGAGCCAATAGTTCAATCTAAATAGCTTATGTCATCCCTCCAGAGCCGAATTTACTAAATTCGGCTTTTGTTTTGCTTTAAATTATCAAAAAGAGGAGATGAAACAATGAATTTCACAGAATTAATCAAGAGCATAGACGATTTCGTCTGGGGCATTCCCCTCATCGTGCTCATCATGGGTACTGGTATCCTTTTGACTTGCCGTGTTAAGCTTTTGCAAGTCAGAAAACTGGGAAAGGCCTTAAAGTTTATGGTCAGCAATAAAGAAGGTGGTGAAGGTGAAGTTACCAGCTTCGGCGCATTTTGCACCGCTATGGCAGCCACCATCGGTACAGGAAACATCGTAGGTGTTGCCACTGCCGTTGTTGCAGGCGGTCCCGGCGCTCTGTTCTGGATGATTGTTGCAGCTTTCTTCGGTATGGCAACTAAGTATTCCGAAGGTGTGCTCGCTATCAAGTACAGAACCATCGACGCAGAGGGACATGCCCTGGGTGGTCCTTTCTACTACATCGAAAAAGGTATGGGCACAAGCTGGAAGTGGCTTGCAAAGCTGTTTGCGATTTTCGGAATCGGCGCAGGACTTCTCGGAATCGGTACGATTACACAAGTAAACGGGATTGCCTCCGCTGTAAAGAACTTTGCGGATCCTAACAGTCAGCATACCATGACGCTTTTTGGAGCGGAATACTCTATTGCAGTAGTTGCAACAGCTATCATCGTTGCAGTTGCAACAGCATTAGTTGTAATTGGGGGTATCCAGCGTATTTCCAGCGTTACCACCATTATCGTCCCATTTATGGCAATCACTTACGTTGTCGTATGTGTTGCCATTATCCTTTACAATATTAAAGCGTTCCCTGCCGCCATCGTCACTATCGTGCAGTCCGCATTCGGCTTAAAAGCTGTCGCAGGCGGCGCTCTTGGTGCTATGATGGTAGCCGTTCAAAATGGTGTTGCAAGAGGAATTTTTTCCAACGAGGCAGGTCTTGGCAGCGCACCAATTGCTGCTGCTGCAGCACAGACAAAGACCAGCGTAAGACAGGGATTGATTTCTATGACAGGTACTTTCATTGATACTATCATCATCTGTACCATGACAGGAACTACCCTGATTATTACAGGAGCAACTGAGCTGGGTCTTGAAGGCGCAGAATGTACTGCGTATGCTTTCGGCAAAGGGCTCCCTTGGAGTCAGAGCACAGGTGCGTTCATCCTGATGATGTGTCTCGCATTCTTTGCATTCACAACAATTCTTGGCTGGGACTATTATTCAGAAAGATGTCTGGAATACCTGGCAGGCAAGAAAAAAGGCATTCTTATGACTTACAAATGGCTGTACATCTTTGCAGTGCTGATTGGACCATTCCTGACCGTTGAAGCAGTATGGACCATCGCTGATATTTTTAACGGACTAATGGCAATTCCGAACCTGATTGCACTGGTTGCCCTCAGCGGCGTTGTTGCCAGAGAAACCAAAGACTTCTTTGAAAAAGAGGCACACCTTAAGCTAGGAGCCTAAGACCTCTACGCAAAATTGAATATCGACTTTTAATCAAATCATCCTAAAACAACCTGAAAGAATCAGATATTTTAGTTATTAAATATTGCCACACACTGGAAAATGTTATATAATAATAGTGCCTTTATGGGCACCATACGGCAAGAAAGGTGGTCAATTATGAACATAACTGATGTAAGAATCCGTAAGATTAACGACGAAGGAAAAATGAAAGCCGTGGTCTCTATCACATTTGATGACGAATTCGTAGTACATGACATCAAGATTATTGAAGGACAGAACGGACTATTCATTGCCATGCCTAGCAGAAAGATGGGAGAAGGTGACTTCAGAGACATCGCGCATCCGCTACTTTCCGAGACTAGATCCAAAATTAAAGACGCGATTTTTACTGAGTACGAAAAACTTTTAACGGAAAAAGAATCCGAAGAATGACCGACAAGAACTAACTAGTTATATTATTAGCTGCTTCAAAAGAAGCAGCTTTTTCCTTGTGTTTTTCATATTTTTAGTTTCCTATCTTTTTATAATTTACATAAATTAACATCAATATAGTCCTCAATTTATGTTATAATGAATCATATTGAACTAAACATTGAAAGGAACTATCATGCGAACTCTACTTGAACACTGGAAAATCATCCTACTTATTTTTACAGCAGTCGTCCTTCTATGCCTTTTTGTGTATCACTTCATTGGACAGCAAACCAGATTTAGTATAAAAGGTTCAACCTACCAGACCAGTGACAGCACAAGCAGTGTAACCATTCTCTTTGGCGGAGATATAATGTGCCAGCGCAGACAACAGCAGGCAGCGTTCCTTCCTAATGGGACAGGCTATGACTTCAACTACGCCTTTGATTACGTGAAAGACATCATCCAGAGCGCGGATTTTTCTATTGCCAACTTAGAAACCAATATCTCCCCCTCCCATCCTCTCAGCATTGACCAACGAAAAAAATATGAAAAGCCTTATCTCAATGCCCCTGCTTCATTTCTCACTGCAGTCAAAAATGCAGGCTTTAATGTGTTAGTCAGTGCAAATAATCATAATTCGGACACCGGCGTTGATGGACTATTAGAAACGATTTCTAATATCGATGCCGCCGGTTTTACAAGAACTGGTATTTACAAAAATGCTACCGAAAAACGCTATATTATCCTTGAAAAAAACAACATCAAAGTTGGACTGGCATCCTATGTCACCTATCTAAATCCATCAAAACAGGATTTCTCAAAGAAAGAACGCGCCATCCATCTGAACGAATACTCACAAAGTAAGGTAAAAAAGGATATCAAAAAAATGAAGAAAGAAGGTGCTGAGTATATACTGATTTATTTCCACAGCGGTATTGAATTCACAAATTCCTCTTCACCTAAGCAGCAGCGAATTGCAAAAGAAATTGCAAACGCCGGCGCCGATTATATTCTGTGCTCCCATTCTCACACTGTACAGGAATACGATATTATAACCGGTTCCAAAGGTAAACAAGTACCTGTTATCTATGGCATGGGCAACTTTATTTCCCATATGACCAAGCGAATTGAAGTATCCTACGGTATCATGATGTCCCTAACACTTACCAAAGAAAACGGTCAGGTTCGCCTTTCCAACGAAGGGTATTATCCACTGCGGGTTTTTACAAACAACGAAGATACTGGCAGAAAATATCAACTGATACCATGTACTGATTCAGGTATAGCGGCAATTTCCGATGAAGCTATGGTTCGCAGACTAAAAAGTGGACGAAAAAGAATAAAAAAATACGTCGGAAGCAACATAAAAATGCTAAGGTGACCTTTCACAAGGTCACCTTTTTCAACTATTTAAGCCTCTACAACTCGAATAATATTAGTATTTCCTGGCACATCCACAGGTAAACCTGCGGTAATTACAATCTTATCTCCCTGTTTCAAAAGTTCGGCACTGACAGCCTTACGCACACAATGCGAAAAAAGCTCCTCAATCTCATACCGATAGTTTGCCATAATCGGACATACGCCCCAGACCAGCGCCAACTGGTGGAAGGTTTTCTCGTAAGGAGTGGCGCCAATAATTCTGATAGTCGGACGAAATTTAGACATCCTCTTTGCTGTATATCCAGTCTTGGTAATCGCCATAATTGCACCAGCTTTGATATCTTTTGCCAAAGTACAGGCGGCATGTCCCACTGCATTCGTCACATCCTCTGCATCCATCTCATGCCATACTGTATCTCTTCCCGGTACAGTGGGCTGATCTGCTTCTGCCTGCTGCGCAATTTTTGCCATCGTTGCCACAGCTTCCACCGGATACCGTCCCGCCGCTGTCTCCCCAGAAAGCATGACCGCTGTTGTTCCATCAAATACTGCATTAGCAACGTCGGTAATCTCTGCTCTCGTCGGAATCGGGCTTGTAATCATAGATTCCAACATTTGGGTTGCAGTAATTACAATTTTGCCTGACTGGACACAACGTCTGATAAAACGCTTCTGAATGCCCGGCAGCTTTTCGTAAGCTACCTCCACACCCATATCTCCTCTGGCAACCATAATGCCATCAGCCAACTGCAGAATTTCCTCAAAATTTTCAATCCCCTGTGTGCTCTCTATCTTTGCAATCAGCTTAATTTCTTTGCCTCCATTTTCGTCCAGCAGACTCCTGACTGCACGCACATCGCCAGCGGAACGTACAAAAGATGCCGCAATATAATCCACATCATTGGCGATACCAAACAAAATATCAGCTTTATCCTGCTCGCTGAGATACTGCATATTCAAATTGACGTTGGGCAGGTTAATTCCCTTATGGTTGCTGATTTTCCCGCCGTGTACAACAATTCCCTTTACATCGGTATCTGTAATTTCAGTTACTTTAATTACAATTTTTCCATCATTAATGAGTACCAGATTTCCACAAGACAGTTCTTTGGGGAAATCCTGATATGTTACAGCCGCCATGTACTTGGTTCCCATCACGTCTTGCGTCGTTAAGATAAAGGACTGTCCGTCATCCAGTATTTCCTCCCCTTTTTCAAAATCTCTGAGACGTATTTCCGGTCCTTTTGTATCAAGCAGCACTGCTGCCGGATAGCCCAGCTCATCTCGCACGCTACGGAAGTTCTCTATCGTTTTCTTATGTTCCTCATGAGTGCCATGAGAAAAGTTGATTCTGGCCACGTTCATGCCTGCCTCAAGCATATCCCGCAAAGTTTCCCGGTCTCTGGATGCCGGTCCAATGGTACAAACAATCTTCGTCTTTCTCATATGTAATTCGCCTTTCTCTATCATTTCTATACCTTCTTCTGAAATTCTGTATTACAGCTGTGGCATTTTATCTTTATTGTACCTTTACCTCTCGGTGCACGCATTTTTTGTCTGCAGCCCGGGCACTTAAAATAAGCATAATACCGCCATTCATACTGTTTCTGACGAAAAGATTTCCCCTTTGTTAATCTGAACTTCTGTGTCAGATACCAGGTATTCTCCCTCTCTCGCATATAGAGATTCCTTGAAAAAATTCTGTAATAGGCATAGATAAAAATCATTAATCCTAAATAGTAAAACAGATTCTCTAAGGTGAACATAGAGACTATCAAAAAAGTCATCGCAACAAGCAAAAGAAAACGTCCATACTGGTCAACCCCTCTGCGTCCCTGCATAAACTGATATATTCTGTAACGAAAACCATTCATCTTCTTACCGCCTCCAACTGTCACCTTTTATATCATACTACCATATTACACTTTATTTGTATATTCTTTATCTCAACTCTGTGAAGAAGTTGTGATTTTATTTCATTTTGTGGTATCATATATTCGACAAGAAAAATCAGGAGGTCAAAATGGACAAGAAATCTAGAGATTATGAAGTATGTCTCTGCTACCGTACCACTCGCGGTGAAGTAGAAGATATCATCAGAGAAAAAAATATTACTAATTTAAAAGACTTATGCGAAATCGCAAAAGTCGGTGACAAATGCGGCGGCTGCCGTGAAGATCTTCAGATGATCCTTGATGAAGTGCTGGCGGAATAATCCGCCAGCTTTTTAAATCCGCTTAATTGCCGCAAGGACAGTTTTCTGCTGTATACGGAGCAAGTTCAAGGCGAATGAAATATCCCTGATTATGCTGACACACCGGACAACTCTGCGGCGCCTCTGTCCCCTCCAGAATATGACCGCAGTTGAGACACATCCATTTGCAGGAAACGTCAGATACAAACAGCTTACCGGCTTCCATCAAATCAGCCAGCTGTCCGATTCTATCGCCGTGAACTTTTTCAATCATTGCAATCTGATTGAAGGAATTAGCAATCTGCGGAAAACCTTCCTCCATTGCTTTTTGACCAAAGGCAGGATACACATCCTCCCACTCCTCATATTCGTTATGCTGAGCATATCTGAGCAACTGTACTACAGAGTCCGCAATATCCACAGGATAACCTCCTTCGATATGAATGGTCTCTCCTGCCATTTCTTTCAGATGATTATAAAACACTTTGGCATGCTCTTTTTCCTGATCTGCCGTAAAGGTAAATACCGCCTCAACGACATGTAACCCTGCAGTTTTCGCCTGTGATGCTGCAAACGTGTACCGATTTCTCGCCTGACTTTCTCCTGCAAAGGCTCTCATTAAATTGTTCTTTGTCTCGCTCATGTTAAAATTAACTGACATTTTATTCTCCTCCTGTATCTTGATACAGGTAGTTTTTTGCAAAAGCTCCATTTTTTATTCCAAAATATTAAAATATCTCAAGACTTCCGTTCACTGCCATAACAATTGCTGCAACCAGCGCAATCATCAGCAAAATGCAAATTACTAAATCCGTCGTTGTTTGAAAATAAGTTTTACCCTGTTTCTTTCTATTGTAAAGATACATCAAAGTCCCTGGCGCATAGAGTATAACTGCCGCTAAAATGTAATTCAAACCGCTTGCATAAAGCAGCCATGCACCGTAGATAGATCCAATAATAGCGATAACCCATGCACTAAATACGCTGCCGCCACTCGTGATACCCTCTCCCTGAAATACCAGTTTTAAATAATAAAATGCAGAGAATACATAAGGTACCATAATAGCACTAGTCGACAATGCATAAACTGCCTGATAGGTGCTGGCACTAAAATAGATTACTATAATAAAGCCCTGCACAATGAGAGCTGACGTAATGACAGACCATGTTGGCGCATGAAAGCGGTTGACCTTGGCAAGCCCTGCCGGGAAAGACCCCTGTGCCGCAGGCCCATAGGCACTATCCACACATAAAATCGTATAAGAAAACATTGCACCGCCCAGAGAAATAATCACTGCAATATTAACAAGCGCTGCACCCCAGGGACCAACTACCGCCTCCAGAAGTCCTGCCATGGGCGGATTAGACAGTGCTGCCAATTCCTCCTGCGGCATAACCCCCATGCTGAGAACCGAAATCACAAAGTATAGTACAAATAAAGACAAGAAGGAAATTACCGTAGCAGTACCCGCCACCTTTGTATTTTTTCCTCGACCTGAAAGCACGACAGCCCCTTCAATACCGATAAAAATCCAAACTGTAGTATATACTGTCGACTTCACCTGTTCCATCAGGGAAAGTCCACCATCAATGCCAGAAAAGTTTTCTAAAAATATTTCCAGTCGGAACGCTCTAGCAAAAAGAATAGCAACAATCACTGCAATAATAGGCACTGCCTTTGCAATTACGACAATAGCATTGATGGTCACTGCCTCGTTGACCCCGCGCAGCACCAGGAATGATAGCCCCCAGATGATGATCGAAGCTGTCAAAAGTGAAATAAAATTGCTCCCAGAGCCGAAAACCGGAAAAAAGTTACCTAAAGATGCAAAGAGCAACGTGATAAAAGACAGCTGGGCAAGTAGTGCACTCATCCAGTACCCCCAGGCTGAATTAAATCCAACGTATTCCCCAAAGCCCTCCTTTGCGTAACTATAAATACCGCTGGTCAGCTCCGGTTTCACCACAGAAAGCCTAAAAAAACATAAGGTAAGTCCCAGCATCCCAATTCCGCAGATAGCCCAGCCAATTAAGGTTGCCATCGTATACGCGCCACCTGCCGCAAAATCACCGGATAAACTAAACACACCGCTGGCAAGGGTTGTACCCACTGCAAACAGGGTCAGTTTCCCAACACCTAGTCCTTGTCTATTTTCCTGATTCATAACTTCTTACTCCTTTCAAAAAAGAAATTGACGAAAAAAGCTCGCTCGCTGTAAAGTGCGGAGCGCTTGGGGGGGGCGCCCCGCCCCGCACTGTCTTGCTAATTCGTCTTTTATTTCGTCAATACTTGATTTTATAGTGAATCATATTCTGCTGTTGCCACTCTGTCTTAGAATCTTAAGGACAGGCAGGAAAGTCCGCCGTCAATCTTTCTAAACTCGGATGTGTCAACAAGTAAAGTCTTATAACCCATATCCTGTACTGCTTTAAGCACTGCTGGATATCCTTCTGGCACGATAACGGTATCATTGACCCAGATACAGTTCGCAGCATAGGCTTCTTCTTCCGGAATCACATACTTGTTGTATTTCTCGAATTCCGGCTTTGTGATAAATTCACCAGATACCAGCATATTATTGTTTTCCAGATAATTAACACCTGTTTTCAAGTGCAGTACCTCTTCTAGTTTTACTTCAGAACAGGTCATACCATATTTCTCCAGAATTTCTGTCAGTTGTCTGATGCCTTCCTCGTTAGTTCTTGCGGATCTGCCCACATAGAAATGGTCTCCTACCATCATTACGTCGCCGCCTTCCAACGTACCCGGCTCCTTGATATATTCAATCTGATCTTCAGAAAAGAATTTCTTTACCGCGTCAATAATCTCAAATTTTTCTCCATTTCTGGATTCTGCACCCGGGTTTGTGATGATAGCACATTTTCTAGTAATCAGCGCAGGGTCTTCCACAAAACAGGAATCTGGATATCTCTCATCTGCTTCTAGTACCGTAACGTCTACATCACACTGCTTCAGTGCTTCAATATAAGAATCGTGTTGCTTCAATGCCAGCTCATAATCAGGAATGCCTGGGTAATCTCCGCCGGAAATACCGTCTTTAATTGCACTGCAAGGTCTTCTGACGATAACGTGATTAAACTTTTTCATAGCGATTTCTCCTCTCAAACTCACAAAATATTGTTCATTCTTTCTTTTGATATATTATATACTATATTTTTATATTCTGTCAATCGATTTTATCGAATTTTATATAAAATATTTTATATATAAAATATTAATCCAATTTTATCCAGAAATGTTTTCCTGTTATTAGTCTTGCCACTTTTTGCTGAATTGATACAAAATACAGTTTCATCAGCAAATGACCATACAAAAAGGCCGCCCGCAACGCACAATTTGGCATCACATAAGCAGCCCTTACGCTGTATTCTATTTTTTAGGTTTGAAAAATCCAGTCATATCCGTGTGCTCCAGTTCCAACAGTTGTATTTTGGTATCGATACCTCCGGCGTAACCGGTCAGGTTTCCATTGCTTCCTACAACTCTGTGGCATGGTATTACAATAGAAATAGGATTATGACCTACCGCACCACCTGCTGCCTGCGCAGATGTAAAGGGCTTTCCTTCCATCTTTGCAACTTTCTTTGCAATTTCTGCATAGGTGATTGTCTTCCCGTAGGGAATTTCCCGTAAAATATTCCATACTCTCTGCTGAAACGGGCTCCCACAAAGCTTAATTGGAAGCTCGCGAATATCCGGATTTTCTCCCGCAAAATAAGCAGAAAGCCACACCTTCACCTGCTGAAATATCTCAAGTTCATCTCTGCATTCTGCATCCTGTACTAGTCCTTTTGCATAATACTTCTGATTTTCAATCCACAGTCCTG
Organism: Emergencia sp. 1XD21-10; assembly: GCF_009936045.1. Classification (GTDB taxonomy): domain Bacteria; phylum Bacillota; class Clostridia; order Peptostreptococcales; family Anaerovoracaceae; genus Senimuribacter; species Senimuribacter intestinalis. The sequence continues at coordinate 2,589 of NZ_QWEQ01000043.1, read as the reverse complement.
TTAGATTCTCACCGTCAGAAGAAAGCAGCAGGTTTCCAACCGGCGAATCAAAATAGGTTTTATATTGCATAAATGCGCTCCTTTTTTAATCTGCCCTAAAGACACCAAAAGGAGGGTTTCCCCTCCCAGTGGCTATTTCTTTTAGGATCTCTTTTTTCTAATTCCATATACTGTACCGCAAAGTCCAAGGACTGCTGCGCCAAGCACTGCAAGCCATGTCAGCATATTTGCTGTATCGCCTGTCCTTGGAATCCACCAAGGCAGTTCATCTGTATCCTTTTGTATTCCCTCTTTTCACAATTAGTTCACAAAACAAACATTACTATAACGAATTTCAAGATTATTCTATTCCTTTTTTCATTTCTTGTCAATAGAATTTTGGTTAGATTTTATGAATTTTTTTTCGAATTGTCGTCCAAACCCTTTATTTTTAGCCATTTGGAATTATCCAACCATTTTTTATTATATCTGATCCATGTACCATTTTCCACTAGCCGAAAAATCTGCCCTGGTCCAACCTTTTGTTTTCTTACAACTGGTTTTTATCAACGCTGAGGACTCATTTTTATTGGACAAATTCCATGCTACATAACTGATATCATGTCGATTCAATGATGTAATCCACTTTTTTCCCTGTGTCTTGTTCAATGCCCCGGTTCCAGAAGCATCACAGATGCTAAACTCGCTCACAAAAATCGGCAGTCCCTTTTTTACTGCTTTTTCCATCTTATCCCGCAAATCCTGTTTATGTGTACCTGCATAAAAGTGTAGACTATATAATAGATTATCATATTTCAGCGGACTTGCCGCCGCTTTATCTACATCCTGACTCCAGTGTGGTGTGCCTACGATAATAATTGCGTCAGGATTATTTTTACGAATTACAGGAATTATCTGTTTGGCATATTTCTTAATTTGTGACCAAGTAACGCCGCCATTTGGTTCATTGCAAATCTCATAAATTATATTTTCCTGATCCTTGTACTTTTTAGAAACTTTTCCAAAAAAATCCTTTGCTCTGCTCACATACCGATTAGGGTTTCCATCGCTCAAAATATGCCAATCTATAATTACATACATGCCTAAATCCGTTGCTGCATCAATGCCAGTATATACTCTTTTCCGCTGCTTTGTGCGGTTCTCTGTGCCACTGTTACAATATCCATTGTACTCAGTAGTGTACATGGCAAGGCGAATCGTATCCACACCCCACTGGTCTCGCAGATTTTTAAATGCTGACTTATTCACATATTCTGGAAACCATGCAATGCCGTGAGTACTGACACCGTGAAGCTGACAACTGCTTCCATCCTTTGCCAACAGCTTGCTACCCTCTACTTTCAACGCTCCATACTTCTCAAAAGGCGTCTTCGTACGTTGAGCCATTTGCAGAGGTTCTGCCGCTTCATTATCATTGTCCGCAAAACACACTCCCGAAAAAATAATACCAAAAAGTAGGATTACCGCAAGTACCCTAACTATCCCTCGTCTTTTCATATTTTATTTTATTTCATCCTCCCAAATTTCATTTCTTTTCCATCTTTGTCATTTTCCGATAATCATATCGCTTTTGATTTCCAGACTGCCGTATGCGCAAGACTTTGCTCAATTGCCCCATCAAATGCGTTTATATTGGTCGGCGTATTTCTCTGACAAAGTTCCCGCAGCGCGTCTGTCTTTTCATCTTTGTTTATAAGCTCTATAGCACTGCCAAAGACAACTGTCGATTCATATTCCGCCGTAAACTCATACTCCTCTCTTCTTGGTTTGCATGCGTATGATAGGCATACCCTAGGATTTTCTCTTAGCAATTCAATCTTTTTTCCAGCCCTCGCACAATCATAAATTATCATACCGATTACAATAATGTCAACTGGCTGTTATCTATTTTATACTTTTACTGTCACCGAATTTCGTATATACTATCATTATTAAAGGAGAAATTATTATGGATACTTTTTTTACATCAGTCTACAACATCGTCGCACAAATCCCCTGCAGTAAAGTCGCCTCATATGGACAAATCGCTCGTATGTTAGATTCACCTCGTTCTGCCAGAATTGTCGGCTACGCTATGAGGAACTGCCCCGATACACTTCCATGGCACCGAGTCGTAAAAGGTGATGGCTCTATTTCAAATGGTGTTCTGAAAGATTTATGCAGAGATTTGCTTCTAGATGAAGGGGTAAGTTTTTTACCAGATGGACGCATAGACATGCAGCTTTGTCAATGGAACCCAGATTTTGATCTAAAATAGCTATTTTTTATAAATCCCCTTATATAAGACACTCCTACATATAAGTACAAAAAAACTGCCCAATGGACAGTTTTTTGTACTTTTGGTTGCGGGGACAGGACTTGAACCTGCGACCTCCGGGTTATGAGCCCGACGAGCTACCAACTGCTCTACCCCGCGATGTAAAATGGCTCCGAGAGTGGGGCTCGAACCCACAGCCTACCGGTTAACAGCCGGTTGCTCCACCATTGAGCTATCTCGGAATAATACTTTATCTGGAGCGGAAGACGAGATTCGAACTCGCGACCCTCGCCTTGGCAAGGCGATGCTCTACCCCTGAGCCACTTCCGCAT
>NZ_QWEQ01000042.1 GCF_009936045.1 Emergencia sp. 1XD21-10 | reverse complement strand
CAGCAGATAGAAGCGCAGGATTATGCTGCACCACTTTCAGCTGACGGATACAGACCGATATTAAAGTACGGAATTGCGCTGTACAAGAAGGGCTGCATGGTGAAGAAAGCAGAATAAAAAAATCGGCTCAATGTCAAATGTTGGAGTGGAGCACAAACAAAAATTTTTAAAACAACCGAGGAGACAGAGCTAAATCTGTCTCTTTTCGTTTAGTATTGAGTTGTGGAAAGAATAAATGTTGAGGCGGTCGCCCCAACATTTATTATAGAACCGTTTTGAACTTCAAAGGTATTTGCGAAACCAAGATACCATTTCATTATAGTAGCTTTGCAGCATGGCAGGATCCTCTGGCTGAGAATGTCCGGTATTCGGATATAAAACCAGCTTAGTCGGTAGATTAGGATGTGTGTCACGGATAGCCGTATATAGCTGCTTTGCAGCTTCCACAGGTGTTCTGCAGTCATCGGAACCGTGGAGTATCAGAAATGGACGGTCGATGTTTTCTGCGTAAGATACCACAGATTTTTTTAGATTTTCCATCATAAACTGTGGGAAAGAATCGAAGCCTGCGCTGCTTCCGGTTTCATCAGAGCTGGCATACATAATCTGATCGTTAGCAAGACTTCGCTGGGAAATATATGCTTTGAAGCGTTTAGAATGAGCAGCGATGTAGTTGGTCATATAGCCACCATAGCTACCGCCAGTAACGCCTAGGCGGTTTTCGTCAATCCAAGGAAATCTGCGAATAGCTTCATCTACAAATTGCAGGCAGTCATAATAAGGCTCTGTACGTCTGCCATCTCCCATATTCTGGTGCTTCCAGCCGTAGCCGCTGCTACCTCTTGGATTACAGCAAATGACGCCAAAACCTTCTGCAGCAAAGGCCTGGTGTTCTAAAGTCAGAGCATAGGTGTAAAATGGGTGAGGACCACCGTGGATATAGAGGATTACCGGATACTTTTTTCCTTCTTCCATATTGTGAGGCGGCAGAACCCAGCCGTGAACAGTACTGCAGCCATCTAAAGTAGGAACAGAAAAGTCCGTTGGCTGGCTGAGAGAAACATCCTGTAAAAACTCCTCTGCTGACTGAACGACCTTTTTAATGATACATCCTTCATCGATATCCACAAGGGCATAGGCTTCCGCTAACGTATCCTCACATACGCTGACCAGCACCTTTCCATCTTGAATTTTGCTGAGACCATGATAAGTGTGTTTTCCTCTGTTAATGGGCTGTGCATGACCGCCAGTGCTTTCGTCTAAAGGTAAGCGAAACAGCCCGCCTTGTCCTTGCCAGCCGCTGTGAAAGAGAACAAAGGTGCCGTCACTGCTTATTTGTAGTTTATCAAGTCCCATTCCGGAGCCTGCGTTATATGGAAATTGGACGCACTGGTAACAGTTTTCATCTGGGAAAAAGATCTGCTGACTGCTTGAACCGTCTGCTGCAATTTTGTACAGATAAGTCTCCGGAAATGTACCGGTGCTGATAGTCTTTGCATACTTCGCATCCATGACGCCTGCGATGATAAACTGTCCGTCAGGGGTGCAGACTGGGCGTAGTGGATTTGGATAGGAGACCATCCAAAGATTCCTGGTAAGCTGCAGGACTTCCCCGGTTAAGGTATCAATTTTCAAAAGGTCGTAGCCAAGATATTCTTCACTGTTTCTGAAACGGTTGCTAATACAGATGATTTGCTTGCTGTCGGGGAGCCAGTTATGATGGAGATAATCATAGCTGCCAGTGGTAATCTGCACAGGCTGCGTGCTGCCGTCAGATGGCACGATGAAAAGATGAGTGGCATTATCCGGTGTGCGAAAACCTAGACCGTCAAATTTATATCCGAGATTTTCAATCACAATAGGTGCATTACGATCAGGCACATCGCTAGAACTTTTGCTAATGCTTGAGGCAAAAAGGATTTTGCTCCCATCGGGGGACCATATAGGATCAGAGATCGGTGTATTTGAATGCACGATGGTAGTTAGCACAGCACTCTGCAGGTCATAAATTACAACACAGAATTGACCGCTCTGATACGACAGAAACAAAAGTTTGGTGCCGTCAGGGGAAAATACAGGGCGGCGTTCACCTGTACCACCGCCGGAAATAAGGCGCAGTTCTCCGTTAGAAAAGTCTTTCAGAATAATACCGTTTTCTGTAGAACTATAGGCAATTAAGTTCTTGGCGGCAAGATAATCTCCGCCAGTAAGTCTTTCAATAGTTTCGCAATCTTCAAATTTGGGAAGTCTTTTATGCTTTATCATGAGTTTCTCCTTTCAGATATTTTGTGAACCAGCTAATGAGTTCTTCACAGTATTTTTCTTTGCAGTTAGGATCTTCAGCAAGCTTATCATCGCCTGTCGGGAAAACAACCATGCGTATTTCCGACTGGGGCTGCCGCTCCTTGATAGAAGTAAAAAGCTGCTCTGCCTGTTCAAATCCGTAGATTTCATCGCGAAATCCGTGAAGCAGCAGAAGTGGCGTATGGATGTCGTCACAATGATAGACCACACTATCTTTTGTCAGATCGCCTAGATAATCCATCATGGAAAAATTGCCTGAGAGTACTTTTTGGGAAAGGGCAATACCTTTACAGGTTCCATAGGCTGTTGCCGGATTGGTAAGTCCGCTGATAATGGCACCTGCAGCAAAGCAGTTTTTTCTGGCAAGAAGGTGTCCGGCAATAAAGCCGCCGTAGCCGATACCGGAAACTGCAACAGGCAGTGCGGAGAGGGTATCATCTGCCAGAATATCTGTCAGCACTTTTTCTACTGTTTCCAGATTTTCAGCAGTTTCTCCATTCTTGTCTACAATAATAGGAATGATGGCAATTCCTGCCGCAGAAAGCTGCTGGAATAAAGGGCTGGCATCCTTAGAGTTTGCTTGCTGAAGCCATAGAACCGTTCCATAAACTTTGTCCTTCGGCAAAATAATGGTAGGTTTTCCGCAGAGTCGGATGATTGCCTGTGCGAAAATATTACAACTCATAAGGAGTGTTGAGATTTCCGCAAATTCATCTGCACCATGCATATGATTGTCAACGCCACCAAAGGCACAGCCAAAAGCGACAGCATTTTCAATTCCGTGGGCGTAAGTACCGCCGCCAATAGCAAGACACTGACCTCTGCGACCGCTGCAGTTTTCGTAGCAGTCGAGTAGGGTGTTGATAAACGGCGTATTGTCAGGAACTGCATGGGGAGCAACGAAGTCTTCTTCATAAGAAAAACCTGCAGCAGAAATGGCGTCGCTTGCAGCTTGTAGCTTTTCCCGGCTGCCGCAAACCGGAACTCTGCTGTCAAAGCTTGCAGAAAGAGCATAACCGTTATAATCCAGTACAGTCAGGCTCAGAGTCAGCTCTCCGGATACTTCATCCGCTAGATTAAGATTTAAGCCTTGACCATGATGCGCGCCGTGAGGAAAGAGCGCGCACAGCTTCTTGATTTCCTTACAGTCTGTACATTCTGAAAGAAGCTGCAGCAAAGCAGTAATCGGATTCACAGAAGCCTCAGGAGATGCGGCATGACCGGAGACACCATGGACAGTAAGTTTACAACCTTTGTCTGTCGGGGTAAGACTGTAGGTAATCTGATTGGAGGAGGCGGTCTGCACCAGCTTCGCTTCATCAATATTTTGAAGGACAGCCCAGGCTGAATCCGGAATAATATTGGTCGTATGGCCGCCGTGGACTTCCAGTATTTGTTGATGAACAAAGTGTCCTGTGATTTTGCCGTTTAATCTGCCTTTTTCCACGTTAATAACAGGGTAGACTGCGTCAGGAGAAAAACTCATAGCGGCAGGTCTGGTTTTACTGAAGTAGTGTAGAAGATCGCTGCTTCCGGACTCTTCATCCGTTCCAAGCACCAGGCGGACGCCGTTTCGCAGTGGAATTTGCAGATCCTTAATTGCTCGCAGTGCATAAAGTGCAGCCAGCGCAGGACCTTTGTCATCGGCAGTGCCTCTGCCGTAAATTTTTCCATCAGATACCTTCATGGTGTAAGGTTCCGTTACTTCCCAGCCTTCACCAGGTGCAACCACATCTAAATGTGCCAGAATGTCCAGAATGCGTCTGCCCGACTCAATTTGGACGATGCCAACGTAGTTTTCCCAGTTTTCTGTGTACAGGTTGTATTTTTCTGCGATAGAAAGACTTTGGGACAGGGCTTCTGCAGTATGTCTGCCATAGGGGCAGCCGTCTGATGGTTCTGCCTTAACGCTGGGAATCGCGACCAAGGTAGCTAGATCTTCTAAAAATTCGTCTTTGTGCGCTTCAAAATAAGCGGCTAGTTCTTTTTCATACATTACTAATACCTCTTTTCTTAAAAAAAGCGTGTAAGCAGAGTGCACACACGCAGAAATCAGACTATGAAATTATTTTTTTGCATGATATGGGTAATTCACCAGAATGAACTTTACATTACGGCTGGTTTCGTTATACCACATATGCTTCTTTGTGGATGGAAAATGGGCAGTATCCTCAGGATGTAGATCGTATCTGACATTATCAATTTCCAGTGTAAGGATTCCTTCCAGAACGTAGATAAATTCTTCGCCTTCGTGAGTAACAGGAAGCACCTTTTCCTCAGATTCGCCCGGAAGAAGAGTGTACATACGCGCGAGCATTTTCTTGTCATATCCAAAGGCGGAAAGATCGGTCTGAATCTGATTCTTGGCACTAATCTGCGGTGTATGACGGCTGTAACTTCTCAGAACATAATCATCCTTCGGCTGACTGGTTGCTAGAGATTCCATAATAATTTCCCGAGAATCGATGCTCAGTGCTTCAGCCAGCTCCAGAAGTGCGTCTACTGAGATGGTACTAATCCCACGTTCAAATTGAGAAAGAAAGCTGACGGAGAGTCCGCTTTTTTCACTGAGTTCTTTTAAAGTTAAATTTTGCTCAGTTCTGATTTTCTTTACATATTCACCTATGTTTGTAGACATAATGCTGATTGTCCTTTCATTGCTGTGTTTTATTTCTGTGTTTTATTTCTGTGTTTTATTTCTGTCTTCAGTATAGATGAATTTTCTATTTTTGTCAACTTGAATTATTTTAATATGAAATATATTGCGGGTAAATTTTGCGTATTTGCAAAAAATGTCGTAAAAATTATTTTATTGTGAAAATATAACTTGACAATTTCACGAAAGAGGAATATCTTATAAGAAAGAAAATACTTTTAACGCAGAAAGGATTTTAAAATGTATCAGAAAGAAGCTAGAAAGAGAAGAGAGAAAATTGCTGAAAAGCTAATAGACGGTCAGCTGCTGCTTTCTTTTGGTGGCAATGATGAGCTTGGAGTCGTTGGAATACCGCAAAGAGAGAAGACGGATAAGAATTTCTATTATTTGACAGGAATGAGCATTGCTGAAGGACTTTTGATGCTGGTAAAAGCACATGGTATGCTGCAGGAGTACCTTTTTGTAAAAAGAAGAACTGCAAATGAAGAATTTTATTTGGGACGAAGTCTTGATCCTACATACTACAGAGAAAAGACGGGAATCCAGGCAGTCATGTATATGGAGGATTTTGAAGATGTATTAGAATCGCTGGCTACCTGGACGAAGTTAGAGAAGGTCTATTTTTGCTCCAGCTTCGATGGATTTACCAAATATACCAGATATGAAAATATCTTGGCTGACAGAATTACCAGAGCATATCCGGGTGTTCAAATCGGAAGTTTAAGCAAGGAACTTGACTTTATGCGCCTGCGCAAAAGTTCACTGGAGGCTGCACAGATTCAGAAAGCCATCGATATTACAGAAGAGGCGCTGGCTGTGGCAGCAAAACAGTTAAAACCAGGAATCAGAGGTTATCAGATGCAGAGTATTCTCGAGCACGAAATTAAGATGCGGGGCGGCAGCGGAGATATCGTACAGGCCTTAATTGGAAAGGAAACCACTATCATGCATAATTTCTATGCCAATGAAGCTACTGCAAAGGATGGCGATTTATTTCTTGCGGATATTGCTACCTTCTATAACGATTATTGCTGTGATATTTCCAGAACCTATCCGGTAAACGGAACTTTTACTGATGAACAGGCTCATTGGTACAATGTGGTGCTCAAAACGCAGGAAATGACCATTGCCAGTATGAAACCTGGAAAAACCAGACAGGAGTGCGGACAGGAAGCTAATGCCTACTTCACAGAAGAGTTGCGTAAAGGTGGATATCTGAAGGATGGAGAAAGCATTGGAACTCTGCTCAGTGAATTTAGAATCAACTATGTAACCCCTGGAATGGTAAATCATGGAATTGGACTTTCCTGCCATGAAGAACGCGAAGATGAGGAGGGTAGGCTTGTTCCTGGTATGATTGTTGCCGTAGAGCCGGGCGTGTATTTTGGAGATAAGGATTTAGGCATCCGTATTGAGGATGATGTGCTGATTACAGAAACTGGCTGCGAAGTACTGAGCAGCAATATTCCGAAAACCATTGATGAAATTGAAGCAATGATGAAAAATAACACAATAGAAGAGTTATGATTGAAACGAGGTATTACAAGGAATATGACTATCTAAATAACATTACATATTTAGATGTGGCATCCATGGGGCTTCCGCCGAAGAGAACCCTGGATTATTGCAGGTCTTTTGCGGATGAATTTGCAAAAAGCTTTGGAAGAGTTAGCCTTGACGGAGTTTATGCACGTCAGAGGCTAAAGGTGCAGGCAGAGGTTGCAAGGCTGCTTCATACAGATTCGGATAATATCATGTTTACAGTGAATACGACACAGGGAACATCGCTGCTTGCGAAGTCGCTGGATTTGCAGCCGGAAGATGAAGTGATTTCAACAGCTATTGAATATCCAACTATTCTACTGGGATGGGGTCAGAGACAGGCAGAAGGTATTAGACTTAAGCTTATCAAAACGCAAAACGGAACGTTCTCGGCAGAAGATATCCTAAGCGAGATGACAGAGCGAACGAGAGTTGTGCATCTTTCTCTGGTACATAATCACACCGGATTCATGCCGGATATCGAAAGAATTGGAACAATTTGCAGGGAGAGAGAGATTATTTTTGCCGTAGATGCCATTCAGGCACTGGGCAGAGTACCGGTCGATGTTGAAAGAATGAACATCGACTATCTAAGCACAGCTGCATTTAAGGGTATGCTGGGGCTTCTCGGTACGGGTTTTGTATATTGCTGCCCGAAGTTGCAGCCAATGCTGAAGCCGGAGGTATACTCAGACTACAACATTATGTATGACGAAGAAACCATGACGAACATGATGCAGATACCGGTGCTTCCCTATAGACAAGGCTTAGAAGGCATACAGGGAGGATCGCTCTCCTCTTATGGCATTACAGCTATGGGAAAGAGCATAGAGCTGCTTCTTGAAATCGGTATTGATAGGATTTACACTCACTGTCTGAAGCTGGAGAACTTATTTCGCAAAGAACTTTCTCCGTTAGAAGATAAAATGAAAATCTTGGGGAGCAAAGACTGCAAACACTGGTCCGGTGTCATCTGCCTGAAATTTGATAAGAACAGAACGAAGCAGTTAAAGAACGCCTTTGCTGATAAAAAAATCTATGCACACATCAGAGAAGGGTATTTACGTATTTCTTTTCATTATTACAACAGCCAGGAACAAGCGCTTCTAGCAGCACAGACTTTGGCAGATGTACTGAAATAGTATTGTTATCAATTATTTCTAATTATAAATTTTATCTAAGAAAGGAAAAAAAATGAACACACAAGACACAAACCGTAAATTGCCTATGCGGGTAAAACTGGGCTATGCGGCAGCTTCGACAGCGCCGACAATTCAGATGTTAATTCAAATGTATTTTCTGGTATTCTTCTATGTCAGTGTACTGGGCTTGTCCGGCGGTGTAGCAGGGACAATCATCCTGATTGCAAGAGTTTGGGATTTTATCAACGATCCATTGATGGGCACGATGATAGAAAAGTCGAACAAGCCGGGTGGAACCTGTTTGTGGTGGATGAAGCGGGCGATGATTCCAATCGCAATTTTTATGGTACTATGTTATTCTGCACCAAATCTATCCTATACCATGAAAGTAGTTTGGGCGGCAGCAACTTTTATTTGCCTTGGCATGTCACAGACCGCTTATTCTATTCCGATGAGTGCGCTGCAGCCGAAGCTGACAACAGACAGAGCGGAAAGAGTAAAGTTGGGTACATATTCAGGCGTTTTCGGTAACATTTTAAATGCAGTCGTGCCGGCGGTTACAATGCCCCTTGTTGCAGTGCTGTCCACTTCAAATCCGGCAACTGCTTTTACCAAACTGGCGGCAATCTATGCATGTGTATATCTGTTAATGGGATTGATTGGAATTATTGGCTGTAAAGGTTATGAAGATAATGACTATGATACGGAAAAAGGAGAAAGTGCACCTGCACCGACTGTAAAGGAGATGTTCTCTGCGCTGGTACAGAACAAGATATCCGGCATTGTATTTCTGATTCAGGTCGTTAAGATGCTGTTCTCATCTTTACAAGGTTCCATGTTGTTATACTTCTGTACTTATCACCTAGGAGATGGAAACATTATGTCTGTCACAACTTCTGTCGGCGTGTTTTTCACCATCGGTGCGACGCTCCTTTTAGTTCCGCTTCATAAGAAGCTTGGTAATGCAGGCACGGGTGCTTTGGGTGCTGCAATTGATGTTGCGGCAATGCTGTTCATGGTGATTATTCATGTTTCAAATCCAAAGATATACATTTGTGGTGCACTTATCGCTGTTGCAGGCGCTTCACTGGCTACCAATATTCTGACGCAGTGTCTGATGGATTCTCTAGATTATGGAGAGTGGAAAACGGGAAGAAAAAATACAGCTGTAGTAATGAGTGCATATGGGATTGGAACAAAGATTGGTTTAGCATTTGGCGGGTCCATTGCAGCCTATGTCATCGGTCTGATTGGGTTCGACCCTAATGCAGCTACACAGCCGGCAAATATTGTCAATATTTTCTTCCATATGACGATTACCTCAGAAGCGGTCATCTATGGAATTGCGTTGCTGCTGTTCCTGTATCTGATGAGAGTTGAGAAAAGGCTGCCAATGATGCGTGCAGAAATTGCAGCAAGAAAAGAAAAGCAGGTTCAGTAAGAGTTAGAAAGGAATTCTGGAGAAATGGAAATTGAAAGAAAGATAGAACAGGCAGGCATTAAGCTTCCGGAGACTTCTAAATCTGATATGATATTTGTTCCTGTGAGACAGGTTGGAAATTGTCTGTTTACATCAGGGCAGATTCCTTTTGCGAACGGTAAACCAGTTGCAACAGGAAAGGTAGGAGATGAGGTATCGCTTGAGGAGGCACAAGAAGCTGCCAGATGCTGTACCGTTAATATGCTTGGTGCGATGAAAGCTTATCTGGGAGATTTAGACAAAGTGAAGCGTATTGTAAAAATACAGGTGTATGTGAGCAGCAAGACAGGGTTTTCTGAGCAGCATATCGTCGCAAATGCAGCTTCACAGCTTTTGTATGACATCTTTGGAGAGCTTGGAAAGCATGTAAGAACTGCAGTGGGCGTAAATCAGCTTCCGATGGATGTTCCTGTGGAAGTAGAAGCCATTGTAGAAATCTAAAAGGAGTATGAATATGGAGAATTTATCAAAGGTTCATGTAAAAATAAAGCCATTCTTGTCAGAAAATGTTGTCACATCTGTGGAAACAACTGTTGTTATGGAATCAGCCTCCTATAAAAAGGGCGACATTTTCGATGTGCATCCGGTATTTTATGCCGGGTGCGCGATGACAGGATATGGAACAGAGGATTTTCAGCTACAGGATGATACAGGAAGCTTTGGATTTACCTGTGAAGATGGTATGGGTGATTTTGGTCCGCAGCGTTCATATTACTTTGATAGAGATGTTTCAGGCAGGCTCGTAATAACATATCGTGCGAAAACTTTGGAAAAGAATCCAAAGAAAGCTGATCCTGGGTTCTCACTGTTTCAGACATATGGTGGATATACTGCATCAGGGCTTGCATTTTTGGTGCTGCCGATGAATGGAAAGTTTGAATTTTCTATAGAACACGATTTATCATCATTTTCTTCAAAGGCCGAGGCTGTCTGCAGCTATGGAAAAGGAAGTTTTTCAAAATGCTGTGAGGCAAAGGAACTGAAAGAAACCTTTTATATGGCAGGCAACCTGAAAGAGTTTCATAGGGAAGGAAGTAAGCTGCATATCATATGGCTTGCAGATGAAATTCGGATGATTGATGATTTTTGCAAAAGTATGGCGGAACTTTTCGATCATACAGAAAAAATGTTCCATGATGAGGATATTCCTTATTATATTTTCCTGTATCCTACGCCTAGAACTGTTGCAACCGGAACAGGACTGACCAGATGCTGCTCCTTTGGATTCGGTGATCAGTTAATCAATCAAATCGAAGAAGCCGAACCGATTATTGCGCATGAGTTAGTACATAATTGGCTGATTGTCAGCGCTGATAGAGAAGAAGAAATTTCTCTTTTCGCAGAGGGTACAGCAGAATTTTACAGCTGCTATATTCTTTTCTTGCTGGGAAAAATTGACTCAGATGGATATGTCGATATGATTAATGAAAAACTTCGTGCATATTATGTAAATCCATATAGCAAAGGGGATTTTGCCAGTGCATTCAGAAAATCATGGACCCATAGTTATGCACAGAGAGTGACATATGGCAGAGGTGTACTGGCATTGATTGAGCTAGATGCTTTGTTAAATCGTTGCACAGAAGGAAAAGTGAGAATGTATAATTTGATGGTTGAACTCCTGGACGGGGCAAAGGAAGGTATTCCGATGACTTGGAACAGATTTGTTGAGCTTGCGGATTTATACACTGCTGGAAAGGCTTCTTTGCGGCTTACGGAACTTATGGAGGAAGGTATTACTGCTCCGGCAGCGGACTTTTTCGGACCGGAATATACCATAGAGAAAGTTGCCGTGCCAGTCATGGATAATGGCTTTGATGATACGGTACGGTATTCTCAGGATCAAGTTGTAACAGGCGTAAAACCGGGATCTAATGCTGAAAAAGCAGGGCTAAAAAATGGAGATGTAATTCTAAAAGCGTCTTCTGAATGGGATGTCGTAGACGATGAAACCATGCATTTAGTCTATCAGGTGCGTCGTGGTGAGACGGAACTTACGATTGAATATTTACCAAGAGGCGAAAATGTACCGTGCTGGCAATATGTAAAATGTTAAACTGGAGGAGACTGCGTTACAGTCTCCTTTTAAATAATAGATAGTTAAAGTGTTTAGGAGGAAACAGAAATGAAAATCATCAATCAAAATGATATTGATAAAATCGTGGAGCCAAAGGAAATGGTAGAAGTCGTGGCGAAAGCCTTTGGTATCTATGGAAAAGGAGAATTTGCCATGCCGGAGAGGTATGGCTTTGAAGAAGGTGGCATGACGTTTTTGTACATGCCGTGCTTTACAGAGCATGCCTGCGGCACTAAAATGCTGGCGCTGGTACCGGAAAACAGGGAGCGCAGACTGCCGTCCATCGACGGTGTGGTGGTGTTAAACGACAGAACCACAGGACAGAGCAAGGCGCTGCTTGATGCAAAGAGAGTCACATCTTGGCGTACCGGCGCAACTGGCGCACTGGCAGCTAGAGAGCTGTCCAATGAAAATGCAGCATCCGTAGGGATTGTAGGCTGCGGTGTGCAGGGTTTTTCCCAGGGCGTGTGCATTTCAGCTGTGAGAAACATCAAAAAGATTTGCTTGTTTGACCCGTTCAAGCCGGAAGATGCACTGAAACAGTATGCCGAGGATTTACAGAAAGCAGCCATTGGCAATCCCGAAATGATCATCTGCAAAAGCGCAGAAGAATTGCTTTCCGGCTCTGATATCGTAGTGACGACAACCTTTGCGACAGAGCCGGTATTGCCTGAGGAGCCGGAGCTCTTAAAGGGAAAATGCTACATTGCAGTAGGTTCCTACAAACCATATATGAAAGAACTGTCGGACAGCCTCTTTGAAATTACCGAGGATGTGTATGTGGATTTGCCGTATGCCTGCGAAGAAAGCGGAGACTTATCGACAAGAATTGAAAAGGGACTTCTTGATGAGAAAAATGTAAAATGCTTACATAACGTGTTAGATGGAAGCCAGCCAAAACCTGCATCAGATACGGTAGTCTTTAAAACCGTAGGCATGGCGCTGGTGGATCTTGCAGCCGCAGAATACATCTGTGAAACAGCAGAGAAGGAAAACATCGGAGTGGAGGTCGAATTCTAAATGAAAACACTGGAGTATCTGGATTTTCATGTAGCAGGAGAGCCCTTTCGACTTATCACAAGAGGCTTTCCTGAGATCATCGGCAGCACCATGGCAGAAAAGCGCCATTATGCCACAGCACATCTTGACAATCTCAGAAAGATAGCGCTCCTTGAGCCACGTGGACACGATGACATGTACGGCGGTTTCCTCACGCCTCCTGTCAATGAGGAGAGCGACCTGGGCATCGTCTTTATCCA
>NZ_QWEQ01000041.1 GCF_009936045.1 Emergencia sp. 1XD21-10 | reverse complement strand
AACTTAACTTTAACACAAAAATGAGATCTTGCAATTTTTTTATTCAGTTGTAACACATCTATTGTAAACCTACAAAATTCAAAAAATATGTAATTTTTCTGATTAGTTTTACATTCATACAATTCAGCCCACAAAAATAAGCCGAAAACTGCTTTACAGCAGTTCTCGACTCCCTTCTCAAAAAATAATTATACTATTTTCTTGCGTTCAAATTTCTGATGTAATAGAACAGGTATTGCTGTGCAAACCCTCCAAGGGCTCCAAAGTGCTCGTCAGCATATGCTTTCATGGCTCCATGATTTTTTTCATCAATTCCATAGAGTCCGCTCATCACCCTTGCCACCCAGACATCAATAGGAAAGCTGCCCGTCTCCCCCATGCCAAAGAGAGCAATGCAGCTTGCAACTTTAGGTCCTACTCCACAAAGAGCTGACAAATCCTCTACATTCTCAGGCATTCCTTTCTGACATACAATTTTTGCAGTTTCAATCAGATATTTCGCTCTATATCCCAGCTTCACCGGCGCCAAATCTTCCACCGTTACCAACGCCAGTTTTTCTGGAGTTGGCAAATCATACCATGCCCTTCCCTCAAAGACACCGACCGGCTCTCCAAGCAGCTCCGCAAGCCCCTCTATACAGCCCTTAATCCGCGGAATGTTATTGTTCTGTGAAATAATAAAAGAAACAATAGTTTCCCACAAATCCTGATTCAGAATTCGGATTCCCCAGCCAAATTTGACTGCCTTTCTCATGACTTTATCACCACGACAAAGCTTTCGTTTGAGTTTCCCATAGTCTCTGTCTAAATCCAGATATTGACTCCAGAAATTTTCAAAATCTGCTTTCGTACAGTTGCTTATCTGCAGTCTGCCGCTGCCGCCTTCCGCTTCCCCTTCATATGGCTCAAAGGCAATATTTGCAATTCTCCCTCCGGCAACACCAGTATAAGAGCCGTCCTCCTGCCGCTGCCACCGAAAGCACTGCCCGCATTCAAAGACATGCACAGGGAAAAAATCTTCAACGTCTTCTATTGTATATATTCTCTGTTCCATATTCTACTCGATCCATCTGACTTCTACATTGACCTTAACCACGTTAAATGCCGTCATGTACTCCACCGTCTCAGCCAGTTTCTGCTGAAACTCTATGGCGCTTTCCCATATCAGCGCCTGCGCCGATGCCGCTACAGCAATATCAATAATCAAATTATCCGGCGCCGTATTTTCATAAATCTTTAAAACTCTTGAAATCCCTTCTGACTCACCTGCTACACAGTCTGCAATATCCTTCATTACCGAGTCGGAAATAAAAAATTCTCCCATATAGCTGAACGTCGGTCTCACCACTGTCTTTTCCGGTTCCTGAATTTTCCCGCCGATTCCGCGCAAAATCCGAAGAGGATCCAGAAAATATCCGGCAAAATCACGTTTCAGCTGCAGAGTCGGTGCCGGAATGACGTGTTTTCCAAGCATATTCCTCTGCCTGTTTGCCGTCTCCCTTTCCTCTTCTGTAGTAATATCTTCAATATAAATTCGTTGACTGACAGCAGGCAGACCCAGCCTTGCTACAATCTTGTCCGTCATTTTGTCGCTGGTTCCAATAATTAAGATGGATTTCGGCTCCATCTCCCGAATCCGGTCTGCCACCGTCTGCGCATGTTCGTCCAGAGTAAACAACGCCGTCTTAATGGCGCCTACCATAGTTTTTTGGCGCTTTGCAGAAATCCCCGCCTCCACGCGATTTTTATAAATAAAAAGCCCATCATCAATGATACTTTCAATATTTCTCGCCTTACACAGATGAATCGCCTGATAGGATTTTCCTGTTCCACTTTTCCCCGTCAAAGTATAAACTTTCATCTTTACTATTACTTGCCCTTCTGTTATAATGGTACTGATTTAAAAAATGTCTTATAAGGAGGATAATATCATGGCTTATAAAATTACAGATGCTTGCATCAGCTGTGGCGCATGTGCTGCAGAATGTCCTGTAGAAGCTATCTCCGAAGGCGAAGGTACATATGTAATCGACGCAGACAAATGCATCGATTGCGGCGCTTGCGCTGGTGCTTGCCCGGTAGATGCTCCGGTAGAAGGTTAATCGAAAACTAACCAAACTGATAAGGCTGTACCCAAAAGGGACAGCCTTATTTTCTTTTGCCATGAAACAGCCGCCTTACTCTTCTCTTTCTTTCTCCTTTAGCGCTGTTTTCTTTTTCTGAATGTCGTTCATGTGATATGCTAAAGAGTGAAGGCTGTCAGAAAGATGTACATTTTCCAGCGCCACATGCTTTGGTACTTCAATATCTGTCGGCGCAAAATTCCAAATCCCCTTTACACCGGCGAAAGAAAGCTTGTCCGCCACCTCCTGCGCATTTTCTCTGCTGACACAGATGATTCCAATATCAATTTCTTCCTCTTCAACAAATTCTACAATATTTTCGTAGTCCATAATTTCCATTCCGTCAAGGTCTTTTCCTATCAGTGTTGGATTGATCTCAAAAACACCGTATACTTTAAATCCCTGCTTATGAAAATGGGTATATTTTGCAATTGCCTGTCCCAGATTGCCCGCCCCCATGATAACCATGCGGTACTCTTTATCCAGGCCTAAAATTGCGCTGATTTCGTCATAAAGCCCTTCTACGCTATAGCCGTAGCCCTGCTGTCCAAAACCGCCAAAGTTATTTAAGTCCTGACGAATCTGAGATGCTGTATAACCAATCAGATTGCTGAATTCTTTGGAGGAAATCTTTTCTACACCCTTTTTCTTAAGTTCAATGAGATAACGTCTGTATCTTGGCAGTCTCTTGATGACTGCGTTGGAAATCTTTGCATTTTTCATTTGACTAATCACCCTCTCTCAAATCATAGCAGTTTTCTTATGTTATTACAAAAAAGCCCGCCATAGGCTGACGGGTTTTCCATAGTTATTCCTGTTCACAATTTTCTTCAACATATCTTACTAAATCGCCTACTAACTGGAACTTCTCTGCATCTTCGTCAGCAATCTCGATATCAAACTCATCTTCGATTGCCATAATAATTTCTACAGCGTCCAAAGAATCAGCCTCGAGATCCTTCATCATATTGGTATCCATTGTTACCATAGATTCTTCTACATCCAGCTGATCCATAATAATAGATCTAATTTTATCAAAAGTCATAACCAACCTCCATTTGTCGTTACATAATTACAGAATTTATTATAGTAGACTGCCCTATGTAATGCAAGAAAAATTTTGGAATTTCTTAGTTTTTTACTCCAATTCCATCCATTTTTCGTATGCATCCGCAAGCTCAGCCTGATATTTCTCGTTCTCCTCCGTTAATTCTGCCAAATACTGATGATTTGTCAGATTCGCTTCATCACACATTTTCAGCTCATTTTCTGAAATCGCATTCTCCAGCTTTGCAATCAATACCTCAAGCCGTTCCTTTTCTCTGGCAATG
Source organism: Emergencia sp. 1XD21-10 (assembly GCF_009936045.1). Taxonomy (GTDB): domain Bacteria; phylum Bacillota; class Clostridia; order Peptostreptococcales; family Anaerovoracaceae; genus Senimuribacter; species Senimuribacter intestinalis. Next base: position 10,185 of record NZ_QWEQ01000041.1, on the reverse strand, counting down.
CGGCGTTCCTCCGCCTCCTGCTTCTTCTTTAATGCCCGTTCTTCGGCAGCACTCAGCTTTTGATCCTCTTCCTTGTTTAAAACCGGCTGTGCCTCCTTGTGACTCATTTCTTTGAGATACTTTTTTCCGCTTTCCAGGGACGCCTTTTTTTCCACGTAATAATCATATGTACCAAGGTACTCTGTTAGTCCGGTCTTTTCCAGTTCTAAAATTCTAGTCGGAATTTTGTTAAGGAAGTATCGGTCATGAGATACAACGATAATCGTGCCAGGGTAATCCAAAAGTGCCTCTTCAAAGACCTCCTTAGAATCGATATCAAGATGATTCGTCGGTTCATCCAGAATCAGTACGTTAGCGCCGCTCATCATCAGTTTCAAAAGCGCCAGACGCGCTTTTTCTCCGCCGGAAAGAGAGCCCACCTGTAAAAATACCTGGTCGTTTTTAAATAAAAACCTTCCCAAAATAGAGCGGATTTCCGCATCTTTATACAGGCGATAGGAATCATGCACTTCGTCCATGACTGTGGCGCTGTCATCGAGCAGAAGCTGCCCCTGATCGTAGTAGCCAAATGCTACGTTATGGCCGATTTTCAGGTATCCGTCACTGGGAGAAAGCTCTTCCATCAGAATCCTAAGAAGTGTAGTCTTTCCCACACCGTTAGGTCCCACGATACAAATTCGCTCGCCCCGCTTGATATCAAAATTCACGTTGGCAAACAGGTCTTTTCGGCTGGCGCCAAATCCAAAGGACTTTGCCAGATTTTCACCATAGAGCACATCGTTTCCGCTCTGATACTCCTGGCGGAAACGAATCTTCATCTTACCCTGCTCCGCTTCCGGACGCTCCAGCCGTTCCAAATGTTCCAAACGCTTTTCTCTGGAAGCCGCACGCTTAGCAAGCTTTTCCGTTCCCCGCTCTTTAAACCTGCGAATCATATCCTCCTGCCTGCGAATTTCGGTCTGCTGCTTATTATATGCACGCATCTCCGCTTCCCGCAGGGCTCTTTTTTTCTCCGCAAAAGCAGAGTAGTTGCCGTCGTAGCACCTAAGCTTATGGTGAGACACCTCAAAGATCCGGTTGGTCATCTGGTCCAGAAAATACCGGTCGTGGGAAACCATGACAATAGTCCCCTTATATCCCTTCAGATACTGTTCCAGCCACTTTAAAGTACCGATATCCAAATGGTTGGTCGGCTCATCCAAAAACAAAATGTCCGGTTTTTCAAGAAGCAGACACGCCAAAGCAAGGCGGGTTCTCTCACCACCAGAAAGAGTGCTGATCTTTTTGTCGTAGTACTCCGGTCCAAATGCCATACTGTTGAGAATGCCGTACATCTCACTCTTGTAGGCATAGCCGCCTTCATTTGCAAAGGTGTCCTGCAGCTTTGCATACTGGTTCATCACGCAGCCGGCGGACGCCCCCATCTCGCTGATTTTCACGGAAAGCTCCGTCAGTTCCTGTTCCATCTCCTCGATGGGCTTAAAAATCTTCCGCACTTCCTCCAGCACTGTAGACTCCGTGTCGAAGTTATTTTTTTGTTTCAAATAACCTATAGTTGCGCTTTGGGAGAGAAAAAACTGTCCGCCGTCAGCAGAAAGCTCCCCCGATAAAATATTCAAAAGGGTAGTCTTGCCAGCGCCGTTAGCGCCCACAATACCCACTCTGTCTCCTTCATTGATGTGGAAGGAAACCCCTTCCAAAATAATATCCACGCCATAGGTCTTCGTAATATCTTTTGCTGATAAAACAATCATGTCATTACTCTCCTATCGCCAGTTAAATTGCCATGCTCGGATCCGCATCCATATACAGGTCGCAAGCCCCGAACGCCTTGTATTTATAGTATGCAGCGCAGGCAATCATTGCTGCATTGTCAGTGCACAAAATCGGCTGGGGAATGTACAGTCTCACCCCTGCGTCGTCACAAGCCTTCTGCAAATCCTGCCGCAGCTTGGAATTTGCCGCAACACCGCCTGCCAGCACTAGTTTATCCTGTTTTCTTTCCTTTACTGCTTCCATAGTCTTTGCCACGATTACATCAATGACTGCTGCCTGAAAGCTCGCCGCCACATCCGGCACAGAAATCTCCCGTCCCGCCTGCCGCTCTGTATTCAAATAGTTCAGCACTGCTGTCTTCAGACCGCTGAAACTGAAATCCAGACTGCCTTTTTCCAGAAAAACTCTTTTAAAAGCAATCGCATCCGGATTTCCTTCCTTCGCCACTTTATCGATTTTCGGACCGCCTGGATAGCCGAGACCGATGACTCTAGCCACTTTATCATAAGCCTCACCCACTGCATCATCTCTGGTGCCGCCCAGCACTGTACAGCAGTTATAGTCCGTCATCTCCACAATATTGGTATGTCCGCCCGACACGATGAGACACATAAAAGGCGGTGCAAGCTGTGGATAAGCAATGAAATTAGCACTGATATGCCCATGCATGTGATTGACCCCCACCAGCGGAATATCTCTGGCAAAGGCAATCGCTTTGGCTGTTGCCACTCCCATGAGAAGCGCGCCGATCAGCCCAGGACCGTTGGTCACACCGATCAGGTCAATGTCGGAAAGGCTGATGCCCGCCTCAGCCAGCGCCTGGTCGATGACGCCGTTGATATTCTCAAGATGATGGCGAGATGCAATCTCAGGCACCACACCACCGAAAGCCGTATGAATATCAATTTGTGATGAAATAATATTGCTGAGCACCTTTCTGCCGTCCGCCAAGATTGCCACCGATGTTTCATCACAGCTGGACTCAATGCCCATGGTCAAAAATGTTCCGTCTTTCATTACTCTTCCTCTAATTTCTATTCCAACATCACTTTACCATGCAGCGGTCGTCGTGTCCAAGGTGCCTGCAGTTCTCACAGGACTGGTAGTCCGCCATGGTAAACGTGTCAAAGTCGTATCTGCGTTCGAATCTGTTGCAATGGGTGCAGATTTCCATCAAATCCCCATATCTGTCAATGTCGTCATAAGGTAAATTCTGTTCCATGCTATTTTCCTCCTTATTACCTGGTTACCGGTATTTTTACCGTCTCCGGGAGGAAATATACAAGGGTTTATCTGCGCCACATAATGATGGCATCTTCTCCGTTATCCTCATAATAGCCTTTGCGAAGTCCCTCCTCCGCAAAGCCAAATTTCTTATATAGCCCGATGGCAGGCGCATTGCTTGCCCTCACTTCCAAGGTGTGCGCCTTAACACCCTGTTTGCCTGTCACATCAATCATAGTTCCTATCAGCGCCATGCCGATATGTTTTCTGCGAAAGTCCGGTGACACGGCGACATTGGTTATGTGCCCCTCATCCACGATAGACCATACGCCTACATAACCGACAACTCTGCTGTCCACCTCCGCTACGATATAAAGCGACAGAGGATTTTCCGAAAGCTCGTAAGCAAGAGACTCTCTGGACCAGGGAACCGCAAAACACTGCTGCTCCAAAAGCTCCATCAGATCCAAATCTGCGGGCACACCTTTTCTCAAAATCAGCTCCGCCATCTCTTACCTCGCCTTAAAGCGCGCCATCTTCGCCGCACGCTCTTTCTCCAGAGTTCCGTCCTTCAGCTTCTGTTCTGCTTCTGTCGCCCGCATATATTCAGGCAGAAGCTGGGCAAAAGGCAGTATCTCCCCCGCCTTAAACTTTTCCAGTGCGCAAAGTGCCGTCATGGACGCCAGCTGATATCTTTCTTCTTTGTCGGCAAATGCAACTTGCACTGCGCCATACTTTTTCGCCATATCCGCCGCAAAAGCAGCAAGCTCCTTCTCATAAGCGTCAATGCCGTCGCCGTAAACTTTTACGCTCATCGCCTGGGGCATGCCGCAGGGAAGCTCGCTGCGCTGCGCCTCTAAATACCGATCCAGCGCCTCAAAACAATCCGTCAGCATATAGGGTCCGCTCTCTAAAATATCTGCGCCATTTTCATCATAAATGCCGCCGTATACCTGTCCTCTCCGTGCATTGAAAAGAACCATGACAGCAGCACTTCCGTCACACTTTGTCTTGAAAGAATCCAAAGTCGGCACCGAGACAGCCGGAATGGAAAGAGCCTGAGAAATAGCCCGCGCCGAAGCCACGCCGATTCGGATGCCCGTAAAAGAACCCGGTCCAACCGAAGCGGCAACTGCTGCAAGTTCTGATTTTGCAGCACCCTTTTCATCAAGGAGCGCCTGCGCCATCGGCATTAAATCCTTCAGATGGTTCATTTCTTCCGCAGAAATTTTGCAGAAAACTTCTCCCCTTTCATCTATAAGGGCCGCTGAGCCCTTTGGACCTGTGGTCTCGATTGCTAAAATGTACATTGATAAATCCGCTCTCCTTCGTTTTCGCCATACTCGATGAAAATACACAAGGTCTCATCAGGTAAAATCTCTGCTACCTGATCCGCCCATTCCAAAATGGATACCCCCTGTCCATAAAAGTATTCCTCTGCGCCGATATCAAACAGCTGTGCGGCGCTTTCAAGGCGGTACACGTCAAAATGATACAAGGGCATTCTGCCGGAGTAATACTCTTTGACAATTGTAAAAGTAGGGCTTGTGAGCATTTCTCTCACCCCAAGCCCCTCTGCTATGTATTTGGTTAATGTCGTCTTTCCCGTGCCCAGATTGCCAATCAGCGCAATGACAGTGCCCGGTTTTAGGCTCTTCGCAAGTTCATAGCCAAAAGCCTTCGTATCCGCTTCGTTTCTGATAATAATTTCTCTCATAATTTCCTCAAAGGCTTTATGCTTTGTGCAAAAATCCTGAAATCCGCTTATATATAAGGAAGGTGACGATTGCATTAAGCCCCGCCTTTAAAATATTAAAAGGAATAATGACGGGAATTAACATGCCCACAACCACCTTTGTCGGCACGCCCATAAACGCCGGCGTCACAAAATAGTTAAACACTACCATAGCAGCTACCGTTACTAAAACACCTGCTACCAGTGCAATTACAGCCTCTTTCTTGGTTTTTTTGTGCCTGTACAGACAGCCTGCAACGATGACAAAAAGTCCCGTAGCCAGCATGTGCATGAGAAATCCATACACGCCGGAGCCGCCCAGCATAAAAGCCTGAATCAGACTGACAATTAAAGTTACCAAAAGACCTGCAATTGGTCCAAAGGCAAAGGTTGTGATATAAATTGGAATATCGGCTGGGTCATACTCCAAAAACGGTGCTGGCGGAAATGGGATTCTGATTAAAAGTACCAGAACACAAGATAATACCACCATCATGGCAAGCTTCGCAAGCTGTGCCGTCGTTAATTTATTCTTCATTCTTCCTCCGTAAATGTAAAATCTTCCTGCGTCAGCTGATAAATCGCCTCCGCATAAATCTTTGTCATAGTCATAAATCGATCTATGGAAATACGTTCGTCTTTCTGGTGCATGCGGTCTTCATCCCCCGGAAAAATTCCGCCGAAAGCAATGATGTTCTTTGCCGCTTTGGCATAAGTACCGCCGCCGATGACGATAGGCTTGCTTTCTGTATCGCCAGTATGCTTCTGATAAATGCCCACTAAAGTCTTTATCATCGGACTGTCCGGCGCCATATAGACAGACGGTTTTCCAGAAACTTTAATCAGCCCCATGTCGTATTCATTCAGTGTTGGCAAAATTCCTTCGTAGACCTGCTCTTCTGTTACTGTGACCGGATATCTTACATTGATATTTAAAGTGATAGAGCCTTTGTCATAGTGCACAAGACCCACATTCAATGTCAGCTTGCCCGACTGCGCATCTTCAAATCCGCAGCCAAGGTTCTTACCGTTGACATCAAAACCGATGTATCTCCGATAAAAATCAAAAAATACATTGAGTTCATCGCTGGAAAAGTTCAGATTTCCTAAAAACTCCATCATGACGGAAATAGCATTCACGCCTGCCTGCGGATATGCCCCGTGAGCAGACTTGCCTTCCACGGTGATTTCTAAGGACTTTCCAACACCCTTGGTATTGACCTTAAATCCTCTTTCTGTGCGGAAAGCTGCAGCCAGTTCTTTAATCTGACTGTAGGTTTCAGAACTGTCACTGTTTACCACCGCTCTGGCTTTTTCTGCCACCATGTTGGTTGCACTGCCGCCGCTTAAGCTGCGCAAAGTCAAACCGCCGGACTGCTTAGGAAGCTTTCTGGCAATCTCAAAGACCATCATGCCCTTTTCGCCGTTGAGCGCAGGAAAATCCGCATCCGGTGTAAATCCGTAATCCGGCATCGGTTGACGGGCGAAATAGTATTCCATGCCTTTCCATTCGGTTTCTTCATCCAGCCCTACAATCAGCCGCACTTTCTTTGCCGGCTCATAGCCCGCATCTTTCAGCGCCTTCATGGCATAAAGGGCTGCCACCATAGGTCCCTTGTCATCTAGGGTTCCCCGTCCATAAATGTATCCGTCCGATACCGCTGCACTATAAGGTGCAAAACTCCAGCCCTCGCCTTCGGGCACCACATCCAGATGTCCTAGAATTCCGACGGTTTCCGTCCCCTGACCGAAGTCCACGTGCCCGCCGTAGTTATCTATATTTTTGGTTTCAAAGCCCAGTTCTTTCGCTTTTTTTAAAAAACACGCAAAAGCATCCTGTACACCTTCCCCAAAGGGAAAAAGTTCTCCCTCTCTGGTAGTCACAGGATCTGAAACGACACTTTTGATAGACACAAGGTCTTGCAGCGTTTCAATCTGCAAGTCCTTGTTTAGGTCTATATTTTTGATATAATCCATTAGTCTACTGCTTCCACTCCGGCAATTTCAGGATAGCTTTCCTTCAGAACCTTTTCTACGATTCCTTTTAAAGTCATTCTTGCACCAGGGCAGCCAGCGCAGTGTCCCTGCAGTCTTACTTTTACAATGTTGTCTGCAGTCAGTTCTACGAATTCAATATCTCCGCCGTCTCTCTGCAGAATTGGTCTGATTGTATTCAGCGCATCTTTAATCTTCTGTTCCATTTAAAAAATCTCCTTTATATTAAATTTAATTGTTTAACTAGACTATTTTACGGTATAAATTGAGACAAATCTGTCTTCCTGTATCACATCAATATTGATTGCCTTCTTAGGTTCTCCACTTTCATTAAAAGAAATGTCTCCCGAAGCCCCTCCAAAATTTTCCGTCATCAAAAGTGCATCTTTCACTTTGGTGCCGCTTACATCGCCGGCCTGCTCAATAGCCTGTACTGCAAGCATATATGCATCAAATCCCAGCGCTACGGCCTCAGGCGCCTCATCCTTGCCATAGGCTTTTTTGTATGCGGCAAGAAACTCCTCATAAAATGAGCCCGTCACAGTTTCGACTTCTGCACCGTCTGCCGTCTCTGCTGTAAAATCTGCAGCAACAGCTATGGTAATCTGCGGATATTTCTGCTGCAGTTTAATCAAGTCGTCACTGTGCCAATCCTTTGGTCCGATAAAGGTTACTGCATTAATACCCGCTTTATCTACTGCGTCAAACATTTTTTCTGCATAAGACAGAGATACCGGCATAAAAATCGCCTGTGCGCCTGAAGCTTTCAGTCGCTCTGCGAACTTTTCGCAAGTCTTTACATCCTGTGGAAGTTCTATACTTTCTACAATACATTCTTCATCGTCTGTCAGCTTTTCAAGTCTGGCAGAAAACTGGCTGACCATCTCTGTGGAGGTATCCTCATCGCGCACCTTCACGACTGCTGCCTGTTTTAACTGAAGTGCGCTAAACACATACTCCGCCAAGGCTCTGCCTTGACTGGCATCTGTAAATGATACTCTGAAATAGTACGAATTATTGGCAGTAATCAGCGGATTAGTCGCCGTAACTGCAATTGCCGGAATTTGCTTCTCGCCAAGTTTCTGGCTTGCAATCAGCGATACTGCATCCCCATAGCTTCCGAGCACTATAGCCGGCTGCTTCTCTATCAAAGCATCTACTGCGGTTTCTGCCGCATAAATGTTGCTCTGTGTATCAGCATAAATCAGTTCGACTTTCTTTCCTGCTATCTCAGGCACCAGATTGTGCGCCAATTCGATTCCCTGTATTTCCAAGTCGCCCATTGGACTGTCATTTCCCGTCTGCGGCTCCAAAACGCCGATTCTTATCGTGTCGGCAGCCTGTCCTTCTTTTTCAAAAAAAGCTTCTTTAAAATTTTGATATGTGCTGCAGCTTGTCATAAAAAAAACGGCACAAACCAATCCCGCCGTCAAAGCCGCAAGTCTTGTTCTTCTCATAGATTCCCCTCTTCTACCCGAAAGTCTGAGTGTTTACATGGGTACACTTCATTATACTATATTTGAAACAATTGTAAACCTTTTTTGTGTGAAGCTCCCGTGTTAAAGGCATGAAAATCCGATTGAGAAGGACACTTAACCTAAATTGCGATTATTGAAAAAAAGTGTATAAGAGACTTCTCCTGAGACTTCGTGAATCTTGCATTTCATGCAAGATTTCAGATGAATTCATAAAAAACCCACGCAAAATGCAAAACTTAAACAAAACAATAGGGCTAAATATCTGTAAGAACAATCATTAAGCAAATTTTTTCAAATGTGGTTATACATTTTTTTAGCATTTTTTATTTCTCGGTTAAGAATTACAGGTTCCCCTTATACACTTTTTCTAAAAAAGTCTGTTTTAGGTTAAGCCTTTGTACTGATAAACCATCTTTCAGAGAATCAGTTTTTTCATGCGCTTACCGCCCACATGTATTATAAAAAAGGTGTATTCGACAGAATTTTCTAATTACAGACAAACTTCGAAGTTGACAAGGAAAACAATGCAAGATATACTTGCCTTGCGAAAGTTTACTCTTATCAATATTGAAAGGAAAATCATGAAAAAAAAATTCATCTGCATGTTTCTCATGCTCACTTTAACCCTGGGAATGACTTCTATTTTTGCCTTTGCGGATACAGGTTCGACATATAGTACTGGCGCTGTCGGATTTACCACTAAAAGAGTTAGCGATACAAAAGCGATTGCTGGTGCTGTTGTACATTTTTCTTCCACAGCTAAAAGCTACACCGTCACTATCACTTTACAAAAAAAATCCGGTAGCAGTTGGGTCACTGCTACCGATGTCACCGGTAATACCATCAAATACACTGGTTCTAATAAATCTAGTGTAATGACTTATGATGAGTGGACTGTAAAAAAAGGGGTTGTCTATAGAATCAAATGTGTTAGCGTGGATAAATATGACGGTATTCAATACTCAAGCACTAGCTATTCCGACCCGTTTTAGAGATAGTAATTATCATCTCTCTAAAGCATCTACAATCCTACCATATTCTTCATCAGAAAAGCTTCCTATCAAAATACATAAATCCTTCCCGATAATAAAATGTATGCTAGCTTCTATATCATCTTTAAATCTAACCTCCACACCTTCATCAGTTTTAAAAGCTCTATCATAATCTTTGATAATTTCCAACTCAGTTCCTACAGTTTGTGTTAATTGGAATCTTTCCTCATTCTGTACAAATATATACGTATATGTATTAAACAATCCACTTGCTTCTACTGCCAACTCTGAAAATTCATACCCTTCCGGAACATACTGCGGTATCAAAAGCTGCGGGTATTTCTTTTTCACACCATCAACCTTCTTCCAGTCATCAACGATGATGCTTTCTTCACCTGCATTTTCTCCTGGTTCGCCTCGACCTTCTTTCACAATGGTATTGTTGCCCTCTTCTGTAGTAATCGGACCATTTTTCCCAGCAATTGCAGCATCCGGCACCAGCAAGTTCATTGCACTAAAAGTACCTGCGCAAACAATCACAACACAGGATATCGCAGCCATATACTTTCTCTTTCTAGCCCTACTCCTTTCCTTGGCAGCTGTGACCCAGCCTTCCAACACCTCTGCGTCTAGTTTTGTCTTCTTCTCGTGTCTCTTCAGTGCCGCTCCTATCTCCTCCATAAACTTCTGCTCGTTCTTCTTCATGTTTTCTCTCTCTTCTCGTTTCATGCTTTCCCTCACTTATCATTTTCTCCAGTTCTTTTTTCGCTCTGCGTTCTATCGTTTTCACCGAATTGTAATTCATCTTTAAAAGCTTTGCTATCTCCACCATGCTCAATTCCGATACATAGCGGAGTCTGATTATTTCCGGCGCTGGCGGCTTTAGACTATTTACCATTTCAAAGATGTCTTCATCGCTGAAGTCTATCTTTGACGCATATTCTTCTGCGCTAATCCTGTCAAGCTCCTGCTCACAGGACTCGTA
>NZ_QWEQ01000040.1 GCF_009936045.1 Emergencia sp. 1XD21-10 | reverse complement strand
TTGCGAAAAGAGGACGCCGCAGGCGGCCCGCTGGAAGGAGCAGAGGCATAGGGGGCATACTTGCCGGTGGAGATTTGCCCACAGGGCAAATACAACCGCTTGCCCCTTGCCGACGGGACTGGAAGTGATATAATGAGCAACCAAAAGTGGTCAGATAGATAAAAAACTTCGTGAAGTTTCCTTTTTTATCAGGGCTGCTATTTGCTGCCCTGATTTCCGGACGAAGGATGCAGCCTTCGTCCGGCACTTTTCAGACGGGCTTTTTTATTTGTCAGAGCATTGAGGGGATTTCTCCCCCCTTGCTCATAGTAGCCTTTCCCTACGCGATTCTGACTGTCTTTGTTTGACTATCGTAGAGGTAAACAGTGTCTGACAGATAAATATCTGGCTCAATTGCCGTTCTATTGAATTCCCAGAGCGCTACCTCCAATGCTTCTTTGTCCCATTTACTTGCTGGCATAATGATGAGTTCATGAATAGAGGAAAGTATAATATAAAAATCTCCCCTTATCCTTTCTGCAAATTGCCCCAATCTTTCTGTATCCAAAAGGACTGTCGCACCATATATAAAATTGGAAGATATGAAAATCATATCAATATCATCCTCACTATCCATTATTTTTTCTTTAATTGGCAAAATACGGTTCAGATTTCGCCTTGCCATTTGATAAAGTTCTTCCTCTTCCATACCCATATCGCCTGCCAGACCATTTGTTACCAATGCCGAACTTTCATCGTCAAACATGACACGATAGATAATAGCCAGGTCGAGATACTCTCTATGTGGCATATTTTTCAGCATCTCCCTGTTTTTATCCGCATTTACTAGTTGACACATAACCAGTTCCTTTAATTTGGTCTTATCCTCTAGATTTCTTGGAATTTCCTGCGCAATCTTCAAGCTGGAGGTGAGAATATCCCAAAATTTTCTTAACACAGTCTCTATGATGTCCTTTTCCGAATAATCACCTTTCTCCATTTCCTCATGGTATGCAATGTACATATCTTGTACATATACCATGGGCTGACATGATGGATTCTGCTTTTTTCCAAGACTTACGTAGTCCAACTGCTGGTTGACTTTGTAGTTCTGTCCTTCCGACAGAATATACTCTTGCTCCTTTGCCTTCTCTTGCATCCATTTCATCACCTCTGCCTTAAATTCTTCAAAACTCTTCATGTTTTCCTCCACTTCCGCCTATCAGGCTTTTAAAATTAGCACGCCTGCACTGTAAGCACTGTCGTGCTGTTCACTTGATAGTTGCGAAAGAAGGACGCCGTAGGCGACCTGCCGTAGTGAGATGAGGCAATGGGGGGCAGACTTGCCGGTGGAGAAAAATCCATGATTTTTACAACCGCTCGCCCCTTGCCGAAACGAATGAAGGTGATAAAATGAGCAACCAAGTGAACAGACAAAAGAAAAAACTTCGTGAAGTTTCATATAATAGAAAAAGGCCGGCAAGGACCAGCCTTACCGGAAATTGAACTCATATTCATTATGTTCTTTGTATTCCAGCGTTAAGATGGTCCTTGCCGGATCATTTAATTTAAATTCTATATACGCTATTTCTTTTTTATAGTCCATAGTAATGATCTGCGTACAGGTTGCTTTGGTGACGTCCATGTAGAAATCATACTCCACAAGAAAATTTTCCATTTCCTCCTGCAGTTTTTCCGCATTACCGTCCAGATACAGATCCAGAATTTCATCTGCTATAACAATTCTCAGTCCCATAACCGTTTTTGCCTTTTCTGTATCTATATCTTCCTCCCCGCCGGCATCCGCATTGATTTCATCAATCATTGCCTGTCTTTTTACCTTGTCGATCTGTTCCTCCTGTTCACCATTGTCTGGCAATGGCTCCTTGACATCACTATTATCCGAAAATAAGAAATACAATCCTATTCCCGCAATAAGGATAATCCCAAGAATAACAGCTATGATACCAATTTTTCGCTGTGTTCTTTCATTGTTCATATCAAAATCAATCTTCATTCGCGGCATCTCTCCTTTCTGAAATCTGTTTCTCTATTTCCGCTATATCCTGCCTTATGGCACGATCTACAGCCTCTTTATATGCACCTTCCGATACCTTTCCATCAGCTACTTCCTGTATCGCGTGATGTATACGGCTGTATAAGTCCATACTGTACAAATGCTCCGGCAAGTACTGTAGCATGACTTTATCTATTTCTCGTATTTTATAGCCTTTGCCTTCCTTGAGCACATATCTGCAGATACTCAGTTTTCCCATAATATTTGTGGTCTCTTCCTGATTCCCTGCGGCATAGATTCTAAGCAAGCGCACCAAGCTATCTGCCGTATGCAGCCTTTGTATCTGCATATCTGGATCCATATTCTCTGCTGAAGCTGACTCTGAAACGTATAAGGACAACTGTCTGCGAATAAGGGTATCTAACACCAGCTTCTGTTTTTTATTCTGAATCTCGCTATATAGGATGCCAAACTCCGGCACATTAAGTACCCAAATACCACACTGGCTTTCCATGCTTTTCCAAATTCGCGACGGCAAATCACGATACTGATATTGCAGCGCCTGTTTCTGCCATGGCGTGCCGGCCAGATTGTCAAGCTGCAGAATCAGGTCTGCCATGCTGCCTATTATGCCATCTCCCATAGCCATTGGCCAGGAAACAATCCCTGCAGCGTAAAAATCAAAAAGGATTTCGGACAGATCTGTCGGGCTAATCTGTCCGTCAAGCGCACAGAATAGTTCCAGATAGCTATACGGCCTATGTACTGTTTTCTTCGATTCAGGACTGCTCACGGCAGATTGTAGATCCTGTTGCTTTTCGATAGCTGCAATCAGCGGAAATATTTCCGGATCATAACGCAGATCTACACCAAGATCCTGTAAACACCTTGTATAAGTCGCAGCCATGTTATTACATGTCCACTGCTGCAATGTAAAGTGCACAGCATCGGTTTCCTGCACATCAAAAGAGTAGACTTGATCTGTATCGAAATCCACCGTCATAAGATCGCATCGATAAACCATTTTCTCTGTAAGCCGCGCTTTTTTTGCAAGCACTTCAAAACGCACAGCGCCACTAGGACTCGGTTCAAAAGCGTTATAATACTGTACGCCAATAACATTTTCAATTTTTTTAAGCGCGATATATGATGGATCCGTAACTATGCTTTTGTCCAAAATCGTTTCTCTGTCAAAATATAGCAGACGCGTTATTGCTTTTTCATCTACTTTTTCATATATGCCGTGCCTTAACTGTAATTGTAGTTTAGTGCTGAGTATCCGTTTCACTTGATGGTGGTCCGTAAGGTACATTTTTATGATTCTTGGCATCACGCACCTCCTTTTAGACCTTGCTCGATATACTCCCATGCTTCCAATACCACTTTCATCACTTCCACGCGGCATTCCGGAAACGTCCAGGCAACAACACCTGTTGCAGCAAGTACAGCAATTCCAATTGTTGCAGCCACTCTAGCTGTTAGACCAAGGGTATGCAAGATATAATGCACTGTGTTATTCGTTACCCTGACTTCAACCTGATGGCTTTCATCTTCAATTCCATATCTTTCTTTCAATTGTTCCTGCTCTTGCCGCTCCTGCACAAGAGCAGCCTTTTTTCCGTACAAACTCATGCTTTCACCTTCTTCCTAAATGTAAACCGCTTTTTCTGCGGCTTGGCTTCCTCTATCTCTTCTGCTACTTTTTCTTCCAGCGGTAGTAGTTTTGCATACATTTCTATGTCACTAAACACAAAAGGATCCGGCGTGTAGCCTGCAAAAACAATGGGGCGATTTCCTCCTGCATCTGTAAGCAGCCGCAGGGCGTCACTTCTATCATCGTTGTTCTCCGGCATAAACGAAAGAATCACACTGCAGGAAACATACGGCGGAAGACCAATAATCCGTTCCAGAGCATCATACTCCTGCACCTTACCTCCGCCCACTAAAATCTTTACGTCGTCCTTAATATATGCCGTCCGGTCAAAGTCCCGGTCAAAAACAGCTCCATAATCATAAACATAATAGTCATAGACTTCTTGCGCTTCTGTCAATGCTTCCTGGCTTTCATACAAATCAACACCGCCATAAATCACTGCGGGACCTTTTCTCTCTTCATACCATGCTGCACACTTTTCCACATAGGATACTGCCCTGACTTTGCCACTGCGGTGGGACAGGTCAAAATACTGTGTCTGGTTCAGTTGGACATAGCAGGCAGTGTAGCCTAAAAGCTGTAGATACTTCACACACTGAATCGCCTGGGTCGTTGTGCCGATGCGGCTTTGAGTTCCAGCAAAGCCGATGCTTCGAAAGTTATCAATCCTTGCCTGGGTCTCTGCCTGAACCTTTTCCATTTCTTCAACTTCTTTACGTGCATTTACATCATAGTATCCTCCCATATTTTTTTGCAGCTGATCTTTCAGATCTGCTGCAGAACCATAAAAAATAAAGTTCTTTATATCTTTAGCAAGCAGTGCCTGTGGCAGCGCTGCACCTGGCAAAAAAGACGGCATGTATATAATCGGTTTGGCATTTAACGTCCTGGCTGTTCCGGCGATTTCCGCTGCGATTTCCTCAGCACTGTCAATATAACCGTCAACGTCATAAATCAGAATACTGACAGGATTTTTTCCATATCCTGCATAAGCCAAAATATCATTGGTCGTCCGCTTAATATGGGCGTTTGCATCAATTTGCATATAACTATATTTTCTCTCACGGGCAACTTCTTCGACAAAGTATCCTGCAACTGGACTTCCTATAAATACGATATTTTCCATGGATGGTTTCACCTCCCTAATATGTAGACTTTAACTTTTCCTGCAACTTAATCTGCTCCTGCAGCTGGCGAATCTCCCGCTTTGCGTTTTCCTGCTCACTCTCCGCTGTAGATACTTCGCTTTGCAAAGAAGATATCATGGCCAGGGTATCTGCCTGTTCGCTTTCAGTCTGATAGGCTTGCTCCTTCTCCAATTCGTTTATTCGTTTCTTTGCATTAGCTACCGTCGTTTGCAATGATTCAATATCCGCAAGATGCTGATCAATTTGAGCATTGTAATCAGATATTCTGATTTCGCAAGCCCTCTTTCTGTAGGCAGCCTCATCCATACCTTCTTTTACCTCCATCTTTCCAATCGCTTCTTTTGAAGTATATAGCCTGATGGTATCAAACGCTACTTCCTCCGGATCGACTTCCTCTGGGAGTTTTATACGCAAGGATATTTCGGACCATCTGCTTGGCACATCTTCGATACAGAGCACTACAAAATCCGGTGCCTGGCAGATTACTTCCACGTTCATCTGACCTTTGTTAATATCAACTGCCTCAAAATCATATGTATCAACACCATCGGCTGATCCGTTTGTAATATCTAGTATGATTTCCTGCTTTGCAGTGCTCTGATCCCATGTCCACGACAGAAGCGTAACTTTACGGTCATTTTTTTCAACTGAACTGCCAATCTGCGTGACCTGAATATCTTCATACGCCGGCGGCATCCAGAAATTCGATGTAAAAAAGAAAAAATATCCACCGATAAACAAAATGAAAATACTCACTAGAAGTCGATTGCCGCTCCTTTTGATCTTTGCATTGCGTTCTTCTACCACTTTGTCATTGATATTTCCCATTATTCAATCTCCATGTCAAAATTCTTGCGTGTCTCTTTCATGGCATTGACGCGCATTTTTTCTTCTCCCAATTTAAAATATCTAACTGGAA
This sequence comes from Emergencia sp. 1XD21-10, assembly GCF_009936045.1. GTDB lineage: Bacteria > Bacillota > Clostridia > Peptostreptococcales > Anaerovoracaceae > Senimuribacter > Senimuribacter intestinalis. Next base: position 8,857 of record NZ_QWEQ01000040.1, on the reverse strand, counting down.
TATTTGCTTCCCTTGCTGCCATAAGAGTTGCAAACTGTGCATCCAACAGTCTGCCGTCTGGTTGTTTTTCAATCAGGATATAATCAGCTTCTTGCAGATTATCTGTGTAAATGATCTGCCACTGTTTGGACATTGCCAGTTTAATTTTTTTCTTCATTTCATCTTTTGCCGATATGTAAACTCTTCCTTCCATTTATTCACCTCTTATTTTGCGCTTGGCTTTTTTACATAATTTAGCGGATCCTTCGCTTTGCCGTGTATAAAAATGCGAAAGTCCAAGTGATCTCCGGTTGAAATACCTGTGGTTCCCATCTTTCCAATCTTCTGACCCCTGCTTACCTTCTGGCCAGCCTTTACCAGTATGCCATCCGATCTCAAATGCATATAACTGGTTTGGACGCCTCTACCATGGTCAATTTTAATTGTGTAGCCACCAGCTCCGCCAGAGTTTTGTGCATAAACGACAGTTCCCCCATCTGCTGCATAAATCGGTGCACCGCTATAAGCAGCAATGTCAATTCCTTCGTGGTATGTGCTTGCACCGGCAGTCGGCGCATCTCGATACCCAAAGTATGACGTGATGATACCGTTGGATACGGTAGGCCACACATATTTTCCTGTGGCAGCACCATTTCCTTTCACATATCCTCCGCCATTATCAAATTGGTACAAGTCATACATTGTCATGATCTCAATCAGACGCTGACTGTAATCAACAGCAGTCGCATAGCCTGCCTTATGAATGGCAACCGCCCATTCATCCGCAGTCTTACAGCCTTTGGTATATGCCGTATAGTGACCACTCGATAGAAGCTGCCCATGGTCGTCAATGCTTTCTGCAACATTATGATATTTTCTAAACTTTGCTGTAATCACATAGCTTTCTCCACCTGAGGTCTGCTCACCAGTTTGATACTCTTTATAACCGGCAGGCCCGATGCCTTTCATTCCGAACAAATTGTGACATTCGTAAGCAAGCAGCGACAAATTTCCCGGATAACTGCCACTGCTCTCTATGATGATTTGCGCCAAAGTGAGAGACGCCGGCACGTCATATTTTTCTTCGCTGTCCATGGCTCCCATAATCATTTCTTCTGTCAAAATCTCTGGAAGTCCTTCCATACTTATACTGCCTCTTCTGCCACCGCTCTCTGAAGCAACAGAGACAACAATGACAAGAAGCAGGATCAATAGCAATAAAAGTATGCCGCCCGATCCAATACCAAACGGCAAAACCCATCTTTTTTTGGAAATATCCATCATGCACCTCCGGCAAACAGCTGCTCCTCATACTGTTTTGAAAGCCAAACTTTAAAAAAGATATTCCGATCTCCTGCGATAGATAGAATCGTTTCTCCTTGCTCTAAATATGGAATCTTTTCTCGCTGCCACGGACTGAGCACTCCTCCAAATAGTTTATCTATCAAAGGCAGTACACTAGAGTCCTGCTTAAAGATAAACTTGTATTGCGTAAGTTCGAAGATAATCTTCAGCTTTTCTATTGCTTCACTTGATGATCCTTCCGGAGCGTAATCACGAATGGACTGTGACGCCAAAGTAACGCCCACAAAATATTTTCTCGCCTCCCTCAAAATCACAATGATAAGGTCAAGTATAAACTCAAACTTCGCATTAATCCACCTGTGGCTCTCGTCAATGATGATAAGAAACCGTACTACGTCCTCAAAAGACAGGGCCTTGCTCTCGTACTGCGCTTTCATATATCCGCCATTGGCGACGGCATTATCCCAGCAAAAATAGGTCATGTTAAAGAGCTGGGCCACAAAGATGTTGTCCAGATCCTTAATCGTACTGATGTCAAAAGTAACGATTTTTTCGTCAACAATATTATCAATGGTTGTATGGCCATCAAACATTTGACCGTAGTTTCGCACGAGAGACGAAATTGCTTTATATATGCTATTCAGCTGGCTGACTTCCTGAATCAGAAGCGCCTTTCGCACATCATCTGCCTTTGCGGCTTCATCTGTTTTCACATCCATTTCTTCTTTTATATAAGCTGCAAGGTCTGAAAACGTCGGATACCTGTTTGCTGGAAGCCCTGTAATGCGTTTCCCTTCTCCCGGCACTAACTCAAAACGTTCATACAAAGACCGTAAAATATTCTGTAAGTCAATGAGAGTTTTATATGTGGTGCCCGGTACTAAGCACTGATAAAACGCACTTACCTTTGAAATATGACGAACATAGTTCGTTCCATCATCGTCTCCAGATCGCAAAATCTCCAAAGGATTTAGTAGCCCATGTTGGCCGTCACATTTTATGATCTTACCGCCAAACTCTCTTGTCAGCTGCGTAAATTCTCCAGAGATGTCAAAGCAGCGCACAAAGTCACCTCGCTCAGCACGCGAACGAAAACGCTTCTTTAGAAAGGTAGATTTTCCGCTGCCCATATCTCCTACCGCAAGGGTATTGTAATGCTTTCGCCTATCTGTTTTCGCAAACTCATCATACACCACGCATCCACCACAGCCCGTAAAGCCCAGCAGATCTCCACTGTCATCCTCAAGGGATGAAAACTTGAACGGATACCCGCCGGCAATCTGTTCTGTCATGAGTGACAGTCCCTTAATAGCAAAGGGTTCTGCCGCCTGCCTGGTATAACTTTGCCAGAGGGATTTCCATTCCCGCTCTCCTTCATTGAGCAAAATGGTCGGCATATACTCATCTGCTTCCAGATTCTCCATGATCTCACCACACTGCTCCTCCACACTGACCAAACTCTTACCTGAAACAAAGATCCGAAAGTGCATCATCTTGACCACTTCCCCCATGGACTTTACTTCGTCGTACATCAGCTGCAGCTGGTGCTGGCGCTTTTGGCTGTCGTAGATTTCCTGATAATTGGTCGCGTGTTGCTCCCGGCTGAATTCCTCCTGCAGCGCCCGGTTGATGTTCTTTTGTACCTCCCGTTTGTCGCGGGTTGACGCATCGATTACCGTGATGCAGTCCTTCTGCCGCGTAATGTCTGATAACCAGTAATCATCTAGCCTTGTCGGCAGCCGGTAAATATGTATGATCTTGGTATAGCCGTCTCCAGTGGTGATATAGTTAGGGGCGGCAAAGGTAATGCCGCCCTGTGGCTGTATGTAAGAAAAAAGCGGCAGATCAATACGGTCTGTCGCCTTTGTACTCTGTTTCTTTCTTTTCATTTTATTCCTTCCTCCCTTACAATCAGTGAGTTTGGGTTGCACAGTTTGTACACGATCTGCAGCTTTTTTTCCAAACTAATCTCACGCACACCGTCTCCAAGGATAGATAGCTGCTGCACCTGATCATAATGCTGTTCTGCGGTTTTGCTCATAAGGACAAAATAGTATTCACGCTTACGGGTGCCCTTTTCCGCTTTTTGCAATTCAGAAATGGACCGCTGCAGCCATTTTTTCCGCACCGGATCGTTGGTCTCCTGCATTTTCTTCGTCAGTCTCTTCTCCTGACTAAGCAGATTCGTCGGGAAGTTCATACTGATAATCTTGATGTCATCCTTATACAGCTTCAGAAATTTTGCAAGCCTGATCATTAGCATCTGTACCTCGTCTTCCATCATATTATCTACGTCATCAGCCACCTTCTCGTAAATGTCAAAATAGCTGCCATCTTTTAATACAAATGCCTTTGCATCCTCGTCATAATACCGGATGGGCAGGATATCCAGATTATTCTTTTGTGCAGCCGGTTTCTTCTCTGACTGATCCTTCTCTTCCTTATTCTTTTTCGATTTCTGCAGCAAGACCTTGCACCTCCTCTCCATATACAGCCTTGTAAACAGCCGTATTATGCTTTAAAAGCAGAAAAACGCTTTCCATATTTCTTCTTTTACGGTTAAACGCACTTCTGCAAGTCAAAAAGATGCAGCAAAACAATGAAAAAATATAGTAAGGGATATGCAGTGAAGGATGTACCATAGCCTTCAGCGCATAAACTATCGCCATATAACTTAACACAAAGAAGAAGTCCAATGCCTCAACATTTTTAAACACGCGGTTTGGACTTTCAATTTCCTCTGTGATTAAATACTTCATTTATCATCATCCTTTCTTATGTTTCCATCCTTGATATTACGATCAAAAATACGACCTTTATATCTTGATACAATCCGGTTCTGATCCAGACTGCTGCTTTGGTGCTTTTGGACAGTGCTGCCCTGCTCCATCATCTGATCAAAACGATCTGGTTTTCTTTTTTTACTATGTGCATCAGGCTTCTCTTTGGCTACAGTATCTGACATCCGTTTACCTTGATTTTCAGCAGCAGTATCTGGTCTATTTCTATCTTGTCCACTATTTTCCATGAATGTCCCTTGCTGCTTGCCTTCGTCCGGAGTGTCAACGCTTGTATCACCGATTGGCTCTCCCTCATCTGCAGAGTTGTCCATAAAGGCAGCATCATAAGTGCCCCTGTTTTCTGCACTGTGCTGACTTTGGTCTCTATCATTTTCGCCAGATGCAGCATCCTCAGCTGTACCTGCATCCATAAATGATGTATCAGAAAAGTTCTGTTCTGCATTTCTTTGATTTCCTGCATCATAGCCTGTTTCAGATCGTTCTTGTCCGGTATAATCATTCTGATTACCGTGGCTCTGTGGATCTCCTGCTACTGCAGATTTTCCATCAGTGTTATCCTCCTGCCCATGTTCGCTATCCATAAAGCCAGCAGCTCCTCTGTCTCCATCCATAGCATTTCGAACAGCTTCACTAGTAGCTGTAGCCTGACGATTCATCATATAGCGTTGCATACCATAACGTGCTGCCATCCTTGCCGGTGCTGCAGCCGTATGCATCGCTCTATGTGCCGCACCACTTCCAGCCTTATATACTGCCATCATCCGCGCAGTTGATGATTTTAATCCGGCATCCATACCAAGAAGTTTTTCCACCAGGTTTGGTCCATCAATGACGGAAAAAGCAATAAACAGAATGATAGCAGCTTCAAGCAGAGAGTTCATTGCAAGTTCATCAATGTACGCTGTAAAGAAGTAGAACAGCTTGATGCAAAGAGTAGTAACAAACAGCAGTATATACGTATCTCTGATGAATACTAAAATCTTTGCAATCTTTTGTCCACCGGATAGTTCTGCGCTGTAAAGATACGCTAAAAGCCTTGCAAAAACTAATTCAAAAGCAAGTCTGGTACATTTATACGCCATAGCAATGTATAAGACGATGATGGATAGCAATTCCAATATCACCGGAAGACAGTCGATCTTGTAGCGGTAATAAAAGTTATTCCCCACAGAGGTCCAAGCTACACCATCATAGATCTCTCCGACATCATAGCTGTTGCCATCACCTCCAGTAATAATCATCTGCGTCAGAATATCTTCGGCTGCATCATCATTAAAATCATAACTATCACTATCAGGATCCATTACTTCCGCATAATCCATAACATTCATTCTCTGGCTGGTCATTTTAGGATGCGGCAGCTTATTCTCATTCTCTTCATAATTGATATTACTTAGCCCGATCTGCTGATCCAGATAATAGATATCCATCATGTTGTTGCCGATGATATCATATACATTTCCAGTAGCAGTATCCTCCGTCACGCTATCTATACCTGCTTTTGCATCCAAAACCGCCGTATTGAGCTGCTGAAATACTACTGCTGAGCAGGTCACGCATAAACAGGCGATGCAGATGTTAATTGCAATTTTCGGCTTTTTCTCATGGTTTGCGATGAGCATGATCCCAAGGGCAAAAATTGATATAGCCATAAGTGCCACAAATACTGGCTTAAAATTCTCAATAAAGGTATTGATCTTTGGCCATGTTGTAAAGTCTATAAGCCCGAAAGTAATATCATACAGCTGCCTGCAAGCATCTGCCACAGTGGTAAGCACCTTCAAAAGCCAAAAGCCTATCGTCCTCAGCGCTCCGGTCACGATATCATTTTGGGTAAGCAGATCCCCATTATTCAGGTAAAAGTCTATGAGTTCTTTTTTACTCATGCCGCGCCTCCCATCAATTCCAGTATTTTTTCTTTTTCTTCTGTTGTATAACCGCTTTTACAGACGGCTTCCGTAACTTTTGACAAGGTTTCTTTTCCTGTGGTAATACCGAGAGTTTCCCTATATGCCTCATCAATTTGCTGCAACTTATAGCAAAGCTGCAGATACTCCGGCAGTTCTTCCATTTTCATATAGCTTTCCTTTTTTCTTGCCATATTCGCAATTGCAGTCTCCGGCTCATAAATCATGGAAGTATAGTCAATATGCGCCCGGCTCTCTGTGTTAATGTCCTCAATAGCAATATCATCAGGATTTGGAAATGTGTCAGTAAGATACATGTACCTGTATAAAAGCGCTGTGCCCTGTCTCATTCGCCAGTGCCCAATACGAATATGCATCTCTTCTTCCTCGGTCGTGTCTCGATTCTCATTTTCATCCGGATGCCGCATAATTTGGCCATGGCTTCTTGCTTCCAGCATTTCACTCTTTATCTGCTGCTTTATTCGTTCTGACGGTTCATCGGCATACTCATTTATAATAGGGTAGCTTTCAATCGCAACGCCCAGACGGTCTGTTCGCTTGATGCCGCGATAGACCACGCACTCTCCTTCTCTGAGCCTGGCAAGCTCATCGGGATACATAAGCGGTCTTTCACTCGCACTTTCAGTGAAGTTTTTATCCAGTGTAAACCTGCTGCCAGAGCGCTGTACCTCTACGATAGTGGCCTTACCCAATACCTTCGAAAATTCCTCTGCTGTTTCATCTCCGATACTCTTTATGTAGATCTGGTTTGCAAAGTTTTCAAGGATCGTCTTAGCATGATCCTTATATATTGCCGAAATCTGGTTGAGCGCCTGTACATAAATGTCGAAACTGACCCCAAGACCAAGGCATACCGTCACAAAACCGGCAAAGTTTTCGATTTCCGGGAAGTTTCCGAATTCATCCAGAATGAACTTAACTCGCCGATCCAGCTTGCCCTGCTTGCTGCCTTTGCGCGTCTTAGTCAGATTGAACAGGTACTGGTAGACTTGGGCGATGAAAGTTGTGACCAGAAAATGGTTAGATCTATCCTCTGATGGGATCCCGATAAAAATAGCCACAGGCTTTTCCCCATAACCGATTTCTTCAATATCTACATCGTTTTCTGCCGTCAGCCTTGCGATATTATCCAGTGCAAAGATGGATACTGCAGACTGCATATTAAGATATACACTGCCTTTGGTCCGGTCGCCGGCAGTTTTGATTTCCTGATAAAGGCTTTTCGCATAATCCAGCGGAGGACGATTATTAAAATATTCATCCAAAGCCGTTTCTGCAATCTTTTCTCGTTCCATCTGGCTCGTTGCCCTAGCCAGGGCTTTTCTATCGCAAAGTTCCCTGAAAAAGTTCAGGCACGAAAAACAGCTGACTTTCTTCTCATTGGGATGTATTTCTGTAAAACTTACCTCTGGTGGAATATAGTAGAGTCGTTCATTAAGCAATACATCTTTTCCATCACCCGAAAGTTCCTCATATTTGTTTCTCGCCAGCTGTTGTTGTTCTTCTGTCAGCGCAGTGAAAGCATTGCGTTTTTCCATCCATGCCATACGCCGCCGCTCATTGAGCTGCTTATCCTCTTCCATGCAGTCTGTGGCGATGGCGATAATCAGAGCTGTAAACAAGTCTGTTGCTGTGTTTTTCCAAATCGGCTCCTGCGTGGAATTATCCGCAGCGAAAATGGAAAAGCTGAAAGTCTTGGCCGCCATCTGAGCCTTTTCCACAAGTCCTGCCCGATAGTAGTCCACCACCAACTGCAACGGGTTATATCCCATAGAATGCATCGGGTCAGCAAGATTAAGTAGCCGCACGATATATCCGCGCGCCTCCAGTGTCTTTTTACTACTTTTATATAACTCCAGCTTTGGGTCTGAGACGATCATGGACGGTCTGTCCTTCAGCAATTTCGCCCTGGAATAGACGTCAATGCTTGGCAAAACATACATCTCACCTTTACCAGATCTGGTCGTGCCGATTACCAGTGTATTCGAGTGGCTATCATCAATGTAGAGAGTTTCCTCCTGCCGGGATATAATTGTGCCTCCTTTACCTGGATAGAAATCATTTTTCAAAGGCACCGGTTTATATTGCTGCCGTACTTCTTCTTGTGTGGTCCACCTTGCAGTACCTTTCTGCCCATGCCTTAGTTCTTTATCTGACAAACTTGCCCTAATCTGATATACAAGGATGCTGTCCAATGCTGCCATAACCAGCAAAAAGAACAAATACAATCCAATAATGCTGCCACTCCAGCGCCAGAAAAGCGGAAAAATGTTCCAAAATCCAAAGGACGTTTCCGGCAGGCCGTTTCTCACTAAGCTGCATACAATGTTTACCACATAATTGAATGCAAAAAAAATGATTAGATCAATGCTGCCCACTGCCAGCGGAATCACGTTCCACTTGGCCAGAAAGCGGGGCAGCTTCATGGTCTTGATCTCGTTAGTAGATCTCATTTATTCCATCTCCCATCCTTTATTCAATTCACAATTATTCTGTTTATATGACACGATCTCTTTTGCCATCTCCTGCATTAAATCGTTGCCAAACAGCCCAGCCTGATCACTTTCCATAAATTTCTCATACAGTTCTTCCTGTAATTCTTCTTCTCCCGACGTTTCTGGAAACTCTGCTTCAAGAATTGTCTTGAATTGCTCTTGCAACGAGTTTTGCGCAAAGCGTTTTCTCACATAATCATGACCGGAAAATTCAGATGCTGCATCTGCCAAGGCTTCCTTGTCCCAACCGAAATATTGACCGTGATCCCATGTCTGGCTTTGTGCATCCCATCCTTTTGCGATGAGAAAATGCCGGTCACTCCCCCGCATAAGCAATAGATCGGTATTG
>NZ_QWEQ01000039.1 GCF_009936045.1 Emergencia sp. 1XD21-10 | reverse complement strand
ATTAAAGTGGCTTTCTCCTAAAGATACTTTATTTAATTTTTTGCATGACGGTGTAACATATGTTTGACAAACCTTCAGAAAAATTACATATTTTTTGAATTTACTCTTGACAATCATGGGAGGGGGGTAGTAAAATGCAAATAAAGTAATTACATTAAAAAATGTAGTAAATGGAGTTTATACTATGATTTCAGAAAATACTGTTAATATTCACGAAAAGGACATTTGCCGAATGCTTGACGAATTTTTTCAGCCGGGCCGGTATACCGATTTAGCGCCCAATGGGCTGCTGCTGAGTAATGCGCAGGTAATCGACAAAGTTTATACTGCGACTTTTTCAAGCGAGGAAGTATTAGGAAAACTCCGCCGACAGGGAGCGCATGACTGCCTGCTGTTTACACATCATCCGGGTGCACAGCATCCTGAAAGTGAGCCGCCGGTATATTTTTCAGATAGGGATAAGCACTATATGAAGGAAAACCGCATTAGCCACTATAGCATGCACTTGCCTTTGGATCAGCTAGGACCGTATGCACCGGGTATTGCTTTGGCAGGAGAAATGGAATTGACACCTTACTCAAGTTTTTTTGAAGAGGGCGGCGCTATGATGGGCGTGATTTGTACAGGACCTTTTCAGACTGTACAGCAGGTTCTTGACAAGACAGAATTAGTGGTGGAGCATAAATGCCGCTTGTATCAATATGGCGAAGAAAACTTGCAGGATGGAAAAATCGCGTTAGTTGCTGGCGGCTGTGAGGGAGCCGACATCTATGAAAAACTGAGAAAAGCAGGTGTGCGTCTTTTTGTTACCGGCGTAGGCACAAAGGAAGCCGATTGGTTTGCACCATCTCATGAAGCGGCAAGGCAGCAAGGTGTCAGTATTTTGGCGGCAGGACATTATTCCACAGAAAAATTTGCATTGAAGTCAGTCTGCAGATTCTTTGAAGAGCGGGGGCTAAAAGCAGAGTTTATAGAAGAAACACCTCTGCTGATGGATCTTTAGGGATACACAGTATGAAGGAAAGAGAGAAATGGCTTATGGATATATTGAAAGAAATACAAGATTTGATGCCGGACTTAACCAGAACGCAGAAAAGAATAGCGAAATACATTTTAGATAATCCAGATGCGGTCTGTTTTTTACCACTGAAAAAGCTATCCGACGAAATCGGAGTTACGGAGACTACGATTTTGAATTTTTGCAAGAAGACGAAAGCGGAAACTTTTTCAGGACTGAAGAAGGCAATGCATGGCTACTTGCAGGATAGAATGCGATGGAATAATAAGCTGGAAACCTCTTCTAAACGTTACGCTGCGGACGAGGTAACCCTGACTGGTTTACAGCAAAGCCAATTGCAGTTGATGCAGGCAACGATGGATGGCGTAGATGTCAATGCTCTTTTTGAATTTGTAGATGCCTTGAGTCAGGCAGAGAATATTTATATTTGCGGTCATGCAGCATCGCTGACCATCGCTGGAAGTCTTCAGCATAAACTGCGGGATACGGGTGCGCTGACGCGGCTTGTGAATGTTGCTGACTATGCAGAAGTCTTGGATGCGTTGACCAGATTTGACGAAAATGATGTATTCATACTGATTACACTTCCGTTTTATTCAGCACAGACAGTGGCGATTTCAGATTATTTGAGAAGGGAGAATGCAGTGGTGCTTGCAATGACAGATAAGCTGTCCTCTCCAATCGTACGCAACGCAAGGCACACATTGCTGTGCAGCTCTGACAGTATGATTTTTCATAATTCTATTGCATCTATGGCGGCTATGGCTGACATTATCGCTTCGTTGTATATCTTGCAGAATAAGCAGGTATTTGAAGCCTACAACAGTAAAGTGAAGTTGATTGAAGACTTTTTCAAGACATCAACGATTCCAGCCTTTGACAATGAATACTACTTCAATGACAAAGGAAATGAATAAAATAATTATAACTTGAAGGAGGTTTGTACATGTATCTAATTAAAAATGTAACACTGTATGATCCTATGCTGAGAGGCACTTGCAATCTTTTGATTTCGGGGGAGCAGATTGTAGCTGTAGGCAAGGACTTGCAGCCTGCAATTCCTGGTATTAAGGAGATTGACGGTACGGGTAAAACAGCAGTTCCGGGATTCATTGACCAGCATGTTCACGTGACTGGCGGCGGCGGGGAAGGCGGATTTCAATCGCGTATACCGGAACTTCCGCTGTCATCTATTATCAAGGCAGGGGTTACTACTGTAGTGGGACTGCTGGGAACCGATAGCTTTACGCGCAGCGTGGAAAACTTGCTGGCAAAAACAAAGTCATTAAAGCAAGAGGGAATTAGCGCTTACTGCTTGACAGGGGCTTATATCTATCCGCCTGTAACTGTAACCGGATCGGTAGCAAAGGATATTGTCTATATCGATGAAATTCTAGGATGTAAATTGGCGATATCGGATCACCGGGCATCTCGACCGACAAAGGAAGAGCTGACGCGGCTGACATCGGATATACGTATGGCTTCTTTGGTGTCGGGAAAACCAGGCGTGCTGCACCTTCACGTAGGCGGAATCGGCAGAACGCTGGATGACATTATAGAAATATGCGATGAGCAGCAGATTCCAATCAAACATTTTCGTCCAACGCATATGGACTGTCACACCGAGGCAGCAAAGCGATTTATGGCAATGGGAGGCTGGGCAGATTTTACGACTGAGCCATCTAAAACAGACGAACTCTATGAGGTCGTGCAGGAAATGGGAATCGAAAGACTGACTGTCAGCTCTGATGCCGGAGGAAGTATTCCAGTATGGAATGAGGCAAAGGACGCAGTAGTAGATGTAATGATCGGCGGTATGGAACCGTTGTATGAAATTATTCGAAATTTGGTTGTCGATTTCAAAGTACCGATGGAGGAAGCAATTCAGCTGATTACGAGCAATGTAGCTAAAGCCTTGGAACTTTATCCGAGAAAGGGTTGTTTACATCCGGAGAGTGATGCAGATTTGGTGCTTTTAGATGAGGACTTACAGATCGATACTGTTATGGCGAAAGGCAGATTGATGATGCAGAATAAAAAGCTTCTGGTTAAAGGAACTTTTGAGCAAATTCCTTTATATAAGGAGGAGGAATAAAACGTGTACAAATATGTCTTGAAACGATTACTGATGATGATACCGGTATTAATCGGTGTATCATTTCTGGTATTTTTCATCCTGGCTGTTTCTCCAGGTGATCCGACTCGTATGATACTGGGACAGCAGGCATCTGAGTCAGCAGTTCAGGCGATGCGAGAAGAGTTAGGGCTGGACCATAATCTGTTTGTGCGTTATTTCGATTATATGACTGACGCACTAAAAGGCGATTTTGGGACTTCTTGGAAGAGCCAGCTGGAAGTATTGCCGCAGGTACTGGGGTACTTTCCCAATACGGTGATTCTATCTATTGCCGGTATTCTTGTAGCGATTCTGATAGGTGTTCCAATTGGCATTTTATCAGCGAAAAAGCAATATACGTGGGTAGATAATATCGCTACTGTATTAGGATTAATCGGTGTAGCTATGCCGAACTTTTGGCTGGGTCTTCTGTTGGTTATGTTTTTCTCACTGAGCTTGGGCTGGCTTCCGGCATCAGGTATGGGAGAAGGGATGGCGCTGCTGCCGAGTTTAATTCTCCCGGCGCTGACTCTTGGGACAGGCTGTGCAGCCAGCATTATGCGTATGACACGTTCCAGCATGCTGGAATCCATGCGGCAGGATTACATAGATACGGCGCGATCTAAAGGTCTGAAGGAAGGATATATTACGAAAAATCATATGTTCAAAAATGCACTGATTCCAATCGTAACAGTGATTGGACTGCAGTTTGGTATGCTGCTTGGCGGTGCAGCACTGACAGAAACCATCTTCTCGTGGCCGGGACTGGGACGATTCATGGTAGAATCTATCAAAGCCAAGGACATGCCTATGGTATTAGGATCTGCAATGTTCCTGGCGCTGATGTATTCTGTGGTCAATTTGCTGGTGGACATTCTGTACGCATTTGTTGATCCAAGAATTAAAGCACAATACAAGAGCGTGGGAGGAGGAAAAAGACTTGGAAAACGTTTTGCAAAACAATAGCGGCACAGTAAAAGCCAGAACTTTGTGGGCGGATGCCTGGAGACGATTCAAGAAGAACAAGATGGCCGTTATCAGTTTGATTTTTCTTCTATGTCTGGCGTTAATTGGAATTATCACTTTAGTGATTGACTGGGTCACCAACGACTCCATCTACGATACACTGGTAATCAGTCAAAACCTGACGCAGCGGTTTGAACCGCCAAGCAGTTCACATATCCTGGGGCTGGATGAGTTCGGACGAGATATCCTTCTGCGTATTTTATGGGGAACCAGATACTCTTTATTTATGAGTATTGCTGCAGTTCTTGCAGCTGGTATCGTAGGAATTGTTATCGGTGCGGTAGCAGGCTATTATGGAGGACGTGTGGATAATGTAATCATGCGTCTGATGGACGTTGTGCTTTCTCTGCCTTATATGCTGCTGGCAATTGCTATCGTAGCAGCATTGGGACCGGGATTAGTCAACGTATTGATATCTATTGCGATTGGATATGTACCAGAATTTGCCCGCATTACGAGAGCATCTGTAATGACAATTCGAGAAAGAGAATTTATTGAAGCAGCAAAGGCAGTGGGCGCATCGGACAGAAAGATCATCTTCCAGCAAATTTTGCCTAATGCTATGGCGCCATTGATTGTTGAGGTGACTATGGCGATTGCTGGTGCGATTCTGTCTATTGCAGGCTTATCATTCTTAGGGCTAGGCATTCAGCCGCCACTTCCTGAGTGGGGTGCAATGCTTACCAATGCCAGGGGTTATATCAGAGACGCATGGCATATCACAGTATTTCCAGGGCTGGTGATTTTGGTTACAATTTTGGCTTTGAATATCATTGGAGACGGTCTGCGCGACGCATTGGATCCGAAACTGAAGAATTAACGTAAGGAAGAAAAGTTTATGGATAATATTTTAGAAATCAAAGATTTGATTGTACGGTATGAAACCGAGGATGGCATCATAAGAGCAGTTAATTCTGTCAATCTGAATATACCGCAGGGAGCTGCAGTTGGACTTGTTGGAGAGACTGGCGCAGGAAAGACAACGTTGGCGAAAGCTATCCTGCGACTGATACAGTGGCCGCCGGGTCGGATTGTGGGCGGAGAAATTCTGTATCACGGGAAAAATCTTACTGAGATTAGTGAAGAGGATATGTATAAGATTAGAGGAAACGAAATTTCTATGATCTTTCAGGATCCGATGACAGCGTTGAATCCTGTCATGACTGTGGGGAAACAGATTTCAGAGGTAATTGCTGTACATGAAAAAGTATCTGCTGAAGAGGCGGATCAAAAAATGCGAGAAATGTTAGCGCTGGTTGGTATTGATCCTAGTCGTGCAGAGGAATATCCGCATCAGTTTTCTGGCGGAATGAAACAAAGGGTTGTGATTGCCATAGCACTGGCATGTAATCCGAATTTACTGGTAGCAGATGAACCCACTACAGCACTGGATGTGACGATACAGGCGCAGGTACTGGATCTGATTAAGAATTTGAGAAGTAAGCTAGGCACATCCATGCTTCTTATCACACACGATTTAGGAGTAGTAGCGCAAAACTGTGAATATGTAGCAATCATGTATGCTGGAGAGATTGTAGAACAGGGAACCTTGCGCGATGTGTTTAAAAACGGGGTGCATCCTTATACGGAAGGGTTGTTTGATTCGATTCCGAAGCTGAATGAGGACACAGACCGGCTGCAGCCGATTGAAGGACTGATGCCAGATCCAGCTAATTTACCAGAGGGCTGCAGATTCCATCCAAGATGTAAATATGCTAAAGACGTATGTGCTTGTAAGACACCGGAACCTGTGGAATTAACGCAGGGACACAGTGTTTGCTGTCATCGCTTTGGCGCAGAAAAAGACGCATGGAAAGGAGCGTGATGAGATGAGTAAAGAAAAATTACTTGAAGTCAAGCACCTGAAGAAGTATTTTGCAACGCCGGCCGGGCAGCTTCATGCAGTAGATGATGTGACTTTTGATATTGCAAAAGGAGAGACGCTGGGAGTTGTTGGAGAGTCAGGCTGTGGAAAATCCACTCTTGGCAGAGCGGTTTTGCGTTTACATGAGCCAACATCGGGAGAAGTGCTGTTTCACGGAAAAAATATTCTAAAGTACAACAAGAATGAGATGAAGGAACTGAAGAAGGACATGCAGCTGATTTTTCAGGACCCATTCTCCTCTTTAAATCCTCGTATGACGGTAAGTCAGTCGATTGCATTACCTTTGACGATTCAGGGTGTGATTAAAAAGAATGACAAAGCAGCCTTGGAGCAAAAGGTTCGCGAAATGATGGATTTGGTAGGTCTGGCGCAGCGTTTTGTTAATTCTTATCCACACGAACTGGATGGCGGAAGAAGGCAGCGTATCGGTATTGCCAGAGCTTTGTCACTGAATCCGCAATTTATCGTTTGTGATGAGCCTGTTTCGGCTTTGGATGTTTCTATCCAGGCACAGATTCTGAATTTGATGCAGGATTTGCAGCGTGATATGGGTTTGACGTATATGTTTATCACACATGATTTATCTGTTGTCAAACATTTAGCAGATAAAATCATGGTAATGTATTTAGGAACGGTGGTGGAATACTGCGATGTGAAGCAGCTCTTCTCAAAACCGCTACATCCATATACTAAGGCCCTTCTGTCTGCGATTCCGGTTCCGGATCCAGACATACAGATGGAAAGAATTATTTTGAAAGGTGAAATCAGTTCACCGATTGAACCGAAACCTGGCTGCCGCTTTGCGGGAAGG
Organism: Emergencia sp. 1XD21-10; assembly: GCF_009936045.1. GTDB lineage: Bacteria > Bacillota > Clostridia > Peptostreptococcales > Anaerovoracaceae > Senimuribacter > Senimuribacter intestinalis. Next base: position 8,067 of record NZ_QWEQ01000039.1, on the reverse strand, counting down.
TGCAATTATGCGACAGAAGCCTGCTTTGGTCAGGACATCCCTTTGGTGGAAAGCGAACCCGGTCATTTTACTGCCTGTGTACGCGTTCACGAAATAAATAATCTGAAGGAGGAAGTTTAGAATGAAAAAAGTATTAACCTTAGTGCTGGTGCTATGTCTTGCACTGACAGCAGCAGCCTGCGGCGGTGGCGGCGAAGAGTCCGGCGGTGCAGCGAAAGACACCTTGACCTGGGTACAAGCTGCAGACGTCACATCTCTGGATCCACATGTAGGCAAAGAAACACCGGCGGTTACTGTAACAAGTCAGATTTTTGACACACTGTTAACTATGGACGAGAACAACGAACCGGCGCCTCTGCTTGCAGAGAGCTTTGAACAGCTGGATGAGAGAACTTATGAATTCAAGCTGCGCCAGGATGTGAAGTTTCACGATGGTGAGGCTATGACGGCAGACGATGTAGTATTTTCTCTGAATAGAGCCAGAGAATCCAACTATGTTTCCTATGTTGTAGACGCAATCAGTGAAGTTGAGAAAAAGGATGACTATACTGTAATCGTGAAGACGAAGGAACCGTATTCTCCGTTGCTATCTGCACTGACTGTACCTTTTACCGCTATCGTGCCGCAGCATGCAGTAGAGGCAGATGAGGATGCATTTGCGCTGAACCCGATTGGCACCGGCGCGTACAAGTTCGTAGAATGGAAACAGGGCGAGTACGCCAAATTGGAGGCAAATTCTGACTACTTCCAGGGAGCACCGAAGACACAGAACCTGGTTATGAAAGTAGTGCCGGAAGCTTCTCAGAGAGTTATTGCGATTGAAACTGGTGAGGCTGATCTGGCTTACAACGTTTCCGCTAATGATTCTAAGCGTGTAGAAGAAGATGAGAACCTGCAGATGTTCAAAGGTCCTTCTCAGAGTGTTTCCTATCTGACTATTAACGAAACCAACGAGAAGTTTGCTGACGAGAGAGTCAGACAGGCAATCAGATATGCCATTGACAAGGAAGCTATCGTAGAAACCATGCTGTATGGTGCGGGAGAGCCTGCAGATTCTGTTATTCCGCCAAGTACCTTTGGTTTCTCTGCAAAGATTCAGAAGTATGAACATAATATCGAGAAGGCGAAAGAACTGATGGCTGATGCAGGCTATCCCGATGGATTCTCCTGTACTCTGTCAGTAACAGATGATTCTGTAAAAAATGAAATATGTCAGGTTATTCAGAGCCAGCTGAAGGAGATTGGTATTGAAGTAAGCATTCAAACAAAGGAATTTGGTACATGGCTTGACGAGCTGGGCACTGGCTCACATGAACTTTCATTTGCAGGTTGGGTATGCGTAACAGGTGATGCTGACTATACTTATTATTCACTGCTGCACTCTACACAGACAGGTTATCCTGGAAACGATGCTTTCCTGAAAAATAAAGATGTAGATAAGTTGGTCATTGCAGCAAGAGAAACTGCTGAACCGGAAAAAAGACAAGAGTATTATGATCAGCTGGAAGAATTGCTGGGAGACTTGTCACCGTATGCACCGCTGTACTATGAGAGTGTCAATGTGGGCGCTTCAAAGAAAGTAAGCGGCTTTGCGCCGGATCCTAATGGATACCATCGCCTGCGTAATGTTGAGGTAACAGAATAATGAGACTTGCGGAAATGACATATTGGCAAACGGAGTCTTACTTTCAGAAAAATGACATGGTGATTTTGACGATTGGATGTTTGGAAAGCCATGGCAGCCACAATGTACTGGGAGTTGACACTATGATTCCAGAAAAATTACTGTCTATGATAGAGGAACGGGTTGAAATAGCTGCTGCACCGGGAATCCCTTATGGTGTATGTGAGGATATGACTAGTTTCTCGGGCACTGTGTCCTTGGGCGAAGACTGTATGTATCAGCTGCTGACACGTATTACCGATGGATTGCTAGCGCATGGAGCAAAGAAAATTTTGTTCCTCAACGGTCATGGCGGCAATATCCCGACTTTAAATCGCGTGTGCATTGAATTAAGCCGCAAAGGGGCGCTTGGTGTGCAGTTGAACTGGTGGATTATGGCAGGCCAGCTCAATGCTGCGTGGGCAGGCGGCCACGGTGGTGGAGAGGAAACAGCGGCAATGCTGGCAATCAATCCGAATCTGGTGTATTTTGACCATATGCGTGGGCAGGAACTGATTGATGATTTGGGTGCAGATTTTCCAACCATGGGATTTGACAGAATAGAATTTGGCGGCATTGGCATTCCTGTGCCTCGAGATGTTACAAAGTACACGTCTAATGGCTGGATTGGTCCAGATGATCCAAAAGAAGCTACGCAGCAATGGGGCGTGGAAATGCTCACGAAAGTAGCAGATTACATTGCGAATTTTATAGAAGCCTTTCGTAAGGCAGAAGTGAGATAAGGCTCTCATAATTGTTCCAGAGAAGCGTTCTTTCGAGAAGAAAGAACGCTTCCTTATATTTACGTGGGAGGCACCTTTTATAGGATATAGTATATGGAAGAGCTTTTGTGCATATTTTGGAAATATCGGACCAAAATAGAATCGGAGAGAGTAAAGGAAAATTTCACCAAAAACACATAAAAAAATTTGGAAAATATATTGACATTGAGGACAGAAAGACCTACAATAAAGAAAGTGATTAGCACTCGTTTTGATTGAGTGCTAATAACGAGTCGAATAAAAATTAAATAAATATATATCAGGAGGTAGAGAAAATGAGTTTTGGAATCAAGCCGCTGGGCAGCAGAGTTGTGATTAAGAAGTTAGAAGCCGAAGAGAAAACACAGGGCGGCATCATTCTTGCCAGCACAGCAAAGGAAAAACCGCAGATGGCAGAAGTCGTAGCTGTAGGTCCTGGAACCAAGGACGAACCGATGGAAGTAAAGGCAGGAGATAAGGTTGTATTCTCCAAGTATGCTGGCACTGAAATTAAATATGACGGTGAGGAATATACTATCATGAGCCAGGCAGACATTCTGGCAACAGTAGAATAATTTTTGTTTGGGAGGTAAAGTAAAATGGCAAAAGATTTATATTATGGAGAAGACGCCAGAAGAAAACTGCAGGCTGGCGTGGATAAATTAGCAGATACTGTAAAGATTACACTGGGACCTAAGGGTAGAAATGTCCTGATTAATAAATCTTTCGGTTCTCCGCTGATCACCAACGACGGTGTGACTATCGCAAGAGAAATTGAACTGGAAGATGCAGTAGAAAATATGGGTGCGCAGCTTGTTAAAGAAGTTGCAACAAAGACCAATGACGTTGCAGGTGACGGAACTACTACTGCAACACTGCTGGCACAGATCATTATTAAAGAAGGATTTAAGAATGTAGCGGCAGGCGCAAACCCTATGGTTCTGAAGAGAGGTATTCAGGGGGCAGTAGAAACTGCTGTAGAAAAAATTGCTACAATTTCTAAGAAAGTAGAAACCAAGGAAAGTATCGCACAGGTTGCTTCTGTTTCCGCTGCAGACGAAAACATCGGCGCACTGATTGCAGAAGCAATGGAAAAAGTCGGAAATGACGGCGTTATCACTGTTGAAGAAGCAAAGTCACTGGGCACCACTTTAGATGTAGTAGAAGGTATGCAGTTCGACAGAGGTTACCTGTCCGCATATATGGTAAGCGACACAGAAAAGATGGAAGCAGTGATGGAAAATCCACTGATTCTGTTAACAGATAAGAAAATCAGCAATATTCAGGAATTGCTTCCGCTTTTGGAACAGGTTGTTAAGATGGGAAGAAAGCTCTTAATCGTTGCAGAAGACGTAGAAGGTGAAGCACTGACTACACTGGTACTCAACAAGCTGAGAGGAACCATCGACTGCGTTGCTGTTAAGGCACCTGGCTTTGGTGATAGAAGAAAGGCTATGATGGAAGATATCGCTGTACTGACAGGAGGCGTAGTAATCAGCGAAGAAGTTGGTTATGACCTAAAGGAAGCTACTTTAGATATGCTGGGTCAGGCTGCAACTGTTAAAGTTGACAAGGACTCCACTGTTATCGTAAATGGTGCAGGTGAAAAAGCTGACATTACAGCAAGAATCAACTCCATTAAGAAGCAGATTGAGGAAACTGAATCTGAATTTGATAAAGAAAAACTCCAGGAAAGATTGGCTAAGCTGTCCGGCGGTGTTGCTGTAATCAAAGTTGGTGCAGCTACAGAAACTGAACTGAAGGAAAGAAAGCTGAGAATCGAGGACGCACTGAACGCAACCAAGGCAGCAGTAGAAGAAGGTATTGTTGCAGGCGGCGGTGTAGCGCTTTGCAGTGCAATCGACGCAGTATCCAAGTATGTAGATACATTGGAAGGCGACGAAAGAACCGGTGCAAAGATTATCGAAAGAGCGCTGGAAGAGCCAGTTAGACAGATTGCCGAAAACGCAGGCTTTGAAGGCAGCGTAGTTGTTGCTGAGGTTAAGAAGCAGAAGGTTGGATACGGATTTAATGCAGCTACTGAAGAGTATGTAGATATGATTGAAGCAGGTATCGTAGACCCTGTAAAAGTGACTCGTTCTGCACTGCAGAATGCAGCATCTGCTTCCGCAATGCTTTTGACTACAGAAGCAGGTATCGTAGATATCAAAGAGGACGCTCCGGCTATGCCGGCTGGAATGCCAGGCGGCGGCATGGGCGGCATGATGTAATCTGCTGAAGCCAGATATATAATGTTGTAAGAAAGAGAAGACATCTTGCGTGTTGTGGGATGTCTTCTCTTTTGGCAAGAAAGCGGGATGCAGCAAATGTAAGTTCTTTAAACGGGTCATAAAAGCTGACGCTTATTTCTGGTCGGGATTCGGTTCACTGCACAGTTCAGAGGGAGGCGACTGCATACTTCCGAAAAGCAGATAGTCAGCTGGGGTATCTAAAGCTTGCGTTATCAGTATAAAGTTTTTAAGAGACATTCCTTTTGCGCCGTTTTCAATATCAGAAATAAATTTTGTCGATAGGTGAACAAGCTCTGCGAGCTGCGCACGGGACAAGTGCTTGCTTTCACGAGCGAGACGTATACGTTCACCCATAGCTAACTTTAAATCGTTCATGTTCATAATTTTCCTCCTTCGTTTTTTGTGTTGATAAATCCGTGGTAGATATATAGATATAACATAGGGCGGAATAAAAAATGGATAATAGGTCGATTTGACCTATTATGGACGATTAGATGCCTCATACTTTGGAGAGAATGAAGGACGGTCTGATAGAAGAGGAAAGGGAGTACAGCAGAGAGAAAAAAAGGCGAGCCTAAAATGGAGAAATTTTCGCTAAAAAGATTGGAAAATCAAGCTGATTGAACCCACTTTTTAATTTAGTACCAAGAAAAAAAGAGAAATTTATTGGTAATGTTGAGGGAAATTATAGAAGTATGAAATAGAGAAAATGGCTAAAATCAGCGGTTTTTGTCGATTTTAGCTGCGTAAGTGAGCACATGATATAGTAGAAAAATTGCTGGCATTCCACAATTTACTATTGGAAATCGAAACGAGATGTGTTATAATGTGGACAAATGAAATAATCGTAAATAGTGTTGTGTAAATCAAGTACAAACAATCACGGTCGTGCGTTGATTCGAAAGGCTTTATCCTTAACCCAAAAGCCTTTTTTGGGAATATTTTTTCCAAAAAGTAGAAAAAATGCTTGCCAAGATTGGGGTGTTTGAGTTATACTCATTGTGAACTATCATTTCATTTATGAGTTTTGCGCAAAAAGGCGTATAACTATAATCTTAAAAAAGAACAAAAAAGAGGGAGGAATTCTTAAAATGAAGAAATTTTTAACAGTGCTTCTTGCATTGTCAGTTGTCTTCACTTATAGCTTCAGTGCTGTTGGCAGCGCATTTGCAGCAACTGCAAGTGATGCAGTTGCCGCTGCAAAAATTGAAGCCGGAGAAAAAAAGGCTGAAGCGTTAAAAAAGCTTTCTTACGCAGATGATAAATTAACCTACATCGATAGTGAGAAAGTAGCAAAAGCGATCAGCAAGGCAGCTGTAGAGCAAGCTATTGCAGACCTGCAAATGGACATCAACAAGGCGCTTGATGCTACTCTTGCAGAAGAGGATGTAGATGCAGCAATTTCCGCTGTAAAAACCGAGTACTATGCAGATGCAGCAACCTATCTAAAGAAACTGTTTGACTATGAAACTGATGCGTACAAGTACACAAAAGTTTTAGCAAAGCAGTTTGCAATTGATAAGGCAAATGCACTGGCAACAGTAAATGCAGTAAAAGTTGCTGACTATTACAAAGCAGATCAGAATGGTGTAAAATCTGAGGTAGAAGCTACCAAAACAGCGATTAATGCTGCTTCAGATTCTGTAGGTGTGGCTGCTGCTATGAAAGATTTCTTAGCAGATTATAAGACAAAGGCTGTTATCGATACAGAACTTGCTAACAAAAAAGCTGAGAAAACTAAAGCAATCAACGATGCTGCTGCAGCATTCAAAACAACAGAAAGCGACGCTTTAACAGCGAAAATTGAAAATCCTGCAACAGCTTCTAATGAAGTTGCACTTGCTACTGCAAGATTAGCTGCACTTGATGCAAATATTGCGGCAGTAACAAATTTACTTATTGCACAGGTTAATGCAATCAAAGCTGAAAGTACAGAAGCATTAGGTGATGCAGAGACCGAACTTGGAAAGATTACCCTAGATCGATTAACTAATAGCGATGACTTTTATGTGGCTGTTGCTCAATTAGGCGGTGTTTCTTTCTTAAAGAACTATGCTGCTACCCTGGCTGCAGCAAAGAAGGCTGAATTAGCAACTGATGGTACAGTTAGATATTATGCCGCAACAGTTGATGAAACTTTAGCTGATGTGAATGCGAAGATTGACAAGTTAGCAATTACCACCGCAGCAGGAATTGATGCTGCATTTGTGGCAATGGCTGATAGAACAAAGGTTGATGGTGACTTAACCAAGCTTAGAGATGAAAAGAAAGCGGAAGTTGATGATTTAATTAGCGGAAAACAGTTTGACACTGAAAGAAACGCTAAAGTTGAAAAACTTATCAAAGATGCAAAAGATGCGATTGATGCTGCTACAGAAGAAGCTGCAATGAATATAATTGTTGCAACTGTAGAAGCTAAAATTGATTCGATTCTCACCACTAACGATATTACTGATTTAAAGAACAAGGTTGATACAGCATATGCTGCATCCTACGAATCTGCAATTGAAGCACATATCGATTCTATCATTGAGAAAAACGGTGCTGATAAGTACAACGCAGCTGTACAGAAGACTGGAATTAAAGAAAAGGTTAAACAGTATTTCTATGATTTAGTTGTTGCAAAGGAAGATAGAACCTTAACTGATGCTGCTATCAAATCTATTATGGCGCAGGGTTATGCAGGTGCGTTATCCGTTGCAGAAGCAAATTTAGTTGCAAACGATACTTTAGCAGCTGCAGAAAAATCAATTAACGATCAGTTAGCAGCATTAGATTATACGGTTACTGCAGAGAATACACCTAAAATTATGGCTGTTTATAATGAATACCTTAATTATTCAAAATTAAATGGCAGCAGTGATGCAAAGATTAATACTGTAAGCAAATTGAACTACTTGGTAAAAGAGGTTGTTACTGCTGAAGGAAAAGTTATTCGTGACAAAATTGCTGAAATTGCTAAAAAACTCACGTTTACTTTAGACGATATCGCAGCATTAGAAGCTCTGAAAAAAGATGCAGACGCTTTCAATGCTAAATATGCAGATACACCTGACTTTAAGGCAATTGATGATCCAGTAGTAGAAAACACTACTAAAATCGAAGCTGCTCGTTTCTTAGATGTAACTGCTAAGATTAATGCAATTCCAGAAGATTTAACTTATGATGATAAGGCTGTTGTAGAAGCTGCAAGAGCTGCATATGACGCTTTAACTGATACACAGAAGAGTGTGTTAAATCCAATCTTCCTGGCTAAATTAATTGCTGCAGAAACGAAACTCGTTGCTTTAGAAAAAGTGGAAGCAGAGAGAGCAATCAAAGCAGTAGAATCCTTCAAGATTAAGGTAACCACAAAGCGTTACACCGGTTCCAAGATGAGAATCAACTGGAC
>NZ_QWEQ01000038.1 GCF_009936045.1 Emergencia sp. 1XD21-10 | reverse complement strand
TATCACCCTTTTCTTCTCCCGTCAAGTACCTTTTTCCCTTTTTTCTATTGTTCTTTTTTTCTGAATCCTTCAGCGCTTTTCATCTCTCCTTCCCAGCATTACCATTGGAGATTTTTCTTACATATAATTCCTGAATATACTTCCCCGGTTGTCTATCCTTGTTAAAAAAAATTTTTTTAATCATTTTTGTCATTTTATTTCATATTTTTGTATATGTATATACAAAAATCTCTGATCTCTTTTTTCGTCATTGATTACATGTAACTTTATTTCTTGTTTTTAATGCCGCATATGTTTGTAAACTCAATGCATTTTATGCACAGGATATACATTCAAGAATGTGACTGAGAATTTTAATTAACTTGACAAATCTTTTTTTCAGAATTATAATAAAAATGGCTATATAGCCTAGGATTTTTTACTTGATTTTATTTTTAAGGAGGACTTATTTATGGGTAGAAAGATTCCTTTATGGCAATGCTTAATTGTCATTCTTGCGATGGTCGGTCTGCTGATGTGGTCTATTTTGAAAGACACAGGTGGAGAGCCTCATATCGCATTAATCTTAGCCGCCTGCGTCGGCGGCATCGTTGCTGCTGCAAACGGCTGGAAATGGGCTTATCTTGAAAAAGGTATTCTTGCCTCCATCAACCGTTCTATGCAAGCTTGCTTAATTCTTGCAATCGTAGGATGTATGATTGCTTCTTGGATGGCTGCAGGCACAATTCCTTCCATGATGTACTATGGTATCAAGGTTATCAGCCCGAGCATTTTCCTGGTAACTGCTTGTATCCTTTGTGCTATCGTATCTCTGGCGACCGGTTCTTCCTGGTCCACGGCTGGCTCCATGGGTGTTGCACTGATTGGTGTAGGTACCGCACTGGGATTTCCTTCTATTATGACTGCTGGTGCCGTAGTATCCGGTGCTTACTTTGGAGACAAAATGTCTCCGCTGTCCGATACCACAAATCTGGCTCCAGCTATGGCAGGCGCTACTTTGTTCGATCACATTAAGCATATGATTTATACCACCGGTACATCTTTAGTAGTCGCACTGGTTGCATATGCTGTTATGGGATTCATGCATTCTTCCTCCAATGCACCAGACCTTGGTGTATTGAACGAGATTACTGCATTTATTGAAGCATCTTCCAATATTAGCATTATCGCTTTGGTTCCGCCAGTATTTGTAATTGCTGCAGTAATCTTAAAGCTACCAGCATTACCATCTCTGCTGGGCGGCGTATTTATCGGTGTTCCTCTGATGTTCTGGAACAGACCATATATCGAAGCTGCTATCGATGACGACTTAACTGCAAACATTTTCAATATTTTAAATAACGGTGTTGCTATGGGTTCAGTCTCTGATGATGCATCGGCAATCATTCAAGAGCTAGCAAGCTTACTGTCCTGTGACGGCATGCAGGGCATGTTCTGGACCATTTCCATCATTCTTTGCGCAATGTGTTTCGGCGGTATCGTAGATGTAACTGGCATCATGGGCACCTTTGCAGGGCTGCTGCTGAAAGTAGCAAAAGGCAGAGGCGGTCTGGTTCTGGCTACAGAATTCTCCTGTGTCTTCGTAAACGCAATCTGCTGCGACCAGTACTTAGCATTAGTATTACCTGGCAGAATGTTCAAGGAAGCGTTCGAAGACATGAGACTGGCACCAAAGAACCTGTCCAGGTGTCTGGAAGACTCCGGAACTATTACATCCAACTTCTTCCCTTGGAACACCTGCGGCGCAACCATGAGATCCTTCTTGGGCGTAGGAAGCGGTTATATTCCGTATGCAATTCTCAACTGGTTAAATCCTGTAGTTTCCATTATCTTCGGCTACACCGGCATTACCATGACCAAGATGAGCGAAGAAGAATACCAAAAGATACTCAGCGAAAGAGAAAGAGAGCAGAAAGAGGCTCTGGAAGCATTAGAAGCTTAACTATATCAACCTTATACTGATAAAAGAACCGGCGGGATACTCCTCGCCGGTTCTCTTCTTTATTTTCTAACCAATTCATTAAGTTGCATAAGTCGCTGTTTGTTCATCGGCGGCATATCCGCCAGCTTATACGGAATGTCAAGTTTTTTGTACTTGTTAACTGCCATGTTATGGTATCCCAGAAGTTCCACCTTGTCCACATATTTAATGCGGCGCAGGAAGCCATTGAGACTTTCGATATACGCTTCTGTATCGTTATATCCTGGCATAATCACCTGTCTAATCCACACATGTTTTCCAAAGCGGTTAATGGCGTCAATAACTTTAAATAAAGTTTCCTGATACCTTCCGGTCAGGTTATGAAACTCCTCCGAATCCACGTGTTTAATGTCCAAAAGAATCAAATCTGCCACTGCAATAGCAGCCTCGGAGTCTTTGTCAAAATAGGTTCCGCTGGTATCAATGGCACTGCTGATTCCTTCTTCTTTTAGCGCATTGATTGCCTCAGACACAAATTTCCCCTGCATAAGCGGCTCTCCTCCTGAAAAAGTCACGCCGCCGTCTTCTCCATAGTACGGAATTCCCCTCTTTGCACGGGCAACAATTTCACCAACCGTAGCGCGGTGTCCGCCGTCAGTGCGCCAGGTGTCCGGATTATGGCAATAAGCACACCTTGCCGGGCAGCCCTGCAGAAAAAACACAGTTCTAATACCAGGACCATCAACTGCTCCAAAGGTTTCTATGGAGTGCAGCAATCCCATGTTCATACTGTAATCCTCCCATCTTTAAAAAGGGAATACCGCTCCGCGATATTCCCTTTTGCGTCATAATCTTTACAGTCCTTCGTGGAATGTTCTGTCGATAACTTCCTTCTGGTGTGCTTTGGATAATGCGTTAAATCTTACTGCATAACCGGATACACGAATTGTCAGTGAAGGATATTTGTCTGGATTTTCATAAGCATCCATCAGCACTTCTCTGTTCAGCACGTTTACGTTCAGGTGGTGTGCACCCTGACCAAAGTATCCGCTGAGCAATTTAACCAGAGTTTCTTTTCTGTCTTCTCTGTCTTTCCCAAGGGAATCCGGTGTAATGCTGAAGGTATTGGAAATACCATCCTGACAAGTATCCCAGTCAATCTTAGCTACAGAGTTTAAGGATGCAACTGCACCGTGGTTATCTCTGCAGTGCATTGGGTTTGCACCTGGCGCAAACGGAGTTCCAGCTCTTCTTCCGTCAGGCGTGTTACCGGTCTTCTTACCGTACATAACGTTGGAAGTGATAGTCAGTACAGAAAGAGTTGTTACAGCGTTTCTGTAAGCCGGCTGTTTTCTCAGTTCCTGAATGGATTTTTCGGAAATCTTAACTGCCAGTTCATCTACTCTGTCATCGTCGTTTCCGTATTTAGGGAAATCACCCTCAGTTTCAAAGTCAACGATTACGCCGTTTTCATCTCTGATTGGAGTAACCTTAGCATATTTGATTGCAGACAGGGAGTCAGCTGCTACAGAGAAACCTGCAACACCAAACGCCATCAGTCTCTTCACTTCAGAATCCAGGAATGCCATCTGGGATCTTTCGTAGTCATATTTATCGTGCATGAAGTGGATAATGTTCATGATTCTAGCATATACGCTCATGAGCCATTCCAGATAAATGTTGTATCTTCTCCATACTTCATCAAAGTCTAAAGGACCATCCGGCATGGATTCCATCTGAGGTCCGATGTGCTCGCCGGTTCTTTCGTCGATACCGCCGTTGATAGCCAGCAGTAAGCACTTAGCCAGGTTACATCTTGCGCCGAAGAACTGCATCTGCTGTCCCATCTGAATTGCGGATACACAGCAAGCGATGGAGTAGTCTTCGCCATAAGCCGGTCTCATCTTGTCGTCGTTTTCGTACTGAATGGAGTCTGTGTCGATGGAAACCTGTGCACAGAACTTTTTGAACGGTTCAGGCAGGTCTTTGGACCAGAGAACTGTCAGGTTTGGTTCCGGTGCAGCACCCAGGTTGTATAAAGTGTTCAGATATCTGTAAGTCATCTTAGTAACTCTGTGTCTGCCGTCAGCGCCTACGCCGCCCAGACCTTCTGTAATCCACATAGGGTCTCCGCCAAACAGTTCGTTGTATTCAGTAGTTCTCAGATGTCTTGCAACTCTCAGCTTCAGAATAAAGTCATCAATGAATTCCTGAATCTGTTCTTCTGTATATTTTCCGCTTGCCAGGTCTCTTTCAGCATAAACGTCGATAAAAGTAGCTGTTCTTCCCAGAGACATTGCTGCGCCATTTTCTTCTTTGATACCTGCAAGGTAAGCGAAGTAAGTCCACTGGATTGCTTCTCTTACGTCAGTTGCTGGCTTGGAAATGTCATAGCCGTACTTTTCAGCCATTTTCTTGATTTCTTTCAGAGCAGCAATCTGGTTCCAGATTTCTTCAGCCAGTCTTACATTTTCTTCGCTCATGATAGGTCTTGATGCGATTTCGTCGTGGTCAATCTGCTTTGCTTCGATCAGTCTGTCAATGCCGTACAGTGCAGCTCTTCTGTAGTCACCGATGATTCTGCCTCTGCCGTATGCATCAGGAAGTCCTGTGATATATCCCAGGTGTCTTGCTTTTCTCATTTCAGGGGAATAAGCCTTAAATACACCATCGTTATGAGAAGTTACATAGTTGAACATGAATTCTACTTCTTCAGGAAGTTTTTCGCCATATTCAGCAACTTCCTCTCTTACCATTTTGATTCCGCCAAACGGGCAGATACCTCTCTTCAAAGGTTCATCAGTCTGCAGACCTACAATCAGGTCCTTTCCTTCAATAATGTAGCCAGGATCAAAAGCGTTGATTCTCATGATTCTGCTTGCGTCAACTTTCAGAGTACCGCCGTTGTGTCTTTCTTCAACCAGCAGTTTCTTTACTTTGTCGTTCACTTCTGTAGTTCTTGCAGTCGGACCTGCTAAGAAGCTTTCGTCTCCATCATAAGGAGTATAGTTAGTGTTGATAAAATCATCCACGTTAATTGTAGTTTCCCATGCTCCTGATTTGAAGCCTTCCCATGCATTACTCATGTTCAATGTTCTCCTTTACTGTTAATTAATCATATTTAGGGGTAGTGTATTGAATTCTGTATCTTGTATACAAAATTGGTACAATTTTTTGGTTACACCTTCAGTTCTCAATTCCTACCTGATGGGTAACCCTTTTTCTGCTATCATAATACAGCGGAAGAATGTTTTCGTCAACACCCTTATGCAAAGTTTTTTGTTCTTTTTTTGAAACATAAAAAATGCTTCTATACCAGTGATTTTCAATAGATTCTCACAATACCTAAGTCACCTTTTATTCTCCTGTCTCTACCGCAGAATTTACTTTGCCTACCTCTAAAATTTTCAGCTTTATCTTTTATATTTTTCCTGTTATTCTAACATACTATTTTCAGGAGGTTTCCGCAAACTATGTTAAAACTGCTTATCATATTTTTTATCGTTACGGCGTTCTTTTTTCTGCGCCGCGCTTTGGTCCCCGCATTTCTCGGCATCGCCATCGCCTATATTCTGGATCCTTATGTCTGCTGGCTGGAGAAAAAACTTTCAGCCAAGCGTTTTCTTTGCGTTCTTCTTGCTTATCTGACTGTGGCAGGCACATTTTGCCTGCTAGCCGTTGGCTTTGCTGATATCGCCTGCGATCATCTAACAGCAGGGTCTCTACAAAGTATCGTCACTTCACTGCAAGCCTACTATGAAGAGTATAAATCCCTAATCAGGCAGCTATTTGGCATATCTTTCGGTCAAGCTGATGTAGTACTGATGGTACAAAGCCTCGGAAGCGGTCTTACAAAATTCTTTATCGGCGCCGTTGCTGCTATGTACCTTTTGAAAGATAAGGATTTCTTTCTTCGCTTGTGCAACAAGGGACTGCACCTTTTTTTGGGTCAAAAAGCGCACGGCATTCTCAGGGAAATTGCTTTTTCCATAAACGACGTCGTCTCTGCATTTCTGCGAGGCGTCTTTGTAGATTCGGTCATTGTCGCCTTTTTATCGTCACTTGCGCTTGCACTGATTGGCGTTGACTTTTCTGTGTTTATCGGTTGTTTTGCTGGCATAGCTAACGTAATTCCCTACTTCGGTCCAGTCATCGGTATTATTCCCGCATCCCTAATTGCACTGGCTCAGGGCGGACTTTCCAAAGCTATACTTGCTGCGCTGGCGCTTTTTGCCGTTCAACAAGTAGAATCGAATTTTATTTATCCGCGTATCATTGGAAAATCCACTGGGCTGCACCCATTCTTCGTTCTAATCTCTGTATCCGCAGCCGGAGCCGTTGGAGGTCTTCTCTGGATGATTCTGGCAGTTCCTCTGGCTGGTATTATAAAAGTTCTTCTTGAAAAATGGGCACAATCCCAATAATAAAACCGCCCCTCTCGATTGCTCATCTTTGAGAGGGACGGTTTTATTATTGGGATGGAAAAATTCACACAAATTAACGTTTGTTGCTTCTTCTCCAAATTCTCTGTTCTTCAGCAGCCTTAATTAAATCCTCGCGGCAGTCAGGATGCGCAATGTCAATGATGGCTTCAGCTCTTTGCCAAGTTGCTTTGCCAGGAAGTACTGCTACACCGTATTCAGTTACCATATAAGGTGCCTGCGTTCTCGGTGTTGTAATTACATCACCCTGCGTGAACTTAGGGAAGATGTTGGAGTGACGGTTGCCTTCTTTGTCAACACGGCTTGAAGGGAATGCAAGAAATGCTTTTCCATTCGGGCACTCCAGACCACCTGTTACGAAGTCCAGCTGTCCGCCAGTACCGCTGATGTGACGGGTACCTGCTGTTTCGGAGCATACCTGTCCATAAAGGTCCATAGAAATACAGCTGTTGATAGAAACGAATTTCTCGTGCTGTCTCAGGGTGGCCGGGTCATTTACGTATGCCATTGGTGCAGATACGATCATCTGGTTTTCGTTTAAGAAATCGTACAGTTCTCTGGAACCGCTGCAGATAGAGAATACGCCTTTGCCCTTGTCAATGTTCTTTCTTCTGTCAGTCATTTTACCGGACTGATATAATTTCAGATATCCGTTAGACATCAGTTCAGTATGCATGCCTAAGTCTTTCAGGTCGGACTCTGCAATGAGCATGCCCAGACAATCAGGCATGCCGCCGATACCCAGCTGTAGTGTAATTCCGTCTTCCAGGTAAGGGAAGATATATTCTGCAATCTGTTTGTCGATGTCGGAAGCCTTACCTACTGGTGTAGTTGCAAGCTCAGCATCAGATTCAACAACATAGTCAACCTGAGAAATATGGATATGATCTGTGCATTTACCGTAAATCTTCGGCATATTCGGATTTACTTCCAGGATAATGGTCTTTGCCTGATCCAGCATCTCCTGCAGACAGCAGTTAGTCAGACCGTAGTTGAAGTTGCCGTGCTCATCCATTGGAGCTACTGTAATCATTGCAACATCTACTGGCGCAAAACCCTTCGTATAATATCTGCCGCAGTGTCTGAACAGCATTGGGGAGTAATATGCTCTGCCCTGGTCGCAGTATTTACGATCAAGACCGGAAGTATGCCACAGGTTATAAGTAAAGGATTCCTGATTTGGATCCTGTTCTACAATCTGAACCGGTTTCATGCTGATTGCATGTCTGACTTTAACGTCCTTTACTTCTCCTACTCTTCCTGCCAGCGCACGGTCCAGCGCTTCCGGAAAAGAACACGTCTGGCTGTAGTCAACCCAGTCTCCGTCTTTAACAACTTTAACTGCTTCTTCTGCGGTGCGAAGTTTCGCACGATATTCTTCATAAACGTTCATAGTAATATGTTCCTTTCTTATGATTCAAAGTTCTAATAATCAAGCCGCAGTGTAAAACCACTTACTACTATTATAACAAAAACTGTATTGAAATCAATACAGTTTCCTCAAATTGTCAAAAAAAAATCAATTCTTTGTTAATTTATAGTCAATCTGTGTTTTCTAATGTTTCTCCGCGGTTGACAATGAAAATGCCGGCGCAGACACACAACAGCGCAACAAGACTCTGTACCCACGGAATCTGCCCACTTTCTGTAAGAAACAGCGCGGAAAGCACAACGCCAAACACCGGCGTGGTAAAGCCGAAGACGGTGACCTTTGAAACCGGATTATATTTGAGGAGCACGCCCCAAACGGAGTATGCTACTGCCGAAATCAATGCCATATAAACCATCATTGGATATGCCCACAGGCTTGTTACCGTCAAATGACCTCCGCCAATCCATGCTGCAGCCGTCATAATCACGCCGCCCATCATGAACTGATATCCACTGAGCACCACCGGACTTTCCTTTGCAGAATAAAGTTTTACAAGTACCGAGGAAAAGGCATAAGACACGCAAGCAATGAGCAGAAACCCCTCACCATTGAGCGCAAGACCGCCGCCAAGACCCTCGGCTCCACTGGCATTAACTAAAATCACACCGGAAAACCCGATAACACAGCCTGCACTCTTCGCCTTCGTCATTTTTTCCTGATGAAAAATTAGTGATGCAATAAGAATCGACAGAAAAACATGGGCTCCCTCTATGATAGAACCTTTTACTCCTGTCGTATGGGCAAGCCCCACATAAAAGAAAAAATACTGAATTACGGTCTGCGCCATGCTGATTTTTGCCACCATGCCCCAGGAGCCTTTTTTCGGAAACAGAATCTTCTTCTGCGGCACGCTTGCTGTCAGAATCACCAGCACACCCGCTAGCGTAAACCGAATGCCCGCAAAAAGAATCTGCGACCAGGTATCTGTGCTTTCGATGGCAAAAAGCCGGTAGCCGATTTTAATACATGGAAATGCGCTGCCCCACAAGAAACAGCAGAGCAGCGCCAGTAAACAAACAATACTCGTTTTTTGTAAATAGTGTTCTTTGTTCATTCTAATCTTCTCTCTGATGAAAACTGATAAACCGTCCAAGTCTATCACTGACGATTTCTTTATGCTGCATAGCAATTTCACCGCCTATGATGACATAGCTTATCCCCTCAGGCTGCACGTCGATATTTTCATAGGTGGCACCATCTATTATAGTCGTTTCATCAAAAATAGTCAAATCCGCATCAGCGCCAAGTTCTATTCTTCCTTTGTCCGATAAAGACAATCTATCTGCCGGTCTGACGGTCATTTTGGCAAGAGCGTCAAGTAAAGAAATCACCTTTTCTTCTCTTACATATTTCCCCAGAACTCTGGGAAAAGTGCCTGAAGCGCGCGGGTGTCCATCACCGCCAAAGAGAATTCCATCGCTGCCAATCATACCGTGTTCACTGGAGATTGCTGCAGAAATTTCTTCTTCATTCATAATAAAGCCCACCGCCATCATGTCAGGATATTTTTCTCTCGCCTCGTCTAAAATTTCTTTTGTGCAATAGGTGTTTTTATAAGGTTCTTTTGTCAGCATAATGGCGCTGATATCCTCACACCACTGATTCAGGCTTTCCTCTTCAAATACCTCACTGCCTATCAAGGTTGAAAAGGCGTTATACGGATAAGTATCAAAATCCAGCAGCGGATTTTCGCTAATCAGTTTATCAATGAGAGCCAGAGACTCTTCCATCTGCCCGGTCGCAGAGCAGCTAGACAGATGGGAAATCTGAAACTTTACACCGCTATCCTTTGATAAACGCTGCATTTCCTCTATGGACTCGATGGCACCGATGCCGGATTCTCTATAATGTGCCGATGCCAGATATCTCTTATCTTTCAGCAATGCCAGCGCTTCCATCATATCGTCATAGGTTATCGCAGGGTCATATTCTATTCCAAAAGAAATACCGCAAGCGCCTTCCCGCAGCTCTTCTTCTAACAATGTTCGCAGGCTTTCTCTCTGATGTTCATTCGCACGCTCATAATGTCCCAATCCAAGTTCATAGCGCATCTGATTGTAACCTGCAAACATAACCATATTGACAGGACTTCCGCCCAGTTTCGCTACCCGGTCTTTGAATTCAGCCAGCCTCTGCCTCTGTATGCCGCAGTTTCCGCCACAGGCTGTCGTCACTCCCATCTTCAGCATCATATTTCCGATTATATATTCTGCATCTTCTCCCAGCAAATCATCTTCATGCATATGAATATCAATAAAGCCTGGCGATACAATTTGGTTCATCGCATCTAAGGTCTTCTTTGCCTCGGGCATATCTTCCCCTAAATAAACAATTTTCCCATTACGAACACCGATATTGGCTTTCTTTATTTGTGCCGCCTGAAAGTCAGGGTAACGCCCGTTTATAATCAGTAAATCCATCATATCTATTTACCTCTTTTATTCTTCCTCATATTCATAATAGCAATTATAGCATAGACCAGTGTAAAAGTTAGTGCTGCTCCATTGACAGTAGAAACTAGACTAAGTCTGGCTTCTGCCAGCAAATACACCGCCATAGCGCCACTAGCACCGAGAATCAGCGCATTTTTATTAAAACCATAGCGAAGCAGCATCAGAAATGCCAGCAACGCCAAAATCGCAGGTAAAAATGCTCTTACGTACATCATGCCTTTTTCTCCTCAAATTCTGTTTTCAGTTTCTTTAAGTTTTCTTCATCCGCCAGCATTTTAATCACATGGCGGCAAATGATACCCGCACCAGTCGCCAGTGCCTTGTGTGCTCTGTCTGTCTTCATAGCATCGGCAAATTCTCTGGTATGTATTGGCACGCCTTTGTCCACCACCTGCAAGGTCGGATGAAAGACTGGGCAGACAAAGCTTACATTGCCGCAGTCGGAAGACCCAAAGAGTTCTTCGGGATTGCCGTTTAAAGTAAGTCCCATTTCCTCATAGGTTTCTGCAAGCAGAGCATTACCAAAGGGTAAAATCAGCAGATTATCGTACCTTTCTGCAGTTGCTTTCTTCTCCCAGGTAGTCTGGGTTGCAATCGCAGCACCCGCTGCACAGTCATCAATCATCTTGTTGACCTGATTCAGATAAGGTCTGTCAAATCCGCGAATGTAAAGTTCTGCAGATACTTCCTCCGGTACAATATTCGGCGCTTCTCCCGGATTTCTGATAATGCCGTGTATTTGGATATCCGTTTTCACGTGCTGCCTAAGCATATCGATCGCATGAAAGAACAGCTGACAGGCATTAAAGGCATTATGTCCATCCCAAGGCGCCGCCGAAGCATGGGCTGCTTTCCCATGAAAATAATAGGTATAGGTATCCAGCGCCCGCAGCTTCGTATAAACCTGATTGGCATCGTAAAGGTGTATCATCATCGCCATATCATAATCGTCAAAAGCACCGGTGCGAATCATCTTCGGTTTACCGCCGTTATACTCCTCGTCAGGGGTTCCAATGATATGAATATCCACATCCAAATCGTCCTGCAGTGCAGAAAGTGCGATACCTGCAAGTATACTAATAGAGCCGCTGAGGCAATGTCCGCAGGCGTGCCCCAGTTCTGGAAGTGCATCATATTCTGCAAGCAGCGCAATTTTATATTTATGGTCATTATTTCCAAAAACCGCCTTATATGCTGTTTCCAAGCCCGCAAAAGGATATGTCACGGTAAATCCTTTTTCTCTAAGAAGGGCAGTCATTTTTTCTGTAGTTCGGTATTCCTGACCGCCTACTTCCGGATGATCTGCCAAATCATCACTAAGAGCCATCAGCTCCTTGTGAAAAAGACCGATTTTTTCATCGGTCTTTCTCACAAGGCTCGTATATGTTTTCATAATTTTACTCACCTCTTAAATTTCACTCCAGTATGTCGTTCTTAGAACGGTCCCCACTGCATTAAGTGTGCAATTACAACCAGAATTGCGCCTAATAAGTATTGAATTCCAATTAACGGCAGAATCCATCTTGCCCATTTTTCCCAAGGAATCTTTGCAAGTGCCAAGGCTGCCATAAAGTAGCCAGATGTCGGTGTAAAGATATTGGAAATACCATCGCCCAGCTGGAATGCCAGCGTTGCAGTCTGACGGGTTACACCTACCATATCAGCAAGCGGCGCCATAATCGGCATGGACACTGCAGCCTGACCGGAACCGGATGGAATGATAAAGTTCAGTAAGCACTGGAAAATATACATACCAACTGCGGAAATCACTGAAGGCAGCTGCATCAGGATATTTGCAGTTGCATGCAGCAGTGTATGGATGATATTGCCGTCTGTCAGCACTACCATGATACCTCTGGCGAAACCACAAACTAATGCGCCTCCGCAAATTCCAGTCATTCCGTTGGAAATAGATTCTGCAAACTCATTGACTGACATGCCGCCAATGATAGCTGACACAATCGCCAGGCCAAAGAAAAGTCCCGCAATTTCATTAAAGTACCAGCCCCACTGAATAGTTCCATACGCAAGAAGAACAATGGTAATCAGCAGTGCCAGCAGAACCAGTTTCTGTCTGATTCCAAACGGATGTAATTCTTCATCCAGTTCCAGTTTGTCCTCTCTCTTCTGATCTTCTTCATACATTCTGGAAAGGGTCGGATTCTTTTTGACTCTGCGTGCATAAATCATAACAAATGCAACTGTAACAACTACCATAGATACATACACAACAATTCTGTATCCCAGTCCAGAGAACATCGGAAGTCCCGCAATACTTTGCGCAACGCCCTCTGTATATGCGTTCATAAAGGCGCCGCCAAAGCCTGCCGCACCGCCGCAAAGTACGATAGCTGTACCGGTGATAGAGTCAAAGCCTAATGCGAGGCAAAGACTTACGCAGATTGGAATATACGGCAGTAAATCCTCTGCTGAACCGATGATCGCTCCCATCAGTGAGAAAATGAACATCATAACCGGAATGATAAAAAGTTCTTTTCCTGCAAGAGCTTTAGAAACTTTGACAAGTCCTGCCTCAATCGCTCCTGTATCCCCGATTACGCCAAAGCACGCACCAAAGATAAAAATCAGAAATACGATATCAGCTGCTCCCAGCATTCCCCTGAATACAGCGCTCATAGTGCCCATCAGATCCACCGGCGTCTGATTAATATAGCGGAAAGTATCAGGGTCTACAACTTCTCTGCCATCGTCCAGCACCATCATATCATAGGCCCCTGCCGGAACAATATACGTTAGAATTGCACATAAAATAATAAGGCCTGTGAGTAATGCGTACACGTGTGGTACTTGGAATTTCTTTTTTGTTTTTTCCATTTTTCGCTCCTTACTCGATTAAAGATATAAAATATATTTTATACCATTATATGTTACCCCCCCCCCCCGGTATATATCCGGTTTTAGTTATTTTGGTAAAAAAACTAGCTTTACTGAATATTTCTATAAATCTGAAGTGCAAGAAAAACTTTACAGATGGCAAATCCATATTTCCACATGCACAGCAGCCTCACAAAGGACTAAAGTCTGCACACTTTCTGCTCTCTTACTGGTATGCAGATATAAAGCACTGCATTTTGTTGTTTTTCTTTTGCTGCTCGTCACAGCAAGCCTATGAAAACGATTTCCGTATCATTTTATCTCAGAAAGAATTCTGCTCGTGCCCTCTAGCATGCATAAAATCCGGATTTTTCCTCAATATATGCACGTTTCTTCATCAATCTGTGCAGATTTTTAAAGAAATCAGAAAAAATATGCACCTTTTCAGCCTGATTGAGTTGATATTTTTCATCCAGACACCCCATTTGTGCATATTATAAAGGTTTTTTCAAATTTTACGCACAACTGAGTGCATATTTTGATGATTTTCTTCAAATATATGCATTTCAGACTACTTTTAGCGCGCATTTTTCCTTGTGTTTGCCAATGGTTTCTTAAAAGTTGACAATAAAAACAAGGCAAGATATACTTGCCTTGCGAAAGTTTACTCTTATCAATGATTGAAAGGAAAACCATGAAAAAAAAATTCGTCTGCATGTTTCTCATGCTCGCTCTAACCCTTGGAATGACATCTGTTTTTGCCTCTGCAGATACAGGTTCGACATATAGTACTGGTTCTATTGGATTTAGCACTAAAAGAATTAGTGATACAAAAGCAGCGGCTAGTGTCGCTATCAACTTCTCAGCCACTGCTGACAAATATACCGTTACTATCACTTTACAGAAGAAATCCGGCAGCAGCTGGGTGACAGCTACTGATGTCAGTGGCAACACGATTAAATACACCGGTACAAATAAATTTAATGTTCTTACCTATGACGAATGGACCGTAAAAAAAGGTATTGTTTACAGAGTAAAATGTGTCTCTACTGACGAATACGATCGCGGCAGCAAATATACTTCCACTTCCTACTCCGACCCCTTCTAAAACGCCTATCATCTCTCTAATCCATCTGCAATAGCAGAATATTCCTCATCTGATAAAGCTCCGCCTATTGTACACAAACTCTCTTCTATAAGAAAATGTGCACTTTTTTCTTCATCTTCCTTCATCATAATTTTAATACCCTGCGTCGTATTAAAAGCACGGTTATAATTTGGTA
The DNA here is from genome assembly GCF_009936045.1 of Emergencia sp. 1XD21-10. Taxonomy (GTDB): domain Bacteria; phylum Bacillota; class Clostridia; order Peptostreptococcales; family Anaerovoracaceae; genus Senimuribacter; species Senimuribacter intestinalis. Next base: position 806 of record NZ_QWEQ01000038.1, on the reverse strand, counting down.
TCATTTTTAAATCTGTATCATCAGTTTGAGTGATTCTAAAAGTACTCTCTCCTTTTTCGTATACATATATGTAATTCTGCACTAACTCCGTCACTTCTACCCGCAACTCTTTAAACTCATATCCCTCTGGCACATAGCCTGGAATCAGCAAGTCTGGATAGTTTTTCTTTACGGTTGCAACCTTATCCCATTCTGTTTCAATCATCGTATCACCGCCTAAGTTTGCTCCTGGGTCTTCCGCATTATTTTTTACAATTGTATTGTTGCCCTCTTCTGTAGTAATTGGACCATTTTTCCCAGCAATTGCAGCATCCGGCACCAGCAAGTTCATTGCACTAAAAGTACCTGCGCAAACAATCACAACACAGGATATCGCAGCCATATACTTTCTCTTTCTAGCCCTACTCCTTTCCTTGGCAGCTGCGACCCAGCCTTCCAACACCTCTGCGTCTAGTTTTGTCTTCTTTTCGTGTCTCTTCAGTGCCGCTCCTATCTCCTCCATAAACTTCTGCTCGTTCTTCTTCAGGTTTTCTCTCTCTTCTCGTTTCATGCTTTCCCTCACTTATCATTTTCTCCAGTTCTTTTTTCGCTCTGCGTTCTATCGTTTTCACCGAATTGTAATTCATCTTTAAAAGCTTTGCTATCTCCACCATGCTCAATTCCGATACATAGCGGAGTCTGATTATTTCCGGCGCTGGCGGCTTCAGACTATTTACCATTTCAAAGATATCTTCATCGCTGAAGTCTATCTTTGACGCATATTCTTCTGCGCTAATCCTGTCAAGCTCCTGCTCACAGGACTCGTA
>NZ_QWEQ01000037.1 GCF_009936045.1 Emergencia sp. 1XD21-10 | reverse complement strand
TGCCAAATCGTTTAAGTAGCAGTTGGTGAATACGATATGTTCGCCAAAGATGTCCTCCAGATTATTTTTGATAAACTCAATAGCGTTCTTGTTGTTGGACGTTCTATATATAATGATAACTCTTTTTGAATTGTTCATGAAAACACCTCGCTTGAGCAAAAAATGCACGGGATAATTTAATAAGAATAGTATAGCCTAAAACGAGCAAAAACAAAAGGGAAAATGTGGTGAAATATGATTTAATAGGATTATAACACAAAATACTGGAAGAAGCGTGATGAAAAAAGGGGGAAAACAGCGATATAAAAAAATTGAATACTGTGGTAAAATTGGCATATAAATTGCTCTTTAAATTAAGACAGCCTAAAAAATAAGGAGAAGTAACAATATGGACAAAAAGATTGGAGTGTTAGGCGGCATGGGACCGATGGCATCGCAGCTCTTTTATAAGCTTGTAACAGAAAAGACTGCTGCAGATTGCGACCAGGACCATGTAAGGATGGTCATTTACAGTGATTCATCTATGCCGGATCGAACTGGCGCCATTTTAAGCGGTGAATATGATAAAGTGTATTCTCAGCTTTTGGAAGACGCAAAAGTACTTGAGAACTGCGGGTGCGAAGCGATTTGTATTACCTGCAATACAGCACATTTCTTTGGAGAAATGATGGTAGATCAACTCAAGGTTCCTTTTATTCACATGATTAAAGAAACTGTTGATGCCATTGCAAGAGAAACGCCGGGCGCAAAAGTTGCTGTCCTTGCAACGGATGGGACCATCAAAACAGGACTCTATCAAAAACATATGGAAGCAGCGGGGCTTACAGCTTATGCGCCGTCTGAGGAAATACAAAAGGAAGTCATGTATCAGATTTATGACCGAATTAAGAGTGGACTTGTCTGGGACGCAGTCTCTTGGGATAGAATTGAAGAAGCGGTAAAGAGTGCCGGGTGCCAAAAAGCAATTATGGCATGCACGGAACTGTCCGTCATCAAAGCCGATAACGGATTGTCAGATTTTTATGTAGATCCGATGGAAGTGCTTGCTGAAAAAGTGATTTTGTTCAGCGGAAGAAGATTAAAATGAGTTGAAACAGGATTTAATTATTAATGTATCCTATTATGGGGTGCATTAAGGATAGAAAATCGTTAGAAGTACGTCAGGAATTTAGATAAATAAGTTTGGCATAAAAATTGCTGTTTATATATGCAAATAATCTGTCAGATTATTTTTATAAGTTCGAATGACGTATGGACAGACAAAAGGAAAGACAATGAAACAGGATAAAGAAGTATTGAATCAGTATTTAGAGAAGCTTTTTCAGGAAAAAGGATATGCGGGCATGGCTGTATCCCTTCGCGGACCAGAGGGACCCATCTTCGAAAGAGGCTTCGGATATAGAAGTATAGAAAAGAATTTGCCGACAGACGAAAATACGGTTTTTGGCATAGCCTCTATGAGCAAATCCATGACAGCGCTGGCATGTTGTATTCTTCATGCAGAAGGCAAGCTGAGCCTGGATGATCCGATTACCAAGTATTTTCCAAGTTTACATATTCCAGGCGCACCGGATGAATGCGTGACACTGAGAGTCATCGCTATGCACAGAGCAGGTATTCCGCCTCTTCCTCCGCTGGAATGGTCCATCGCGATGAACAGTGCCGAAGAGGACAATGACTGGTATCGCCATATGGTAAAAACAGCGCCGAACAAGATGGAAACCATCGATCAGGTTGTAGATTATCTGGCACAGGGCGATTATACGCCGCTTGGTGCGCCGGGCGAATTCATGAGTTATTCCAATGACGGCTATGCACTTCTCTCCTATGTAGTGGATATGGCAGCAGGAATCACCTTGGAAGAGTTTTTGACTGAACGGATATTTAAACCTTTAGGCATGACTCGCTCTGTTCTGGATCTTGACGCAAGTGAGGCAAAGATTTTGGCACAGGGTAATATTACCAGTCTTTTTGAAAAAGACTATGAAGAAAACAAAATGTACGAGGATGACAATTGGTCGGTGCTTCCGCCTTTCCGCGGCTGCGCCTGTGTAAAGTCCACAGCAAGCGATATGACCAGGTATTACAAGATGCTGGCAGATTACGGTATGTGGGAAGGCAGCCAGGTTATCCCGAAAGAAGCAGTAGAACTGATGGTGGGAAGAGAATTCCCACTTAGGAAGGAACCCTTCTATTGTTTAGGTCTTACGAAAAATCTGATTGGAGGTATGCAGATTTGCCAGCACACCGGCGGACTTCATGGCGTATCTTCTATGGGTGGATTTACAGAAACCGGCTACAGCGGCACTGTCCTTTGCAATCAGGGCGATGTCGATGTAGAGGAATTTTTGTGGGTGTTATATAATTTTGCACTAGGACTTCCGCTGGAAACAAAACATCATTGGATCGTGCCAAATGGCAAAGAGTTCAGCCAGCCGGAAATGCTCTGCGGGGATTATTTCAGCAATGAAGGGCTGCCGGCACATACCATCGTTACTTATGAGGACGGCATATTAAAGGTGGATTATAACGGGATGAAAGGAATCCTGAAATACTGCGGCGGCTTGGCATTTGCGGTATTTGCTGAAAAGGATCCGACCCGAAGAGTCAGTTCCTTCCGCTTTTTCCTTAGAGATGGAAAAGCATGGGGCGTGAGATGCTACAACAGAATTTATCAGAGAGTGTAAGGGGAATTTTATTTAGCTCTTTGTATGTTATATTTAGCAACAAATAAAGAAGGGAGATGTAATTATCAGAAATTATACTATCAAACGAATTCTGCAGGGACTGCTTTTAGTTATCTGCGTATCTTTCCTGGTTTTCAGCTTAATGTACATGATGCCAGGTGATCCGGTAGATATGGTCGTAGACCGTAAAGTATCGGAAGAAAGAAAAGCAGAAATTGCCCATGAAATGGGCTATGACCTGCCATTTTTTACCCAGTACAAGAACTGGGCGTCAGACATTCTCCACGGAGATTTCGGAACATCCACAAGATACAAGAGTGATGTTTGGGATTTAATGAAACAGAGGATTCCTTACAGTTTAACGCTTTGTGTATGGTCGCTGATTTTGGAGCTTGTGATTGCCTTGCCACTGGGACTGTTGTGTGCGGTAAAGAAAGACGGTTTTTTTGACCGATTTACAGTTAACTTTTCGCTGCTGCTCACCGCAGTGCCGTCGTTCTGGCTGGCAGCGCTATTCATCCTGTTCTTCAGTGTAAAGCTTGGTGTACTGCCAATTAGTGGTTATGCACAGCCTGAAAACTGGGTACTTCCAATTGCAGTAACCGTACTTACCGGTATGGGGGGGACGCTCCGTATCACTAAAACAGAAGTATTGGAAGTTTTTAACGAAAAATATGTAACCACAGCCTATGCAAAGGGACTTCCAAAGAAAACTGTTTTGATTAAGCATGTACTTAGAAATTCATTAATTTTGGTTACTACACTGGTGTTCATGTCAATTCCTTGGCTGATTTCTGGTGCCGTTATCATCGAAAAAATATTTGGTTTGCCAGGTATGGGAAACCTCCTTCTCAACTCTATTATCGTTCAGGACATGCCGGTTGTACAGGCGGTATTGCTTTTGATTGCGATTTTGACCGTAATCTGCAACTTGCTCAGTGATATCATCATGGGTATCCTGGATCCGAGAATTAGATTATCATTGAGCGGAGGTGACAACTAAGATGAACAAAAAATGGAAAGAAAGACTCTATGAGTGCTGGAAGAACAAAAACTTCATGATTGGTTTGTTCGTTCTGGTTTCCCTCATTATTATAGCAGCTTTTGCAGACGTGATTGCGCCATACGGTGTCAATGAACACGGCGTTGGCGGTCGCTATGAGGCGCCAAGTGCAAAATGCTGGTTTGGTACAGACGCATTGGGGAGAGACTTGTTTTCTCGCGTTATCTACGGAAGCAGACTGGCTCTGTGGGTAGCCTTCCTGGGCGGCAGTATTCAGCTTGTTATCGGCGTTGTTGTAGGTCTTGCCTGCGGTTTCTTTGGAAAATGGGTTGACAGAATCCTGTCCTTCCTGACAGATTTGACCTGGTGTATTCCGGGAACCATTCTGGCGCTGGCGGTAGTTACCTTAATCGGTAAAGGCTTGACCAACACTATTATTGCAATTTCCCTTGTTGCATGGGCAAGTTATGCGCGTGCGGTAAGAGCAAAGACCTTATCCCTTAGAAATATGGCGTTTGTTGAAACCGGAAAAGCTTTTGGTGAAAGCAACGCTGCTCTAATGGTCAGATACATATTGCCAAATGTAGTTCCGTCTCTGATTGTTCTGGTATCTTTAAACCTGCCGGGAACTATCATGTCGACAACTACGCTGTCTTTCCTGGGACTTGGCTCACAGCCGCCGTCACCGGACTGGGGACTTGCAATCTCTGAAGGTATCAAATCCATTACCAGAGCGCCTTGGCTCAGTTTGTACCCTGGTATTGCACTGGTATACACTACGTTTGGTTTTAATCTGCTGGGTGAAGGTCTTAGAGACCTCCTCGATCCGCATATGAAGTCACAGTAAAGCAAGAAAGGAGTATGGAAATGAGTGAAGAATTATTAAAGCTTGAACATCTGTCCATCGACTACAAAGTAAAGGATGGATACCTTTCTGCTGTCAACGATGTAAACTTTACAGTAAATAAAGGCGAGGTATTTGCAGTAGTCGGTGAATCTGGCTGCGGTAAATCCACCGTTGCCCACAGCATCATGAATCTGCTGCCGGGTGGCAACGAGGAGATGCATGGAAAAATTCTGTTCAAAGGCAAAGATCTGCGCACCTGTACACAGCAGGAAATGGAGTCTATTCGCGGAAAAGAAATCGGTATGATTTTCCAGAATCCGCTGGATTCCCTAAATCCAGTGTACACCGTAGGCGGACAGATTGCAGAAGCAATCCAGCTTGACAAAGTAGATAAAGTAGAAGCATGGAACAGAGTAACTCAATTATTTAAGGATGTTAAGATGCCGGATGCGGAGGAACGCGTAAAGAGCTTTCCCCATGAACTGTCCGGCGGTATGCGTCAGCGTGTCATGATCGCTATGATGTTATCCAGAAATCCGGAGCTGCTCATTGCAGACGAACCGACCACTGCTCTTGATGTAACGATCGAGGCGCAGATTCTGGAAATCATGAAAGAATTGAAAGATAAATATAATACGGCAATTATGCTGATTACCCATAACTTTGGTCTGGTAGCAGAAATTGCAGACAAGATTGGTATCATGTATGCCGGTGAAATGGTAGAAAGCGGAGACGTATTTGAAATCTTTGCAAACCCAACTCACCCGTACACTCGTCTTCTCATGCAGGCATTGCCTAGCAAGACCAAAGCGGAGGGGCGTTTGCAGACTATCACGGGTTCTGTTCCTCGTATTACCGAGAAGAAACCGGAATGTCGTTTTGCAAACCGCTGTCCGTTTGCAGAGGAAGTGTGCTTCAAAGAAGCACCTCCGATGAATTATGTAAGTGAAAGCCATTTCTGCCGTTGTCATTTGGCTGGAAAGGAAGAAAAGTAAGATGGAGAAAGTGATGATTAAACTGGATGGCCTAAAAAAATACTTTTCTATTTCTAAAGGCCTTGTAAAAAAGACAACTACCTACGTAAAGGCAGTAGATGATATTTCCCTGGAAATTGGAGAAGGTGAGATTGTCGGTCTGGTTGGAGAATCCGGCAGCGGAAAAACGACACTGGCGCGTGTAATTTTGAACCTGACTAAGATGACCGGCGGTAACATTACCATCAACGGAATTGACCTTGCAAATGCCAGCAGGGCTGAGATGAAGCAGCTTCGCAGCGAAATTGCTGTCGTGTTCCAGGATCCGGCTTCCAACCTGAATCCGAGACAGACTGTAGAAAGCTCCATCATGCGTCCGATGATTATTCACGGCGTGCCAAAAGCCGAAGCAAAGCAGAAGGCTAAGGAAGTGCTGGAAATGGTAAAGATGGACCAGAGATATCTGGACAGCTTCCCACACCAGTTATCCGGCGGTCAGCTGCAGAGAATTGCTATCGCAAGAGCGCTGGCACTGAATCCAAAAGTGATGATTCTCGATGAGCCGACCAGTGCCCTTGACGTATCCGTACAGGCACAGATTCTCAATCTGTTGCTTGACCTGCAGGAACAGTTGAATCTGACCTATTTGGTAATCACTCACGATTTGAACGTCATCAAGTACATTAGCGATAAAATCGCTGTCATGTATCTGGGACGTCTGGTGGAATTCGGACCAACCCTTGAAATCGCGGAACATGCAAAGCATCCGTACACAAGAGGATTGCTTAACGCAGCGCCGATTCTTGACCCGAATCTTCGTGACAGAAAGAAAGAGGTCATGGGCGGCGATCCGGGCAGCCTGATCAATATCGGAGTCGGCTGCAGATTCTGCGACAGATGTAAATATGCGACTGAGGAATGTAAGACAACGATGCCAAAGGATACGATAATCGCACCGGGACATCAGGTTTCCTGCTTCCATCCGCTTGCTGATTAAGTGGAAATTAAAGATGGTTGTAATATAAATTGCAATATATATTGCCCTCGGTAGAGAAAAAACTAGAGGGTATCCTAACCCAATGAAAAGAGGAGGACAACATGAAAAAGAAATTATTGGTATTGAGCCTGATTGCTGTATTTGTATTCAGCATGACCGCTTGCGGCGGTGGCGATGGCGGAGATGAGGCTTCTGCAAAGACTGAGCTGACCATTATTGACGGTGAATGGTACGGACTGGATACTTACCAGCTGGACAGCACTGCAGGCGGACAGGGACTGAACTCAGCTTCTTTATTCCAGTGGAACGCTGAAACAGGCGATGTAGCTGACAACGTATGCACTAACTGGAAAGTAAGCGAAGATGGAAAGACTGCTACCTTTGATGTACCGGAAGGAATGCTGTATTCCACTGGCGAACAGGTTGAACCGGAAGACGTAATCGCTTCCATCGAACACGGACAGAAAGTCAGCCCTTATAACGATGGTTATGACAACATCGAATCCATGGAATGGGAAGGCAGAACAGTTACACTGCACCTGTCCGAATTCCGTTCCGACATGCTGTATTACTTCTGTGCTGGTTTCGTAATTGTAATCGACAAAGACGAACTGGACAATATGAGTGACGAAGAGCTCATGTGGGAATGCCACCCTTACGGACTGTATGCGCTGGCTGAAGACGGATATGTATCCGGTTCTGAAGTAAACCTTGTAAGAAACGAAGGCTTCAAATGTGCAAATCCGCTGGTAGAAAACCAGGGCGCTGGCAAATTTGAAACGGTAAAGGTAAGATTTAATGTAGAAGAATTTACCCAGACAGAAGATCTGAAGGCTGGAAACGTAGACATTCTGATGTCCGTAGGCAGCGACCAGTATCTGGAACTGCAGGACAATGAAGATATCGAAATGGTTGATACTACATATCCGAACATTACTTACTTCGAAATGAACACTGACCACGATGTATTCTCCGACATTAACGTTCGTAAAGCATTAGCGTTGGCTATCGACAGAGACGGTTTGGCAGAATCTGTTGACGGACTGATTGCGCCTGCTTATTCCATGATTTACGATACAGTACAGAACTTCAATCAGGATGCAAAAGACTGGTTCCAGAAGAATCTGGCAAACGATCCTGAACAGGCTAAGCAGCTCCTCGAAGAAGCTGGCTGGAAAGAAGGCAAAGACGGCATCCGTGAAAAGGACGGTAAGAAATTAGAGTTCACATGGTATGCTTGGACTGATGCTACCACCATTCCTGAAGCTATGGCTGAACAGCTGAGACAGGTTGGTTTCCAGATGAACATCGAAGCAATTGACTGGAACTACGTATACGAAAACATCAGTGCTGACAAGTATGACGCTGGTATCGAATGGCTGTCCTGGGCAGAACCAATGCTGGTACTGAATGCTTGCCACTATGACAAGAACGCACCAAGCAACACAGACGAATACTTTGATATGGTTAAAAAAGCAGCTCACGAAACTGACGGTGAAGAAAGAACTAAGATGGTTGGTGATATCCAGATGTATCTGTTTGAAAATGTAAACATGATTCCTATGTACGCTGAACTTTCCTTCTCCGCTATGAACAAAGATCTGAAGGGCTTCAACGTATTAGCTGACGGTTCCACTCCGCTCAATGATCTGGCATACTAATCTGTAAAATATAGAGCATTATGCTAATATGAAGTAGTGAATGAGGAGCCGCTATCTGGGCGGCTCCTTTTTTCAGAAAGGATGCTTTCTGAAATGCAGGAACAAGTTGAAACGAGATGAAATAAGATAGAAACACATCATGCAAATGGGTGAATCGCTACTCTGTGTGCTTTTACAAGCTTTTGGGCGATATGTCAATTGGCACAAAAATTGCATTAACTATGGTTTGTAAAAGGACACATAAAATAATAGAGGAGGGCAAAGAATGGGCTTGCCAAAGGATTGCAAAGTAGATTTGCAGAACAAGTTTCCGAAAGGAAAAAGAAACTTGATTAGTGATGTTCCCGGCGTAAAGGTTGGGCATGTCACGCTGAAAGACGACGAAAAATTTATACATACCGGGGTTACAGCAATCCTGCCTCACGAAGGAAACCTGTTTCAGGAAAAGGTTGCTGCCGGTGCATGTGTCATCAACGGATTCGGAAAGAGTGCGGGTCTTGTTCAAATCGAAGAACTGGGCACCATCGAGACACCAATTTTGATGACGAATACCCTCAGCGTGGGCGCTGGATTAAATGGATTAATTCAGTATATGCTGAAAGATAATGAGGATATTGGTGTATCTACGGGAACCGTAAACTGTGTTGTAACGGAGTGTAACGACGGCGAACTGAACGACATTCGCGGCATGCACGTGAAAGAAGAGCATGTGCTGAAAGCTTTGGAAAAGGCTGACGAGGAATTCACCGAAGGCGGTGTCGGCGGCGGTACAGGTATGTGCTGTATGGGGCTGAAAGGCGGAATCGGTTCCGCTTCCAGAATTATCACATGCAACGAAAAAGAATACACTCTTGGCGCAATTGTCATGTCAAACTTTGGTGTACTAGGCAATCTCAGAATTGACGGAAAGCGTATTAAGACGGAGCTTCCAAAGGAAGACAAACCTGAAAAGGGATCTATCATTATTGTACTTGGTACAGATATCCCGCTCAGCGACAGACAGCTGAAACGTATTGCAAAGAGAGCAACTGTCGGTCTTGCCAGAGTCGGTTCTTTCCTTGGAAATGGAAGCGGCGATATCGCCATCGCATTCTCCAATGGAAATAGAATTCCGCATTACAGCAAAGAAGATGTTCTGGAAACTAAGATGTTTCATGACAACGCTATGGATAAACTCTTCGACGCTACTGCAGAGGTAGTAGAAGAAGCTGTTATCAGCTCCATGTACCATGCAGAAACCACAAAGGGAATCAGAAACAAAGTTCTCTACGGACTGCGTGAATTCATCTAGGATGAGGTTATAAGATGAGAAAGATATTTATTAGTGCAGATATTGAAGGAATCACCGGAGTAACTGGCTGGTGTGAAACCCGCTATGGCGGTCAGGGCTATGACGCAGCATGCAGACAGATGAGCCTGGAAACTGCAGCAGCATGCAGGGCAGCTCTAGATGCAGGATACGAGGTTGTAGTTAAGGACGGTCATGAAGACGGGCTGAACATTGACGCTAACCTGCTGCCAAAGGGAACCCAGCTGATTCGCAGCTGGATGTCGGATCCTTACGCTATGATGGCAGGTCTTGATCAAAGTTACGATGGCGCAATTTATATCGGTTACCATGCAAAAGCGTGGTCCAATGACAGTCCTTTGACCCATACCATTGAAGATTATCTCTTCAACTGGATTAAAGTCAATGGAGAACTTGCCTCTGAGTTTTCCCTCAATGCGCTTCTTGCCGATGAAATGAGTGTACCTTCCATTTTCCTTTCTGGAGACAAAGGCATTTGCGATGATGCAAAATCTCTGTATCCATCTATGGAGACTGTGGCTGTAAAGCACGGCACAGGGAATGCGACCTGGAATATTCATCCGGAAGAAGCTATCGCACTGATTGAAGACGGTGTAAAAAAAGCCCTGGCTGCAAAGCATCAGTCGAAGCCACTGGCAAATGAGTATCGTATGGAGATTAACTTCAAGAAACATCAGAAAGCCAGACACGCTTCCTGGTATCCGGGCGCAAAGCAGATTGACTCCAATACTGTAGAAATCACCGCGAAGACACCGACCGACCTTGCCATTGCAAGAATGTTTATGACAGGGGTATAAAGGCAAAGGGTCTACAAAATAGAAATTACCATTCCAGTAATATACATTTTTCTTAACCTAAAGAACGCTGCAAGACGTGCTATCGCGCCGGTTTGCAGCGTTCCGCTTTTTTGATATTTGGTGGAGCGGCGGTTTGATGGAGTTTACTTTGGAGGTGCTGGGTATTGTGCATATTTTCGAGAAAAGGTTTCAAAATATGCACGAGGCTGTGCATAGATTTCGAAGAAACTCCAAAAATATGTACATTTCACTTGAAAATCGGGAGCCATATTCAGATAATCTGCATATATTTGCTGATTATCACGAAAATATGCATAGTTTGAAAAGGTGATGTGCATATTTTCGAGAAAAGATTTCAAAATATGCACGCAGTTGTACGTATTTTGAAAAGAAATGCTTAAAATATGCACACTCATGTGAATTGCTGCAATGGCAAAGAGCTGCAGTAAATGCAGCTCTTTGTGAATGAAAATGAAAAGATTTTAGTCTTGGTATCGCTATTTTGTTTCGGCGTTGTCAGCCAGCTCAGCTTGCTCGACAAGAGCCTTGGTGGTTCTGCGGATAAAGTCTTCGTACATAGGGACATCGACTTCGTTTGAGGCGAAGCAGACAACAAAAGGCTGTTTTGCATAGACAATGCCTACATCGTGGGCTTTGTCTTCTTCGTCGCCGGTTTTGTGCGCCATAGGATAGTCCATAATCAGATGACCGCCCATCTTGTGGTTTATTTGCTGCTGCCTCATGATATCGTCCAGCCAGATGGAAGATTCCTCATTGACTAGAGTCTTATGGTATATCTTTTCCAGGAGAATGCCGATTTCTTCAGGAACAAAGTAGTTGTTGATTCCGCGGGCTTCTCTCTCTAAATCCCACAATTCTCTGTTAAACTGGGTTCCGATTAAGCCAAGTTCCAGAAAAGCTTCTCTAATCTTTGGGACGGTATAGTGACGCAGCAGTGCGTTAGTTGCTGTATTGTCACTAATGGTAATCATCAGTTTTCCCAGCGTTTCCATATCCAAAGTCACCTCACCGGTCATGTGCTGTACTGCGCCGCAGCCGGGCACTTTCTGATCCTGATGAATTAGAATTTCTTCTCGAAAGTCTGCTTCCCCACGGGAGCGGAGCAGGAGAATAGCTGCCATTAAAGGGAGCTTTACGACACTTGCCGGAAGAAATGGTTCTTTTTCGCGGTAGCCGTAAGTCTCGCCAGTGACTAAATTATGGTAGTAAAATCCAACTTTTCCCTCCATCTGAGAGAGTTCATTTAAGATTTGTTCTTTCATTATAGGGTTTCTCCTCTTTTCAAGATAGCGCCAGCTTTTGCGCCGGTGTGTCTGCCGTCTTTCGCTGTCAGCACGCCGTTTACGTAGACACGGCGAATGCCTTTGCATGGCTGCTTAGGATTATTAAAGGACGGAGTGTCTTCAATTTCATCAAAGTCAAAGAGGACTAAGTCCGCCTGCATGCCTTCCTTGATTAGACCTCTGTTGTTAATGCCTAGACGGTTTGCAGGAAGTCCGGTCATTTTGAAAATGGCAGTTTCCAGCGGGAAGAGCTTGCGCTCTCTGCAGTATTTGGAGATTACGCGCGGGAACGTACCAAACCAGCGAGGGTGCGGTTGTCCCGGATAATCCATGGAAGCAGCTTCACCGTCGGAGCCAATCATCACATATGGCTGTGGCATGATGTATTCGATATCTTCTTCGCACATGCCGTAGTTGACCTCGTTGACACGACCACGCTCTTCTAAAATCAAATCAAAGCATGCGTCTTCCGGATCAACGCCACGAATTTCTGCAATTTCTTCTATATTTTTACCTACCACCCAAGCGTTTTTTTCGCTGGCAACGTAGGAGACGCAGATGTCTCCCCATCTGCCCAGGTGACTTTGCCTGGCTTCTTCTTTTAGTTTTGCTCTAGTCTCTGGATTCCGAAGTCGTTCAAAGAGAGCTTCCATGCCGCCGTCAAATGCCCATAAGGACACATTACTGTCCAAAGTAGTGGCAGAAGCATTGTATGGATATTGATCCACTTTTACGTCAAGACCTTCGCGTCTAGCTCTGTCAATCATGGCAATAGTAGTTTTGCAGCTGACCTGCCAGCCGGATTTGCGGGTGCATTTGTGGTGAGATACCTGCAGCGGTGCGCCGGAGCGTTTTGCGATTTCCAGCGCTTCGGAAAGCGCTTCCACCAGATAGTCACCTTCGTCTCTCATATGGGTTGCGTAGAAAGAACCGAAAGGAACTAGTTCTTCTGACAAAGCTGCCAGCTCGTCTGCGTCTGCATAGCAACCCGGCGGATAAATCAGTCCGCTGGACATAAAGTATGCACCGTCTTCTAAAGCTTTGCGAAGGAGTCCGCGCATTTGTGCAAGCTCTTCGCTGGTCGGTTTGCGTGCATCGAATCCCATAGCCGCCAGCCTGATGGTGCCGTGTCCGACAGCGGTTCCAAAGTTAACGCTCAGCTTATGCTCCTTCAAAGTATCTAAATATTCTCCAACGGTTTCCCAGTTGTATGTTAAATCACCAACATAATCTTTTAACTGTTTTTTTCTTTCAGGGTCAGCGCTGACCGGTGCTACGGACATGCCGCAGTTGCCGCCGATTTCTGTGGTAACACCCTGTAGAATTCTGCTTTCTGCAAGCGGATATTCCAGTAGTGAGACATCGCTGTGAGAATGAAGGTCGATAAAACCAGGAGAAAGGTATAAACCCTCTCCGTCCACGATTTCCGCTGCGTCGTTTTCTTCTTCGGCAGTACATGTACCGATTTTATGGATGCGTCCATCCTTGATGGCGACGCTGCCCCGATACCAGGGAGCGGAAGTGCCGTCAATGATACGGACGTTTTTTATGATACAGTCAAACATAAATGAGATTCCTTTCTTTTGAAATCCTGCTGAACGTTTTCTACGCATATAACTTGCAAGAATAGTGCCAGAATTTGCAGGGGAAGAAAGCAGGGAAAAAGGCTGAATTGAGAGGATTTGAGAAGTGAAAAAACAGGAGGAAATGTGGATTAATAGGTTTTAATATGATTGTTAAGGTTTTGTTGGATTTTGGTTATGGCAAATCATCAAATTAGGGTGATTTGTCATAACCGTTGTGACCGTCATGTCTGCAGAAAATAATCGCTATTTACCAGTCTGCCTTTCATGCCGAATGTGGTTTCAGGCTTGATAAAATCATAAACCAGTAAACCCTCAGAATTCAATACAGCCTCTTTCTTGATTTCGCCGTTATAATCAAAAATAGCGGTAGGAGCGGTCTGGAAACGAGAGATACTGTTGACTGAAACTATTGTCATAACATTTTCGACAGCACGCGTAATGAGATGAGATTTAATGATATTGTAGCGGTCCGGTAGAGGAGTTTCACTGGTATCCGAAAAGGATACAAAGCAAATATCTGTATTTTCTTTGTACAGTTCTCTAAAAGGTTCAGGGAATCGAACATCAAAACAGATGCGGAATCCGACCTTTATATTGTCGATTTCAAAGATACCGGGCTTTGTTCCTCTGATAAAGTGGTCTGTATCCCAGCCCCATAATGCAGTTTTGTCATAATAGCCCATCAGCGTTCCGTCATCAGCAAAGAGACCAATGGAATTAAATCTGCCTTCGGTGTCAAATCTTACAGTTCCGACAGCTACGAATATTTTATACTGTTTGGCAAGTTCAGATATGTGCAGCAGAGCTGCGTCTATTTCCTCTTTAGGAATATTGTCAATGTTTTGCTCGATAGGAGGATACCCACATAGTGCACATTCATGAAAAACAATCAGTCTGACACCCTGTTCGGCGGCAAGGCAGATGGCATTTCTTATAGTTTCTAAGTTATTTCTGATACTGTTTGTGCTTGAAAATTGATAAACGCCTATTTTCATTGGGTTGCGTACCTCCTTGATATATTTCAATCATTATATCACACTTCAGTGAGTTTCAGTATTGTTTTTTAAAATGTTTGTTAGAATCCCGTGTTTCACAGTAAATAAGACAATCGCAAAAAACTTTATCTTTATAAATGTTGAAAATAAGTTTTACAAAACTGTTTGAACTTGTTTTCAACATATGTTATAATAAGTTTGACAGTACAAAAGGAGAGTTGTTTATGAATGATTTCGCATTGTGTACAGACATTGAAATTGTAATGGAATTATTAGATATAACTGCAAAAGAACTTGCAGATGATATCGGCGTTACTGCAACAACTATTTCTCGGTGGAGAAAAAATGAGGAACAGATTTCTTCATCCAATCTGAATGCCTTTTACAACTTTGCCTTCGGTAAAGGTATCCGGCTTAACAAGATAAAAGAGCAGCTTTTTAAAGAAGATTGCAGCAGTAATTCTACCATACTTTTTCACGGCGCCAAAACATACATTGACGGGAGGGTTTCAATTGAGAGATCTAAAAATACCAATGATTTTGGCAGAGGCTTTTACTGCGGAGAAAGTTTGGAACAATCGGCTATGTTTGTTGCCAATTATCCGGAGTCCTCACTCTATGTTTTAGAGTTTAATAAAACGGCTTTGAGTTATACGCAATTAAATGTTGATAGGGATTGGATGTTGCTTATTGCCTATTTCCGAAACAAATTAACCGACTATGCGAATCACCCTATTATACAGGATTTACTTGCAAAGCTTGAAGGGGTCGACTATATTATTGCTCCGATTGCCGACAATAGAATGTTTGAGATTATCGACAACTTTATTGACGGTGAAATCACAGATGTTCAATGTCAGCATTGTCTTTCCGCAACTAATCTCGGTAATCAATATGTTTTTGTTACTGATAAAGCACTAAGTCAGTTGCGGATATTACGCCATTGTTATTTAGCATCCGATGAAAAGCGGTATTATCTTTCGTATAAGCAGGAAGAGTCACGTATCGGTAATGATAAAGTAAAAGTCGCCCGTAGGCAATACAGGGGTCAGGGCGAATATATAGAGGATATTTTGAAATGAGAAAAATTGATGAAATCGGTTTAAAGTTATGTAAAATACAAGGAGATGTTTTTTCTGCTTCGGTAAAAGAAACAGAATGCAGTTCACCAATATTTATGAGAAGGTTTATGCATTCTCAGGTGGCACAGCGTATGGATTTTGGCGGTTTTTTGTTTGAAGCCTGTGATACAAATCAGATTTTTGATGAAGTAAATACAGAATTTGGCAAAAGCTCCTATGGCAAAGAAAAATATTCCGAAGCAGAGTTGTATTGGATTGGGTATATTTATCGCTATTGGTCTTACACATATCAAAAGACAAGCAAACAGGTATACAAGTTCATCAAACCGAAAGAACTTCGAGGTCTTTACTATCCGTATCATTCTCTTGACCCCTCACAGGCGATTGAAAGAATTTTAGAGGCTAAAGGAGTAAATGAAAGAGATTTGACTGCAAGAGGCGTAAAAATTATGCGAGATATCATGAAAAACGAGAATAAGCAGTAAATCTTAAGTTCGCTTTAACGGTATTACGCTTTCAACTGGATGCTGACACTGACCAAAAACAAATTTATGAAATCTTAACTTCTTTCACTGCGGGGTGAAGCATATCTATGAAGCAAAACTGTATGATGTAATTCTTTAAGAATCTTGCGCTAGAGGAGATTTTTAAAAATGTTTTCATTGTCGAATAAGCTGGATTTAGAATTGGAAACAGCCGTCAGCTACTGATGGCTGTTTTTGTGTGGGGGGAGAGTTTATACTTAGGTTAGACAAAATGTCTAGCCTATTTTTTTTATGTTGAAATTGCAACGGTTTCCGGAGAC
>NZ_QWEQ01000003.1 GCF_009936045.1 Emergencia sp. 1XD21-10 | reverse complement strand
TGATATGTGTTTTTTAGGAATCCTTTTGGGACATTTTCTCTTGCGCTTTCTTAAGACATTATCACTTTTGGAGCAGACAGCAACACCGGAACGTACAGATGGATTTGACATTTTCAAAACCTTTGACTATAACGTGGCATACGAAATCAGGTTAGAGCGTGCTTTAGAAGAAAAAATGCTGACGCCGTTCCATTATTTTGGCATTCGTGATTTGTTCATTGACGGTGAAGTGATTGACGACTTTACGGAGTTCAATCGTTTAGTTTGTGATGAGCGTGTAGAGAAAATTTTGCAGGTTGCAAATCATTATGGACATGATGGGGATAGGGTGAAAGGCCTGATCTTTTGTAGCCGAAATGAAGAGGCGCGGCGTTTGTCGCAAAGCTTTAATTTGCGGGGTCTAAGGACCATTGCGCTGAGCGGCGCGAATAGTGAAATGGAGCGTGAGCAGGCAATTGAGCGGCTGGAAAGCGACGATGATGCCAATCGGTTGGATTATATATTTACGGTCGATATTTTTAATGAGGGTATTGATATTCCTGCGGTCAATCAGATTATTATGTTGCGTCCGACCCAGTCGACGATCATTTTTGTGCAGCAGCTGGGTAGAGGCTTGCGGAAAGCTGCTGGAAAAGAGTATTTAACGGTGATTGACTTTATTGGAAATTACAGTAATAATTATTTGATTCCAATCGCACTTTATGGTGATCGAACTTATAATAAGGACAACTTGAGAAAATTGATTAGCAATGGCAGCAGCATGATCCCAGGCGCTTCCACTGTGAATTTTGATGAGGTAACGAAGAAAAAGATTTACGAAGCGATTGATGCAGCCAACTTTAACGACATCAAGTTAATCAAAGAATGCTACTATAATTTGAAATATAAACTGGGGAGGATTCCAGCGCTTTTGGATTTTGAACGCTATGGAACGCTGGACGTCTTGCGCATTTTTGACAGCAAATCCCTGGGATCTTACTATATGTTCTTGAAAAAATATGAAAAGGATTTTGGGGTGCGGTTGAATGACGTGCAGGAGCAGATGTTGGAATATGTATCAAAGAAATTTGCTTCCGGCAAGCGTCCGCATGAGTTGATACTGGTTCAAACGATTATGAAGAAGAGGCATGATGTTTGGGATGCCTTTACTGCTGAACTGCGTGAAGGCTTTGACATTTCGCTAACCCCGTACAGCAAGGAAAATTTATGGAACTTAATGACAAATCTTTTTGCTGCGGGAGGAAATAAGAACACTTACAGTAAATGTGTTTTTCTGGAAGAAACAGAAATGCAGTGGAGTATTTCTGCGGCGTTTGAGAAAGCTTTGCAGGATGAGAACTTTGCAAAGATGCTATCCGAAGTGATTGAGTTTGGTTTACATCGCTGGGAGCAAAATTTCCGGAATACTTATGGGAGTACAAACTTCTGTCTGTATCAAAAATATACATATGAGGATGTATGCAGATTACTAGAATGGGACAAAGGTGAGGTTGCGCTCAACATTGGCGGTTATAAGTATCATGAAAAAACAAGGAGCTTTCCTGTATTTATTAACTATCATAAAGATGATGCCATCAGTGATACCATTGCCTATGAGGATGCGTTTATTAGCCCATCTCGTTTGCTTGCGTATTCTAAATCCAAGCGTAAAGTCACTTCCAGTGATATTGTAACGATTTATCAGGCCAAAGAACTTGGTGTGCATATCGAACTCTTTGTGCGCCGCGATAAAAATGATGCAATTTCCAAGGAGTTTTATTATCTGGGACCGATTCATGCTGTAGGTGAGCCGGAAGGTATGGTGATGAAAAATAATGGACTGGATATTGTTCGGATTAACTATGAGCTGGAAGTACCGGTGCGGGATGATGTGTACCGGTATATTGTGATGTAAGGAAAATTGTGAACATAGGAGCACCATGAAACGTAAACCCATAAAAGTGAATATAGAAACATATCCGGAAACTGTGGCAAACTACATGAAGGACGCCAAACTTTTTGACAGTAGCAGTTCGCCGCAGGCAAGGGTGACTTTCATCGATAAAGATGATGGGTATTTTTTGAAAGAGGCTGCGGAAGGCACGCTGAAAACAGAGGCGCTTATGACTGCGTATATGCATTCGTTGAAGCGATCTGAAGAAGTGCTGTATTATGGCTTGGCAAATGGAAAGGACTATCTGCTAAGCAGGAAAATTCCGGGAGAGGACTGCACGCATCCGGATTATCTGGCAGAGCCGAAGAGGCTTTGTGATACCACTGCCGCGCTGCTTCGGGAATTGCATGAAATGGATGGGAGTGATTGCCCCGTGCAGGATAGAATCATGACGTATACGGAAGCCGTAAAACGAGGATTTGAGCAGCGCTTCTATGAGCCTGATTTGTTCAAAGGCATTTGGGAGTTTGCTTCTTTTCCGGAGGCGAAACGTGCGGCAGAAGAGGGTCTGCCGCTGCTAAAGAAGGAAGTCCTGATGCACGGCGATTATTGTTTGCCAAATATCATTTTACAGAATTGGAAGTTTTCGGGTTATATCGATCTTGACTGCGGCGGAATTGGTGATCGGCATATCGATGTACTCTGGGGAATTTGGACACTGCATTATAATCTTGGAACTACTGCGTATACAAATCGCTTTATGGATGGGTATGGGAGAGAACTGATTGAACCTGAGAAGCTTCGAATGGTTGCCGCTATGGAGATGATTGGGGCAATTTAAAAGAAAAGATGACAGATCCGGCCAGCAAGGAGATTTTCAATTTATGCTAAAACGATTCAAGTGCCCGCAAGGCGCATACACAGAAAAAATCATCGGACAGGACAGGTTTGCCTATGGGCATTCTGACACTAATGATTTTTACGATTTTGAGAACGGAACAGTTTATATGCCCTTTGAGAAGAAAAGAAATACGATTTACGGAAATCCCGTATTTGCGGACGGAGGAAATCCGGTGTATATCGTAAGCCAAGAGGAGCGCTTTGAATGCTATTATCCGCAGAGGATTTCTTTTCCAAAGAATGCCAATGAGAGCGCACTTTTCATCGAGGACAGCAGAATATACTTTGAGGCATGGGTTGAAGAAGGCTGGGGTGAAGAGAATAATTGCCAGGCAGAGGCTTACAAGTACTATAACAAGGTGATTGTACGTGACTACGAAGGAAAGGCAATTTCAGAAGAGATAGGAAGCCTGTATCAAGCGGCAGACGGCATGTGGTGGATTGCCTGACTGTGTCTGACTACGATGAAGGATAAAAGAAGTTCCTACCTATTACCTTTCCTAAAAATTCACAGAAACCTGTGTCTCACTGTTGCTCTAAGATGTTCTGAGGGACAACTAAAAATTTTTCCATTCTAATCGCATCTAGCCAAAAATAAACATAGAATTCGCCATACACATAAATTATAATTGAAAAAAGTTAGAACTCTGAATCGTTATGTGCATGAATTTTAGGTTATTTTTGAACGTTTTCCTTTTTAGCAGTAAATCATACAAATATCTCCGAAAGAAGAGCACATGAAAAACGAAGGTACTTGCAAGAAGGGAGAACGGAATTACCCATGAAAAGTTTACCTAAATTGTATCAGAAGAAGGAATTTGAGCACGCCGACCGGCGAACGCTTCAAAGGAGGGTATGGCGTAAAATTGCCATCATAGCGCTTTGCATTTCTTTGATTGTTGCCAACGCAGCCGTAGCTTTAGCGGCGGGCTTTTCTGACAGCGAATCTCATGTTGTTTCGGAAACGGAAAAGACAACGGAGGAATCTGATGATATTCCCCGTGACAAAGATACCGTCTACACTCTTTATTTAACCCACATTTTTCAATTTACAAGCGGCGGACAGGGTAGAAGCATTGAGGCGTCTGAGACCCTGGAACTGACCGAGGCAGATTTTGAAAATGGGGTATGCGATTTGCGCCGCTTCACTTATGATCAGGCGCAGCTTGCGGTAACGGAGGCGAAGCCGCTGCATATCGAAGACTTTGATGAAAACAGGGAAGGCGGTGCGCGGATTGTTTATGCCGTAAAACGCGGCTGGAAGGTGGTACGTACAGAAAACGCCGCAGCCAAAGGCAGCGTACTGCGGGAAGTTTTTAACGGACAGCTTGCGGATTATGCCTTTGTGCCGGCAGAGGTGATACGGTTTCAAATGGAGTATCGATATTCCAATACGGGAGGTCTGGCAGGCAGCTTTGCGGCAGAGCCCGATACGGTGGAAGCAATGCCAGAGAAACAAGAAGACGGAACTTACCAGGTGGAATGGAAGCTGCCGACGACAGCGGGTTTTCGCATCGTTTTGAATCCGGAGCCGCTGAACCAGTATTTAGTAAAACCGCCGACCGGAAATGAAACGGCGGCGGAACTGGAAGCTGCGCTGGAACGCGGAGATTTTAATATTGATATAGAGCATCATCAGGTTTACTATGATCAAGAAAATGATGGTCAGGCGCATGCAGTGCTAAATCCAATCTATGGCAACCAATATTCGATGGAATATAATGAGGCGTGGGATCAGGCGCGTATTTTTAAGACGGATGGTTACACTGCAGCAGCCATGGGTGAGCATGACGAACCGGCGGGAATCGGTGCAAATCCGCTGGTGCATCCAAAGCTGAAAGTGACACTGACGGAGGCCCAGCTGGTGCAGGCGCTGGAAGGTGAAACGGATTTGCATCTCACTGTTTATTATCGCCGCAGTGCCGTTTCTTACACAGTAAACCATTGGGTGCCGAAGATTCTCTCTGGACTGGATGACTTTGCGGACATGGAACTGCAGACAATCGATGGTGTTGACTATGTTCGCCTCCACCGGGAAACCCTGCAGGGGCGCGTTGGAGCGACCACCAATGCGGCAGCAAAGACTGACGACATCTATGAAAAACTTACGCCAATGGATTTTTTTCAGAAACTGATTGAGAGCACATCCGATTCTGCGGGAACGACCGTAGATCTATATTATAAGGCGGCGGATTCTTATCGCGTGATTTTTGATACCAATTATACCTATATACCGAGACAACAGGTTAAATTGGGTAAGCGGGTTAATTTTGACCATGTCACAGAGCCAACGCGAACCGGGTATGCCTTTGGCGGCTGGAGATATCTGAAAAAAGACGCGCAGCCGGATGCCGACGGTGCATACAGAGATTGTGATTATGAAGAAGTGCCGCTTAATGCAGATGGCAGCCCGGAATTGACGATAAACGACGCTTTGATTGCAAAAGCAAAGCTGCAGGCGTCGGGTGGCGTGCTGGCGCTTCATCTGTATCCGAAATGGACACCGGAAAAAACGCAGGTGCGTGTCATTCTCTGGACGGAAGATTTGACCGGAACAGATGATGTACAGGCAATCGCAGAGGGCGGAAATGCGGAACAAGCAGGCAGCTACTACAAAGAACAGTACGCCGGTTATCAAAACGAACCGAAGTCCCATAAACCAGCACTAGGAAATGTCAATGCGCATTATAGCAATATGGGCAGCTTTACGATGGAAGTTACCACTGACACCCCTTTGTTAAAAAATGGGAACGAAAAAAAATTAGTCGATGCAATTCAGAGCCAGGTGACCACAGAGTTTGGAAAAACCATGGGACAGGAGCATGGCTTGGATGCGGCGCAGTTCTATTCTCAGGAAGCGTTTGAGATTGTACACGAGACCCAAAGTGGGCATGGGTCAGATCAAAACACGGCATCCGGCGACGGTAAAACCATGATCTATGTCTACTTTACCAGAAATATTTACACCCTGCAGTTTCATTATTACGGAAAGGGTTGGCAGGATTATCCATACTACGTTGCGATAAATACCGGCGGATTTAGCAAGCGCGGCGCGAAAGAGTGCGTAGTAAATGGGGAATTGAACTTTAACTTTGATCCAAATGGTATTTATGGAAATATAAAGAAACGAGCAGCGGTAAACAGCCATGAAGAAATGCCGGTGCCGCAGACGATTACCATCAAGGCAAAGTATGGTGCGGATTTGCAGGAGGTTTGGCCGATTTCAAGACCGGAAGAGTCTGTGACAGCAGAAACGAAAATAGCAGCGGTTACCTCCTGGGCGGTCACAGACGGAAAATTCCGTACAGATGCTTTGGAACCGGGAAATAGCCATTATAACGAATTTACGATTAAGGGGATCTATGAATCTATGGGAGCGGAACTGATTGCAAATCCCGAAGATCCTGGCAATGTGCATCACCTGGTCGCTTATTGGCGCTATAATATGAGTTCCAATTATTATCGCTATACTCATTGCTATGAAGTGCCGGCGTTAGATATTTCTGATATGCAGAAAGTCAGCATCTACAATGGAGATACAACAAACCCTCAAAACATGTTGTATCTGGTACCGGTGAATCATGAGGCAGTCGCGCAATACGGGTTTACGGATTTGATGCGGGTATCTTATGATCAGGGGCAGATTGTCTATCATGATCCGGAAGGGAACTATTATGCGGTGCGTGAATATACAAAAAATGGAGAGACTAAATATTATGCAGTCGCGCGGCAAGTGATTGCCATGTCTACAAACCGCATTGATAAGCAGGTGCCAAGTGCCAGACCGCATTTGACCAGAGTGAATGGCAACGCTGACCACTCCATAAAGTATCGGGATAGTGACGGCGCTAATCAGTACAATCGTATTGGTACTGCGGAAGATCCGTATGATCTGTATTTCTACTACAACAGAGATCGGTACCAGATTACCTATATCGCGCCAATCAATGCAGCAAATCGCGGGGAGAGCGAAGTGACGCTGGGAACGATTGAATTGCCTTACGGTACGCTGGTGACGCAGGAAGAATATGGATTTGCGCTAAAGGATGCGGATGATAATACCAACGGTTATCCCTGGCATATTGAGGCAGATGGCTATCGTGGTTCTGTCTGCCCCGATCGGTCAGAAAATGGAACAGCGGCATGGAAGTTCAAAGGATGGGGACTTGGACCTGCAGGTCAGAATATGCAGTGGTCTATGACGGAATATGCAGAACTGCAGCAGCATGCAGGAGAAGTTTTTGCTATTGCATCCAATTTGCATTTGTACGCAATTTGGGAAGCGCCGCTCTATACGGTGACCTTCCATCTAGACGGTGGAAAGGATGCAGGCAGAGCGCAGATTGCGTTGAAAGTTCCGGAAAACAACCGGTACTCCGCAATCGGCTTGATTCCGCAGCCGCTCAGAGAGGGATATACTTTGTCCGGCTGGTATCAGGCAGATGAAGATGGAACAATCACTGCGCCGAAAACTGAATTTGACTTCGATCAGGCGATTACAGAAAACAAGAACATTGCTGCAGCATGGTCGGCGGTCAGTGCAGAGACATTTGATTACCATATTTATTACGTGACAGACAGGCTGCGAGATGAAGATAAGGATAAGCACCATCTGACTGTACAGATTTCTGATGATAAAATCGTGGAAAGCGGTGGGAAAACCTATTATGTGCTGGAAAAATCTGTGAAGAAGGATCAGCTGTTCATTGCAGGCGCAGCACTGAATCAGACTGCAAAAATGCAAACGGGCTATGTTGCACAGGTTACAAATCAAATTTTGACGCTGCATAATCCGGATGATACCTATCACGTGATCTTCTACTATGATCCAGTCATCGCGCGTAAATATGTGATGAATTTTGTGGAAGCAGGTACAGAGCAGACGGCAAACCCGAAGATTATCAAGGGGATGGAGCTCGAAGCAGATCAGGCGGTCGTAACGCCGCAGCTCGCTATCGTCCAAGAACTAGCGGCAAAAGGGTATGTACTGGTAAATAAAAGTGCTGACGGCATATATTCACCGGCGGATAAAGCCGAAACTTTGACGTGGATGGATCAAGACGGCAGCATAAAGCCGATTGCGACTTTGACGGGAGCGAACATACCGGCTGTTGTCACTTATCTAGTGCAGCCGATTTCCTATACGATTGCATATCAGAACGGGCCGGATGCGCCGAGTGGAGCGGAGTATGCCCTTGAAGCTGTGACGGCGGCAAAAGATGTCCCGGTGGCGTCAGCAAAAGGAAAAAATCCAACCTGCTACACGGTGAAAGACAGCTTTACCATTAAAAATCCGCAGCCTGTGACGGAAAACGGGAAGCAGTATGTCTTTTCTCATTGGAGTTTGGGCAGTGATACGACAGAAAAAGATCATAAAACGGATTTCTCTGTACTCAAGGTAGAGGCGGGAACGATGGGAAATCTGACCTTTGTTGCCAACTGGATAGAAGTACCGGAAGGGTCGGACAGGCCGCAGACTCCGGAGGGGTCGAATCCGCCGAATATTCCGCAAGAACCGATGGAACCGGAACCGCCAGTCGATATAGAGGATCCCGATGTTCCGAAAGACGATCAACCGTCGATTGACATAGAGGAGCCGGATGTTCCAAAAGGCGATCTGCCGGCCATTGATTTGGATGAGCCAGAAGTTCCGAAAGCAGAGAATGCGCAGACACCGAATGTGCCTGCAGATACAAGTGTGACCGATGCGCCAGAGACAGGAGACAGCCGGCCTATATGGCAGTATCTTTGGATTTGTATATTGGCGTCGGGGCTTGCTGTTCTGACGCAGCGCAAGAGCCAGAAGAAAAAATAACAAGGAGTGTTTTATGCCAACTAAAATCGGTGTAATTTCGGATACTCACGGTCTTTTGCGGCCGGAGGTTGTAGAAGTGCTTAAAACCTGTGACTGTATCATCCACGGCGGCGATATCAACAAGACGGAGATTATAGAAGAACTGGAGCGTATTGCGCCGCTTTATGTAGTGCGCGGCAATAACGATAAGGAATGGGCGGAGCATTTGCCTGCATCCTTAACTTTTACAATCGAAGACTGTAAGTTTTTCCTGATTCACAATAAGAAAGAAGTGCTGGGAAAGCCAGAAGCGCTGGCAGGAATTGATGTGGTGATTTACGGACATTCTCACAAGTATGCGCAGGATATGATAGATGGCAGACTTTGGCTTAATCCGGGCAGCTGCGGCAAGCGGCGCTTCGATCAGGCGATTACTTTTGCCATTATGGATGTGGATGGAAAGGATATCAACGTAGAAAAGATTACTATTTCGCATAACAATCCAATAAAATAATAGGTATTTAAATGAAGAGAAGCATTTCTTTAACTATGGCGGCAGCGGTTCTGATCATTTGGCTGGGCGCATCGATCAATATGATGATCCGGTATAATATGGACTGGATCGACTATACAAAATACAGCATGGATCTGACGCCTTCACAAAAAGAGTATTTCAGCAAGGCACATATTACTTGCGGTGTGCAGTACAATAGACTGCCCATTTCCTTTCTCAACGAGGAACAGCAGAATGACGGGATTTTTATCGATTTTATCAATCTGCTTTCTGTGGAACTGGAAAATGACATGGATATCAAATTGAATCAGGAAAGTGATTTGACTCGGGATTTTGAAACCGGGGCGATTCAGGCTGCCATTGTGGATAAGAGTCAGCTGCCGGCAGAGGACTTTCTTTTTACAGAGCCGCTGTATATCATGCACGGGAAGATACTGGTCAAGGAAAATTCGAGCTTTGATAATATTAATCAGCTTGCCGATGTGAGAATTGCAGTAGAAGAAGGAGAAGAAGATGTTGCAGAGCGGATTGAGGAACTTTACGGCGCCAAAGGCGTCAGCGTGGTCTTTGCAAAGGACTTTCAGCAGTCGCTGGACATGTTGGAAAATGATCGAGTGGCAGCGGTAGCAGGGGATGAGACGAAGCTGTCTTATCTGATTAACCAGCAGCGCAGCAATCGGTATTATAAATTCCTCAAGTATTCTTTTTCCAGAAAAGAGATCTGTGTGGCATTGAACAAAGATAACGAAGGGCTTTTAAACGCTTTTAATAAAGCGGTACTTTCCATGAAAAAGAAAAATCTCATTACCAAGACTCAGAGCAAATGGTTTGGTGCTATGGAGCCGGAGATTACCGACATGACGGAAGTAGATGTGATCTATAACATCGGTTTTTTCTTTATCATATGCGGTGCGGCTTTTACCATATGGAATTTGTCTACAGCGAAGAAGGTAACGGAAAAGACCAGAGAGCTGTTCAACAGCAAGGAACAGCTGCGGTTGATCATAGATACTTTGGACAGGGGGCTGATTATCGCTTCCGGCAGCGGAACGATTTTGGAGGTCAACGATGAGATCTGCAGGATCGCAGGCTGCAGCAAGAGGGAACTTTTGAAGAGCGATATTCATACCAACAAGTGGGTCATGCCTTATTTGCAGCAGGAGGACGAGACTGTCTACAAGCTGAAGGAGCATTACTATATGAAGAATACCATGGATCTCAACGAAGGGGATAAAAAACTTTACATTGTGGAAGAGTGGACCCAGCGGTATATCAATGAGCGACGAAACATTCAGGAGGAAAAAATGATTGCGGTGGGGCAGCTTTCAGCAGGGCTTGCTCACGAGATTCGCAATCCTCTGGGGCTGATAAAAAGCTATATGTTCTTGATTCAGGATTTTGTAAAAGGTGAGGACGGTATTCATGCGGTGCGGGTTATTGATGACTCCATCAAGCGGATCAATCGCCTCATCGACAGCTTGCTGAAGTTTTCCAGGCTTTCCGGTGAGGATAATAAGGAAGTGGATATCGGTGAGCTGATCAGCAACATTTTGATTCTGGAAAAGAAACAGATGGACAGCAAGGATATTGATGTGACATTTTCTTTGAATGGAGAAAAGGCGAAGCCGGTGCTGCTTAATGAGGATCTTTTAAAGATTACTATGATTAATCTTTTGAATAATAGTATTGACGCACTTGCGGAGGTAGAGCGCAAGCGAAAAATTGAGATTCGTGTCACAATCTGGGAAAGGACGGTAAATATCGTATTTCGTGACAACGGATGCGGTATCGAAAGTGAAAGGCTTTCGGAAATTTTCAATCCGTTTTATACCAGCAAAGAGAGGGGAACCGGTCTTGGACTTTACCTGGTGCATTCTCAGCTGGAGCAGGCGGGGGGTGCGATTCGCGCAGAAAGTGTGCGGGGAGAAGGCTCTGTGTTTTATGTGGAAATTCCCATTAAAATGGCTTAAAGCAGGAGGAAGAATATGAAGACAGGATACAATATTTTAATTGTTGATGATGAGTTTGAATATCAGAAAGTGGTGTCTATGATTTTAAGCCGGAAAGGATATCAGACCAGTACCTGTTCCAACGGGAAAGAAGCGTTGGCATATCTTAAGGATCATGAGGTCAATCTGGTGATTACGGATTTGCGCATGCCGGAGCTTTCCGGGGAAGAGCTGATTCGTACCTTGACCGCTGAAAACGAGGACATCGATATTATCGTCATGACGGCTTATGGATCCATTGAAAGTGCGGTGGATTCTATCAAATACGGCGCAAAGGACTATTTTGTCAAGAGCAGCGATCTGGAGGAACTGATTATGAAGGTAGAGCGGCTGGCGAAGCTGAAGCGCCTGGCGGAAAAGAGCGATATTCTCCTTCGGAACCAATACGAAGAAAACGTATTCCTGGAGTCCAAGAATCCGCAGTATTTGCGGCTTCTGGAACTTTGTGACAGGACCGCAGACACCAATATCAATGTGCTTTTACTGGGAGAGTCCGGTGTAGGAAAGGAAGTTTTTGCCAACTATATTCATAGCAAGGGGAGCCGAAGAAAGGAGCCTTTTGTGCCGATCAACTGTCAAAGCCTGCCGGAAAGTGTCATTGAGTCAGAGCTGTTTGGGCACGAGAAGGGCAGCTTTACCGGCGCTGTGGCGAAACGAGTCGGAAAATTTGAAGAAGCCAACTTTGGCACATTATTTTTGGATGAAATCGGAGATCTGCCTCTGGGCATGCAGGGAAAACTGCTCAGAGTACTGGAGAGCAGAAAGATTGAACGGATCGGGAGCAATAAGTCAATCGATCTGGACGTGCGGCTGATCTGCGCTACTAATAAATCCCTGGAAGAAGAAATTGCAGCAGGTAAGTTCAGGGAGGATCTGCTTTACCGAATCAACACCTTGACTTTAATTATTCCGCCTATTCGTCAGAGAAAAGAGGATCTGGAGGGGCTTATAGAGTTTTTTATCAGAAAGACGGAAGCGGAACAAAAGAAGAAAATCGAACATATTGACGGGCAGGTCATGTCTATGCTGCTGGGATACGACTATCCGGGCAACGTGCGGGAACTGAAGAATATCATTGAGCGCATGGTGGCGTTAAGCGATGGCGGCAGAATTACCATGGACGATTTGCAGCAGCCTTTGTGCGGAAAACTTGCAAAGGAACCATTATTTATGGGGGAACAGAAAGCTTTGAAAGAGGCTAGAGCGGATTTTGAGAAGTACTATATAGAAAGGGCATTGAAAAGTACAGAAGGCAATGTGACAAAATGTGCTGTGGTCTTAGGGATTACCTCGCGGCAGCTTTGGAATAAATTAGGCGAATATGGAATAAATCCGAAAACTGTGAAATAAATTTCATCATGAAAATTATGAACCAGGAAATAAATTTCATACTACACTGGAAATGACAGCAGGTGCAGCGGCGAAATTCCTTGAAAAATGGGGATTTTTGTTTGTGGCACAGTTCTTGCTCTTAAATATACCTGAAATATCTAATTAAAGGAGGAAATTTTATGGGTAAGAAAAGAACCCCAAGGCTTCCTAAGGTTTGGGAAGCACTCGTTCCAATCGTTTTTATGATGGTTATTATTATTTTAAGTACTGTAAAATGGGGCTTGGATCCGCATATGCCAATTATAGCATCCTGTGTTGTAGCTTCCTTGATTGCAGTAAAATGCGGCTACGGCTGGGAGGATATCGCAGCAGGCGCATATGATAGCATTCGCAGAACTGTAGAAGCATTTCTGATTATCATGTGCGTTGGTATGTTGATCGGTTCCTGGGTTTGGTCAGGCACCATGCCGGCTATGGTTTACTATGGTCTTGAAATTATTTCACCGGGCGCATTTTTAGTAGTAGGTGCGATTTTGACTGCTATTGTAGGACTCGCAACGGGGTCTTCCTGGACTGCATCCGGTACGGTAGGCGTGGCTCTGATGGGTATTGCAATGGGTCTTGGCATTAACCCTGCTCTTGCAGCAGGTATGGTAATTTCCGGCGCATACACAGGGGATAAATTATCTCCGTTGTCTGACAGTACTAACGTTGCGGCAGCAGGGGCGGAAACGCCTTTGTATGATCATGTGGCTGCCATGATGACAACGACAATTCCGTCATTTTTGATTTCTCTGGTGCTGTACGGCATCGTGGGCGCTATCGTTATCGACGAATCCGGCTATGACGCTTCTTTGGCGATGGATATTCAAAATGCTATCGCAGATAACTTCTATCTGTCTCCTTGGATTATGCTGCCAGTACTGGTGGTTATCTTCGGTGCAGTAAAGAGGATTCCGGCAATTCCGTCGCTGCTTCTTGCTGCAGTTTGCGGCGGCGCAGTAGCAATGATTGCGCAGGGCGCGACTTTCCCGGAAGTGTTTGGTGGTATGCAGACCGGTTTCAGCATTGAATCCGGCAACGAAGTGACTGACAGCCTGCTCAACAGAGGTGGTATCGACTCCATGATGTGGACGATTTCCTTGATCATGTTCGCCTTGTTCTTTGGCGGCGTACTGGAAAAATGCGGATTTATCGAAGTACTGCTGGGCGGTCTTGTAAGAAGAGTAAAGAGTGTCGGCGGTCTGGTGCTGTGCACTATCGTAACCGGTATTATCTGTGATGTTGTGTTGACTGACCAGTATCTGGCAATTCTGGTGCCTGGCAGAATGTACATGAAAGCCTTTGATGAAAGAGGACTGAGCAGAAGCTTCCTGTCAAGAACCACAGAAGATGGTGCGACTCTCTGGTCACCAATGATTCCATGGAATGGCTGCGGCGCTTATCAGTCTGCAACCTTAGGCGTGTCCAACTGGGCATTTATGCCGTACGCATTTATGAACCTGATTAATCCGGTTCTGGCAATTACAATTTCATATCTCGGCATTGGTATCAAATACAAGGAATATGATGGAAAATCCAGAGCAGAGATTAAGGAATTAAAAGCAAAGAGAAAGGCAGAAAAACGCAATGGATAAAATCAAGGCATATGATGACAGAACAATGCGGAAATCCACAAAGTTTGCAGCAGTCATATTTGGCGCAGGGCTGATTGTGTTCAGTTTCTATTCTACAGTCAAATATTCTGCAATTATCGGTGTGGTGCTGCTTCTTGCGGTGGTTTTCCAAAAGGAAACCTATGTCAGCAAGGAGGGCGTAGTTCTGGCATATGACTTTATCCTGCGCAAGCATAAAATTGTGTGGTCTTTTGAAGAGATTACAGATATTCACATCGAATATGTGGCGGATCCAAATTACGTGGTGCTTCATTTTCTTAGAGATGTCATGTCGCGGAGACTGGTGTTTCAAAAGAGGGAGCTGGAGCAGGTTTTGGAACTTGCTCGCAGTGTGAAACCGGATATTCATATTGAAAATGTGAAGTGATTTTGATGTAAATGGCGCCCGCGCCGGCTGCGAAATAGGAACAGCTGGTGCGGGCGTAGCTGGTTTTTGCAACTGGATAAGTAAAAACGTGTGGAAATGATGCCAGAAACTGCGTAAAAATGTGAAAAACCTGATATTGACACCTTGTGAAAAGTAAAATAAAATGATAACAGAAAGGAGAAGCGATATGGCGTATACTTTAATGCACAAAGACATTTCTGTGCTGGATTTTGATTTAGATGAATATGGGCATGTAAAACAGGTGCATTGCGTATACTGCAGTGATCATCTCCCGGTAGGTCTTAAAGACGGTAAGTTTGCACAGGCTTTGGACTATCGCAAATTGAATCGCTGGTGGATGCACAGAGCCATCCCGGCAAGCAGAGATCGCATTAAAGCAGTACTTGAGGAACTATCGGCACCTTCTACAGAGTTTCTTCTTGCTAGAAGCTGGGGGTTGTCTCTTTCGGATCACTACTGGATTAAACCGGCAGGTGTGGAGTTAAAATGGTCGCAGGTTAATTTCTTTGAAAATGATTTTTCGGATGATTTGGGAGACATTCTTTTGGGTGTAAAGCATTCATCTCAGGTCAATGAAATTAGTTTTATGACCCCTGACGCTGCGTCAGATGGATGGTTAAAGAAGAAATGGAAAATTATTGACGGAAAACGCTGCTTGCTGAAAGCGGGCAGCGGTTATGGACAACAGGAGCCAGTTAATGAAGTAATTGCTTCGTGCATATGTGAAAAACTTGGAATACCGCACGTGCCTTATACCTTTCAGATCTATGACGATGGTATTTATTCTGTTTGTCCGGATTTTGTCGACAGAAATACAGAATTTGTGTCAGCATATCAGTTAGTGCAAACGCAAATTCAGCCCAATCATGTTTCGGACTATCAGCATTTTGTAAACTGCTGCGAAGCAATGGGGCTAATTGGCGCACAGGATTTTCTGGATAGAATGATTACGCTGGACTATCTGATTGCAAATACGGATAGGCATTACGGGAATTTTGGAATTGTTCGCAATGCGGATACTTTAGTGCCTTTGGGTTTTGCACCTTTATTTGATAATGGAACATCGATGTTTTCCCATACACCGACAAGTCAGATTAAGCCTCTTGCGGCGACTATTAGCGCAAAGCCGTTTAAAGGCACGCAGGGAGAACAGATTCGTTTAGTACAGTCCTTTGCATGGCTGGATTGTGAGGTATTACGGGAGATAGAGACTTTGTGCAGAGAAGTATTAAATGCTGCAACTTTCATAGATGAGGAACGAAAAAATGCTTTGTCTCAGGCAATTGCAGCCCGGGCAGAAAAACTTATAGAATTTGCAGATAAAAATAGAAACTAAAGTCACAGCGCCGGCGATTTTTGCCGGCGCTGTGTACGTCTTCATATTTTCCTATATGGAAACCATGAAAGAAAGTATTATGTAAATGAACTTAACTGCTTTGATCACTTCTGTCGAAAATAATCTTCTATTGCATCTGCAACCTGTTTCATTTCGGGAATGCCGTATCTTTGGTCGCACTGCAGCATCAGATTGTGTGCGGATAGATACTGCGCGTCCTCGCCCGGCGTGTAATACTCCGTTGGCAGAATCCACTGAATTTCCGGGATAATATTGTGCTGAACCAGATGCTGATAAAGTCCGTTGCGGTCATCAGCTAAAATAGTCAGCCCAAAAGGAACGCAGTCACCATCTTCACCGATATCCCTGCTGAGCATGGTAAGTTCCGGAATTTGAAGAAGTCTGCTATAGAGATAGCGGAAGTTTTCGATACGCCGTCTCATGAGTGCTTGCGCGTCAGTGTCAAAGAAAATTTGTTTCGACTCCTCGGTCATTTTCCTCGGGGTCAAATTGACATAGCGGCTGGCGTTAGCTTCTTTTTCGCTAGCTAGATAAGATTCTTTTTCTAACTCCGGATTCGACGCATACAGCGGTCGCATGACTGAAATCAAAAGTTCTTTATATACGCTTTCGTCATAAGCGCTGGCAAGGGGTGGAACTGAATCACGGCTTGCATCTTCAAACACGTCATTTCTAATGGCGCAAATGCCGCCGTCGGTCATTGGAAACCATTTTCTAGTGCTGCCGACGATGTAGTCGCCAAAACCCATGCGGCGAAAAGTCGAACCCTTCGACGTCTTAGAAAAGAGAGCCTGCGTGATGTCCTCCATAATTAGCAGATTGTGCACCTTTGCAAGCTGACAGAGATATTTTACGGTATCCGAAGGCTGCGGCATGCTGAAGTAGTGAATGATATAAATCATGCCGACAGTTTCGTCCAGCTTAGACTCCAGATCTGCAAGGTCGATTTCCAGATCATTTGTGACCCGATAGAAATCGTAAGAAAGTCCTTCCCAGCGGACGGCGCTGATGATGGAAAGGCATAGATAGTCGGGAAGAAGCACTTTTTTTCCTTTCATTTTATCTGCGCAATGCTCCATGGCATAAACCGAAGCAGTACGTCCGTTATTGGTATAAATCTTGTGCGTATATTGAGAACTTTTGCTTGCCGAACAGTCCAGCCGCAGCGCAAAATCATCGTTTTTCGGGCGCTCCATAAGCAGCGCGCCATCCACGCTGTAAAATCCTCCGATTAGCATGGCTTAGTCCTCATAAACGGGATAAACAGGGATATCATCGCGTTTTAAAAATGCGGTCAGGCAATGAACGGAGCCGCCGCCTTTTTTGATTTCGTCAAGGTCCAGCTCGATGACTTCGATACCTTTCTTGTTCAAAAGCTCCACAGTGCGCGGAGATCCCTTCGGCATGATAATCTTGCCCGGCTCCAGTGCGACGGAGTTTGCGGCAAAATTAATCTTTTCTTCAAAAGTCGGAATTTCTACAAATTCAAATCCCCGCTTTTCCAGCTCTTCATAGATGATATCCGGTGTGATATATGGGTATGTCACGGCAACATTGGTATCTACGATGGATAGGAAGCCATCCAGGTGGTTTTGGTTTCTGGCGATGCTGAGGGTGATGACATTTTTTACGCCCATGTGATGAAAGGTGTCTGTAACCTGTACCAGTCCTTCTTTGTTGCAGCGGCTTCCAGTTCCTACGAAGACCGTTTCACGGTCTACCCAAGTAGCGCAGGCGCCGTCAAAGATTCCGTTTCCATGGATGGTTTTGACGATGGGAACGCCGTGCTTAGCAACTTCCTGCGCAGCATATTTTACTTCGTTGTGGCGAATTTTAATCCCGGGTCTTGTGACAATTACGCCTTCTGGAGTGCCCAGAACCAGGTCGTGACAGTACATCGCGTTTGGACAGCTCGGATCGGTCTCATCAACATTGTAAACTGTGATGCCGTGGTCGCGATAGACCTGTACCAGCTGGTCGTGCTCCCATCTTGCCTTTTCCACGTCGATAAAATCGCGGAAATAGATGGCGGACGGGTCTTTGATGTTTTCGATTTCCTTGCCCGGACGATGAACCAGCACGGTGCGCAGCGTTCCGATTTCGGATGTAACACTGAAATTGTCGCCCCAGACAGCGGGCATATCTTCATAAAATGTGTTGAATTTTTCCATAGATGAGAATCTCCTTTTTTAACCTCTTGCTAGGGTTGCACTGCAGCAGTGGACAGAGCCCCAGCCCTTCAGCACTTCGTCGAAATCCAGACTGATGACTTCTACGCCGTTTTTCTCCAGCGCATCCTTAGTTTTAGGGTTTCCCTGTGCCTGGATGACAACACCGGGACGCAGTGCAACGATGTTCAGCCCCAGGGAAAATCTGGCTTCGTCCTGATCCGGCGCGTCGATGATATGATAGCCTGCGTTCATCAGGTACTCTACCACATCGTAAGGCACTTGGCGTGTGTTGATGATGACCTTGTCCACATCGACAAAATTCATGATACCGTCCAGGTGCGCATTGGTATAAGGAATTGGAACTGTCAGAATGGTTTCCACGCCTTGTTCACGGAGTACGTGAGCAACCTGATTATAGCCGGATTCGTTGGTGCGGGAGCTTCGTGCCAGAATTGCTGTCTTTCTGTCTACCCAGAGACAGTCTGCTCCTTCAAAGGTCCCCGTACCGGTAATGGTTTTCACAATTGGCACGTTAATAGCAGCAAGTGCTTTTGCCATAGCGACTTCTTCGCCGCGGCGGCAAGGTAGTGCCGGTCTGCAAATAATAGCGCCTTCCGGCGTCATAAACATCAAATCTCGGCAGTAGACTGCGTTAGGACGGTCAAGCCGCTGGTCTTCAAGAAAGTGGACTTCCACGCCCTGACTTAGGTAAAGATCCACAAGTCTTTGATGGGCCTGTCTGAATTTATCGGGATCAATGCCTTCGCGGAAACGGGCTTCCTCCCAAGAAAAGTTATCGATTTCAGCACCGGGGCGCCTGAGCATGACGCTTTTTAAAGGTGCAACCTGGGAGCAAATACCAAAGTCGCCCCAGTAAGTGGTGAGCTGATCTAAAAAAGGCGTTTCATCACGCCGCAGATTTTTATCTTTGCTGAGTTCTAAAAATGCCATACAAAACCTCCAAGATGAAAAATAGGGCGAAGCCCGTCTGCCTGCTTGATATAGAGGGAAAGACAGGCGGCTGGGCTTCGCTTCATAACTGTGCAAGAATTATGCTTCAACTTTCTTTCCGTAAAGTTTGGAAAGCGTAAGTACTGTTACGATCAGCAGGGCGATACCAACTGGCAGAGCGATCACGCTGCCGGTCATGCCTGCTACTGCGTAAGTCACGATTGATACACCGCCGACCATGAGTGCGTACGGAAGTTGAGTCTTGACATGAGCCAAAAGATCACAGCGTGCGCCGTTAGCGGATAAGATCGTAGTATCAGAAATCGGTGAGCAGTGGTCGCCGAAGAGACCGCCGGATAATACGGAAGCAATCGCTACGTGCATTGGTGCGTTCAGTGCCATAGCAGCAGGCACGGCGATGGTCATCATAATGGAGAAGGTTCCCCAGGAAGAGCCGGTGGAGAAGGAAATCACAGCACTGGCTGCGAAGATAATCACTGGAAGAATCCAAGCTGGTACGCTATCCTGCAGCATATTTACAACAAATTCCGGTCCGCCCATCGTTTTTGTTACGCTGCTCAGTACCCATGCCAAAAGCAAGGTGATAAATACGCTGGCAATACTTTCAAGCCCTAATACGTAATCCCGACAAATGCTTTTAAAGGATTTGATTTTCAGTGCAACGACTAAAATGATGTTTGCGATAGAGCCGAACACGAAACCTGCAATCAGTGCGCCGCGAAGTGCGTCACCGTCAACAGACTTGAACGGGAAACCCTGAGGGCAGAGCATAAAGCACAAAGTGCCGATCATAACTACAAGAGGAATGATCATGACGATTGGGCGACTGTTTTCCAGCTTTGCGTCGGTGTCGATTTTAACAGCTTCAGCAACCTGTCCGCCAGGAGAAACCAGACCGGAAAGCGCGCGCATTTCAGCCCTGTGCATTGGTCCGAACTCTTTTCTGGTAAAAGCAATCAGCGGCACCATCAGCAGAGAGAGCAGTGCGTAGAACTGGAAAGGCCAAGCCTTCAGCAGCATGTCCCATTCACTGGACGCATATCCTGCTGCCTGAAATTCTGTACCCATCAGTCCCATGATGTAAGCACCCCAGCCGAGGAATGGTACTAAGATGGAAAGGGGAGAAGCGGTGGTGTCAAGGATCCACGCCAGCTTTTCTCTGGAAACCTGCATCTTATCGGTTAGAGGCTGTACGATCGGACCTGCGATAATCGGGCTTCCGATATCGGAGAAAAATACCATGATACCAGCTACCCAGCCAGCCATCTGTGCTTTTGCGCGGCTGTTTACGAACTTCGTGACGCTTGATGCAAAGGCGTGAGCGCCGCCCGATACCTCCAGCAGTTTTACAAAACCGCCGATGAAAATCAGCAGTACCAGTACTTCTGCGCAATAGGAGTCTGTCATGTTCGGAACCAGATGATCGACAACGTAAGACATCATTGCGTCAAATGGATTTCCGCTGCACACGATCAGAAGCCCTGCAAAGGCGCCGGCAAATAGTGCGATAGAAATGTTTTTGAGCCACATGGCGATGACGATGGTCAGCGCGATGGGAAATAACGATAGAATACCATAATCCATAGTTAGTCTCCTTTCTGCTATGTTAATCTACGTCACACATATAGAGCAAAAAATATGCCATGTAGTTTTTGGGCGGATTTTGCAGAAAAGACGGATGGATATGTGATAAAAATTATCATAAAGGATAATTTTTATCGATTTTGATAATCTTTTAGGATGCGATACAAGGTAGCAATACCGATACCCAGACTTGTCGCTGCATGTTTTTTGCCTTTGGTATCCCAGCCGTATTTATCGAGGGCTTTTAAGACTTCGTCAATTTCAGTTTTTCGTCTGGTATCACGGAGTCTTGCAGCAGCAGACGGCACAGTTTGCGCAAGCACGGCAGCTTCTGCCTGAATCAGCTCAGCAGAATAGATATCAGTATTCTTTTTCGGAGATTTAATTCTCGCCGGAATGCTGAAACTGGTGAGAATTTCTTGACTTTCCACATTGAGTGCGCATTCAATGGTATTTTCCAGTTCTCTGATATTGCCCGGCCAGTGGTAATCCATCAGAATTTTCGCAGCCTGAGGGGTCATATCGCAGACATGTTTGCGAAGATGTCTTGAATATTTCTCCATAAAATGACGGGAAATGACCAAAATATCCTCGCTGCGCTCGCGCAGAGGCGGAATGAAAATCGGAATGACGTTGAGTCTGTAATAAAGATCACTTCGAAATTCTCCATCCTCCATCATCGTTTCCAGGTTTCGGTTTGTTGCAGCGATTACCCGCACATTGATGGAAATGCTTTTGTTCCCACCGACCCGTTCAATGGTGCGTTCCTGCAGCATGCGCAGAAATTTTACCTGCAGGAAAATCGGGATATCGCCAACTTCGTCGAGAAAGAGCGTGCCGCCGTTTGCCAGCTGACATTTACCGATTTTACCGCCTTTTTTTGCACCTGTAAAAGCACCGTCTTCGTAGCCGAACAGTTCGCTTTCCAGCAGCGTTTCCGGGATAGCGCCGCAGTTGATGGCAACAAAAGGTCCATCCTTTCTGCTGCTGTGATTGTGAATGGCTCTGGCAAAGAGTTCTTTCCCGGTGCCGCTTTCACCGCGGATTAGGACGGTAGAGTCGCTGCCGGCGATTTTATGAGAAAAATCGATGACTTCACAGATGGCTTTAGATTCACCGACAATATCGCTAAATTCCACCTTATAGTCGGATTTGTGTAGGATGTTAGAGGCGATATTGCTAGCTTCTGTAAAGCTTTTTATGTTGAGAATGGTGCCGTGCTTAGTGCCGCTTGCCTCGATTCGCTTGGCAGTGAGCAGCACATTGACTTCGCCTTGCTCGTTGCGAATGGTGACTTCATTGTCGATATAGAAAGGCGTCTTCTGAATATCGGCGATAACTTGGTCCGGCAGCACACAGCTGATATGGCTTCCGATGAGTTTTTCTGTAATGCCGAAGTTTCTGGTGGCAGACTCGTTGATTCGGTAGATGATGGAGTCGTTATCTACAGCGATGACGCCATCATGAACTGAGTTCAAAATAGCAAGGGTTTCGTTGAGATTGACCATGAGCTGATCAGCATATTCGACGGTCTCAATTCTGCTGGAAATCAGTTCGGAGAGCTTTTCGGTGAAGTTGACGAAGAGATCGCGACCGAAGAGACCGTTGTTTTTCTGTTCGTCAGTAAAGGCAATAAAGCCGATTGCGCCGCGAATCTCACCGTTGACGTGAAGGGGCGCATAAACTGCTGCCTTTTCTTTACAGTTATTCTTATTCTCGCAGTCGGCGCAGGCAGGTTCTTTGCCGGGACTGCTGATTACTATTTTCTGATTTTGCTCTATTACACTCTTGAATACGTTGGAGTTTTCCACTTTACTTCCGATTTCTGCCTTGTACAGACCAGTGCCTGTAGTTCTGATAAAGTCTGTGTCGATGGTGGTAATGACCACATTGAAAAGCTCAGAAACGATTTCACAGGTTTCCTGAATAAAACTGTACTTTTTGTTTATCATAGCGTATTTCCTTCCTGCTTTACGTGTACCTGGTTTAAGATGATTATATTCGTTCACAAAAATTTGTCAAATTTTTTGATTGGCACAAAACTTGCGGTTAGGGATATGGTATCACGAGAAATTTTCAGAACAAGGGAGGTCAATCATGACAAATAAAATGAAGCAGAGTGTGAAAATGGACACCATTCCGTTTTCCGGTATCAGAAAAGTATTTGAAGCAGCAGGAAAGCTGGAAAAGGAAGGAAGAGA
Source organism: Emergencia sp. 1XD21-10 (assembly GCF_009936045.1). Lineage (GTDB taxonomy): Bacteria > Bacillota > Clostridia > Peptostreptococcales > Anaerovoracaceae > Senimuribacter > Senimuribacter intestinalis. Next base: position 217,712 of record NZ_QWEQ01000003.1, on the reverse strand, counting down.
AATTATCAATCTGGGCATCGGGCGCCCGAATTTTGATACGCCGGAATTTATCAAAGATGCAGCAAAGAAAGCGCTGGATGATGGGTATACCTACTATACATCCAATTACGGGACGGAAGGTCTGCGGCAGGCAGCAGCAGATAAATTCAAAAGAGACAACGGCCTTGATATGACGATGGACGACATCATCGTAACAGTCGGTGCAAATCAGGCAGTTTCCATTGCAATGACAGGGCTTCTGGATCCGGGCGATGAGGTGCTTGTTCCCAATCCATCCTGGCTCCACTATTTTTACTGTGCAGAACTTGCCGGCGCAAAGACAGTGTCCTATCCGCTGTTAGAAGAAAATGATTTTAACGTGCAGATTGAGGACATCGAAAAGCTAGTTTCGCCAAAGACCAAGATGATTATCGTAAACACCCCGAACAATCCTACTGGCTCGGTGCTCAGCATAGAAAGCCTGGAAAAAATTGCAAAGATTGCAAAAGACAACAATTTGATCGTGCTTTCTGATGAAATTTATGAAAAATTGTTATATGATGGAAGTACGCACACCAGTATCGCATCTCTTCCTGGCATGGCGGAGAGAACCATCATCATCAACGGTGTATCCAAGGCTTACGCGATGACGGGCTGGAGAATCGGTTTTGCGGCTTCCAAGAATGCCGAATTTATCAGCGCTATGATTCGTGTACTGCAGTATACTGTAACCTGTGCTACTTCTGTATCACAGTATGCAGCTGAAGCGGCTCTGGCAGGACCGCAAGGATGTATTGAGGAAATGCGTGTGCAGTTTGATAGAAGAAGAAAACTGGTCTATGATTCCATCAATAAAATCGAAGGTCTTAGCTGCAATTGCCCAAAGGGTGCGTTCTACTGCTTTATGAATATTAAAGGGCTTGGCATTACAGATGAAGAGGCTTCAGATTATTATCTGAATGAAGCTGGCGTCGCCATGATTCCGGGCTCTGCCTTTGGCGAATATGGAACTGGTTATCTGCGTATTGCTTTTTCTAATTCTTATGAAAACATCGAGAAAGCCATGGGCAAAATCAAGGAAGCGACAGAAAAGCTATTAAAAAAATAAACTGAGTTGGAGGATATTCCATGTTAAAGGTATTAGATTTTGAAATTGAAAAAGGCGATAAATGGATAAAAGATATACTGGTTTGCGATGAAGCTGGAACTGAAACTAGTTTTCCATTTTATGTTATCGCCGGAGAAAAAGACGGACCGGTGCTTTGCATTACCTCGGGCGTTCACGGTACGGAGTATCCGGGCATCGGTGCGAATTTGACGCTGTATCATGAAATTGAGCCCAGTCAGCTTTCCGGCACTATCATCGGCGTGCCTCAGTGCAACTTCGCATCTTTTCAGGCGAAGGTGCCTTTTGTGAATCCGCTGGATGGAAAAAATCTCAACGATACGTTTCCCGGCGATGCGGCAGGCACCATTACCGAGCGTCTTTGCTATACACTGGTTCATCAGGTTGCGGCAAAGGCAGACTATCACATCGACATGCACAGCGGCGACAGCATTGAGTGGCTGTACCCTTACGCCTTTTATCACATCAGTGAAAAAGACGAGAAGGTAACAGAAACAGCACGGGTGCTGGCAAAGGTATACGGGCTGGATTACGTGTCTTATACGGAAACGGATGGGGCAGGCGCAACGGACAGAGGAAATTTCTATGCCGCAGTCAGCGAGCTGGGCATTCCGAGCATTCAGCCGGAAATCGGTGGTATCGGACTCATCGAGGAGGAGACGAAAATGCTCCACTATGAAGGCGCAAAGAATGTGATGAAACACCTCGGCATGATTTGCGGCAGTGTAGCGGAAAATCCGCGCCAAAAGGAACTTTCCAGATTTTACCGTCTAAAAGCTTCACAAAACGGTATTTATAACTGCCGCGTAACCCCGGGTGAAAAAGTGAAAAAAGGTCAGCTGCTGGCAGTTTTGACAGACTACCATGGAGATCAGGTTTACAGGGAGTTTTATGCAGAAGAAGACGCAGTGATTTTATGGGTTATGTCTACTTTTGCTGCATGTGAGGGTGACAATCTCATGGCAATCGGTGTAATTTAAAGGAGGACGTGAATTTTGAACATAGGAATCATTGGTTATGGCGGTGTGGGAAAGGCACTGGTGCGACTTTTGAATATGCAGAAAGAAATGCTGGACGCGGAAGGGCTCTCTGTTACAGTCAGCTATATCGTCGATTATTATGGCGGCATCTATGCTGCAAAGGGAATTGATTTAGCTGCCTTGGAAGTTTTTACGGAAAGAGAAAAGGATATTACCAAGTTTTCCGGCGGAAGTGCAGATATTACTGCAGCTGAGATAGCAGCGGATCCTGCGGTAAATCTGGCAGTGATTATGACGCCGACCAATAAGGAGACGGGACAGCCAGGGCTTTCTTATGCAGAAAGTTTGCTGAAAGCAGGAAAACACGTGGTAATCTCCGATAAGGGACCGATCATGCTGGCTTATCATAAGCTGGCAGCACTGGCAAAAGCCTGCGGTGTACAGCTTGGAATCGGCTGCACTACAGGAGGCGCGCTTCCATCCGTCAACGCCGGCGTCATGGACCTTGCGGGAAGCAGTATTACTTCTATTGAAGGCGTGCTGAACGGAACGACCAACTTTATTCTAAAATATATGGAAGATCATCACTGTGAATATGAGAAGGCATTAAAAATTGCTCAGGAGTACGGTATTGCCGAGACCGATCCGACTCTAGATGTGGAAGGCTGGGATACTGCCGGAAAGCTCCTGATTTTGACAAACGTGCTGATGGGCGAAGATAAAACGCTGGCTGATATCAAGGTAAGCGGAATTACTGCTCTCTCTGCGGCGGATATAGAAAGTGCAGCGGCAGCGGGGCTGAAATATAAGTTGGTCGGCAAAACCGTCAGAACGGACGGACAGCTTCACATGTCTGTAGGTCTTGAGAGACTGCCGGCTGAACATCTGCTTTACAGTGTCGAAGGAAAGAACAAAGCAGTTCGTTATGTTTCAGACACTTTGGGGGAACTTGCGGTCATCGGAGGCGCCAGCGGTGTTATTCCGGCAGCAGCATCAATTTTGCGTGATATCGTTAATGTACACAGAGGATATCAGTTTATCAGATAGGAGGCAAGAAATGCGTTTAGCGACTATTCAAATAAAAGGTGGGGAATTTGCAGGAATTGTAACGGAGAAGGGCATCGTTCCCATAGAAGAAGTCAATGCTGCCTGCGGCACATCCTGGGAAACTCTGCTGTATGATTTAATCTGCACCGGACAGCTGGAAACTTTGACGGTCTGGTACAATGACGGCGGAAAAGAAAAGCTTGCAGAGATGAACTGTGTACCTTTTGCAGAAGTGAAGTACGCACCTCTTTACAGAAATCCCCAGAGAATTTTTGGGATTGGCTTAAACTATGTGGATCACGCCGGAGATTTAGGTGAAGGTGCGCCTAAGGGCTTTCCGGGGAGTTTCTACAAGCCGGCTTCTTGTATCGTAGGGCCGGGAGATGAAATTTGCATTCCTGCCATGGAAGAGGCGCAGAAAACCACCGGCGAAGCGGAGCTGGGCATCATCATGGGAAAGAAGTGCAAGTTTATCGGTGAAGATGAATGGCGGGACTATATTGCCGGCTATACTACAATTCTGGATATGACAGAGGAATCTATTTTGCGTCAGAATCCGAGATTTCTGACCCTTGTTAAGGGCTTTGACACCTTCTTCAGCTTTGGTCCGCATTTGATTACGCCGGACGAAGTGGAAGATGTATCTGCCCTGGAAGTGCAGACGGTGCATAACGGAGAGATTCATGCGGCAAATACAGTGGCCAACATGACCCACAGTCCATCGAGACTGGTTTCGCTGATTTCTCATATGCAGGGGTGGCTGCCGGGTGATATTCTATCCACGGGAACTCCGAGAGCAGTGCATATCCAGGACGGCGATAGCCTGGAGTGTCGCATTTTTGGACCGGACGGCTTTGTCATGGAACCGCTTGTGAATCCGGTCGTGGATTTAAAATTACAGAAAGAAAAATAATGAGGAGGGAATATCTATGGATTTAGGTTTAAAAGATAAATGCGCTCTGGTGCTGGCATCAAGTTCAGGACTTGGAAAGGCAGTAGCAAGGGAACTTGCGGCAGAGGGAGCAAAGGTTATGTTGTTCAGCCCGTTTTTGGAGCAGTTGCAGGAGGCTAAGGCGGAATTAATCAGTGAAACGGGAAATGAAAATGTGGACTTTTTCTGCGGCGATATGACTCACCTTGCGGATATCAAAGCACTGGTTGCTGCCACCTGTGAGAAATTCGGACCGATCTATGCGCTGTTCAACAATGCAGGCGGACCGCCGGCAGGACCACTTAATTCCTTTGACGATGAAGCGTGGTACAAAGCTTTTGACTTGACGCTTCTTTCTTATCAGAGAGTAGTGCGGGAGGTTGCACCGATTATGATGGAAAATGGTGGCGGAAGAATTGTCAACTCCACATCTTCTTCTGTGAAGGCAGTTCTCGACAATCTGGGGCTATCAAACACCATGCGTGCCGGTGTAGTAGGCTGGTCCAAGACTGTTTCTCAGGAGCTTGGAAAATATAACATTCTGGTCAATGTCATCGGACCGGGACGCATCGGCACTGCAAGAATCGATCAGCTGGACAAAATGCGTGCAGAAAAACAGGGTATTTCCGTAGAACAGCTGCAGGAAAACACTTGGAAGACCATTCCACTGGGCAGGTACGGAAGACCGGAAGAATACGGCAAACTGGCAGCATTCTTGCTGTCATCTACTGCAAACACCTATATCACAGGTCAGACCATCTTAGTTGATGGCGGACTGGTAAAGGCGCTGTAACGAGTGAAAGGCTGCCTGAGCTAGTGTGCATAAATTTTAAAATAACTCTCAAAATATGCACACGGGCGTGCATAAATTTAAGAAAAACGACTGAAATATGCAGAAACGGCGAGGTTTATTCGGGATTATCCTATAAACCTCGCCTGTTTTTGGCAAAAATCTGCATATATAGCGAATTATTATGGAAAATATGCACGGATTTCTGAAGAGATGTGCATATTTTAGAGAAAATTTTCGATTATATGCACAACGGGAAAAAGGCGATGCAAGTGACTGTAAACCACTGCTACTCCATAAATGTTATCTTTCCCTGATATAAATCGGCAATGTTGATTTTTACTACCTTATCTTTCAGACTCAGCGTAAAATAGCTTTGGTCTGTGATATGGGTTTTGTTGCCGAAGGAATCATAAATGGTATCTTTGTTGATAAAGGTGTAGCCAAAGTAAGCCTTATTGCGGAGGACTTTTTTAAATGGATTTTTGTGGAAAGCTTCCAGCTCTACATAATCGACCTCTGCCTCACCGGCATTCTGGTGATAGCCGCCGACATAGCTGTTTAATATCACATTCTGCGATTTTGATGTAAAGGTAATATCTACCATACCATCGAATTTTTCACAAGTAATGGTGATATCATTGATGTCAGGGCTAAAGCCGTGGGCAAAATAGTAAGTGCCGCCGCCGAAAATCAGCAGCAGGGTAAGGATTGTAATTCCCACCGCTCTGCGGGTACGCTTTCTCAGTTTGAGAAAGGGCTTAATATCGTGGTCGGCATCTGCTGCGGCGTTTTCTTTTTCCGAAGGCAGCTGGGGCATTTCAACAGCAGCTTTCATATCTTCTGCAATTTGCGCGCAGGAAGCGCATGTTTTCAAATGGTTCTCAATAGCCTCAGTACTGGCAGGACTTGTTAGTCCCTCTAAATAGCTGGGAAGCAAATCTCTGGTTAATTCGCAAATAATTTCGTTTCTCATTCCTGTTACCTCTTATTCTTTCGATATTTTCCGCTTAGCGCGATAGAAGGTGACACGTGCCCAATTTTCTGTTTTTTCGACGATATCGCCGATTTCCTTAAAAGAAAAGGCGCCGGTCAGTCTGAGCAGAACGACTTCTTTTTCGATGTCAGAAAGCAGATGCACTTTGCGAAACAGCGCCATTTTTTCGTCTTTAACAGAAAATGCCTGTTCCAGCGTAAGTGCATCTGACACAAGGGCTTCACCGTTTAAATCTGCCAGCGGCACTGCTGATTTTCTCTGCCGCCGTGCAAGCTCCTGATACCAAAGGTGCTTGGCGATTTGACAAAGCCAGGTGGAAATTTTGCAGGAACCGTCGTATTTGTTTGCTGTGCGCACAGCTTGATAGAAGGTTTCCTGTGTCAGCTCCTCCGCCGTATTTTCTTCCATGCAAAGTGTCATCAAAAATTTGAACACGTAGTTGGCGTAGTCCTTGTATGCGGCGTCCATATCCAACATTTTATCACCTCTCTTTGTCCATATATCGGAAAAGATCGAATTTCGTTACAGGAATTTTAAAATTTATTATCGTAGGCTTTCCTCAGCCTCATCAATTGTCGCGTAGCCGTAGAGGTGCACCATGGAGTTTTGAATCATGATAGCAAGAGATTTGCCTTGGGATTTCAATTCCTTCAGATAGGCGGTGTAAAGTTCCAAAAGATCGGTCGGGTAGGTTGCAAGTTCGCCTCTCGCATAGGTTTCCTGAGAGGTAAAGCCAGTGCTGTCGCCGTCTGCGGTAATAGGTCTTCCTGCGCCGGAAAGTTTCGGATACTGCTTTGCAAAATCCTTTTCCCATTGGATCATGGTTTCCACGATTTCGTTGATTAGACGGTAATTTTTTACTGGCACGAAAGGCATATGGGATGCAACGTACTTGTTGTAGTAGTGTAGATCGGTGTATTCCATCATACGACCGTACTTCTCGGTCACCAGATTTCTGCCGTCAGCTTCGCAGGAACAGGCATACGCATAGTAGCGGGTGAGCATTTCGTCTGACCAGTTTTCGTACTGACTGCGGCGCATGATATAAAAGGTTTCAAAATCATCCTGACAGCTTGCTCTGCCGCCGATGTTTTCGACCTTTTGAAACATATTCCATTCTAAATCGATAATGTCTTCGATGAGCTTGATATCTTTTTCCATGTGAGATTTCCTTCCTTATATAATTAGTTAGGGCAGTCCGCCATGGGGTGCATGGCGGCAAGCTGCGGGTCCTTAATTCCTGCCATAAGACTTGCAAGGTGGCTCTGCAGGAAGTTATCTTCTTCCTGTGAAAGTCCCTGTGCGCGAAGCTCTGCTGCGACTGCAGCGCAAATTTCTTCCGTCAGCTTAAAGGCTGTGTCGTGGAGTTTTGCTGTAGGCTCTTTTTTCAGCAGAGCAGGAATGTCTGCAAGAACTGTAAGCAGCGGTGCGACAGTGTCTGCCAGCCTCGGCAAAGTCTTCATGCTGAAAAATGCCCATTTATAAAATGGTGTATACCGCTTGTTCAAAAGATGCACCATAGAGATAGTCGCTTCTGTAAAGCGGGCAAGGGCAAGGGTTACCGCCACTTTATCCTGACGCTTAATTAGGCGGAGAAGATTGTATTGACCTGCCTGCGACATGATGGCGGCGCGAGCAGCAATTTTCTTGCGGCGAACATCTTCTGGATAAAAAGCGAGAAGGCTCTCCCTCACCATAGAAAAGTCTCTGTTCTTATTGTGAAAAAGCTGACCGTTTGTGGCGATAGCAAGCTGTGCTTCCGGGGTCATGAGCCAATCTAGATTGTTCTCGGGACCAGTAGGACTTCCTGTAAAACGCTGATAAAAGCTGCTGCTTGTCATCACACCCAGTCTGTCATCTGCGATGATATTTTCTCTTGAAAAGCCGCAGAAACTGTGGGGAAGCTTTTCATAAGCCTCCCGCAGTGCTTGTCCATAGCGGGCAAAGTCTTCTTCTGTGAGCCAGATGCAAAATCCCGGCGCAAAGTCGTGATCCTGAGAAATCGTATCGTCGAACCCCATGCACTGGGAGCCTTCGCCGCAAAGTCCTGCGGAAATCCGCTCAAAGAGGGACGGCTCTACACTTTCGATCATTTCTTTTCCATAGGTTTCGTAATACTTTCTTGATAGCTCTAGTCCGTTCATCTTCCAATCCTTTCGTAAATGGCTACGGCTTTGTCTGCAAAGGATTTTGCAAGGTCTGTATCGCCTAGCTGCGTGTAACAGCGGGCAGTATTGTCTGCGAGGACGGCATAGCTTGCGTTATCATCGTCGAAATCTCTTGCCATAAGCTCCATCGCTTTTTTGAACTGATCGATTGCTGCTGCAAATTCGCCCTTTGCATAGCAGATTTCGCCAAGAACATTGACCGCTGCGGCATAGTGGACATCGCTGTCACCGCCAGCTTTTTCAAAGGACGCAAGCGCCAGCTGTACTTTTTCTTCGGCATCTTTTAGACGCTTTGTGGAGAGACAGAGCTGCGCCCAGTTGGTGTAGGTGATAGCAACTTCGGCTTCAGTTTCCGTCAGATTTTCTAAAACGGAAAGTGCAAGACGCAGATATTTTTCCGCATTTTCAAAGTCTTCAATATCCTGATACACAGAGCTGATGTTGTTGTATAAAGTCGCCATGCGGTAGTCTGCAGTCAGACCCTTTGCGGTAAAAATTCTGGCGGCTTCCTGGTAAAAGGAAAGTGCTTTTTCCTTTTCGCCGGTCAGCGTGCAGGTGGTGGCATAATTCATCAGGGTGGTGGCGTGGTGTTCGCTACCGGAAAGTTCCAGCTGTTTCAAATAGCCGAGGGCCTTTTCGTAAAGAAGGATTCCCTCATTGTAGCGGGACAGCATGCGATAGTAGCCGCCAAGCTCACTGCAGATTGCGATGGCGGAGCCGAAATCGCCAGTGCTTTCTGCACTCTGCAAACTCTCTTTCATATATATTTCTGCCTGCTGCATTTCCTTGTTTGCAAAGAGTGCATCAAGCTTTGTAAAAAACTGATTTATATCCATAAGAAACTCCTTTCCATTGTACCTAATAGTATACCACAAAATTCCATAGGTGAAACCGGAAGATTTGGATAGGCGGGGTGGAGGGTTTTGCAAGTATATAATGATGTTTTAACTTATATTATTTTTTTTGAGGAAAAATGTATAAGTGCAAGTGTAAATCTTAACCGAGAATTAGAAAACGTGAAAAAAATGTATAAAAACACTTAGGAAAGACGCTTCAATTTGAATCAAGGCAGAACTTTATAGCCGATTTTGCAATGAAAACTTGCATATTATGCAATATTTTGTGATTATGTTTAATATCTTGCAAAAACGTTTATACACTTTTTTCGAAATTACGCAATTTAGGTTAAATCACTTTTTTCATTTTGTATGTTTATTGTAGAATAGGAATTGATAAAAATAAGGAAACATTGCGGACAAAGGGGAAGAAGTCTTATATTGACGAAAGAACGCACGTTTGTTATAATGAAATGACAGATGAGAAACAGGTAGTAAGCTGGAGACAGCTTCACATACCAGAGATAGAAATGCCGTTGGGCGGTTTGGTCACTCTCCAAAAGAGGGGGTGATGCGATGAACTACATAACAATATCTGATTTGCTTCAGTATACGTTAGTACTCATTGCCCTTGCGACCTTGTATAAAGGCCGCAAGTAGAGAAAACCGCCAAACGTGATTGTTTGACGGTTTTAGACAATGCTTTTGGACTAAGCCGCTCTACCACAAACGGCATATCCTTGTTAATAACAATATACCATACCACAGTCAGATATGTCAAGGGAATGGAATTGATAAAATATAACAGAATAACACATAGTAAGGAGAACTGATGATAAAAGGTTTTGTCTTTGATATGGACGGGCTTCTCTTTGACTCAGAGCGGATTGTGCAGCGCAGCTGGAATGCGGCAGGCAGTGAACTGGGCTATGAAGGCATCGGGGAGCAGATTTACAACACGCTGGGTTTTAACAGAGCGCGGCGGGCGGTATATTTTAAAGAAATTTACGGAGATGACTTTCCTGTTGAAGCGTTTCAGGAAAGGGCGGCGCGGCACTTTGTACAGATTGTAGACCTCGAAGGCATGTCCATGAAAGAGGGCGCTCGGGAGGTTCTAAAGTTTGCAAAGGAAAAAGGAATAGCTGTGGGGCTTGCTACTTCTTCATCGGAGGGCTACGCGCGCGGCAATTTACAAAGGGCTGGGATTGAATCATATTTTGATGGACTGATTTCGGGTAATATGGTGGGACGCAGCAAGCCGGATCCGGAAATTTATCTCAAAGCCTGTGCAGCTATAGGGGTAGCGCCGGCAGAGGCGATAGCCTTTGAGGATGCAGCTGCAGGCATTTTATCTGCAAGCAAGGCGGGGCTTAGGACGGTTATGGTTCCAGATTTGGTGCAGCCTGCAGAAGAAATTTTAGAAAAAGTATGGATGCTGAAGCCCTCTTTGACGGAGGCGCTGGAAGAATTAAAGAAAATTTTGTGAGGAAATGAAATGAAGAAGAGCAAGTATATTGTCATAAGTTTATGTTTGGCGCTGGTGCTGGCATTGACCGCATGCGGCGGAGAAGAAAAAAACTACGGACCGCTTTTGGAGCAGGCAAAAGAGGCAGAACTTTATGTTGGGAGTCTGACGACAGGGCTGCTAGGGGACACTTTGTCCAACAGTTTCTTTGAATGGACGGTGAAAGATGTTCGAACCGAAAAGGAAATCTATGGAAAGACAGCAAAAGATGGCAAGAAATTTGTTATCGTAGATATTTCTGTGACCAATACAACTGATGAGGAATATGAAATCGGCAATTATGATTTTGTCGCCTATGTAGCGCCGGATATGGACAGCGGTTTGACAGATACTATGGACAGCTTTGATGACAGCATGTACCCGGATCAGGAAATGCTGGCTGCCGGGGAAAACAGAACCGGAGAACTGATCTTTGAGGTGGACGAGTCAGTAGAGGAACTGATTGTCGATTACATCGAATTTTTCGGGGATGAGGAGATGGGAAATACTAACTGGTTTGATTTGTTTGTGTAGAAATTACAAGAGGGAAGTGTAAATGCTAAGACGCAGTGATATTAAAGGTATGGCGGGGAATTCAACCTACGGGAGGGGCATAGAGCTGTACCAGAAGAGCAAGGTTTTGCAATACCATGTTGAGACAGATATGATAGATTCGGATTTTGAAAATGTCATTGCAAAGGTTAAGGGAAGCGGACGCAACACCTATACCGTTGAGATTACTTATGATACTGCAGGGGATGAAGTTGAGTCGACTTATTGTGACTGTCCGGCCTTTCAAAGCTATCGTGGGATTTGCAAGCACTGTGTGGCGGCGCTTCTTGAATATATGGAATATCAGCAGGAACAGGAGGGAAGATATAAGGCAGCTGCTGTGAAGCCGCAATATCCCGGAATGGTATCTAAAAACAGGCTGGATGCTGCCTGTCGGCAAGCGAAGGAAAGAGATACGACGGCAACATTCAAAGCTTTAATAGAAAAAGAGATTGCAAGAAGGACGGCACCTGCGCTGCAGCCGCAGCTACAGGGGCAGATTCGGCTGCAGCCCTACCTTGAAATGTCTGAGAATGCAGATATGCAGGTTTCATTTAAAGTGGGAAGTGAACATCTATATGTTTTAAGAGATATCTTTCAGTTTGTGGAGCGTATGCACAGGCAGGAAGAGTATGCTTACGGAAAAAAGCTCTCGTTTATTCATACACTGGAGGCTTTTGAAGAGGAGTCACGGGCTTATGTTGTGTTTCTAATGGACTGGGTGCGGGAAAATAAGAAAAGCTATCTGAAATCAAAGGGCTATTATAGTTTCTATTATGATACAGCACCGGCAATGCGATACATGGCACTTACAAGCAGTTCTTTGGAGAAACTTCTGGAAGCGACGCTGGGGCGGAGCATTGAAGCTTTTATCCCTGCTGCCAGTGCAAGAAACTGGGAAGTTTGTCAGGGAAAACCTGACCTGTCTTTAACCATTGAGGGACAGGAAAACGGCGTTGAAATGCACTTAAATTGCCCAACTGTTTACGAAAGCAGTCAATATCTGATCTTCTTTAAGAAGGGTGTAATTTATTTGCACAGGGACAGGGAAAATGCAGAACTGATGGAACTGATTCGCAGTTTTGCAGCGTCGGGAAAGACTGTTTATGTAAAGAAGGAGGATTTACCTGCGTTTTGCAGCCAGCTTCTGCCGAAGATAAAAGATTGGATGGAAGTGCAGTACGAGAACTTTGAGCCAAACGATTATGCTGCCGAGGAGGCAGCCTTTGAATTTTATTTAGATGCACCAATAAAGGATGTGATTACCTGTCAGGCAAAAGGTGTTTATGGAATGGAAAAATATAACCTTTTGGATCCATCTGTAGATTTAACCCGAAGAGATTTAGCAAAAGAGGCAGAGGTGCTCAGGCTGATTCGTCCATATTTTGAATCTGCAGCAGAAAAAAAGGATTGCCTTGCGGTGGAGAGAGACGAGGAACTGATTTTTGCGCTTCTTACAGAAGGTCTTGATAAGCTGCGGGAGATGGGCGATGTTTATATATCTGATGCTTTGAAAAAAATCAATGTGCATCCGACACCAAAGGTATCTGTACAAGTGTCTGTATCTGGAAGTCTGCTGGATTTATCGCTGCTTTGCGGGGATATGTCAAGGGAAGACCTTGTGGACATTTTGAGTCGCTACGATAAAAAGAAAAAATATCATCGCCTGAAAAATGGAGATTTTATCAATATCGATGACGAGGGCATTGATATGCTGGCGGAATTGAAAGAAAGTTTGCATTTGTCGGCAAGGGAACTTTTGGGAGACAAAGTTTTGCTCCCTAAATACAGGGCGATGTACCTCGATCAGGCATTAAAAGAAAAATCTTCACTTCCCGCTGAGAGAGACAGGGAATTTCGTGCGTTGATTCGTAATATGCGTATGACAGAGGATAATGATTATGAACTGCCTTCCGGAATTTGTGCGGCTCTGCGCGAATATCAGAAAAGAGGTTTTTTATGGATGAAAACTTTGTCCAGTTATGGATTTGGCGGCATTCTGGCAGATGATATGGGTCTTGGAAAAACACTGCAGGTGATAACCTATCTCCAGTCTGAATGGGAGGATGAAGGTCGGGGGCAAAGACCTCACCTGATTATTTGCCCTGCATCTCTTGTTTACAACTGGGAAAGTGAACTGCAGCGATTTGCGCCGGCGCTTCCTGTTCGAGTCATCGCAGGAAATGCGGCCGAGAGAAAGAGGGAAATTGCTGCTATTGAAAATGGAGATGTTTGTATCACTTCCTATGAACTTTTGCGAAGGGATATCACAGCGTATGAACAGAAGATCTTTGGCTGTCAGGTGATTGATGAGGCACAGTACATAAAAAATCACGGGACGCAGAGCGCAAAGGCAGTGAAATTGATTCGAGCGTCTTTTCGTCTGGCGCTGACGGGCACTCCAATCGAAAATCGCCTCAGCGAGCTATGGAGCATCTTTGACTATCTGATGCCGGGATTTTTGTTTGGATATGAGAGATTCCGCAAGGAATTGGAAATTCCAATTGTGCAGAGCAGTGATGAGGCTGTGATGCAGCGGCTTAGGAAAATGGTTCAACCATTTGTTCTTCGCAGGCTCAAGGCGGATGTGCTTCGGGATTTGCCGGATAAAATTGAAAAGAATACGTTTACCAGATTGACAGGTGAGCAGCAGGAACTCTATGATGCGGAAGTAAAGAAACTGCAGCTTATGCTGACGCAGCAAAGCGACGAAGACTTTAACACATCAAAGATAAAGGTGTTGGCAGAGCTGACGAGACTGCGCCAAATTTGCTGTGATCCGGGACTTTTTCTGGAAGGATATAAAGGCGGTGCATCTAAGATGGAACTTGCTATGGAACTGATTGAAAATGCTGTATCCGGTGGACATAAAGTTTTATTGTTTTCTCAATTTACGTCGCTGTTCCCGCAGCTTATGCAAAAACTGACCGCGTCGGGGCATTCCTATTATATGCTGACTGGAGCAACGAAAAAAGAGGAAAGAACCCGGATGGTAAATGCTTTTAATCAGGATTATACCCAGGTGTTTCTAATTTCGCTGAAAGCAGGAGGAACGGGGTTAAACCTGACCGGCGCAGATGTAGTCATTCATTTTGACCCGTGGTGGAATCTGGCGGTGCAGGATCAGGCAACCGACCGGGCACACAGAATTGGTCAGAAGCGTGTTGTGAATGTGTATAAGCTCATTGCAAAGGACACCATAGAGGAAAAAATTTTGGAGATGCAGGAGAAAAAGAGACAGCTTTCGGAACAGCTTCTTTCAGGCGGCGATATGAGTGGGACGATGCTCACCAGAGAAGAATTGCTGGATCTCCTCAACTAAGAAAACCTTGTGAAAAAAATATTTATCAAAAAAGGCTGAAAAGGTTCAAATTTGCCCTTGAAAAAGGTCGCCAAATAGTATAAAATTATTGGCAACACTTTACGGCAGGAGACCTTTTCAGCCGTTTAATTTATAAGTAATTTGTTTAACATATTTTATTATTTTAGGAGAGGAGTAACATACATGGCACACTATTTCAATGAACCTTCAAGAACTTTCAACGAGTACCTTTTGGTACCTGGCTATTCTTCCAAGGAATGCAGAGTTGAAAATGTTAGCTTGAAGACCCCGATTGTTAAATTTAAGAAAGGTGAAGAACCTTCAATTACCGCAAATATTCCACTGGTTTCCGCAGTCATGCAGGCCGTTTCCGATGATAAGATGGCAGTTGCACTTGCTAAGGAAGGTGGAATTTCTTTTATATTTGGTTCTCAGTCTATTGCTAGCCAGGCGGAGATGGTTCGCAAAGTAAAATCCTATAAGGCAGGTTTTGTAAAGAGCGATACCAACCTGAGACCGGATCAGACTTTGGAGGATGTACTGGAGCTGAAAGCAAGAACTGGTCATTCTACCATTGCGATTACCGAGGACGGTACAGCAGAGGGAAAAATTGTCGGTCTGGTAACCAGCAGAGACTACCGTGTCAGCAGAATGTCCACCGACACCAAGATCAGCGAATTTATGACACCGTTTGAGAAGCTGATTTACGCCAAGGACGGATGCACTTTAAGCGAAGCTAACGATATTCTTTGGGATAACAAGCTGAACGCAGTGCCGGTCATCGACGATAAGCAGAGACTGACTCATTTCGTATTCAGAAAGGATTACGACAACCACAAATCCAATCCGAATGAGCTTTTGGATGCTCACAAAAGATATGTAGTGGGCGCCGGCGTAAATACCCGTGACTACGAGGAAAGGATTCCGGCT
Organism: Emergencia sp. 1XD21-10; assembly: GCF_009936045.1. Taxonomy (GTDB): domain Bacteria; phylum Bacillota; class Clostridia; order Peptostreptococcales; family Anaerovoracaceae; genus Senimuribacter; species Senimuribacter intestinalis. The sequence goes on along the minus strand of NZ_QWEQ01000003.1, from coordinate 202,550 downwards.
CTGGTCGATGCAGGAGTGGACGTGCTTTGTATCGACTCTTCTGAAGGCTATTCCGAGTGGCAGCTCGACACCATCAAATGGGTCAGAGAAAAATACGGTGACACTGTGAAAATCGGCGCTGGCAACGTTGTTGACCGCGATGGTTTTAATTTCCTGGCAGACGCTGGTGCAGACTTTGTAAAAATCGGTATTGGCGGCGGCTCCATTTGTATCACAAGAGAACAGAAAGGTATCGGCCGCGGACAGGCTTCTGCAGTAATCGAAGTTGCTGCTGCAAGAGATGAATACTTTGAGAAAACCGGTGTATACGTGCCGATTTGCTCCGACGGCGGTATCGTGTATGATTACCATATGACTTTAGCGCTGGCTATGGGTTCTGACTTTATCATGCTGGGCAGATACTTTGCCAGATTTGACGAATCACCGACCAACAAGCTGAACATCAACGGCAACTATGTAAAGGAGTACTGGGGTGAAGGCTCCAACCGTGCCCGTAATTGGCAGAGATACGACCTGGGCGGCGATCCTAGAATGAAGTTTGAAGAGGGTGTAGACTCTTACGTGCCTTATGCAGGACCGCTTCATGATAACGTGACGCTGTCTCTGAATAAAGTAAAATCCACCATGTGCAACTGTGGTGTTCTGACCATTCCAGATCTGCAGAAAAATGCGAAGCTGACGCTGGTATCTGCGACTTCTATTGTAGAGGGCGGCGCTCATGATGTGATTCTGCGTGACAGTTCTCAGAATGCGATTAGATAGAGGCTGTCAAAATGAATAAAGAACTGATTATTGTTTTGGACTTTGGCGGGCAGTACAATCAGCTGATTGCCCGTAGGGTCCGTGAAGCAGGGGTTTACTGCGAAGTGCACCCTTATACAATGCCTTTGGACGAGCTGAAGGCGAAAAATCCCAAAGGGATTATTTTGACAGGAGGTCCTAACAGTGTATACGATATGGAGTCTCCTCATTATGACAAAGCGCTTTTCAGCGCAGGTATTCCGATTCTGGGCATTTGCTATGGCGCACAGCTGGTTGCCTGGGCTCTCGACGGCAAGGTGGAAACTGCGCCGGTCAGTGAGTATGGAAAGACAGAAATTACGATTAAAAATAAGGACGGGATTCTCCGTGATGTAGACGACTCTACTATCATGTGGATGAGTCATACCGATTATATTGCTAAAGCGCCGGCAGGTTTTGCGGTGACTGCAAGCACGCCGGTGTGCCCGGTGGCTGCGATGGAAAACGCAGAGGCGAAAATCTATGCGGTACAGTTCCACCCGGAAGTAACCCACTCGGTACAGGGAACTGAGGTGTTGTCTGCTTTCGTTTACGGTCCGTGTGGCTGCAAAGGGGACTGGAAGATGGACGCTTTCGTCGAAAACACTATCGCAGAAATCCGTGCCAAAGTGGGAAATGGAAAAGCGCTGTGCGCTCTGTCCGGTGGTGTGGATTCTTCCGTTGCGGCGGTTATGATGTCCAAGGCCATCGGAAAGCAACTGACCTGCGTCTTTGTGGATCACGGTCTTCTGCGTAAAAACGAAGGGGATGAAGTAGAAGCTGTATTCGGTCCTGAAGGTCCGTATGACCTGAATTTTATCAGAGTCAATGCGCAGCAGCGTTTTTACGATAAGCTGGCAGGAGTGACCGAGCCGGAGGAAAAGAGAAAAATCATCGGTGAAGAATTTATTCGTGTCTTTGAAGAAGAGGCGCAGAAAATCGGTGCTGTGGATTTCCTGGTGCAGGGCACCATTTATCCGGATATCATTGAATCGGGATTAGGCGATTCTGCGGTAATCAAGAGCCATCATAACGTGGGAGGGCTGCCTGATTATGTGGATTTCAAGGAAATCATCGAGCCGCTGCGCATGCTGTTTAAGGATGAAGTTCGCCGTGCAGGTCTGGAATTAGGCATTCCGGAGTATCTGGTCTTCCGTCAGCCGTTTCCGGGACCGGGACTTGGGATTCGTATTGTCGGTGATGTAACTGCCGAAAAGGTAAAGTTGGTGCAGGACGCTGATGCGATTTACAGAGAAGAGATTGCTGCTGCTGGTCTTGATAAGGAAATCAACCAGTATTTTGCGGCCCTGACCAACATGCGTTCCGTCGGTGTCATGGGCGACTTCCGTACATATGATTATGCGGTGGCGCTTCGCGCTGTTACCACCAGCGACTTCATGACCGCTGAGGCAGCAAAACTGCCTTGGGAAGTCATCGAAAAAGTGACTACGAGGATTATCAACGAAGTGGATCACGTGAACAGAGTGTTCTATGACTGTACGGGAAAACCGCCAGGAACGATAGAGTTCGAATAACGGATAAAATCCCGGAAATGCTGATAAAATGGGCGTTTCCGGGATTGCTTTATGCCTGTTGGCTCTAAAATGGCTCTAATTATTCATGACAATAGAAAGTTTGCGAAGCGGACTTTCTATTGTATGATGAATACTGGATTTCGGGCGGGTATCATGATACCTGATTTTTAATACAGAGGAATTTCGCCCTCATAGTTGTCGGCTCTTTCCAACAGAGGACCGGTTGCACCCATTGTAAAAGCTATATCACTGCTTCGGATAGACAATAGCTCCATTCCAATCTTCAGATTAAGAAAGTCTAATATCTGCTGATTAAGCTGAATTACACCATTCTCTGAAATATTTACCCAACAGTATGACCGCCCTTTGTATTTGACAAATTCGCCCTCTGCGGTCTGATAATTCTGTAAAGCCGGATTATCAGTAAGAATGTGTCCTAATTTTGACGGTTCTAACAATCCTTTTCTTGTCACACAAAAGCCGCCAGTGACCTTGCTTCCAGTAAAAAGATAGACTTTTCTCTCTGCTGTGGCGTTGTACTCTGTAAGAGCCTGTGTTGGGAGATGGATTGTCAAGTCATCTCGTATCAGCGATTTTCCGAAAATAAATTTACCGCCTTTATTCATTTGTGGCATATATCATCAACTCCTTTTCTTAAAAGTGGAAATCTACTATACCACAAGAAAGTTCAAATGTCACTAAGGCTCTCTAAAGTGTGGCAAATATTTTTCGGTATAGTGAGAATGGCTAATTTTCGGGATAAATTTTTACAGATATACCTCTAACACCTTTTTTAACAATCTTACTGTCATCAAGAATACTCTGCTTAACAGCGTCCAAATCCTTTGAGAGTGCTTCAATCGCCCGTTGGTGTTCTTCTTCTGACGAGAAGCGTTCCGTATCATTCAAAAGGTTCTCCTGCAATTCTCTTGCTTTCATGTATACGCCCAACTTATGATTGAGCAGGGAGTTCTTGAAAGATATTTTGATTGTAGCGGGATTAAAACTTCCGTCCTCGTACCTCTCAGCTTCAAAGTTCATATCTAATTGTTCGTCCATTTTCAAAATCAAAGACAATACATCTGACACTGTTTCTATATCAAAATCCATGAAAACATTGATACTGATACCCAAAGCATTTGCAATTTTCAGCAGTTGGTCGGGCTTGGGATTGCGGATGCCATACTCATACTTTTTAATTGTGGCGGAATTAATGCCGGAAAGCTGTCCAAGCGTTTCCTGTGATATGCCGCGCAAATTCCGAAAGTGTTTAATCTTTTCCCCGGTAGTCATGACAATACCTCCAATTTATGTGATTTTCGTTAGTGCTTAGTCTAATTCTATCATACTAGGACACATTTGTGTATAAAAATTTAAAATAAATACTTGACGTTCACAAAAGTGTACCGTATAATAAAAACATAAAGGTCACATATGTGTACCTAAAATAAAAAAGGAAAGGACTATATGGAGAATGGAAAGAAAATGTATGTAACGGCAGAGGAAGCGGCTGAAATGCTTGGTGTATCAACGGGTTATGCCTATAAGATTATCCGGGGGCTGAATGAGGAACTGAAAGCAAAGGGCTATCGGACAATCTGCGGCAAAGTCCCGACAAAATACTTTGAAGAAAAATTCTACGGTCTGACCGTAGCCATGTAGGAAAGGAGAGATTTTATGTCAGCGACAAGGGACGGAAAGATGTGGCGTTGCCAGTTCTATTATAAGGACTGGCAGGGCGTAAGCCACAAGAAGAACAAGAGGGGATTTAAGACAAAAGCGGAAGCGGAATAGTGGGAGCGTGACTTCCTGCAACAGCAGCAGAGGAATTTAGACATCAATTTTGAAAACTTCGTACAAATCTATTATGAGGATATGGAACACCGTCTGCGTGAAAACACCATGCGTACAAAGAAATTCATTATTGACTTGAAAATTATTCCGTATTTCAAGAAAAAGAACATGAATGAGATTAAGGCTTCCGATATTCGGGCGTGGCAAAATGCACTGATGAAAAAAGGATATTCGGAAACGTATCTGAAAACGGTCAATAATCAGTTGTCGGCAATCTTCAATTATGCGGTTCGGTACTATGACTTGAAAGACAATCCTTGCAGGAAAGCCGGGAGTATCGGAAAGAGCCACGCCGGGGAAAAGGAGTTTTGGACGAAGCAGGAGTTTAAGCAGTTTCTTGTGACTGTGGAGAACAAGCCGGAAACAAAAATGGCGTTTTTGCTCCCTTACTGGACAGGCATGAGGATTGGAGAATTACTTGCCCTTACCTACAATGATATTGACTTAGAGAAGCGTACTATTTCCGTAAACAAGTCCTATCAGCGGATAGAGGGCAGGGATATTATCACACCGCCCAAAACGCCAAAGAGCAAGCGTGTCATAACGATACCGCCGTTTCTGACAGAGGAATTAAAAGAGTATACTTCGCACTTATACGGAATTATGGCAGACGAAAGAATGTTCCGTTTTACAAAATCCTATATGGAGCATGAGATTATCAGAGGTATCAAGGCTTCGGGAGTGAAAAGAATACGCTTGCACGATATTCGTCATTCCCACGCTTCGTTACTCGTGGAAATGGGTTTTACACCATTAGCGATTGCGGAACGGTTGGGGCATGAGAAAATCGAAACAACATTAAATACTTATTCACATTTATATCCCAACAAGCAGGGGGAACTTGCAGATAAATTGGAGATGGAGAACAGCAGGGAGGAAGAAGAATGAGCGGAGTGCATAAATACCCGACAATCAGCTTTCGTATTTCCCCCAGAGAGAGGGAAGAAATCGAAGCAAGGATTTTGGCAAGCGGACTTTCTAAGAAAGATTATTTTGTCCGTTCCTGCATTTATAACCGGGTGTGCGTGGTCGGTAAAAAAGAACTGGTTTACCAGTTGGTAGAGGAACTAAAGATAATGCAGACCAATATCCGGGAAGTGACGGAACAGTTTGAAAAGACAGAGGTAGATTTAACATCGGAGGGACTGGAAGATATGCGGAATGACTGTCTTGATATGCTGAAAGCTATCCTGTGGGTGTTGGACGGAGCAAAATATCTGTGGCAGGGAAATACCAACGGAGAAGAAAAAAGCCCCGACAGCGGCAACTGTTAGGGCTGTGATAACTGGAAAACCTCTGTTATCAATCTCACAATTTAAGTATAGCAGAGGTTTCTTCCAGTGACAACGATTTTTCAGAAATGGAGGGCATTATGGAAGAAACAAAAACAGAATTACAGTTGATTAAATTGTCGGAGATACAGTCACAGGAAGTTTCATGGCCGTGGTTTCCCTTTATCCCTTATGGCAAGCTGACAATTGTACAAGGCGATCCGGGGGACGGAAAGACAACATTTATTCTGAACATAGCGGCTAAGCTGTCTATGGGAGAAAGTTTAGACGGTGGAATGAACTTTACAGAGCCTTTGAATGTAATCTATCAGAGTGCGGAGGACGGTCTTGCCGATACGGTAAAGCCCCGCTTAGAACAGGCAAAGGCAGACTGTGAGAAAATCTCGGTCATTGATGAAAAGATAAAATCCCTTTCCATGATAGATGAACGCTTGGAAGAAGCTGTTATAAAGACAGGCGCAAAGCTGCTGATTTTAGACCCGATACAAGCCTATTTGGGTGGTGGCATGGATATGAACCGGGCGAATGAAGCAAGGGATATGACAAAAAAATTAGCGGCACTGGCAGAGAAATACCAGTGTGCGATTGTTCTTGTCGGGCATATGAACAAGGCGGCAGGAAATAAAGCGGCATACCGGGGAATGGGTTCGATTGATTTCTTTGCAGTCGCTAGAAGCGTTCTCTTAGTCAGCAGGGTAGAGGGAGAAGAAAATACAAGGGCTGTGGTGCAGATTAAAAACAACCTTGCGGCGTTCGGACACCCGAAAGCGTTTGCACTGTCGGAGGACGGTTTTCAATGGTTAGGGGATTATGAGATTACAGCTGATGAAGTGTTAGGCGGCATTGCTCCGAAAGCAAATAAAATGGAACAGGCGAAACGGTTACTCCGGGAACTGGCAGAAACAAACAACGCCATGCAGAGCAATGAGATTTTCAGTCTAGCGGACGAACAGGGCATATCGAAGCGGACACTGGAAAATGCAAAGAAAGAGTTAGGCGTCCGGGCGAAGCGGATAAACAATACATGGTATTGGAAATTGGATAAAATCAGACAGTGACGGACGAGCAAGGCAACAGCGCAACAATGCAGGGTATTAGAATTTTGCAGTCTTGGAATTGCGCTCTTGAAGATTGCAAGGTTGCAAAAATTATAGACATTGCAATGTTGCGCTGTTGGGAGAAAGCAGGAAAGCGGCAGCAACAAGGCGGCGAAAAGCCGCCCCGTCCGTTAGGACGGTATGCTGTCCAACGGACAGCTAGCCCCCGGCAGGGCGCAAAGGCGCTTTTGATAGAGCGTAGCCTGTCGAAAGTGCTTTTGCGTTACTTTCGCAGAAAGTAACAAAGGCTATGCGCCGTTTCTGGCGCTCATTACCCAATAGGGAGAAAGGAAAAATTATTGAAGCGGACTATCAGCGTTATGACAGGGAAAGGCTCTGTCAACCATAACAGCAGAAAATTCCACGCAAAGAACACTGACCCGGAGCGGAGTTGTCTGAATGTGGAATACTGCAATGAAAATATCAAAGACGTATACCACGAATTATTTGCTGAAGCACTCGCCCGGTACAATGAGAAGCAGACAAGAAATGACCGCATAATTGATGATTATTATGAGAAAATCTGTTCCGGCAAACAGGAGAAGCCATTCCATGAGATTATTTTGCAGATAGGAAACAAGGACGATATGGGGGCAAAGACAGAGGACGGACAGCTTGCGGCGAAAATACTTGATAAATATATGCAGGACTTTCAGCAGCGCAATCCTACATTAAGGGTATTTTCAGCGCATCTTCACATGGACGAAGCTACGCCGCATCTGCATATAGATTTTATACCCTATACGACTGGAAGCAAGAGAGGGCTTGAAACAAGAGTGTCATTAAAAAAGGCACTTGCGGAGCTTGGTTTTAAAGGTGGCACAAGGAGCGAAACAGAACGTAACCAGTGGGTAGCGGCAGAGAAAGAACGGCTTGTGGAGATTATGCTACAGCATGATATTGAATGGGAGAAAAAGGGAACGCATGAGAAGCATTTATCGGTTTTGGATTTTGAGAAGCAGGAACGGCAGAAAGAGGTTGCGGAATTGGAGCGGACAATCTCCGGCAGTAAAGAGGAATTATCCGATATTCTTCATCAGCAGATAGCAGCAGGACGGGAAACGGAGCAGATACGGAAAGAGGGCGAAGCAATCTGGCAGGAAGTATCGGAACTTACCACAACAAATCATCTGCTGAAAGAGCAGACGGAAGAACTAACAGAGGATAAAGAAAAGTTGCAATCTGAAAATGAAAAATTGGAAAAACAGCAGAAAAAGTTACAGCAGGAACTTAACAAAATGGTACAGTCAAAAGAAGTCATGGAGCGCAATATACACACCTATGATGAAGATGTGAAATGGCAGTTAGCAGAGCCGGGGGCATTGATAAGCGCAAAGAATTATCGGGATAAAAAAGCACTTCCGCTTGTGGAGAAATTGAAAGAAGTGGTAAAAAATCTGACTATCAAATGCGTACAGCTTACGGAACAAGGCAAGAAGCTGACCGCCAAAGTGGACGGGCAACAAAAGCAGATTAGCCGCTTGACGGATAAGGTTATGGAGCAGAACGATACCATAGAGCGATTGCAGGAAAAAGCGTCTGACTTGGGGTGTTTGGAACGTCATTTAGGCAGGGAACAGGTGCAGTCGATAGTAGAACATTCAAAGGCATTAGAACAGGCGGAGAGGGCAAATAAACGCCCGAAACGTCCCTTTGAAATGAGCCGATAGGAAAGGGGATTGATAGGATATGACGGACATGGAGAAAAAAGTTATGATACGGCTGTGCGCTAAAATCGTAGCAGAAACAGACCTTTACGAAACAGATGAGGAAGTGCAAAATCTGATAGACTGGGTATGCCTGTCGGAGCAGATAAAGCAAAACAATAATACAATCCGTAATCTGACCGGGGAATATAAGAAGATAGAGCCGGATTGTCGGGAGGGAGTGCGGGCACAGTTGGAGCGCATGAAAGAACTGTGCAAAGAACGAAATAATCTGTATGAAAAACAGAACGATTTAAAAGGACAGAAATACAAAATAGAAAAATCGTTGGAGCGATAAGAAATGTGGGGCGTGGCGGTTGCTATGCCCTAAATTTTATAATGGCAAACAGAGAATGGAAGTAGTATAATCAAATGGAGAGATCAGGAGCGAGGGGATAACGTGAATAAGAAAACAGAAGAATCAAGAATTGCATACAATAAAATAGCATCTGAATATGATGCGTCAAGGGAAGGACAATATACAAGATTTCATATTATGGAACTATCTAACACTATAGATTTACATGAGGGTAATGTTGTCCTTGATGTTGCATGTGGAAATGGAACTCTGTTGCGGGAATTATCGAAAAAAGCAAAAATCCAGGCAAATGGAATAGATATATCTGAGAACATGATTTGTTCTGCAAAGATGCGATACCCTAATATGAGTTTTGAGGTCAAACCATGCTATCCGCTTGAATGGAGTAATGAAAGTATTGATATTATAACTGTATGTTGTGCGTTTCATCATTTTGACAATCCGCAAGGTTTTGTTAACGAGTGCAAAAGAGTTTTAAAGAAAAACGGTACAGTGTATATAGCTGATCCTAATTTTGGAGCAGTAGTCAGATTTATAGCAAATAAATTATGGTTTCCCTTTTCAAAAAGTGGAGATGTAAGAATATACAGCAAAAAAGAGTTAGAGGAAATCTTTTACAATTGTAGATTTAAAACAGTGCAGGTTTATAGGAAAGGAAAAGGGGTGTTTCTTAAAGCTGAAAAATGAGCATCAAATTTTCGTCTGTAAGAAAGGCAGAATATTTTTCCTTAGTAATGATTTGAACATGGTGCTAGCACCATGTAAGTTAATTCGGATAAGGAAAATGTGATAATGTGGCAGTTCACACTATTAAGCGAATTGCCACATTTTTGCTTATAAAATAAGCGGTTATGTGGTAATATATAGGGGCAAAGATAAAAAACACAACGCAAGGTAATCTTGCAGAACTGGTAGGTAGTCCAGTCGCACCGATTTGGTGTAAGTAGCCCTCCCTCCTTAGGGTCGTCCGTTCTTTGTTCATTACAATCATTTTAAGGAGGAATTGTCATGGACAAAGTATCGGGCAGACTGACAGTATTTTTTGAGGAACCATTTTGGATAGGTATTTTTGAACGAATATCAGAGGGTAAATTATCTGTATGTAAGGTTACATTTGGTGCAGAACCCAAAGACTATGAAATATATGATTTCGTTCTGAAAAATTACTATCGGCTGCGATTTAGTCCGGCTGTGGCAACTGATGTAAAAGAAACAGGTCGCAATCCTAAACGGGTACAGCGTGAAGTACGAAAACAGATACAGAATACCGGGATAGGAACAAAATCGCAACAGGCTTTGAAATTACAGCAGGAGCAGTTGAAAACTGAACGCAAAAATGTGAGCCGGGAACAACGTGAGGCAGAAAGACAGCGGCAGTTTGAACTGAAACAGCAAAAAAGGAAAGAAAAGCATAGGGGGAGGTAACTCCTCTCTTGCCGCTATAAAAAATGGGAGGAGAATAAGTGAAAATGGCTCTCAAGATTAGTGAAATGGAAGCAGGACAGATAATTTGATTTTCTAAATCTATATGTTTCAAGTTTGTTAGAGTATTAGAGGTGGTGGCATTGGAAAGATGATATTAATGCGGAATACTACTATCAACGCGTTATTTGTGATGTAAAACATGGTCTTAGAACCATGTAAGTAAAGCGATTAGGGTATCGTGCGCCATGATTCATAGGCAAACTTTTTTTATAAGGATGTAATTATAATGGGAGATGCAATTGGAAAAATCATAGAAGAATTAGTTGAATTATTTAAACGAAATTATAGAAGACCAAGGTTATGGCTTTTTATAGTGATTGTTTTATTTATTACTGTTCTTATTATTCCATATATAGATTCTAATTTCTTTTATTTTTCCAGGATGGAAAAAAGAATAAATGTGCTTGAAAAGGTAATGGCATTAGATGAGGAAAAAATAAATAGTAACCAAGCATATATAGATGAATATCAAAGAATTTTACAAGAAATGGAGCAGCAGGGTGAACGTTCTATAAATTCGTTAATGAATAAATTTATTATTCAGATGAATTATATAACTTCAATGGGAAATGGAGAAGGAAATAGAGCATTAAAATTTCTTTCGGGTGCATTTTGGTTATTATTAATTACTGTCTGTGTGCCTTTTATGAATACGTTTAAAAAGAGAAGTGATAAGCTAATAGCATTTGTTTTGTTATTAATAATGTCTGGGATAATCGGTTGGGCTTTCTCAATGGTTCCAGTTATAATTTCTCCGATGGTTAACTATATTGGAGTACCACTTTTGCAAATTATTGCAGTAATAATTATTGTGGTAAAGAGTAGTAAAAAGAAAAGATAATGTGATACCCGTATGATACCTATTTGGTCTGAAACTGTAAATATGGCGTAAAATGTGTATATTATGGCTATGAAAAACCTTAAAGAGCATCAAATATTTAACAATTATGTTATGGTTATAGGGAGTTCGAATAAACAAAAATGTTTAGTGAATCCAGTGTTTATGCGGGTTTGCGGGCTTTGGAAAGGTCTTTTGATAACAAATTGATAACAGTCGTTTGGGTGCGATTATTCTTACTGTCAGGTGGTTTGTTGGTGGGAGAATGATTTGCAAGAGGTTTGGACGGCTGAAATAAATCCATATTAGAAACGCCCTTAGCTGTGGGTAAGAACTCATGGCTAAAGGCGTTTTTGTCGTGTTTGTCAATCGGTTTTAAGTTTGTCCCTGAATACTTCGACTAGGGAATCGCTCAATTCCTTAGAGGGGACTTTCGCCCAATGCTGCGTGGTGTCAAACTTTGGATAATTGTACCGCCACTGGTCGTAATCTTCCCTGCTGATTTCCTCGAAAGAGAGTTTGTCTGCCTGTTCTTTCCAAGCGCAGAGCATTTGTAGTAACTCGGCGGCATCCTTATTTTTGTCTTTGCTGACTTTTAAGCAGATTTCACCGTCTGATTCACTGACGGTAAGACCGTAAATGTCCTCAAGGGTAAATAAGGTGTGCATAAGCCCGATGTAGCTGTCAATGTCGGGTATGTCCAGAGCCTGCGGCGCAACGTCAAGAGCCTGTGCCAGTGCAGCCGTCAAATCAGCCTTTGGCTTGCGTGAGCCAGTTTCGTACTGTGCCAGACGCACGTCTGCGCTCCGTTCGGGAAACCCGACAAGCATACCAAGCTATTTCTGTGTCATGCCCCGCATGATGCGGAAAAAATGTATTCTTTCGCCAATCGCCATAATGTTTCACTCTTTTTATTCGTGGGGATGAGGTGGTGCAGGAGCTTTCTGTATTAAATCCTTACGCATATAAGCTCATCAAGAAATTAAATGACGAGTTGAAAGAGCAAGGATTTATCACGATTGCGGGAAATTGTGGAGAGTGAGATAATCTATTCATAAGCGGTGAGTGGCATTTCTGCGGTATGTGGAAGTGTCGCTCTTAAGAAAAAGCAGTTCGAGGAATTGAAAAACCTTATAATTTCATGTATACTTAGAAAAAGAAATTAGGAGCTATATTAGGAGGGCTAAAATGCTTGATACGATACCAAATGAAGAAGAAATGACAGCTTTAGTTGGAAAATCCCTATATGATGTATGGAATAAGTTATGTGCTTTAATTGATGAAAAATATGATATGGATTGTTTGTGGAATAAGGGTGGTAAAGCATGGAAATATGAATATAAATATCGTCGGGGTGGTAAAACATTGTGTGCATTATATGCAAGAGAAAACTGTATGGGTTTTATGATTATCTTAGGGAAAGACGAACGGTTAAAATTTGAAACAGATAGAGAAAATTACGGAGAGGTAGTTCAAAAAATATATGACGAAGCTCAAACTTACCATGATGGAAAATGGATAATGTTTGAACCAGTGGATACATCTTTGTTTAATGACTTCATTAAACTGTTGAGAATTAAAAGAAAACCAAACAGAAAGTAAAGTTACCGTTGAATCAGATAACTTGGAATTTGAAAGGGTGTTAGCGAATATGAAAAGATATATTGCATTTCTGCGAGGTATCAATATAAGTGGCAAAAATAAAGTATCGATGGCCGAATTAAAGAAAGAGTTTGAAAAACTTGAGTTTGGAGAGGTTAGGACATATTTGAACAGCGGTAATGTGGCTTTTTCGAGTGAGAAAGGTGACACAGAGAAGTTCACGAAACAGATTGAGATAATGATAAAAAAACAATTCACCTTGGATATTCCTGTTTTTGTCATATTAAGAGAAGAACTTGATGACATCTTGCACAATGCGCCTGACTGGTGGGGAAACGAAAATAAGGAAATCTATGACAATTTAATTTTTATTATGCCACCCGCTACATTCGCAGAGGTATATTGTGAGATTGGAGAGCCTAAAGAGGAATTAGAAAGGATTAAAGATTATAATGAAGCAATATTCTGGTCTTTCAGCAGGAAAGATTATCAAAAAACAAATTGGTGGTCTAAGACAGCAAATGCCAATATCAGTAATAAACTAACAATAAGGACGGCAAACACTGTTAAAAAAATGGTCGGTATGTAATTATTTTTTGAATTCTCACTTGTGAAGGAGGATTTTATGCTAGTCAATATAGCGGAAATCTTTGAATTATTGTTTGATAAGAATAATAATGTTGCTTACAAGGCACTACAAGAATTACAAAGAAAAAGTGAAGAAACGGATTGCGTTTATCCTTTTATAGATAGGTTAAGTGATATGCTTGAGAGTGACAATTCTTATATTCGCACACGGGGGCTTACACTACTTGCTTATAATGCAAAATGGGATAAAGAGTATAAAATTGATGAAATCATTGATGAATATTTGAAACACATAACAGATGTTAAACCCATTACAGCGCGACAATGTATTAAATTGTTGCCTATTATTGCAAAATATAAGCCAGAATTGAGGAACGACATACTTTTTGCACTTAATAAGGCAAATATATCTATTTATGACGATAGTATGCAATCATTGGTTTGTAAGGACATTCAGAAAGCGTTGAAGGAAATAGAAAAATTATAAAAACAACAAAACGATATTTGCTAATTTGGAAGTAATATTATGGAAGAATTAAAATCTATTGTGGAGAAGTTTGTTATATCTGGTTGGGATTTAATATCTATTCTCGCACAACAATGGTTAGATGGAAAAGCTCATAAAGATACTTTAATATCAGCAATTAAACAGGCAAGCGAAAAATGTGGAAGTAGTGGTTGTGAATTAGACCCACTATATAAAAGAACTTTAGAGATGATTTAACAATACAGGCAATTGTTGTTTAGAGGACTTTCGCCCTCATAATTGTCGGCTCTATCCAACAAAGGACCGGTTGCATCCATTGTAAAAGCTATATCACTGCTTCGGATAGACAATAGTTCCATTCCAATCTTTAGATTAAGGAAGTCCAATATTTGCTGATTAAGCTGAATGATACCATTCTCTGAAATATTTACCCAACAGTATGACCGCCCTTTGTATTTGATAAATTCGCCCTCTGCGGTCTGATAACTTTGTAAAGCCGGATTATCAGTAAGAATGTGTCTTAATTTTGACGGTTCTAACAATTCTTTTCTTGTTACACAAAAGCCGCCAGTGACTTTGCTTCCAGTAAAAAGATAGACTTTTTCCTCTACTGTGGCGTTGTACTCTGTAAGAGCCTGGGCTGGCAGATGGATTGTCAAATCATTTCGTATCAGTGATTTTCCGAAAATAAATTTACCGCCTTTGTTCATCTGTGGCATATAGAATCAACTCCTTCTTTTGAAAGCGGAAGTCCACTATACCACAAGAAAATTCAAATGTCACTAAGGCTCTCTAAAGTGTGGCAAGCTATTTTTCAGCATAGCGAGAATGATTAGTTGCCGGGATATATTTTTTAGAGAGAGTGCCTGTTGCCTCTAATTGTTTTCGAAAGCGTTATTCTCTGAGTAATAACGGAACACTTTTACAATATAATCACAAGCACCTTTTCCATATTTGCTATCAGTCATGCTTTTTATATAATCGCCTGAATATGTGTCGATAAGAACATTGATATAGAGCTTATCGAGGGATACAATGGATTGTATTTTAGGGGAAGAAACATCTTCTGACAAGTCGGCGGTTAGTATGCCATACAGTATATCAGATTGTTTTCCAATTTCTTTTACTTCCTCCGTTAATTGCGTTTCCATGAGTTCAGAGAAATGCTCTAAATTATGTTTCATGGCTTCGGCGTACTTTTCAATACTGCCGAATTGTTGAATGGCGAGTTTAGCTAATTCGGATTCATCATCTTTGATTTTCTGAATAAACATATCAAAATTTTCAATACTTCCCCAGTGTTTGATAACATCATCAGTGCTGTTATTTTTAAAATCTTCTAAAGCGGTGATGTAATCGGACAGGTCAAATTCTTTAAAACTCATATATTGTTCTCCTTTCTCTAAGCGGCTAAGAAGCTGTATAAGTCTGTCTGTCCGATTGCGCTTCAGCAGAAGCAGTTCTTTTTATCTTTTGAAAGCCTTGATTCTATCAAAGTCAGGTTTTGGCAGGATTTCCTTAATCTTTTTCAGCTTAAATCCCAATTCCTTAATAAATAGAAGACATCTTCAATAGACTTGACAAAAATGTATGGGGGGGGGTATAATTTTATCGGATAAAAAGTATTTTGTTGAAAAGACACGAATGGACGAATGAAGGAAATCTGTTTTCTTGGAAGAAAAAGATATTGGAGGAAAGAGCCTCCAGGGCATATCTAGCCAGAACATGGATTTACTGCGTTTGTCGTATTTTTGTATGAGGAAGGGAGAACAAATGAGAGGCAAACCATTAGTAAAGAAGGTAGCTAGTGTTTTGCTGTGTTTTATGGTAGTGCTTGCATACGCAACTGGATTTCGTGATATTTTTAGAGCCAGTGCAGAGGAGGCTACCGTAAGAGATGGCAAGGCAGAACAACATGCTACAGATGATTCGACTTACGTTGGCAGTTTAGTTGGCGAAAATACTCTGAATGAGGTACAGTCAGGTAGTGACGGACGACTTCCGGATGGCAGTGTGGAGAACCCAGAAAGGGTTGTGATTGCTTCCTGGACGTGGGCAGATAATGACGGATTGCTGGCGTACGATAAGAAGACAGAAAAATGGTATCTGGACACTGCGGCAGATGAAGAAAACCCGCTTACAGCAGAATTGCTGGAGGGATGTTTCCCGCAGTCCATCAAGGCAGTACTGGAAGACGGTACAGAAGAGGAATTAGAAATTACCTGGGACTTTAGCCCGTTAGGTGATGGCGTGACAAAAGGCACACACACTTTGCAGGCTTCTTTACCAGAAGGGTATATATTAGCGGAAGATACTGAAGCGCTGGCTGCGACCATAATGCTGGGCGGCAGCATCATGATGGCAGCAGAAGAAACGCAGGAAGGTCAAGTAACTGCCGGTGGTTTAACCATTACAGGCAAAGGTATTAGTGAGGGAAATGGTGTCACCACTGGTACAGATCCTACATGGGGAGCCTATATTCAGATTGAAACTGATACACCAGTAACAATTTCTGGGACATCAACTACCCATAATATTTGGATTAAGGAAAACACAACAGCAAACATTACGCTGGCTGGTGTGACGATTACAGAGAGTGCAAAAAAAGATTCTCCAATCAACTTACTTCCGGGAAGTACATGTAATTTGACATTGAAAGATGGCGCTACAAATACCCTGACTATTTCCGGTAGTCAGTCAGCTGCAGCACTTCATGTTGCGCAGACTGCAACCCTTCGTGTCAATGGAAATGGCACGCTGAACGCTACTGGCGGACCAAATTCTGCTGGAATAGGTGGTGGACATTCAGAAATTGCGGGAACTATGATTTTCAATAGTGGAGTGGTTAATGCTCGCGCGTGGACAAGTGGCACCGGAGGAACCTGTGCAGGTGCAGGGATTGGTGCCGGTGTTGTTGGTGGTTCCACACATATTGAACTAAATGGTGGAGACATTAACGCTTGGGGAGCCTATCATGCTGCGGGAATTGGCGCAGGATATGGCAATTTAGATGTCGTACCTTATAGTGAGGGTAATTCTCAGCATGGCGCAGTGAAAGGCGCAAATCGTCACAAATTTTATAGAAAATGTGGCGATATAACCATTACCAATGGATTTATCAAATCTACAGGTGGCACACATGGCGGCGCATTTGGAGCGGCCTGTGTTACAACTGCGCAGGGCTGTGTCATCAGGGTTACAGGCGGAACCTTGATTGGAAAGGCAACCTCAGCAGATATGTATGCAATTGATGGTAACGGAGGGAAAATCTACATAACCGGAGGTTCCGTTCACCCGGATGGAGGCAAGGGATTCCGTATGGAGAATGGCGTTAACTATGCATATGACGCAGAGGGAGGTCATGTATTTATGACTACAATCGATCTTTCTGCAGATCTTGCTGGCAATCTTAATGCGATTATAGACCGTAGTGGTGGGGAAGTAACCATTGGCGGTAAACCGTACAACTATGGCCCTCCATATTGTATGGATAATGGAAAACTTTATTTATGGGTACCGGAATCAGCCAAAGGAGAAAGACTTTCTATCAAGTTCTCTTACTGGGATAAAGATGGGAAGTTACAAGGATTAGACCCTTTATTTGTTGAAGAAGCTGATGGAAATGGTACCTCTGTATTAAAGAGATATGTTGAGTTCGAAATACCAGTAGATTATATAAAGGACCTCAATAAATTCTACGATGGACTTAATTTTGAGAACTTCGATTTTACAAAGAATGGAGGAATCAAGGCGTCAGACGATAGAATCTTAGACGAGAATGATGATATCACCGTTATGACGCAGAGATATGATAAAGAGAATGGCACGCCGATTGAAAAAGAAGTATCATCTGACAAGATGCCGGCAGATGCGGGCATATATAAGTTCACTTTGATTTCCAAACAGTACGCAAAACCAGGAAGTGCTTTCGAGACGTCTTATTGGGGACATCAAGCTACAAGCTGGGCAACAATCAAGAGAATCCCATCAAAGATTGACGGAGCAGAGTATTCCATTGAGACGGAAGAAAAAGACGGCGAAAAGGTTGTAAAATCGATGACCTTTAAAGCGAATATAAAACAGGGAGATAAATATAGAAAGACGACCTGTAAAGCGCCAGATGGAGAAATGCAGTTCTATGTAAATGGTGTAAAAGTAGGCGCACCGATTAAGAATCAAGTATCCAAAGCAACGTCGGGGGATATAGTAAAGAATACTGTGTTGACAGAGGACGGCGGATATGCGTATAGGGAAGTAGAACTTGTAGTTGACTTTAGTGGAACAAAGTATCCCGCCATTCCTAATTTAGATTCCGGAAAAATTGACGTAGAGGTGAAATACACTGGTGGATATAACTACGAAGAATCCAGCGCTGTAGCAAAGATACAAAAGGATAAACCGGACAACTTCCCATTTGTCAATCCACCGATTCCGATGATTCCAAATGGAGAGGTGGATCCGGATGATCCAGACAGTGAGCCGGATGGAAAGAAGCTGTTTCCAGACGAGATTGAGCGAATTGAAGATGGTACTGATCTTTTACGACTGCATGGTAAAGTGAATGATAGTATCTCTCGGAAGACAGAAAAAGATAAAACAGTTGCCTTGGACGAATTGGAAGCATTATTCGAGAAAAGATATGTATTCGTTGGCTTGGATGGACGTCTGCTGGAAGTGGATCGTTCTGAAATTTCTATCGTCGATCGAGATGGAAACCCGGTTACAGAAATCGATTTATCAAATCCGGGGAAATATATTGTAACCCAGACGGTAACCGATAAACAGGGAAATAAGACCACCATCAATTTGACCTATAATGTACGGAAACCGAGCTTGATTGATCCAGATTTGAACAAGGACACCAACGATGACGGGATTCCAGATATCAACATTGATACCGACGATGACGGATTGCCAGATATTAACATCGATACCGACGGAGATGATAAACCAGATATCAACATCGACACCGATGGAGACGGAAAGCCGGATGTAGATATCGATACGGATGGAGACGGAAAGCCAGACATCAACATCGATACAGATGATGATGGCAAACCAGATATCGACATTGATACCGACGGAGATGGAAAACCAGATATCAACATCGACACCGATGGAGATGGAAAACCAGACATTAACATTGATACCAATGACGATGGAAAACCGGATGTAGATATCGATACCGACGGAGATGGAAAACCAGATATCAATATCGATACCGATGGAGACGGCAAACCAGATATCGACATCGACACCAACGGGGACGGAAAGCCAGACATCAACATCGACACCAACGGAGATGGAAAGCCGGATATCAATATTGATACCAATGGGGACGGCAAACCAGATATCGACATTGACACCAATGGAGATGGAAAGCCGGACATCAACATTGATACCAATGGAGATGGAAAGCCAGACATTAACATCGACACTAATGGAGATGGCAAACCGGACATTAACATTGATACCGATGGAGATGGAATTCCAGACATTAACATTGATACGGACGGAGATGGGATTCCGGATCTCAACGTGGATATCGATGGAGATGGAATTCCAGATATTAACATCGATACCGATGGAGATGGCAAACCGGACAAGAATATCAAAACACCGGAAGAAGTTGAGGACATCCTCAATGAAAATCAAGAATCGGATGAACTGCCGTGGTGGATTCCAAGAACTGGAGACACCGAGAATATCTTGGCATGGCTTGCAGTGCTGATTGCATCAGCCTTTGGTATTGGCGGCACGGTATACGGAATTAGAAGGAAAAAATCTTGTAAATAATAGATAAAAGGAGGGGAAACCCTCCTTTTGTTTTACCGCAGAGCATATTTTAGAGTGATATAAAAGAAAACCGGAATCTGACTTCGGTGATTCGTATTCTACCGAGCTTAGGGCTGCTTTATAGGCATGCAATCATATTGTTTTCGGAGAAAAAGGGAAGGGGATAGGACTTGACAGAAATGCGTGGAGAGAGGTATAATTTTATCGGAGATAAAAAGTATTTTGTTGAAAAGAGACGAATGAAGGAAATCTATTTTCTTGCAAGGTAAAGATATCGGTGCAAAGCGCACCTCGGGCGTATCTTTTTATAAAGAACATGGGTTTACTGCTTTTGTCATATTTTCGTATGAGGAAGGAAGAGCAGATGAAAGGCAAAACATTAGTAAAGAAGGTTGTCAGTGTTTTGTTATGTTTGATGGTAGTGCTTGCCTACGCGACTGGATTTCATGATATTTTCAGAGTTAACGCGGAGGAGCATACTGTAACAGACAGCAGAACAGAGCAGAACGATGCAGATAAGCCGGCTTATGATGACGGTTTAATTGGCGAGAATTCTCTAAATGATGCGCTGATGGATGGCAGCATGAAGGATCTAGACAGAATTGTGGTAGCTTCTTGGACGTGGGTAGACGATGACGGATTGCTGACGTACGATAAGAAGACAGAAAAATGGTATCTGGACACTGCGGCAGATGCAGAAACCCCGATTACAGCAGAAGTACTGGAGGGGTGTTTTCCGCAGTCCATTCAGGCAGTGCTGGCGGATGGTACAAAAAAGGAATTAAAAATTACCTGGGACTTTAGCTCGTTAGGTGATGGCGTGACAAAAGGCACACACACTTTGCAGGCTTCTTTACCAGAAGGGTATATATTAGCGGAAGATACTGAAGCGCTGGCTGCGACCATAAATCTGGGCGGCAGCATCATGATGGCAGCAGAAGAAACGCAGGAAGGTCAAGTAACTGCCGGTGGTTTAACCATTACAGGAAAAGGTATTAGTGAGGGAAATGGTGTAACTGTTGGTACAGATCCCGCCTATGGTGCCTACATTCAGATTGAAACCGATACACCGGTGACCATTGCAGGGACATCGGCCACACATAATATCTGGATTAAGGAAAATACGACCGCAAATATTACACTGGACGGTGTAAGTATTTCAGAGACTGCATATCGCGATTCTCCAATCAATCTACTCGACGGCAGCAGCTGTAATCTGACTTTGGCCGAAGGCAAAACAAATACGTTGTCAGTCGCCAAAGCCGTATATGCGGCAGCGCTGCATGTTGGTGTGAATTCTACACTGACAGTTGATGGTTCGGGTACACTGGATGCTACTGGCGGATTATATTCTTCTGCGATTGGTGCGGGATATTCTGAGATTGCGGGAAAGATGTATTTCAATGGTGGAACCATTAATGCCACGGCGGTTTCTACCGACGGCGGCGTTGCAAACGGAGGAGCAGGTATTGGTGCAGGCTGTATGGGAGGTTCTTCCTACATTGAAATCAATGGAGGACGGATTTGGGCGCAGGGCGCTTATCATGCAGCAGGTGTTGGCGCGGGCTACGGTAACACGGCTTACAATGAAGGCAGCCGTCAGCATGGTGCAGTTACAGGCGCCAACAAGTCGAAATATTATCTGAAATGTGGCGATATTACAATCAATGGTGGGTATATTGAGTCTCATGGGGGAGAACATGGCGGTGCTTTTGGAGCAGCCTGCGTTACGACTGCCCAGGGATGTACCATCAGGGTCACTGGCGGTACGTTGTTAGCTAGACCAGTTGCGAGTATGTATGCTTTTGATGGCACTGGAGGAACTGTATATATCACCGGCGGATCTGTGGATGCAAGCGTTGGTCAGGGATTCCGTATGGGTAATAATGCAACCTATGCATTAGATGCCAATGGTGGTAAAGTATTTATGACAACGATTGATTTATCGGCAGAAGGCTTTAAGGATAATGTCATTCTCCCTGAAACGTGGGAGGTTTCTATTGCTGGCAGCAAGTATACGTATGGTGCACCATACAGCTTTGATAAAGGAAAACTCTATTTATGGGTACCAGAGGCATCAGCCGGCAAAACCATTTCTGTAGAATGTTCCTATCTTGACGAAAAGGGGGAAGAACGGCATTTGGAGCCTATGTATATTGAAGAAGCAGATAAGGGCGGTGGTTCTGTCCTGAAGAGATATGTTGACTTCATTTTACCAGAAGATAAATTCCCGGGTCCGCTGAGCAAGGATTACGATGGATATCCACTTGAAAAATATGATTTTGAAAAAGAAGGAAATGCGATTATCGCAGAAGATAAAGCTGGTAATAAGAAGGAATTAAATAAAAATAGCGATGGTAAGGGAAACAACTATATCACAGTTTTTGCCCAGCGCTACGACAAGGTGAATGGAACGCCGATGGAGGAAGAAGCATCTACAGGGAATACCTATGTAATGCCGGAAAATGCAGGTATCTATAAATTCAAACTGATTTCCAAGCAATATGCCAATGAGGTCGGCTTTAAAGAGTCTTACTGGGGACATCGTACAACCGGCTGGGCGACGATTCGACCGATTCCATCAGTCATTGTGGATCCGACCTATGATATTCAGACAGAGATAGATGACGATACTGGTCAGAAAATCGTAACAGAAATGACCTTTCATGCACAGGTAAAAACGGCAAAACCGAAAAAAGGTGCTGCTTACAAGGCGCCGGATGGAATTCTCCAGTTCTATGTCAATGGTGTAAAAGTAGGCGCGCCGATCAAAGCCAATGATGCCAAGTATGTGAAAACAGAAAATGTTGGTGACGATACGTATGAGTATACTGATGCTACGCTGACAGTTGACTTTAACGATGTCAGCGGAAAGTATCCTGCCATTCCGAAATTGGAATCCGGAAAGTTTATTGTAGAAGCCAAATACACAGGTGGATACAACTATGAACCGTCTTCGAAAAATGTACCTGTAGAAGGCGGCGGCTCCAGTACAGATGAGCCGGATAACTTCCCATTTATCAATCCACCGATTCCGGTGATTCCAAATGGAGTGGTGGATCCGGATGACCCAGATAGTGAGCCAGATGGAAAGAAGCTGAATCCGGACGAGATTGAGCGAATTGAGGACGGTACTGATATTTTACGACTGCGTGGTACGGTAAACGATAGTATCTCTCGGAAGACGGAAAAAGGTAAAACGGTTACCCTGGACGAATTGGAAACATTATTCGACGAAAGATATGTATTCGTTGGTCTGGATGGACGTTTGCTGAAAGGTGTGACGCGTTCTGCTATTTCCATCGTTGATAAAGCAGGAAACCCGGTTACAGAAATCGATTTATCAAATGCAGGAAAATATATTGTAACCCAGACGGTAACCGATGCACTGGGTAATGAGACGATCATCAATTTGACCTATAATGTACGGAAACCGAGTTTGATCGATCCGGATTTGAATAAGGATACCAACGACGATGGGATTCCAGATCTCAACATTGATACCGATGATGACGGATTGCCAGATATTAACATCGATACCGACGGAGATGATAAACCAGATATTAACATCGATACCGATGGAGATAAGAAACCGGATGTCAACGTAGATACCGACGGAGACGGGAAACCAGACATCAATAAAGATACGGATGGAGATGGCAAACCGGATGTAGACATCGACACGGACGGAGATGGCAAACCGGATGTAGACATCGATACGGATGGAGATGGGAAGCCAGACGTCAACGTAGATACCAATGGTGACGGGAAACCAGACATCAATAAAGATACGGATGGAGATGGCAAACCGGATGTAGACATCGATACGGATGGAGATGGCAAACCGGATGTAGACATCGATACGGATGGAGATGGGAAGCCAGACGTCAACATCGACACCAATGGTGACGGGAAACCAGACATCAATAAAGATACCGATGGAGATGGCAAACCGGATGTAGATATCGACACCAACGGGGACGGAAAGCCGGATATCAATATTGATACCAATGGGGACGGCAAACCAGATATCGACATTGACACCAATGGAGATGGAAAGCCGGACATCAACATTGATACCAATGGCGACGGAAAGCCAGACATTAACATCGACACCAATGGAGATGGCAAACCGGACATTAACATTGATACCGATGGAGATGGAATTCCAGACATTAACATTGATACGGACGGAGACGGGATTCCGGATCTCAACGTAGATATTGATGGAGATGGAATTCCAGATATTAACATCGATACCGATGGAGATGGCAAACCAGACAAGAATATCAAAACACCGGAAGAAGTTGAGGACATCCTCAATGAAAATCAAGAATCGGATGAACTGCCGTGGTGGATTCCAAGAACAGGCGATGCAGCGAATATGCTGGCATGGCTTGCGGTGCTGGTAGCGGCGGCAATTGGGCTGGGCGGTACAGCATATGCAGTGAAAAAGAAATATAGATAATCCATTTTTTATGATTTGGGCAGGTATCGTGATACCTGCCCTTTTAAGATGTCAATTTTGAAAAATCTATCATGCGTATACGAAACACGATCGTTATGAAAATACTAGCAGGGGGAAAGATGCTTTGGACAAAGCCGGAATTCAAGTGATTTCTTGTGACAGGCGGGACGATATCGACATTACAGAGGGGATACAATGCTTGAAAATATACCATCTGAATCGACGATGACTGAATTGCTCGAACAATCCTTGTTTGAAACCTGGCAAAAGTTATGTACGGCGATTGACGAAAAATACGAAATGAAGTTAGACAGAGGTTTTTCCTGTTTTTAAAATATAAAAAGGAGTTGCGTCATAAAAGATATGAATGGCAAGAAGATTTTTATAAATGTAGCAGATACTTTTTGTTAAACCGTGACAAAAATAAAAAAACAAGTTATACTAATTTTGAAAAAGCAAATTTGATGTATTTATCTATAGCGCATAATATAAGAAAACGGAGAGTCTTAATTCGAATAGCTATTCGCCCTTTGCATTAGATTGCATTTTTATTTATCATTCTGGGGGATTTTGTTTTGAAAGGGGACTGATTGAACTCATGAATGAAGTTGAGGCTGCGTGTAAAGGGTATAAACGTCAATTTAAGAGGTGAAGTGTTTGTGTGTAATCAAGAAGAGAAATCAGTATTATGTAAACACCTAATTGATGATGAAATTGAAGAATTAAAAAGAGAATCATTAACTTCGCTTGGACGAGCTGCAGAATATAATGAAAAAAGCAATTTTCTTAAAGAACAAAGTGATGCATTTTCAGATTGACTTTTTTCATGGAAAGTCCTTTATTGAGCCTCAATCTAAAATTTATTATGAGATAAGGAATACGGGAGTTTTGCTGTATGAAAAATAGAAATGTTATGCAGAAACAAGACATCTATGCCTATTTAAAAACGAAGAATATCCGGCATGAGATTATAGAGCACAAGGCGGTGTATAATATGGAAGAGGATTCCAAACTACAATTGCCTTATCCGGAAGCCGATGGGAAGAATTTGTTTATTCGAGACGACAAGAAAAGAAATTACTATTTGCTCACCGTGAAGGGTGATAAAAAAGTAAACCTGAAAGCGTTTAGAGAAAAGAATCATACCCGTGCCTTGAGCTTTGCGCCGGAGCATGATTTGATGGATATGCTGGGAGTAACTGCGGGCGCTGTAACGCCCTTTGGCTTGCTTAACGATAGTGAGCGAAAGGTGCAGTTTTGTATTGATAAAGATTTTTTTGGCGGTTCCCAAATGATTGGGGTGCATCCAAATGACAATACGGCAACTGTATACCTCAAGGTGGAGGACTTGATTCGCATTATAGAAGAACATGGAAATCAGATATATGTCGTAGAGTTTTAAAAAGGAGAAACCTATTGGTCATTGCACAGGATGCGCAGGCGAATCCTGTTGGATTCAAGGGTGTGGAAAACCGGAAACTGGAAATGCTGTTTATCGTGCCGCAGGCGGTTGGCTTCTATACCCACATGGGATTTCGGCTTGCTCGGCGGACGGAAATCGATGAGCAGGGGCATCCGTATCCGATTTTGTATATGAAATTGGATGCATAAAGCAGCGTGCAGGGGATTTTTGATTCTGTACTATAAAGCAGATGCTGATTTTCTGTATTGCGCACTGAACTTTTGTGAAGTATAATAATGCCATATGCATGGAAAGGAGGGGAAGTGCTTGAAAGTGGAATCTTTGACGGGTTATTTGATGTCAGAAGACAGAAAAATCGCTGAGATTGAGAATGGGAAAATCCTTAAGTTTGACAGCGCTTTGCTGCCGCTGTATTTAAAGAGAACAGAGGACATAGCGGGATGGCTGGCAGGTCGTGCCATTGATACGCATCGGGTAAATTCCCGTCTGCTGAAAAAAGTGCTTCGTCTGCATACCGCTGATGATGCGGAAACTGCCTTGTCCGTCAATGGTGCAACCATTACAGATACTTACTGGATTTGCCCTGCGGATCATCTGGTGCATTACGCAGATGTTTGCTTTAAAGAAAATGATTTTGATGGTCTTGCCCTTTATGGTGACCCTGACAGCTTTTCACAGAGACCTTCCAGAACACCGGAGTTGACCAACATTGGGAGTTATGAAAAATGCTGGCGTCGAAAGGATGGCGCCTGGTGGATGTATAAGGCGGGAACACCTTGGGAGTATTTTTCGGAGTTGTTCATTTGCAGACTGGGTCTTGAGATGGGGTTTTCTATGGCATGGTATGAGATGGAAGAAGGTTATATCAGAACCAAAGATTTTACAGGCGGTGCCAAAATGAATTTTGAAACGGCAGATGGTGTGATGGGCGAAGAGGACGATTATGCCCGGAGCTATAAAAAGTTATGCGCGCTAAATCCTGCTTTGGGGTCTGATTATTTGAAAATTCTCTGGATGGATACCCTTTGCTTTAACATGGATCGACATACGAAAAATTTTGGACTGCTGCGAGATAGGACGAGTGGCAGGATTTTAAAAATGGCGCCGAACTATGATAATAATATTGCACTGGTTTCCAGAGGTTACAGCCGTGATATCAGCCGCGGTGCAGATGGATTGATTCGATTTTTTCGCGAGTTTATACAAGAACAGCCGGAAGCAAAAGATGTGCTTTGTAAATTAATCGCCTCCAGCGAAATTCCACTTGTTACAGAGGAAATGCTTTTGAGTGTTCTTGCGGAAACAGATGCCGAGCTTCCCGGCGCAGGCGTGGATCTGGATTATATAAAACAATTTGTGGAAAACGGGCAGAAGCAGCTGCTTGCAATATTAGATTTATAAAACATTGCTGGAACTTTCGCTATACCTTTTCTGATGGGAACAGATCCCCTTGTACTATAGGTGCAAATACGTTACAATAAAACACACTACAGGAGGAAAGAACATGAAACCGGTTATCAGCAAATCTGCCCATATTGCGAAAGAAAGTATTTTGATTGGAGATGTGCATGTAGGCAATGAGGCAACGGTGCTGTATTATGCTGTTTTACGGGGAGATAATGGGCGTATCAGTGTTGGAGAACGGACCAACATTCAGGAGCACTGTGTGCTGCACACTGACCCTGGACATCAGGTTCTGATTGGAAATAACGTAACAGTAGGTCACGGCTGTATTCTTCACGGCTGTCAGATTGACGATGAAACGATGATTGGCATGGGCTCCATCGTTATGAATGGTGCGAAGATTGGAAAGCACTGTCTGATTGGCGCGGGCAGCCTGGTCACAGAAAACACAGTAATTCCGGATGGATTTCTTGCTCTTGGCAGACCGGCAAAACCTATAAGACCGCTGAATCAGGATCAGCTGGCGATGCTAAAAGAGAGTGCTGCTGAGTATGTGGAAACGGGGCGGAAGCTACTGGATTAAAATAACTATTTTCATTTTAGATGATATGAGTACAAACGGGCATTTTTATGGTAATATATATATGCAAAGATAAAAACACAAACGCAGAAATTTTATTGCAAGATTCCTGCAGAACCGGTAGGTAGTCCGGTCGCACCGATTTGGTGTAAGTAACCCTCCCTCCTTAGGGTCGTCCGTTCTTTGTGCATTACAATTATTTTAAGGAGGAATTGTCATGGACAAGGTATCGGGAAAGCTGACCGTATTTTTTGAAGAACCTTTTTGGGTAGGCGTCTTTGAGCGTGTAGAAAAGGGAAAACTATCAGTGTGCAGGGTGGTTTTCGGTGCAGAGCCGAAAAGCTACGATGTATATGATTTTGTTTTAAAGAACTACAATCAGTTGCGATTCAGTCCGGCTGTGGAGGCGGCCTTTCAGAAGGCCAGTATCAATCCGAAGCGCGCCCAGCGCCAGATTCACAGGCAGGTGCAAAACCAAGGTATTGGAACCAAATCTCAGCAGGCGTTGAAACTGCAGCAGGAACAGATGAAAACGGAGCGCAAGGCAGAAAGCCGAAAGAGGAAAATGGTCGAGAAGAAGCGCCAGTTTGCGTTGAAACAGCAAAAAAAGAAAGAAAAGCATAGGGGCAGATAGCTGCCTCTATGTTTTTTATCTTAAGTATGATAAACTATAAACGAAAAATAAAGTGGAGGATTGCGATGGAACTTGGAATTACTATCCCGCTGCAGCGTTTTTTGAAACGAAAACAGCCAGCCTACGGTGGAATGACTGACCTTTTTTTCTGCTGGGATTTGCACAATGTCACTTACCAGGGCAGAGATGTCCTTTTAGTTGTAAATGCGTCTAATCGATTTACCTGTGTCACAGCGAACTTGTGCGCAGCAGATTGGACAAACCTGGAGGAAATGGTGCAAAAAACCATAACCGAAGGATTACTGGCAGAGGGATACAGCTGGGAACAGGTGTATTGCTATCTGCAAGCAGCAGGCGAGGTATGGATTACAAAGACTCATGGGCGCAGACCGGTTGCTGCATTGAATCGCGCAGTGGAGCGGCTTAGCTGGATGGCAGAGCCGATGTCAGAAGAGCGACAGTTTCAAGAAGTCCACAGTAGATGGGTCAATGAAGAACTTTGCAAAACCGCAGGTTTTGTACAGCGAGGAAAACCCAAAGACTTTTTTTCTGCTGAGCTGGAACAGATATTATAAAGAAATCTTATCATTTCTCAGGAACTCCTAGATATATTTGCTGTGCTGCAGATTCTCGTAAGCCTTGAGAAGAAGAAAAAAATAGTATATAATGAACACAACTTTTCAACGGAAGAAATAATTTTAAACTGAGAGGAGAAGCAAATGGGAACAGAGACGATTAAGACGGAGAGGTTGACACTTAGAAAATTTTACATAGACGATGCGAAGGCGATGTACCGCAATTGGGCGTCTGACTGCGAAGTAACCAGGTTCTTAACATGGCCTGCCCATGATAATATAGAAGTAACCAGGACAGTGCTGAAGGATTGGGAACAGCAGTATGCTGATGAAAATTTTTATAACTGGGCTATTGTGCTAGATGAGGTTGGCGAACCAATCGGCAGTATTGGCATGGCTGCAGCGGATTCGGACACTCGTATGATTGCCATTGGATACTGTATTGGAAAAAAATATTGGCATCAGGGTATTGCGTCGGAGGCACTGCAGGCTGTCATCGATTTTCTGTTTCAGAAAACTAATTATAATCGGATTGAAGCTAGACACGATGTATTCAATCCCCATTCCGGTATGGTGATGAAAAAATGCGGTATGCAGTACGAGGGGACTTTGCGCGAAGTAGCGAGGGATAATACAGGGCTTTCAGACTGCCGATATTACTCCATTCTCAGAAAGGATTACGAAGCAAAAGCAGAAACCGGGCAGATTGCCTTTGAAGAAACGGAGAAAACCGATGTGATTGCGTCCTTTGAAGGAAAGCTGCGGGAGAAGACGGTTGGATACGCTCGTATTGCCCACTATGATGGAAGAGCAACGGAGCTTTGCGGCATCTGGCTGACCGATGAGGGAAAAGAGCTTTTGGAAATTACCGCTTTTGCGGAAGGCTTCTTCACGTTTTTAAAAGAACGTGGATATGAGGAGTTGTATCTGGAAAATGAGGATATGGATTTTGGCGATAGGTTTGGATTTACGTTGGAGTCGCGGGACGCTTCAGGCTGGTATCCGAAGTATGAGTTCCGGAGAAAACTAGTGTAGCCTTAAAAATAATTGCGACAAAATCAAAGCAAACATGACACACTGCTGTCGTGTTTGCTTTGCTATTATGAGGATACTATACAAAAGAGGAGATTTTATTTATGAAAATCGACCGGCTAATCGGCATTTTATC
Organism: Emergencia sp. 1XD21-10; assembly: GCF_009936045.1. Taxonomy (GTDB): domain Bacteria; phylum Bacillota; class Clostridia; order Peptostreptococcales; family Anaerovoracaceae; genus Senimuribacter; species Senimuribacter intestinalis. Next base: position 172,919 of record NZ_QWEQ01000003.1, on the reverse strand, counting down.
TGTGCTTTTGCGATGTGAACAGGTTACAGCGCCAGAACTTGCAGAACGCTTTGAAGTGTCCAGAAGAACCATCAACAGAGATATCGAAGTCCTCTGCAAGGCGGGGATTCCTATTGCGACCAGTCAGGGAAGCGGCGGAGGCATTTCTATTATGGATGGCTACAAAATTGACAGAACACTGCTTACGACAAAGGATATGCAGATGATTTTAGCAGGTCTGCGGAGCCTTGACAGTGTTAGCGGAAGCAGTTATTATGAGCAGCTGATGGAAAAGTTAAAGCCTGGCGCGTCGAGCTTTACCTGCGGCAGCGATTTTATGCTGATTGATTTGTCTTCTTGGTACAAAGAGACTCTGGCGCCGAAGATTCAGTTGATGCAGGAGGCGATTTCGGAGAAAAGGAAGCTGACATTTCGGTATTATTCGCCGAAAGGAGAAGAAATGCGAACGGTGGAGCCGTATTACCTGGTATTTCACTGGTCCAGCTGGTATCTGTGGGCGTGGTGCGAAAAGAGACAGGATTTTCGTCTGTTTAAGCTCAATCGGATGACCTACGTGGAAAAGGTGGGGGAATGCTTTGCTGGGCGTGATGTACCTTTTCCGGAACTTTCTAACGAGAAAATTTTTCCGGGAGAAATCAAGGTAAAAGCACTCTTTGAAGCCGGGGCAAAATGGCGATTGATTGAGGAGTTTGGAGTGGACTCTTTTCGAGAGCAGGAAGATGGAAGGCTGCTTTTTTGTGCGGACTATACCGACAAGGAAAGTCTGCTGACATGGTTGCTTACTTTCGGAGCGCAGGCGGAACTTTTGCAGCCGGAAGAACTACGAGAAGAATTGCGCCAGATAATCCAAAAAATGGAGGAAAAATACAATGGAGTACATCAAACTGACTGAAGAAAATCTGGAAAAAGAGCACATTTGCTGTGCCATATCATCGAATAGAGACCCGCAGGTGACCAGCAAGAAAGGCTGGCTGAAAGAACGGTTTGCAGATGGTTTAGTGTTTCTGCGGGCTGATACCAGGGGAAAGTGCTTTATCGAGTATATCCCTGCGGAAAAGGCGTGGCTGCCTATTGAGGCTGAAAATTACATGCACATTAACTGCTTTTGGGTGTCGGGTGCAAGCAAGGGGCACGGCTATTCCAGCGAACTTCTGCGCACCTGTATTGCAGACGCAAAAGCACAGGGTAAATCGGGTCTTTCAATCATTTCATCTGAAAAAAAGAAAGGTTTTCTGTCTGATCCAAAGTATCTGCAGCATAAAGGCTTTCTGCTTGCTGATACGGCGGAACCGTATTTTACGCTGCTGTATCTGCCGTTTTCGGCGGACGCGGCAAAACCCGTATTTCGTCCCAATGCGAAGCAACCGGCGCTGAAAGAGGAGGGCTTTACGCTGTATTACACCAGCGGCTGTCCTTTCACCGCAAAATATGTGCCGGTGATTGAAAACCTGGCAGAGGCAAAGGGTATCGCTTTTGAGAAGAGAAAAATCGAAACCTGTGAGCAGGCGCAGAATGCGCCCATGGCATGGACCAATTACGGACTGTTTTATAATGGAACTTATATCACCCATGAAATTCTTTCAGAAAAAAAGTTTGAACGTCTCTGTGAAACTTTGCTTTGACGAAATCGGGTAAGAAAGGAGTAAAAGGATGGCATCTCATTTAGAATTCGTAGAATATGTGGCAGGACAGCTTTCGGAAGCGGGAGAAATCACATACCGGAAAATGTTCGGCGAGTACGGCATGTATCTGGACGGTAAAATTTTTGCGGTCATTTGCGATGACCAGCTGTTCATCAAGGTAACTGAGGCAGGGCGCAGGCTCGCACCCCAGCTGACCCTTGCGCCGCCTTATGAAAGTGCGAAGGATTATTTTCTTTTTGAAGATATCGACAATCGGGAATTTCTAGTCAGCTTTGTGAAAACAACGTGGGCGGATCTGCCTATGCCGAAACCGAAGAAAAAGAAGGTGAAGTAACAATGGCGTTTGATTATAAAAAGGAATACAAAGAGTTTTATCAACCGGGGAAGAAGCCGTCTTTGGTGGAAGTGCCCAAGATGCGTTATATTGCAGTTAGGGGAGAGGGAGACCCCAATGAAGAGGGAGGCGCGTACAAAGAAGCTATCGGATTACTATATGCCATTGCTTTTACGATTAAGATGAGCAAATTGGGCAGCCATCGCATTGAGGGCTATTTTGACTATGTAGTGCCTCCGCTGGAAGGATTTTGGTGGCAGGAAGGCGTGCAGGGCGTCGATTTCAGCAGGAAAGAAGATTTTCAGTGGATTTCAGCCATTCGGCTGCCGGATTTTGTGACCAGAGAAGAATTCGACTGGGCGATCTCGGAAGCAACAGCAAAGAAGAAACGGGATTTCTCCTAAGAAAGTGTTAAAACACTCGCCTAAGAGGACAAGGGAAAAGGTAACAAGTAAAACTAAATATAGATTTTGTAACTGTCGCTATAGCTCAGCTGGATAGAGCGACCGCCTCCTAAGCGGTAGGTCGGAGGTTCAAATCCTCTTAGCGACGCTGAAAACATCGCCGAAAACATTGATTTTTCAAGGTTTTCGGCGTTTCTCATTTTCCAAATAAATTTGAACTCGTAGCAATGTGCGATTAGCAGGAGCGATTTTTGCTAATCAGATTTGACTAAAGAGAAATTGAACTGTTAATTATCGTCACCGATTAGCTTGCTAATGATTAGCAAGAAATTTGATGTTTTTGCTAATCAAAATGGCTCTCCTGCTAATCGGAGAAAAAATCGTGCTAAAAAGTCTGCTAATTGAAAAGGCAAAAGTTACTCGTTCAAAGAGCTTTTTTCTGGTGTTACATAATCCCGTATGTTTGAATATATTGCCGTCCGTTTATATAATGAAAGAAAAAAGGACGGTGATATGAATGAGAGAAAAGAAAAATCATTTATATGTGGATAGTGAAGAACGAAAACTCCTGTTGCATAGCCTTGTGGGATTAAAAAATCAGCTCATACAGCAAGGAAGATATACGGATTGCGTTGATGAGCTTATTATCAAGGTTATCCATGCACCTGTAAAAAAGTTAAGGGTAGAAATGGCAGGAAGAAGTGATGTGTGATAAGGAATTTAAAGAACTGGTGAAAATAGCGGTCGAGAAACTAAAAGATGAATCTGTATTGAAACTGTTACAAGCGGATGCAAGTTATCAAAAGGATAGTAACAATGAGGGAAGTGCAGAGGATGCCTTTAATCAGCTTGATTTGACAGAGAAACAAAGGGAAGTTTGTCAACATCTTATAGATTGCAGGGATAAGCAGGATTTTGAATACGGTACTCATGCGTATATTGCAGGACTGATAGATGCGTTTCATATTATGGCGGTATTGTTCCCAGAGAAATGGGATACAGAGAGAATAAGGGAAGCTTTATCACGAAAGAACAGGTAAGGCAGATAATAAAACTGAATATATTTTTACATAGCCGATTGGTGTAGTTTATAACAAAACAGCCAGTCGGCTTTTTTTATTGCCATGAATCCTTTACATAGCCACCTTGACAAAGTGGCTAAATTTATGCGAAAGGAGGACGCACCTATGTCAAATTGCAAAGTGATTGCTTTAACCAACCAGAAAGGCGGTGTCGGCAAGACCACCACAGCGGTCAATCTTGGAGTAACTCTGGCACAACAGGGTAAGAAAGTCCTGCTCATTGATGCCGATGCACAGGCAAATTTAACCATGTCGCTCGGTTACAGCCGACCAGATGATTTACCCAATACACTCTCAACCATTATGCAGGATATTATTGATGATAAATCCGTCGATGTTTCCAAAAGCATCCTGCACCATGACGAGGGCGTTGACCTGCTCCCGTCTAACATTGAACTGTCGGGCTTGGAAGTAAGGCTGATTAACGCCATAAGCCGTGAAAGTGTACTGAAAACCTGCATCCATGAGGTAAAAAAGAATTATGATACTGTCCTTATTGACTGTATGCCGAGTTTAGGTATGCTCACAATCAATGCACTTGCGGCGGCTGACAGCGTGGTTATCCCGACACAGCCCCATTATCTTTCTGCAAAGGGCTTAGAGCTGTTGCTTCGCTCCGTGTCTAAAGTCAAGCGGCAAATCAATCCCCATCTGCGGATTGACGGTATATTGATGACGATGGTAATGCCACGCACGAACATCTCTAAAGAGATTACTGCAACGGTAAAGAGTGCCTACGGGCAGAGGATTAAAGTTTTCGATGCCCAGATACCTCATTCCATCCGTGCGGTAGAAGCCACCGCAGAGGGCAAGAGCATTTTTGCCTACGACAAAGGCGGCAAGGTAGCCGCAGCTTATGAGCAGTTTGGAAAGGAGGTAGCAAAGATTGGCGAGAAGCAAAAGAACAGGAATCGAGCTGACTGCATACGATGACCTCTTTGAAACAGACGAGAGCCGAGCAGAAGCGAATCTAAGCAAGATAAGGGAGATAGCCATTTCCGAAATTGATGAGTTCCCAGACCACCCATTTAAGGTTTTGATGAATGAGGATATGGAGCAGCTTGTTGAAAGTGTCAGTCGGAGCGGCGTAATGACCCCTGCGACAGTTCGGCAAAAAGAGGACGGACGGTACGAGCTTATCAGCGGTCACAGGCGGAAAAAGGCTTGTGAGCTTGCAGGGCTTGAAACTCTGAAATGTGAGGTTAAGGAGCTGACACATGATGAAGCAATTATTGTCATGGTTGAAAGTAATCTCCAACGCTCTGTTATTCTGCCGAGTGAGAAAGCCTTTGCATATAAGATGCGGTTAGAAGCTATGAACAGGCAAGGACAGAGAAGTGATTTAACTTCTGTGCCAGTGGCACAGAAGTCAGAAAACAAAACTTCTCGTGAGAAATTAAGTGAGCTTGTTGGCGAAAGCCAAGACCAAGTACGTCGCTTTATCCGCTTAACTGAACTTGTACCCGAAATTCTGCAAATGGTAGATGAACGCCAGATTGCTTTTCGTCCTGCGGTAGAGATTTCTTATCTTTCCGAGGAACAGCAATACACCCTGCTTGAAGCAATGGGCTACAATGATGCCACGCCTTCACTTGCACAGGCTATCAAAATGAAAAAGTTTATGCAGGAGGGAAAGCTCACGGACGAGGTTATCCAGAGCATTATGCAGGAGGATAAGCCGAACCAGAAAGAGAAGCCTGCCTTTAAGGACGAGCGGATAACCAAGCTCATACCAAAATCCATCCCCAGAGGGCAGGAAACGGATTTTGTCGTAAAGGCGTTGGAGTTTTATAACCGCCACTTGCAGCGGAACAAGGCTCACGAGAGGTAAGGCAGGAAAGATGGGGATTTTGAAGTGGACACCGAGGGGAAAGTCTGCCCTTTGGGAAACAGAAAAAATTTTTTAACTTCCCCCTCTCCACACCTCTCCCCCTAGATACTGCCAGTAACTATCCGAGAAAAGAACTATTAAAGGCTGTCCACATGGGCGGCTTTTTTTCTGCCAGAAGTCAACTATCAACACGAGAATGAACAGGAGGTAATGAATGAAGATTCGTAAATTATTTAAAAGGGCTGCGGCGTTTGCTCTGGCTGCGGTCACGGCATTGTCCGCCGTCCCTGCCACGACAGCGTTTGCAGCGGGCGACATCGGAACAATCAGCTTTACCCACACCTACGACGGTGCAGGGAACGCCATGAGATATAATTCCAGTGCCAACATTGGAGGTCATACCGCAGGAGGGGCAGGCGAATACAAATACCGTATGTATGTGGACGGGGAAACGGCGTTCTGCCTTCAGCCGGGCGTGCCTTTAAAAACAGGGAACACGCTTGCAAAGGCATCTTCCAACGCTTGGAACGCCCTCTCCGCAGAGCAGAGAAAAGCGGTGGGGCTTGCCCTGCTCTATGGGTATCAGGGCAACAGCGGGAATTTATCTGGGAGCGATGATGAGAAATGGCTTGCCACCCAGACCCTTGTATGGGAGTTTGTTACGGGATGCCGCAACGCCACAAGCCCGTACAGCCAGACAAGCACGACCGTTTACAGCCTGCACTTTGGCTCTAATTATGCGAACAGTGGGGCGAGGGCGGCTTACGACCAGATTGTGTCCCTGCTTACAAGGCACAGCACGATTCCGAGCTTTATGTCGGCAGGGAAGAAAGACATCACAAAGGAGCTTGCCTATAAGGACAGCAAATACAGCCTTACGCTGACCGACAGCAACGGCGTTTTATCCGAGTATTCCTTTACCAGCTCTGACAGCAATGTAAAAGTGTCTAAGTCTGGAAACAAGCTGACTATCACATCATCAAAGGCGATTGATGGCAAGGCAAGGATTACCGCAGCAAGAAACAACACGCCGACGGTCAGCAGCGGTGCGATGATGATTGCCTACGGCGACCCAAACCTGCAGGACGTCATTACGGGTGTGGAAAACGTGGACACCATGATGGCATATATCAACGTGGAAACACCGACAGGCACGGTTGCACTCAAAAAGACTTCCGAGGACGGTGTTGTTGAGGGGATTTCTTTTACCATCAAGGGTGACGGCTTCAATAAGACCGTGAAAACCGACAAGAACGGAAATATAACAGTGGAGGGATTGTTCCCTGGCACTTATACCGTTACGGAGCAGTCCATTGACCGCTATGAGCCGCAGAAAACCCAGACCGTGACGATTATCGGAGGGAAAACCTCTACGGTCACTTTCAGCAATACCTTGAAGCGTGGAAGCCTTGAAGTAGTGAAAACATCCGAGGATAATCTGGTGGAGGGCGTGAAGTTCCACCTTTACGGAACATCATTGAGCGGCTTAGCCGTTGATGAATATGCCATAACCGATAAGAACGGACTGGCAAAGTTTGAGAACGTCCTTATCAGCGGCAGCACGCCTTATACCCTTGAGGAAGTGGACACGGCAGTCCGCTATGTCGTCCCTGCATCCCAGACCGCCCCGATTGAGTGGAAAAAGGTCACAAACCGCAGCTTCCACAACATTTTAAAGAAGTTCAATGTTACGGTATTAAAGACCGACGTGGAAACAGGAAAGAAGCCGCAGGGCGACGCTTCCCTTGCAGGTGCGGTTTACGGCATCTATAAAGGCGAGGAACTGGTTGACACTTACACCACCGATGAAAACGGGCAGTTTACAACAAAATATTATGTATGCGGCGATGACTGGAGCATCCGTGAGATTACCCCGTCCGAGGGTTATCTTTTGGACACGACCGTACACCATGTGGGGGCAGAGCCAGAGCTTTACACCGTGGAATATAATTCTGCAAAGAATGACGTAAACGAGCAGGTCATCAAAGGGAATATCGCCATCATCAAGCACACCGACAACGGCGAAACCCAGATTGAAACGCCAGAGGAGGGTGCTGTTTTTGAAGTATATTTGAAATCCGCAGGCAGCTTTGATGCGGCGGAGGAAACGGAACGTGACACGCTTATCTGCGATGAGAACGGATTTGCACAGACAAAGGATATGCCATACGGCATCTATACGGTTCACCAGACTTCTGGATGGAATGGGCGTGAGCTGATGAAAGACTTTGACGTGTTTATCTGCAAGGACAGCCAGACTTACCGCTACCTTATCAACAATGCCAATTTTGAGAGCTATATCAAGATTGTGAAAAAGGATATAGAAACAGGCAAGGTTATCCCGTATGCAGGTGCAGGCTTCCAGATTTACGACCCGAATGGGGAGCTTGTAACAATGACGTTCACTTATCCCGAAGTAACAAAGATTGACACATTCTACACCACGGCAGGCGGTGAGCTTATCACGCCGCAGACTCTGGAATACGGCAAGGGATATTCTCTGGTTGAGGTGCAGGCTCCGTATGGCTACGTTCTGGATTCCGAGCCAGTTTATTTTGATGTAGAACAGGAAAATTCCGAGGATGAAAGCGGCATCACGATTGTCAAAGTGGAACGCTCCAACGTGGCACAAAAAGGAAAAATCATGGTAGAAAAGTCTGGGGAGGTATTCAGCAGGGTATCAGGAAATAAGGGGCTGTATCAGCCGATTTTTGCAGTAGACAGCCTTGAGGGTGCGGTTTATGAGATTACAGCAGCCGAGGACATTATCACAATGGATGGGACGGTCAGAGCCGAGAAAGGCGAGGTTGTAGATACGCTCACTACGGGCGAGGACGGCACGGCAGAATCCAAAGAACTGTATCTGGGAAGATATGAAGTCAAAGAAGTGACCGCCCCGTATGGCATGGTGTTAAGTGGGGAAGTCCACGCCGTGGAGCTTGTGTATGCAGGGCAGGAAATCGAAGTGACGGAAGCAGGCACGGATTTTTACAATGAGCGTCAGCGTGTGGAAATCAATGTAATCAAGAGCCTTGAGGTTGACGAAGCATACGGCGTAGGCAACAACGGGGAGATTAAAGACGTTACGTTCGGGCTGTATGCCGCCGAGGAACTGACCGCCGCAGACGGTTCTTCTATCCCTGCGGATGAACTGATTGAGGTTATCTTCCTTGATGAAAACGGTCACGGAAAGGCAGTCAGCGATTTACCGATTGGCAGCTACTATGTGCAGGAAATCAGCACAAATTCCGCTTACCTTATCAGCGATGAAAAGTATCCTGTCGTATTTGAATATGCAGGGCAGGATACCGCCGTTGTGCATATCACAGCGAATGAGGGCGAAGCCATTGAAAACGAACTGATTTACGGCACGGTCAGCGGTAAAAAATCCAATGAGGACGGCAAAGATTTAGGCGGTGCTGTTATCGGCATTTTTAAGACAGGCACAACAGAATATACAAAGGAAAATGCGATTGCGACTGCCACATCGGAAGATGACGGCAGTTTTTCTTTTGAGGATGTTCCGTATGGCACATGGGTCATCCGTGAAATCGAAAGCCCGAAAGGTTATGTACTCTCCGAGGAAGAAATCAGCGTGACAATCAGTGAAGTGGATGAAGTTGTGGAGATAGAGCTTGTCAATTACTTTATCACAGGCAATATCGCTCTGACTAAGGTAGACAAGGACTACCCAGAAAACAAGCTCACGGGTGCGGTATTTGAGGTTTACTCGGATACAAACGAAGATGGGAAACTGGATAAGAAAGACGAGCTGCTCGGCGAGATGGGCGAGGTGGAGAAAGGCGTGTACCAGATGGACGACCTGCGTTACGGCAAGTACCTTGTCCGTGAGAAAACCGCCCCGACAGGATTTGTGATTGATGAGAATATCTACCCCGTATCCATTGAGGAAAACGGCAAGACCTATAACGTAGAGAACGAAGCAGGTAAAGGATTCTTAAATGAAGCACAGAAAGGCTCACTCAAAATCGTCAAGACTTCCTCTGACGGCAAGGTAGAGGGCTTCTCTTTCCGTGTGACTGGCAAAGATTATGACCAGACATTTACGACAGACAAGAAAGGTGAGATTACTGTTGAGGGGCTGCGTATCGGTGAATATACCGTGTCCGAAGTCAGCGACAAGGCATCCTCTGGCTATATCCTGCCTGCCGACCAGAAAGTGACTATCAAGACAGATGAAACGGCGACCGTCACCATGCACAATGAACTCCGTGACACGCCGAAAACAGGCGATGATTTCAGCTTAGGCTTATGGGTAAGCCTTGCGGCGGCATTTACAATCGGTGCAGGAATCTTCGGATTTGTGGGCTACAAGAGCGGAAGAAAGAAAAAGGAGGATTAAGGGATGAGGGCAAAGACAATCATTGCCGCCACTCTTGCCGTATTCATGGTAAGTGCGGCGGTATGGCTGAAAATCCGTAACAGGAAGAAATAAGTAAAAATATGGTTTTATGGATTGGGGCGGTTCATAGCGACCGTCCTTTTTCCATGTACGGAGGTGACTATGGACAATTTAAAAACCATAGAGGGGAAAGTGAAAGCTGTCCTGCAAAAGAATGAGGATGCCAGAAATGACGATATGGTGCTGTATCTTGCCCTCTGCAATCTTTATCTGGCGGATGCGGGAAATATGCCCCTTGCCCAGATACTGACGAATCATAAAGAGCTTGGCTTGCCGAGCTTTGAAAGCGTAGGCAGGACACGCCGCAAGCTACAGGAGAAATACCCCGAACTGCTTGGCAGCACAAGAGTACGGAGGCTTCGAGCCGCAGGCGAAAAAGCATACCGTAAATATGCAAAAGAATCGTGAGGTGAAAAATGCAGGATAAATCTTTTGAATACGGTGGGCATCACTTTATCCCAGAGCGGCAGTTCACAAAGCGGGAAGATGATTTTTTCAAGATTACCCGCAGATTAAAAACAGACAGGGAACTTGGCTTTTTTGCCGCTGACTATTATGGTAAGGGAAGCCAGAAATTTTCCTACTCTTATGATGATTTTTACGCTGCATCCACGGATAAGAAATGCGATATTTTCCGTTGCGTGGAGAACGGCAGGCTGTACGTCCCCTGCCAGTATGAATTGCAGCAATATATGGACGGAAAACAAAAGGAAATACCACAAGGGCATACCTCTATGCCCAGAGAACGTGGGCAAACCAGAGAAAGGAGGAACGCCTATGAACGGTGAAACACGCTCCAATCAGGGCTATGCAATCATAGAGAGCTGCACTATCGGGAATACGGAGCTTGTCATCGGGCATCACCCGAAAGCCCCGAACCCGTATGTATGCTGGTACTGCAAAGGCGGCGGCAACTATTATTGGGGCTGTTACTGCAACACCCTTGAAGCGGCAAGGGAAAAGATGAATGAACGCTACCAGTCGGAGTGTCAGATGCCGTACAATCAGCAGCCCGATAAAAAGGCGAAGCAGCACGATGGGCGTGAGCGGTAGCATGAGCAGCAATGAAAACCCAAAGAAATATGACTGCACGACCTGTCCTTATCCCCGATATAAGGACAGTCGTACCATCTTCTGCGATGTCTGTATCCGAAAGATTTTAGATGAGCAGAGGGAGAAAAAGCAGGGAAAGGAGAAGCCCGATGGAGAATGAAGAAAAACGGATGATTAGCTCCTATGAGGTCACACAGAGCATCCATATCGGTAAAAAGGAAGTCGTGTTCGGTGTGGATTTGAAAGAGGAATATCCTTTTTTAGTCTGCTACTGCACTTATGACAATCCCCTGTCCGCAGAATGGGTGACGGATGCGGTCGGTTCTGACGATTATCTGGAAGCCATGCAGATTTTTACGGACAGGGTGCAGGAGCAGATAGGGATTGTGAGAGCCGAGCAGGAACAATTCAAGTTCGACATGACGCCGTTTACCATTTCTGACTGTTTCCCCGATGACAGGGATAAAAATATTGTGGGAAAAGTTGTTGTCATCAATGCCGAAGTCAATCGTTATGAGTACCGACATTCCGCCTATCAGCTTGTATTGGTGGACGGCGGGCACGGTGCGAGGGGCGGCAGGGGGCAGGCGGTGTTTGGAACTTCGCTTGCAGACGGCAGGCACGCCCGATGGGAAAGGTACGATGTGCTTGGAGAAATCAAGCCAGAGAAAATGCCCAATTGGGCAAAGGAAGCCCTTTCTAAAATCAAGGAACAGGAAAAGGCGAAAAAATCAAAGAGCAGGGAGGAACGCTGATGGAGATACGAGCTTTGACGCAGCCCGAACAGAAATACACCTATGCCCAGAGTATGCAGCTTGAGGGGCAGACAGGGTGCATCGGGCATCTGCGAGGGGATTTTGCAGCTTCTGGATATGGCTTTTACACTACTTGGTTTGATACAAGGGAGCAGTGGAAAACGGATGAATTTAAGTCGGAGCTTGATGATGTGATAAACGCCCTGCGTGAAGATAAAGGGATTCTCCACAACCGCTATGATATGGCGGCGTTTGCGGGGAAGAATCCCGAAAGTGCTTTTAAGGGTAATTATTGTGCGGAGTACGGCTTCCGTGTGGATACGGAGAAACACGCTTTCCTGCTCCGATGCAACCCGACCAAAGGTGATTATAATTTTTACTGTTACTGCTATGTGAAAGAATGGCTTGATAAGCATATGGCAAAAGCAGAACAGGGCATCCGTTTTATTGACCCGCATTACAAAGAGAAGTTCCGCATCCCAGACGGCGGTAAAATCATCATCACTTATGGTTGGGGAGAAAAAGCGGAAAAGACCTGCCGCTATATTGACGAGTACCATACCGAGGTAGGCAGCAACCTTTACCACATCTGCGAGTTTGCCGAGCGTATGGAGAGGAACGGACACGCCTATGAGCCTAAAACAGAAGATGTGAAACAGCAAAGAGCGGTGAAGCATAAAGAGCATGAGCGGTAAGGAGAAGTGGTATGACGATTCAGGATATATCAAGAAGCAGGGAAAAGAAAGCTGTTTTTGCTATGGTATTGGAGGAAGCCTGTCGTCAATGGTGTGACGGTATTGACAATTCACCCGAAAGGAAAGACGGCGAGGGTTTTGCTGATTTCTTTTATGAGATATTTGAGGATAAGGAAAAAGAATATCTTGAGCAGATATTGGATTTGAATGGCGGAAGATTACCGTCTTTGTCGTCAAAGCAAAAAGAGTATGAACGATAGGAGGGATATGGAATGGCTGTAAACCAGAAAGCGGTCAGAGTGTTAAACAAAGTCTTTGAAGCAGGGTTTACTGATGAGAAAGCCATCGCCGCCATGACGATGGACGACATCCTCTCCATGCAGGGAATCACGGTTGCGGACATCACTCTCATCAATGAGCTGCAAAAGAGCATCAAAGGGAACAAGGTCATCTCTTTTCTGGGAGGTGGCACGGAATGAGCGGAGGACGGAAAATCTGCATGACGGACAGCGTAGGAAAGGCACTTTTTTCTGTTCCCGATGGCGGCATCATCCGTATGCTTTACGGGAACGGGGAGGATTATTTTGCCGTCTGCCGCTATCTGGACGAAACCCATGCAGAGATTGACGGCGTAAAATACGCCGTTCGGGAGTTTGCACAGAGGATGGAACAAAACAAAATCAGCTATGCCCCTGCCTAAAGGCGGGGCATGGACAACAGGAGGATTGATATTTTATGGAACAGATTGTTTTATCGGGCGGTGATAGGGATTGAGTACCGAGCTTATCAACCGCATTACGGTAAAGAAAGACGGCGTGTATGTGTCTTCCCACAGCTCCAATGACACATCTCCCTACCATTCATGGAGGTGCAAGGGATTGTCGGAAATCTATGCCGCCGAGGGGCAGAAAGGGCTTGACCGTGAGGTTATCCGTATGCTCTATGAATATGCCGAGCTTCGTGGCTCTCATAAAAGCCTTGACCGTTACCGTTATGCAAAGGACGCCCCTGCCGCCCGTGCCATCTATCAGAGGTTTATTGACCAGATTGACGACCGTTACGGGCAGATGGACGAAGCCGACCAGAAAAGCGTCTGGTACAAGCCCACGGAAAAGGCAAAGGAATACCGAGCCTATGAGCGGGATATGAGGGAAAAGATGTATTCCGAAATCGCCGAACGGTGCGGGGAATATGACAGGAAGCATAAAAACAGGGATTTAGGACGATAAGGAGGTGTGAGCCTATGGCTGCAAAGTACCAGCTAATCACAGAGCTGTACCGCCGCACAGGGAGGGACGTCACGAGAAACCCGCAGGCTTGGCAGGGCTTTTTATCCTCTGCCTGCCGCAACTACAAGTGCCGCTTTGACGAGCAGCTCTTAATCTATGCCCAACGCCCAGACGCTGTCGCTGTTGCCGAGATTGGCACTTGGAACAGGCTCTTTAAGAGGTGGGTAAATAAGGACAGCAGGGGCATAGCGGTCTTTGACCCGAAAGGACGCAGGAACACGCTGAAATATTATTTTGACGTTTCCGACACCCATGAGGGCTATTATGGAAGCCGACCCGTCCCGATATGGCAGATGGATAAGCGGTACGAGCAGCCTGTCATGGAACGGCTTGCGGACAGGTTCGGCGGTACGGAGGGCAGCGACTTTGCTGATTTCTTAATGCAGACGGCGGAGAACGCCGTGCAGGATAACCTGCCCGATTACCTTTCACAGCTTAAAGGCTGTACGAAAGACAGTTTTTTAGAGGAACTGGACGATTTTAATATAGAAGTGATTTACAAGCGGCTTGCCGTAAACAGCGTGGCATATATGCTTTTGAGCCGCTGCGGACTGGATGCGGACGGCTATTTTGAGCTTGAGGATTTTGTTGACATCACAAATTTCAATACGCCTGCCACCCTTAATGCCATCGGCATCGCCACAAGCGACATTTCCGAGATGGCGTTGCGGGAAATCTCTGCGGCAGTCCGAAATGTGCAAATCGAAGCGAAACAGCAGAACCGCACATTTGCAAGAAATATCACAAGCCAGTATGATAAAGGCAGGAAACAACCCGAAAGGAGCGAATACAATGAGCGAAATCACTTACACGAAACAGGCGGATTATCTTATTCCCGACCTAACATTACCGACAGAGCCAGAGCTTCCGCTTGGCAGGTACGCTTTGATGCACAGGGATTATCTGGAGCAGAACAAGAGGGTGGCTTACCTCAACCTGCTGACGTCGGGCGGGCTGAACGCACACCTGCACCAGACCGAGCAGACGGCATTGCAGCGGCTGGAGCTTCTGACGAAGCAGCTTTGCAGGGAGCAGGGCGTGACGGAGGAACTGAAAGAGAAAGCACCGATGCAGTGGGTGCAGGCGATGAACGCCATCCGCAGCCAGGCGGAGGAAGTGATACTGGAAGAACTGATTTACAGTTAGAAAAATCAGAGCCAGAATCGGACGGTGGCAGACAGGAAGAAAAAACGGCTGCGGCACAGACAGCAGAGCCAGAAAAACAGGCGGGAACTGAAAAAGGCAGCGTTGCCAATGAGGAAGAGGTTGCCGCAAATCTCCCGACCGTAGACGAACAGATTGAAATGATAGCTGAAGCAGAGGACGAAAAATCCTCTGCTTTTGCTGTTTCACAGGAGGATATTGATGCCGTCCTTGTAAAAGGAAGCAGCTATGCGGATGGTAAATACCGCATCTACCATCAGTTCCAGAAGCAGGAAGATAAAAAGAATAACATTGATTTTCTGAAAAGGGAATACGGCACGGGCGGTTTCTTTGTTGACTTTTCAGACGGCACGGAGGGATATGTGTGGTATAGCGGCAAGGGCATCGCCATTGACCGTGCCGGCATTTCCACTGAACATGACCTTGTTTTAAGTTGGTCTAAAGCGGAAAAACGCCTGCGTGAGCTTGTTAAGGATAACCGCTATCTCAATCCCAAAGAGAAAGACCATTATGCCGATTATCTGGAAAGCATATCTGCCCCACAGTATGAAATCGACACCCAGAGGAAGCTAAAAAGGCAGCGGTTCATTGAAGAAAAAAGGGAGCTGCCGCCTGCCGACAAGAGGGACACGCTCGCCCTGCGGCTCTCTGATTTTATCCGAGATTTGGACGGATATGAGAAAGATTTGTTGGGCGTGGTTGGCTGCAAGGATTTTGCGGATATGCCTGCCGACCTTATGGAGCAGGCGTTGCAGCATCCAGATAACGTGCAGGAAATGCTTGATTTTTTGGCTTTAGTGCAGAAAAAGACTACAAGCGTTTACAGCCGAAGCAATTCGTGGCGTTTTTCTCAGGAGCTTACGGAGCTGTACCCTCTCCACTACCTCTACCATGAGGGCGATGTGGTATATATCGGTGCGGATAAATATGAAATCATAGCCTTTGATGAAAACGCCGTGTCTTTGCGTAATGCGGAGTTCCCATTGTTTGGAAAAGAGTTCAGCAGGGGTGATTTTGAGGAAAAGTTAAAAGAAAACCCTGCCAACGACCATCTGAAAACGGTCATCACCGAAAGCCAGAAAACGGAAACGCTTGCCGAGGAAAAGCCCGACAGCATCACGTTTTCCATCGGGTTCTCCGAGCATCCTGCTTTTTATGACAGGGAGCTGAACGACCGATTTACGGAGCTTAGCTTTGCACTTGGGAACAGGCTGCTTGGCGTTTTAGATGAAAAACAGCATTATGAAAGACTGGATGAGAGTAAGGGTGTCGGCTGGTATAAAAAGACCGACTTTGAAATCCATGCAGTTATCGGCGGGGAAGAATTTCATTATGAGGGGCGGTTTGACATCGGTGATGGTGAGGGAGATTTGATTGCCCATATCCGAAATTTTTATGAATACTCCCTCTCCCCCGATTGCCCGTTTATCCCAGAATGGAAACGGCAGGGGGAAGATTACTACCGAGAGAAAATGGAATCCCTGCGTTTCGGGCAGGATGTGTTCATCCCATTCTTAGAGCGTCATACCGAGCTGACGGCAGAAGATGAAAAGCTCCTTGCCGAGATTTTGGCTACCGAATCCGACTGGAACAGGAAAGGCGGGGATAAGGAACAGACCGAAGAAATAGAAAATAAAGAGGAACAGCCTGCCATTGATGAAATGTCTGCTAAGGAACAGGAAACCGAGCCGCTACAAGAACGGTTTGAGGTCACAATGACTTCCGACGCTTTCCCAGACCCCGAAGATGCTTATGCTATCTGGGACAACAGCCGTGGGGATTATTATATCAACGGGGACGGTATGGTACTGACCTATCCAACCGAGGAAGATGCCGAAGCAGGACTTTTAAAGGTCAGAAAAACCGCTGCGGATAAGGAAGCGGCAAGCCCTATCATAGCAAGATACTTGTCTGGTGATGAAGCCATCGTTATCATGCAGTATCCTAACGGCAAATATTACAACCGATACGGATATGATGAGCAAAAGGATACTGCCAATACGACAGCAGGCGGCTTTGACACATTTGATGAAGCGGAAAAAGCCCTGTACTCCCACCGCCCGAAAGCGGAAAAGGCTGTCGAGCCTACGCAGAGCCAAGACAGAGGGCTTCTGCCTGCACAGGATAATTCTGACCTCATCGGCAAAGAGATTGTGATTGACAACCGCCGCTATGTAATAGAAAGCGTCGGTAAAATCAGCGGCGATGTTTCCATGCGTGACGTCACTTTCCAGAACAGCATGGGATTTCCGATAAACCGTGTGGAGAAAATCGGCTATGTCCGCAGGCTCTTGGAGCAGGCACAGGAAGAATTACCGCCCGAAGAAAAAGCAGAAGTTCCCAAAACGGCAAATCCGACTTCTCCTGCTGTTTCTGCCGACCGCCACAATTATCATATTACCGATGATGCGTTAGGCGTTGTCGGTGCAAAAGAGAAGTTCCGAAACAATATGGCAGCAATCCGACTTCTCCACGACCTTCAGATAGAAAACCGACTTGCCACGCCCGAAGAACAGGAAACCCTTGCAAAGTATGTGGGATGGGGCGGTCTGTCTATGGCGTTTGATGAAAAAAATGCGGCATGGGCAAACGAATACAAGGAGCTGAAAGCGGAACTTTCCGACGAGGAATACCGTGCCGCTATGGAATCCACGCTGACCGCTTTTTATACGCCGCCAGTCGTCATTAAGGCGATGTACGAAGCACTTGACCGTCTGGGATTCTCACAGGGGAACATCTTAGAGCCGTCCTGCGGCACGGGCAATTTTTTAGGACTTCTGCCCGAAAACATGGAGAAATCAAAACTGCACGGCATTGAGATTGACCCTATATCGGGCAGGATTGCGAAGCAGCTCTACCAGAAAGCCAGTATCGCTATTGAGGGATTTGAGGACACAAAGCTCCCAGACAGCCACTTTGACGTGGTGCTTGGCAATATCCCGTTCGGGGAGTTCAAGGTCAATGACAGCCGTTACAATGCCCAGAAGTTTTTAATCCACGACTATTTTATTGCAAAGGCTCTGGATAAAGTGCGGGCAGGCGGCGTTGTGATGTTCATCACCTCTAAGGGCACAATGGACAAAGCAAGCCCAGAGGTGCGGAAGTATATCGCACAGAGAGCCGAGCTTTTAGGTGCGGTAAGGCTTCCCGACAACACATTTCGGGCAAACGCAGGCACGGAGGTCACGAGCGACATCCTTATCCTGCAAAAGCGTGACAGCGTAATTGACATTGAACCAGAGTGGGTACACCTTGACACAGATGAAAACGGCGTCACGATGAACAGCTATTTTGTATCCCACCCAGAAATGATTTTAGGCAAGATGAAGATGGAAAGCACAAGGTTCGGCATGGACAGTGCCTGCAAAGCCTATCCCGATATGCCGCTTGCGGGGCTTCTCCATGAAGCCATGCAGCGGATAGACGGCGAAATCCCAGAGATTGAAAATGAGATTGACCGAATCTCTGACGAGCAGGATAAATCCATCCCTGCCGACCCGAACGTGCGGAACTTCTCTTTTGCCCTTGTGGACGGCAGGGTTTACTTCCGAGAGAATAACACCATGACCCCTGCAAAGGTATCCATGACCGCAGAAAACCGCATTAAGGGATTATTGGAAATCCGTGATTGCGTGAGAAAGCTCATCCAGTACCAGACCGACGATTACCCAGAGGAAATGATACAGACCGAACAGAAAAACTTAAACCGCTTATACGATGTGTTTACAAAAAAGTACGGTCTGATTAACAGCAGGGGGAACTACCTTGCTTTTGCGGCAGATGAAAGCTACTTCCTGTTATGCTCCCTTGAAGTGCTTGACGATGAGGGGAAATTTAAGAGAAAGGCGGATATGTTCTCCAAGAGGACGATAAAGCCCCATCATGAAGTGACCTTTGTGGAAACCGCCAGTGAAGCCCTCGCCCTCTCCATCGGGGAGAAAGCCCGTGTCGATTTATCCTATATGGCACAGCTCACGGGCATGATGCAGGAGGAAATCATCAATGATTTGCAGGGCGTTATCTTCAAAGTGCCATCTTCCGAGCCTGCAAGGTATGTAACCGCAGACGAGTATTTATCGGGCAACGTGCGGGAGAAACTGAAAATTGCAAAGATAGCGGCAAAGGCAGACCCAGAGCTTGCCGTCAACGTGGCGGCTCTGGAAAAAGTCATCCCAAAGGATTTGCCCGCAAGTGAAATCTCCGTCCGTCTGGGTACGACGTGGATACCGCAGGAAGATATACAGCAGTTTATGTTGGAGCTTTTAACGCCGTCGAGCTATGCGGAGGGCAAGCTGAAAGTACGCTACACGGCATATAACGGCGACTGGTTTATCGAGAATAAGAGTTCCGACGTGGGGAATGTCAAGGCGGACAGCACTTACGGCACGAAGCGGGCAAGTGCCTACCGCATTATGGAGGATACCTTAAATTTAAGGGACACCCGTATCTTTGATTATATTTATGACGAACACAACAATAAAAAAGCGGTATTAAACCATAAGGAAACCACGGCGGCACAGGCAAAGCAGGAGGTGATAAAGCAGGCGTTTGGGGACTGGATTTGGAAAGACCCAGAGCGGAGGAACCGCCTTGTCCGCTATTATAATGACACATTTAACAGTATAAGACCCCGTGAATATGACGGAAGCCATATTACGTTTGGCGGCATCAGCCCAGAGATTAAATTAAGACCGCACCAAGTCAATGCGATTGCCCATATCCTTTACGGCGGTAATACGCTCCTTGCACACAAAGTAGGGGCGGGCAAGACCTTTGAAATGGTCGCCGCCGCACAGGAAAGCAAACGGCTCGGACTCTGCCAGAAGTCTATGTTTGTCGTGCCGAACCACCTTGTCGGTCAATGGGCGTCGGAGTATTTAAGGCTCTACCCATCTGCCAACATTCTTGTGACGACCAAGCGGGATTTTGAAACGGGAAACCGTAAAAAATTCTGCGGCAGGATTGCGACAGGGGCTTATGATGCGGTGATTATCGGACACTCGCAGTTCGAGAAAATCCCCATCAGCGAGGAACGCCAGAGGGAACAGCTCATGCGTCAGCTTGACGATATTGAGCGTGGCATTGACGACGTGCAGGCATCCCACGGGGAGCAGTTCACGGTCAAGCAGCTCATGAAAACAAGGAAAGCTATCAAAGCAAAGCTCGACAAACTCAATGATACCAAGCGGAAAGACAGCGTGATAAACTTTGAGGAACTGGGGGTAGACAGGCTCTTTATAGATGAGAGCCATTTTTACAAGAACCTTTACCTTTACACCAAGATGCGGAACGTGGGCGGAATTGCCCAGACCGAAGCCCAGAAGTCGAGCGATTTGTTTATGAAATGCCGCTATCTGGACGAAATCACGGGCAGCCGTGGCGTGGTTTTTGCAACGGGAACGCCTATCTCAAACTCGATGGTCGAGATGTATTCCGTGCAGAGGTATTTGCAGTATGACACCCTTGCGAGGAACGGATTGCAGCATTTTGACAGTTGGGCGTCCACGTTTGGCGAAACGGTCACGGCTCTGGAACTTTCCCCAGAGGGGACAAACTACCGAGCCAAGACGAGGTTTGCGAAGTTTTATAACCTGCCAGAGCTGATGCAGATGTTCCGTGAGGTTGCGGACATCCAGACCGCCGATATGCTGAAACTCCCCGTGCCAAAGGTCAATTACCACAATATCAAGACCAAACCGAGCGAAATCCAGACGGAAATGGTGGTGGGGCTTGCCAAGAGAGCCGAGAAAGTAAGGGCAAGGCTTGTAAAGCCGCAGCAGGATAATATGCTCAAAATCACGAATGACGGGAGGAAACTGGCACTCGACCAGAGGCTGATTGACCCGATGCTGCCAGACGACCCAGAGAGCAAAGTCAACGCCTGCGTGGACAATATTTACCGCATCTGGGAGGAACACGCCGACACCAAAGCGGCACAACTCGCCTTTTGTGATTTATCGACGCCCACCAATAAAAAGATAATAGAAACGCAGGAAGTCAGAGAAAATGTTTATGAAATGATTCCCGACCAGTTTGATAATGTCTATGATGATATGAGGAAGAAACTCATACAGCGTGGCATCCCTGCGGAGCAGGTGCGTTTCATCCACGAAGCGACCACCGATGCACAGAAAAAAGAACTGTTTGCAAAGGTAAGGAGCGGCGAGGTGCGTGTGCTGTTCGGCTCTACCCCGAAGATGGGTGCAGGTACAAACGTGCAGGACAGGCTAATCGCCATCCATAATTTAGATTGCCCGTGGCGACCGTCGGATGTAGGACGGGTTTTGCGGACATTCAAAATAAAAAAGAATGTGGAGGTAGCAGACAATGGCAAAGACGATTTTTGAGGAACTGGGCGGCAAATACGAAAGGCAAGGAGATTATCTAATTCCATGTATAGCTTTACCAGCCGAAGAAGAAGAGCTGATAGGCACATGGGGACAGCGGCACTTGGACTATCTGAAACAGTACCGTAAGGTTACATACACCAATCTTCTCACAAGCGGCAGGCTGAATACATACCTTGCCGACATTGACAGGCAGGCGCAGGAACGCTTGGAACGGCTCGTAGAGGGCATGAAACAGGCACAGGGCATAACAGAACAGTTAAAGGCAGAAAACGCCTTGGAATGGGTACAGCGTCTTAATAACATAAGGGCTTGTGCGAGGGAGATTGTAGGAAAAGAACTCATATATGCATAACTGAGTATCGGCAAGGTCAAAAGCCTTGCCGATATTTTAATCACTGTATTCAATAAAATGTGGCAAAATCTATTTTATTGACTTTAAAGTATTTTTTTGTTAAAATGAAAGTGTTCACTTGCATGGAGGTGATAATTTGGATGAAACAAGTCAAAAAATTATAGATGCTGCAATGATGCTAGTAAGAGATAATGGGTATGTTGCCACTACAACGAAAGCGATTGCAAAAGCGGCAGGAGTGAATGAGTGTACTCTGTTTCGGAAATTTAAGAATAAAAAAGATATTGTGTTGCAAGGTGTAAGCCAAGCGGGATGGAGGGCAAATATAACCCCAGAAATTTTTGAAAATGTGCAGTGGGATTTGCAGGCAGATATAGAGATGTTTATGAAAGCATATATGGACAGGATGACACCAGATTTTGTAAATTTGTCTATCGGTTTGAGAGCACCTCAATTATATGAGGAAACGTCTGCCCTCATTATGAAAGTTCCACAGGCTTTTTTATCATCGTTCACGCAGTATCTTAATAAAATGTTTGATTTGGGAAAAATACCAAAAGCAGATTTTGATGCTCTGGCTCTAACAGTTTTTTCATCAACATTTGGCTATGCGTTTTTAAATGCATCTTTCGGCAATGAATTATCTAAAGTGGAAAAAGATGAATATATAAAAAGCAGTGTACAAATGTTTATAAAAGGATTGGAACAGTAAAAATCGGTACTGCCCTTATGGTAGTACCGAAAAAAATAAGTTGTATGCAAGCAAGTACACGCATACGAAAGGAGGAATATTATTATGGAGATAACAGGAGCTGAATTATTTGTAAAAGCATTAAAAGAGGAATCTGTTACAACTTTATTTGCTTATCCAGGAGGGCAGGCAATAGACCTATTTAATGCGTTATATGGAGAAAAGGAAATAGATGTTATTTTGCCACGTCATGAGCAGGGTTTAGTTCATGCGGCAGACGGATATGCTCGTTCCACAGGAAAAGTGGGTGTCTGTCTTGTGACAAGTGGACCGGGAGCCACCAATCTTGTTACGGGTATTGCCACTGCAAATTATGACAGTGTTCCGCTTGTATGCTTTACGGGGCAAGTGCCAACCAGCCTTATTGGGAATGATGCATTTCAAGAAGTAGATATCGTAGGCATTACAAGAAGCATTAGCAAATATGCGGTAACTGTACGAAAAAGAGAGGATTTGGCAGAAACAATTAGAAAGGCTTTTTATATTGCAAAGACAGGAAAGCCGGGAGTCGTTGTTGTTGATTTGCCAAAGGATGTCCAGAAAGCATATGGCAGCGACAGCTATCAAAAGGAAATTACTGTAAGGGGTTATAAGCCGAATACTTCCGTTCATATGGGGCAATTAAATAAAGCATTGGATATTTTGTGCCATGCTAAAAAACCTGTTTTTTTGATAGGCGGCGGAGTTAATATTGCCCATGCAAATAAAGAAATGACACTGCTTGCAGAAATGACGGGAGTTCCCGTTATTACAACTATTATGGGAAAAGGAGCAATTCCGACGACAAGTAATTTGTATGTTGGAAATATAGGCATTCACGGAAGTTATGCAGCCAATTCTGCAATCAGTAAATGCGATGTCCTTTTCTCAATAGGAACAAGGTTCAATGACCGTATTACTGGGAAAATCGAAGAATTTGCAGCAAATGCCAAGATTATCCATATAGACATTGATACGGCATCTATTTCCCGTAATATTGTTGTTGACGTTCCAATCGTAGCCGATGCGAAAAAGGCGATATGTGCTTTGCTTGAAAAGGCAAAGCCACTACATATTTCAGAATGGACAGATGAAATAAACCGCCTAAAAATGGAATATCCGATTGACATGGAAAAAAGCGGTTTGACACCGCAGAGGGTTATTCAATCTATTAATGAACTTTTTGAAGATGCTGTTGTAACCACTGATGTAGGTCAAAATCAGTTATGGACAACGCAGTTTCTTGATATTAACGAGAATAAGCAAATGTTGACATCTGGCGGTTTGGGAACGATGGGATACGGTTTTCCCGCCGCAATCGGGGCGAAACTTGGCAATCCCCATAAAGATGTAATTGCCATCTCTGGTGATGGCGGTATGCAGATGAACATTCAAGAAATGGCGACTGCCATTGTTTATGAATTGCCTATTATTATCTGTATATTGAATAATGGATATTTGGGGAATGTGCGGCAATGGCAGGAGATGTTTTATGACAGGCGTTATTCGAGTACCTGTATGCGTTACCGAAGAAGTTGTGAAACAGGATGTAATACCCCGAATCACTGCTGTCCAGAATATACGCCTGATTTTATAGCATTGGCAGAAAGCTACGGGGCGAAAGGCATCCGTGTTACAAAACCAGAGGATATAAAAACAGCTTTGATAAGAGCAAAGCAGAATACGAAAACGCCTACGGTTATTGAATTTATCATAGACAGAGAAATCAATGTTATGCCGATTGTTCCACCGGGGAACTCCCTTAATGACATGATTTTGGAAAGTGAGGAAAGTACAGAATGAAAAAGAGATGGATTTGTCTATTTGTGGAAAATGAAATAGGCGTACTTGCCCGTATCACAGGCTTGTTTTCTGGTAAGTCTTATAATTTGGACAGTTTGACCGTTGGGATTACCGAGGATAAGACGATATCACGGATGACAATCAGCCTAACCAGCGATGACGGGACTTTTGAACAGATAAAAAAACAATTAAGCAGGAGCGTTGAAGTGATTAAAGTGGTAGATTATACCGATACACCACTCCACATGAAGGAAATTTTATTTGTTAAAGTTAATCATTGTTCGGATGCAGATATAACGGAACTATTTCGCATTTCAAAAGTATTTGGAATTACAGTCATTGATTATGATGGTTCTACGGTTCTTCTGGAATGTATGCAGACAGAGAACAAGAATGATGATTTAATCGTTTTGTTGAAAAGAAAATTTGTGAATAGAATTGAAGTAACGAGAGGGGGAAGTGTTGCAGTTGAATCAGTTAGTATTTCGGAAAGATAACGGCTGTAATGCTTCATGCAAAATAGAAATGAAACAGAGAAAAGAAAGACAAAAAGAAAAGTGGATTTTATGTCCTGTTTGCAATAATAAGACAAGGTTGAAGTTACGAAATAATACAGTGTTAAAAAATTTCCCACTGTTTTGCCCGAAATGCAGGCAGGAAACCCTAATCAATGCAGAGAAATGGAATATCTCAATTATTAAAGAGCCAGACGCATAGACGCAGAGCCGATGAACAAGTGAGCAATCACAGTTTATCGGCTCTGTTTTATTCCATAAGGGTTTAAGGCGAACGCCCACCATATAAAAAAACGGCGTGTGGTGGGCGGTATTGCTATGCCCGAAAAGACTTAACAGACACTCTCCAGACCTGTTTTAGAGTTTGGAGGGATTTTTTATGTCCTTTTTTCGAGTGGTTATTTATTTTTTCATACAAAGCAATATTTATCTATACATAGCATATCGGGGAATGGCAGGAAGCCAGTTAAAAAAATCCCTGCCAATGCAACGCTACTTCTCACCATGAAACCAGAAGTAGAATCTCCACTTAACAGAATATGTATCTCCTATAACCGTAGAGGTCACAGAACCTTTGCGGTTTTTCTTTTGTCGTTTTTTATCGGAATATGCCGCAAGGCTGTTTCCGCTGTTGGCTGTCGTTCGCCGCCTTTCCAATCTGGATTTTTACATTTTCAAAAATTCGGATTGGAGGAAATAAGAAATGGCATATAACCACGGACGAGAGGACAGGAAGTGGCGTATCTGGAAAGAAGCCGAGGAAAAGGTGCTGCGGGAGTGCGGCGTTGATGAAGCGGTCATTGAGCAAATCCGCATAGAGGACAGGGCAGACTTTAATTCCAACAGGCGGTTTTACCGATGGACGAGCGACTTCGGGGAATACCTTGAGGGAATGGCGGACACCGAACAGCAGGCAGAGCCGAATACCGTTGCGGACTTACTGGACGAGATTGAGGACGAGAAATTGTATCAAGCATTGCTTACGGTGGACAAGCATACCCTGCTCATTCTCCTGTTGAAAATGCAGGGGTATTCCACAAGGGAGATTGCGGCAATGGCAGGACTTACCGAAAGGGCGGTCTATAAACGCCTTGAAAGGCTCCGTAAAAAATTAAAGCCTATTTTTTATCCTTTCGGGGAAATTTAAGCATCCCTACGGGCTATTGGGTGAGAGGGCAATCCTCTCACTCAATTTTTTTCGGGAGGAAAGGAAATGGCATACGGGGCAAAGACATATACGCTGAAAGAAGAAGCCGCCGAAAGCGGCACAAGGTATTCTATCAGTTTTAAGGACGGGCAGGGGGAACATCACGAGCTGGAAGTGTCAGAGCAGTTATTCATTGAATTTCGGCAGATGGAACGCAGGAACAGGAATCTTCAACAATGGAATCAGCGGCACAGGGAATTTAACGAGGTATGGGATGAAACCCTTTACAGACGTGCGTTGCGAGTGCCTAAAACGCTTGATGAAAGAATGATTGAAAAAGAAAGAAATGAAATGTTCTATAAGGCGGTTGCCCGACTGCCAGAGATACAAAGGCGGCGTTTCCTGCTCTACTACGAGTATGATTTCAACTTTTACCAAATCGGTAAGATGGAGCATTGCACCGCTTCCGCAATTCAGAAATCCGTTTCTGTTGCAAGGGAAAAGGTTAAGGCAGAAATGAGGAAGTATCTCCAACCGTGACCGTTACCGCCCGAAAAAGAAATCTGCTCTTGATTGGCGTGGGACTGGCGGCATTACATACTCTCATTTATTCGTGGGAGTAAATCTTTTTAAGGAGGTTTATTTTTATGTGCAACAAAACCAAAGACACCGCCCGAAAGGAGGAATCCCATGCAGAAGCTTCAGACCGTCAACGCCGACACGCTCCTTTATGAGCCGCTTGAGAAGCCGTCCTTTGTGGTGGATAGTCTGATACCCACAGGCTTAATCCTGTTTTGCGGCTCACAGAAAATCGGCAAGAGCTGGCTCATGTTAAAGCTCTGCCTCTGCGTGTCGCAGGGAATCCCATTGTGGGATATGCCCACACAGGAGGGCGATGTGCTTTACCTCTGCCTTGAGGACACATTCTGCCGCATACAAGACAGGCTGTTTCGCTTAACGGACGAAGCAAGCGGGCGGCTTCACTTTGCCGTGGCGAGCGATAAGCTGCCAGACGGTCTTATCGTGCAGTTAGAGGACTATTTGAAAGAATATCCAGACAGCAGGCTCATTGTCATTGACACCTTGCAGAAAGTCCGTACCACTTCCAAAGACAACGCCTATGCCAGTGATTATGGGGATATTTCCCTTATCAAAGACTTTGCCGACAGGCACTCTCTTGCGGTGGTAGTCGTCCACCACATCCGAAAGCAGAATGACAGCGATGTGTTCAATAAGGTGTCTGGCACGACAGGCTTGACGGGGAGTGCGGACGCAACCTTTGTTCTGGAACAGGAAAGCCGTGTATCCAATGCCGCAAAGCTGTATGTGACGGGCAGGGACACGCCCTATCAGGAGTTCACGCTCCGCTTCCGTGATTGCAGTTGGGAACTGGTGGAGCGGAAAGAGCAGGAACAGCTTGCCAAAGAAGCGATACCAGATATCCTTTTTCGGATTGTAAATTTCATGCAGGACAAAGAGAAATGGACTGGCACAGCCACAGAGTTGTTGGACGCTCTAGGGGAAACAGGGACAGCGGCGAATGTCTTAACAAAATGGATGAACGAGTACCGCCTTGACTTCCTGCTTGAAAACCATATCCGCTATGACTTTTGCCGCAAGAACAGCCACAGGCTGATTTCCCTTGCAAGGCAGGAGGATACGGACGGTGACGGTAGTGACGATGGTGACGGTGTTTTTGGGATACCCCCTGCCGCTGTCACTGTCACCTAAAAGCTATGTGAAGTCGGCGGCTTTGGCTTATGCGTGACGGTCAGTGACGGTAGTGACGGTGTTTTTGGGATACCCCCTGTTGCTGTCACCGTCATAGCAAATGTATGTAAAATCGGCGGTTCTGCCCTTCGGGAGAACACCCCATAAACGCAAAGTGCAGGCGTGGGCATTACTCGCCCTTTTCGGCTTGTAAAGCCACCCCTGCGGTCAGAAAAATCCTCCGATTTTTCCGACTGCGTTTACAGGGTGTAACACACTACACTTTGCCCTGCAAAGTCGTGTGCCAGACGTTCCCTCTGGACTCCCTTAATGCAGGGCTTACGCCCTGCCCATCCTACGCCCTGCGGCTACGGATGGAAGAATGTGCGGTGACAGTCGGCGGCTCCCGTGGGGGTATCCCAAAAACACCGTCACCACCGTCACCAACCGTCACCCTTTGGAAGATTACCCGCCGAAAGAAAGGAAGATGATGAACTATGTCCTATGCAATCCTTCGTTTCCAGAAACGGAAAGCGGGCGGCGTTGCGGCTTGTGAACGCCACAACGAGCGGAAGAAAGAAGCCTATAAAAGCAATCCAGACATTGACGTGGGACGCTCCAAAGATAACTACCATCTTGTGAATCCGCCCCGTTACACCTACAAGAAAGAGATAAACCGAATGGTAGCTGAAGCAGGCTGTAAAGTGAGGAAAGACAGCGTGATGATGGTGGAAACACTCATCACAGCTTCCCCAGAATTTATGAACAGCTTACCGACCGAAGAACAAAGAGAGTATTTCCAGACGGCTCTTGACTTCATTTCGGAGCGTGTGGGGAAGCAGAATATCCTCTCCGCTGTTGTCCATATGGACGAGAGAACGCCCCATATGCACTTATGTTTTGTACCAATTACGCCAGATAACAAGCTGTCAGCGAAAGCCATCTTAGGCAACCAGAAATCCTTATCCGAGTGGCAGACCGCCTACCATGAGCGGATGTCCTCACGATGGAATCAGCTTGAAAGAGGTCAGTCCTCAATGGAAACCAGACGGAAGCATATCCCCACATGGCTCTATAAACTGGGCGGCAGGCTGGATAAACAGTATGCGGAAATCGTGTCTGCCCTCTCCGACATCAACGCCTTTAACGCAGGAAAGAAGCGTGACAAGGCTCTGGAACTGATTGCGGCATGGCTCCCAGACGTGGAGAAATTCTCTAAGGAAATCGGAAAACAGCAGACGTATATTGACAGCTTGAAAGAGAGAATCGGGCAGGAATCCGATTATGCGGGGCGTATGCGTGATGAAAAGTACGAGCAGGAATTAAAGGTACAGAAAGCCAACCAGAGGATATTTGAGTTGCAGAAAACCAATCAGCAGATGGAAAGGTTATTGAAAAAAGTACCGTCAGAAGTATTAGCGGAATTGCAGAAAAGCAATCGGAATAGAGCGAAAGAAAGGTAGGAATGTGAATGAAGAAACAGGATTTTAAGGTATTAAAGACCGCAGATTTATATCCGTTTCCCGATAACCCGTTTCATGTAGTGGAGGACGAAATGCTGTCAGAATTAGCAGAGAGTATCAAAGAGTTTGGCATTGTAACGCCGATCATCACACGCCCGAAAGAGGACGGGGATGGATATGAAATCATTGCAGGGCAGCGGCGTGTGCGTGCTTCGGAGCTTGCAGGGGTAAACACAATCCCCGCTTTTGTCCTGCCCTTAGACCGTGACCGAGCCATTATCACCCTTGTAGACAGTAATTTACAGCGTGAAAATATCCTGCCGAGCGAGCGGGCGTTTGCCTACAAGATGAAATCCGAAGCCATGAAGCGGCAGGGCTTCCGCACAGATTTAACCTCGTCACAAGTTGGGACGAAGTTGCGGACGGACGATAAAGTGGCGCAGAGCTTCGGCATTGGCAGGATGACCGTGCAGCGTTTTATCCGATTGACGGAGCTGATACCGCCGATTTTGCAGATGGTGGACGAGGGGAAAATCGCCCTCACGCCTGCGGTGGAGCTGTCTTTTTTGAAGAAAGACGAGCAGGAGAATTTATTCGCCACAATGGAAAGTGAAGAAGCAACGCCCTCACTCTCACAGGCACAGCGGATGAAAACCTTGAGCCAGAGCGGGCGTCTTGATATGGATACGATATTTGAGATTATGACGGAGGAAAAGGGAAACCAGAAAGAAACATTGAAAATCAACACAAGCAAGCTGAAAAAATATTTCCCGAAGAACACAACGCCGAAGCAGATGGAGGACACCATCATCAAACTTTTAGAGCGTGAATTACAGAGGAAACGGAACAGGGACAGCCGCTAATCTTCTCTTTTCGGGAGGTAAATATAAGGCAGTGGAAGAAAAAGACAGCCAGATAAGACAGAAAGTTGAGGTGGAAAATGAAAGAAATCCAGTATGAGATTGTAAAGGAAATTGCCGTATTGTCTGCGAGCGGAAGCGGCTATACAAAGGAAATCAACTTGCTTTCATGGAATGGGAACGAGCCAAAGTATGACATCCGCAGTTTTTCCCCGAACCATGAGAAATGTGGAAAGGGAATCACATTGACCGCTGATGAAGCGGCGGCACTCCTTAAAGCATTGCAGAAAGAATTGAACAGCGGCGATTGATGGTATCTGATTGGCAGGGTGGGGGCATTTTCAAACGCTCCCCTTCCCTGTCTGGAAAGGAAGATTTGAATATGGGCGAGGATAAGACAGCGAACAGAAAGAGAAAGCGTATCGTGCCAAAAGCACGAGTGCAGGTAATTATCAGTCGGGAATATGTCGGCACACAGACTGTTGCGGAAGCATTTATCCCGATTATCTCCGAGGATATACGGAGGAAGATTGCCAAAGATGACACCTTCGACAATGAGGATATATCCGCTTAGAATGTACGCAATGGAACATGAAATTAAGTAGAGCAAAGACGGAGGTTTAACAGCATGGCAGGAATAAGAACGGAAAATAAGATTTATGAAGTAGGCATTTACTGCCGCTTATCGAAAGACGATGGCACGGATAACGAGAGTGCGAGCATTGCCACACAGAAATCCATCCTCACGGATTATGTAAAAAAGCAGGGCTGGCACTTGGCAAAAACGTATGTGGACGACGGGTACTCTGGTACGAATTTCCAAAGACCGAGCTTCCAGAACATGATTAAGGACATTGAAAACGGGCTGATAAACTGCGTGATTACAAAAGATTTATCAAGATTGGGGAGGAATTATCTTGACTGCGGATTATATCTGGAAGTCTTTTTCCCCGAAAACAATGTAAGGTATATAGCGGTCAATGACGGCGTGGACACGCTCAATAAATCAGCGATGGATATTACCCCATTCCGAAATATCCTAAACGAAATGTATTCCGCCGATGTGTCGGTCAAGATAAAATCGGCATACCGTGCGAGATTTCAGCAGGGAAAATTCATGGGGACGTATGCACCCTACGGATATATCAAAGACCCTGCCGACCACAACCATCTGCTGATAGATGATAAGGTTGCCCATGTGGTAAGGGAGATATTTGACCTTGCATTAGCAGGAAACGGAATCTCCAAAATCCGTAAGCACATCAATAAACAGCACATTTTACGCCCTGCCGCTTATGCGGCGGAGCAGGGGGCAACAGGTTATGAACGGTACTTTGAGGACAACGAAGAAAACCGCTATATCTGGAGCGAGAACAGCGTGAGGGGCATTTTAAGAAGCCCTATCTATGCGGGAAACCTTGCAGGCTACAAGCGGATTGCCGCCAACATGAAAAGCAGGAAACGCCCCTCTAAGCTGCCCGAAGAATGGGAAGTGATACCCGACACCCATGAGGGGATAGTCACGCAGGAGGAATTTGACACCGTACAGCAGCTTATCACAAGCCGCAGATTACCCGAAAATAAGGGCGGCTTTGAGAACATTTTTGCAGGCGTTATCAAGTGTGCGGACTGCGGCTACGCTTTGCGGGCTATGAGCGCAAACAGGAGGAAACGCCCCGACATCATCGACTGCGTACAATACACCTGTAATAATTATGGCAGGTACGGCAATGTTATGTGTACCGCACACGCCATTGAAGCGAGGGATTTATTTAACGCCGTGCTTGCCGACATCAACCGTTTTGCGGATATGGCGGTGAATGACGAGCGGGCGGTGAGGGCGATTGAGAAGCGGCTCACGGAAACAGACCAGAGCAAAGCGAAAGCAATGGAGAAAGAACAAAAGAAGCTGAACAAACGCCTTGCGGAGCTTGACAGGCTGTTTTCCTCTCTCTATGAGGATAAGGTCATGGAGCGTATCACCGAGCGGAATTTTGAGATGATGTCGGGGAAATACCAGAAAGAACAGCTTGAAATTGAAGCAAGACTGAAAAAAGTAACGGAAACGCTCAATGAAAGCTACGAGAAATCGCAGGGAATCCGTGACTTCCTCTCCCTTATCCGCAACTACCAAGGCATTAAGGAACTGGACGCAACCATTGTAAACGCCTTGATAGACAAGATACTTGTTTCGGAGCGTGAGAAGATGGCAGACGGAACAGTGAAACAGGAAATCAAGATTTATTATAAATTCATCGGCTTTGTCGGTGAATTACATATTACACCCACAAAACGGTGGACAGCGTTGCCGCCAAAGAATTGTACGGTGTGCGGTGTTGAATATGTCCCCGGCTCTGCTATCTCAAAATATTGCCCGATATGTGCGAAAAAGGTGCAGAGGGAGAAGTCAAACGAGAGCAGACGCAGGAGCAGGGAACAGAAAAGGATGGTATGTATTGAACTGTCCGCAAAAAATGACCGACTGATTTGGAACAGCGTCAAGGCAGGCTCGAAAGGCAGGGCAATATGTTCCCAGAGGTTGAAGTTTACCGCTATGTGACGGAACAGACCTTTGATGCCTACCTCTTTCAGTTGGTGGAGGGAAAGCAGAAATTTATCAGCCAGATAATGACGAGCAAAAGCCCCGTCCGTTCTGCCGAGGACGTGGACGAAGTGGCTCTCTCCTTTGCGGAGGTCAAAATGCTTGCCACAGGCGACGAGCGTTTCAAGGAAAAAATGGATTTGGATATGCAGGTGGCGAAGCTGAAAGTCTTGAAGCAGAGCTATCTTTCCGAGCATTACGACCTTGAGGACAGGATACTGAAGCACTACCCGCAGGAGATTAAAGACTATGAGGAACGCATTACAGCCTATGGGAATGATGTGGAGATTGCCAGTCAGCATAAGCCGCAGGGCGAGGACAAGTTCTGCCCCATGACCTTAAAAGGCGTGACCTACAAAGAAAAAGCGGATGCAGGCGAGATGCTTCTTGCCATCTGTAAGGAAAATCCGTTGTCACAGCCGATAGCAATCGGCAGTTACCGTGGCTTTCAGATGGAGGTTTACTATGATACCGTCAATGCCAACTACTGTTTAAACCTCTGCGGAATGAGGAAACACAAGGTGGATTTAGGCGTGGACGCTCTGGGCAATCTGACCAGAATTGAAAATGAGATTGCCAAACTCCCTGCCAGACTGGAAGCCGCCAAGACCAGAAAGGAGGAAACCATCGCACAGCTTGAAACAGCAAAAGAGGAAGTAAAGAAACCATTTGCCTTTGAAAATGAGCTGAAAGAAAAGACGGAAAGGCTGAACGCCCTCAATATCGAACTGAATCTGAATGAAAAGGACAACGCTGTTATTGACGATGAGCAAGAGCAGAACGGTGAGCCGGCAGAGAAAAAAAGTGCGGACAGGGAGAGGTAAAATCCAGTTTGCACATTTGTATTGCTTTATTTTGGGCAGTATAATAAGTGACGGTAAGAAAAAATCGGAGGTGAGGAAGAATGTCTGATGCGTTCAGATTTGAAACTTTTGTAGACGTCCACAGCAATATCTTTAATGAATACCTCGGTTCTGTCATCGCAAAGCTGTCCAGAGAAAATGAGGAATACCGTGCCATAAGAGCTGAAATTGAGAGCCTTTATGAGAAATATCCGAAAGTTTTAGGTGTGTTTGATACGGAAACATCGGCGGAACTGACCGAAGAGGAATGTGCCGCACTCATTCAAGTGATGGAGCTTAGGAACAAACTTACGGATATGGAGATGCAGTCGGTTTACTTCCGTGGCTGTTATGACAGCGTAGGGTATCTGAAAAAAGCAGGAATTTTATGATGGACTGACTGAGAAAAAGGCGGTGTTGGTGTGAAAGCTGATGCCGTCTTTTACATAACCATGTAGTGGAAAATTTCATAAGTATATGGTAAAATAAACAAAAATTTAAAGTGTGAAAGGTGCCTAATATGGATTACTATGTGGTTGATGCTTTTACTGATAAGTTGTTTAGTGGCAATCCAGCTTGCATATGTGTGTCAGAAAAAACACTTTCCAATGAAGTTATGCAAAATATAGCATTTGAAAATAATTTATCCGAAACAGCATTTATTTATAAGAATGGCAAGGATTATATATTAAGATGGTTTACGCCATCATTTGAAATAGACCTTTGTGGTCACGCAACATTAGCAGCTGCTTTTATTGTCTTTAATCACTTAGATTGCAATTCAGATAAAGTTAATTTTGAAACTGTTATTGGCGTTTTAAGCGTTATTCGAAAAGGGGATTTGTATGAAATGACTTTTCCAAAAAGAATAGCACAGAGTATTATGAAAAAGCCAGATATTGTTGAATCACTCAGTTTTGAGCCGCTTGAGCTTTATTCTGAACGGGATTTATATGTAGTAATGAATAATGAAGAAGAAGTTAAAAATTATATTCCAGATTATACGAAACTTAAAAAATTAGATTCTTGGCTTGGAATTGTAATAACAGCAAAGGGTAATAATGCTGATTTTGTTTCGAGATATTTTTGTCCAGAATTGATGTTTGAAGACCCAGTAACAGGTTCTGCCCACAGCACTTTAGTACCAATATGGAGCAATAAGTTGGGAAAAAATAAACTATTGGCAAAACAATTATCTAAAAGAGGAGGCACTCTCTATTGTGAATGTAGCAATAATAATATAAAAATTTCAGGAAATGCAGTCATTTATTCAAAAGGAAGTATTTTGTTATGACTATGATGCGACCAAATTTTTATTTTTTTAAAGTATAATAGACGCTATGGGGATTGAGTAAAGAGGGATAGTTTTAATGAAAGTATTAGATATTTTTTCATGGTTGCCTGCAAAAGAAATTAGTTTGGAACAATTAGAGCAGATTTTTATAGATTACAAATCTGGTATTTATAATAGTGAATACATTGTTTTATCTGAACTTCCAAATAATGTATCCGAAGATATTTTGACTTGTAAAAATGAATTGCTGAAAGAGGGGAAGAAAGTTGCTTTCATTTTAAAAGAAGAAAAAGTCATTGCTGTCATTGGTTATCAAGAGTGACAAAGAGAAAGATGAATTTTATTTGAAAGGTGTGGTGGTGTATGGAACGGTTTTATAATTATCGGAATATGTCACTTGAGCAACGGAAATTCGCTTTAAATTCTTTAAGCTCTATTGTTTTTTTCCTGCATATGGAAGTATAAAAACAATGCGTCGGATAATGGATAAGGCATTTGGAGAAAAAATGCCACAGTTTTATTTTGTTTTTAGAGAAAAAGAGCTGATAGGCTATATGTTCCTTATTGGTAATGATAAAATGTTTCGTGCATTTCCGTGGCTTGCAATTGATAATCTTGATGAATTGCCAATGAAGATTGTAGAGCCATTAATGGATATAGCAATTAAGGCATGGAATAATGAGGACGGCAATATTATCAATGCAGACGGTAGTATTACTGAAAAAAGTCTGATTGCTCAAAGTTATAAACAGCGTTTAGAAAACTACAGGCATGGCACTGGACGACGAAGTGAAAATGAATGCCGTTGACAACATTAGCTTATAGAGGTGTTGAATGATGAATCAAAGAGAAAGGATAATCCGTTTGTGGTTTGATATGTGGCTGCAACAAAAAGACTTAGGGATAGATGATATTTTTACGGAAGATGTTATTTATATTGAAAGTTGGAGTCCGAAATATGAAAACCGTATAACCGTTAAACATTGGTTTGAAGAATGGAACACTCGTGGTAAAGTTCTTGTATGGGATATAAAACAGTACTTCCATAAGGAAAGCCAAACTATTGTAGAATGGTATTTTAAGAATGAGATGAACGATGGTAGCATTGAGGAATTTGATGGTATGTCACTTATCGAATGGACATCTGATAACAAAATAAAATTGTTAAAAGAATTTGGCTGTAATTTAAATAATTATAACCCATATCAACATGGCGATGTACCACAATTTAGAAAAGAACAGGCAAATTGGTTTTGATATAAAATGTGGAAATCATAGATGTGTCATATTAATGAAAGAATATATAACAAAGCGGGTACATGAATTGTACTGGAAAGAAGATATAAATTGTGCAAGGACAGCACTTGTCTGTTTGAGCGAATTATTTGAAATTGTCATTGAGCCGCAAACAATCTGGTCTGCGGTTGGATTGCATGGTGCGGGTGGATATAGGGCACAATGTGGTTTAGTTGAAGGTACGCTTATGTTCATTGGAATTTATCTTCATATGATAGGAAAATCAGAAGATGAAATTGTATCTGCCTGCTATAATTTTGCGTCTGCCTTTGATAGAGAATTTGGTTCATTAAGATGTTTTGAATTACGTCCTACGGGTTTTTCAGAGAGCGACCCGCCACATATGTGTGAAAACTTGACTTGTAATGGAATCGGATTTGCATATCAATATATTTTGGGAATCACAGAAAAGTAAGCAAAAACTAATTTGTTAATGCCCAATAGTTAGAATTGAACATTGTTTGATACATAGCTAAATAGAGATAAATTTTCTATATGGTAGATATATAAAAGACGGGATAATTTAAAATTTACAGCCTGGAAGTAAAAGCAGACTTATGAAGCAGAATCTAAAGGTAGGACATTATGAAGAAAGCAGCTCTTATATTGAGTATAATATTTATTATTTTAACCTTTGTTGGTGCAGGATATGTTTTGTATAATGGTGGGAAGATAAATGCGGGATATGCTATTATTCCAATGGTATTTGCCCTTGTTTGTATCGCTTTTTACCGAAATAGAAAGTGACTATTTTATGTTTATCTGTAAATCATGATTGGAATTAAATACTATTTTACATAGCCGAGAGGTTTTCATTTACGAAAATCTTTCGGCTAATTGTATTTATGGAGGTGATTTTTATTTGAATGAGAGCATCTAAACCCTATATGCAGATTGATCCAGACGTGCTTGAACGGGCAAGGCAGATAGACCTGCTTTCCTATCTCAGAGCCTATGAGCCGACCAATCTTGTCAAAGTCAAAGGCACAACGAACGTGTACTGTACCGCAGAGCATGACAGCCTAAAGATTTCCAACGGCAAATGGTACTGGTGGTCGAGGGGCTTCGGCGGATATTCCGCCCTTGATTATCTGATGAAAGTTAAGGAATACGGCTTTGTAGAAGCCGTGGAAATCCTCACGGGGCAGACGATGGCGGACTGGAAGCCGCCGCCCCCTGCCGTGAAAAAAGACGAGCCAAAGGTGCTGCTCCTGCCGCCGAAAAACAAAAATTGCGACAGGGTGGCGAAGTATCTTTTCGGGCGTGGCATTGATTATCAGCTTATCCAGGAGTGCATCGCCGAGGGGATTATTTTCGAGAGTGCCGACTACCACAACGCCGTTTTTATCGGCAAGGATGAAAGCGGAACGCCCAAATACGCCGCCTGCCGTGGCACAATCAGCAGCTTTAAGCGTGATGCATCGGGCAGCGACAAGCGGTATTCGTTTCGGCTTCTGGCGAGAGAACCGTGTGCTTCGGTGCATTTATTTGAAGCCGCCATTGATTTATTATCCTATGCCACCTATTTAAAATGTGAGGGAAAGGATTATAAGGCAGAGAATCTTCTCTCCCTGTCGGGCGTGTATCAGCCAAAGAAAGAGATAAAGGACAGCAAAATCCCCGTTGCCCTCACGACTTTTTTGAAAGCAAACCCACAAATTAAAACTATATTTCTGCATCTGGATAAGGACAGGGCAGGTCGGTTATGTACCGCTGCCCTAACAGAATTATTGAAGAAAGATTATAAAATCGTTGATGAACCGCCGCCAGTCGGCAAGGACTTCAACGATTTTTTAATGTCATATCTGGGGATTGCAAGGCAGAAACAGAGCCGTGAAAGGGGGGATGCCCGTTGATTGTTGGATGATTTTTTCTGATTGAAAGAGCCAGAAATTAAAGAAGAATTGACAAAGAAAGAGAGGGATTTGCCATTGAAGCAATATGAAGTAACACTCACAGGTCACTTTGAAAAGACCGTTTCCATCTATGCAGACAGCCCCGAACAGGTAGCGGAAAAGTTGAAAATTATCCTGTTTGATACTGACCTTGTTAGGTTTTCCGATGGGGATTTTGTCTGCGGCGAAGCGGATATTAAGGATGAAAATGAGGACGGATGTGAAGAAATGGAGAGCGAGGGCGGTGGCTTTGAGAATGAGGATTGTTCCGACTGTCCGTACTTCTGCCCCGTGTGCGGAGAATGTATGTATGAGGGCGAAGATTAAAGACACGTCTTACCAAGCACTGAATTTGGTTATCCATCTGGCGATGGAAACAAAATTCGCTTGTTAGGGGATGCCCCTAATACCCCATGAAAAGAAAGGAATCCAAGAATGAGTGAGTTTTTATCTTTTGCCATCGGCACGACGCTCGGCGGCTTAGTCGGCGTGGCGTGTATGTGCCTTTTGCAGATTAACAGGCTCTCCGAGGGAAAGGAGGGGTTCGATGCGAAAAAGGAATGTGCAGATACTTTTCCGTCTGACCGAGGAGGAAGCTGACTATCTCTGCTCCCTTGCCGAGAGGTCAGGTCATTCCAGACAAGCCCTGCTCCAGTCAATGGTCATGGGCTATCGGCTCTGCGAGAAGCCAGACCCAGAGTTTTATAAAATCATGCGGGAGCTGTCGGCTATCGGCAACCGCATCAACCAGCTTGCGGCAAAAGCGAACGCCTTGAATTTTGTAGACACGCCGATGCTCTATGACGAAGCCAAGCGTTGGCGGGACTTCCGTCTGGACGTGAGCAGGAGTTTCCTTGTTCCGAGGAAGATGTCGGGCTGATGGCGGTCTGCGAAATCTGGGACGTGAAAGGCAGGCTCGACCATCCCATCGACT
Organism: Emergencia sp. 1XD21-10; assembly: GCF_009936045.1. Lineage (GTDB taxonomy): Bacteria > Bacillota > Clostridia > Peptostreptococcales > Anaerovoracaceae > Senimuribacter > Senimuribacter intestinalis. The sequence continues at coordinate 134,453 of NZ_QWEQ01000003.1, read as the reverse complement.
ACGCCGAGAATCCAGAAAAGACCGCTAACCCCAAATATACAAAAGCCGACCTGCAGGCGATGGGCGATGTGATGAAGTACGCCACCAACGGCGACAAGACCGAGAAGCAGTTTTTTGTCACAGGCGTAAATTGCGACCCTGCTACGGCACGGGACGAGATGGCGATAGCCAAAGCCCAATGGAACGACCAGAGTGAGATTGTCTGCTACCACGGATTCCAGAGCTTCAAGGCGGGCGAGGTCACGCCAGAGCAGGCACATGAAGTCGGCGTGAAGTTAGCCGAGAAGATGTGGGGCGACCGATTCCAAGTCGTTGTTGCGACCCATCTGAATACGGAGTGTCTGCATAACCACTTTGTTGTCAACTCTGTTTCCTATGTGGACGGAAAGCATTATCACGACAATAAGAAGAATCTGCGTCTGCTCCGTCAGCGTTCGGACGAATTGTGTCGTGAGTATTCCTTATCGGTCATCGAACACCCAAGCGGCAGGAAGAAGCCATACGCTTTATACCAAGCCGAGAAGCAGGGCTTACCCACAAGGGACACCGTGGCACGGCAGGCGGTGGACGAAGCAATTTCAAAATCTTTTACGCTGAAAGACTTTGACCGCCAGTTAGGGGAAATGGGATACCGTGTCAACTTTGACCCCAACCGCAAATACTGGACGATTATCGGGAGAGGTTGGGAAAGACCGAAGCGGCTCTATAAGCTCGGAGAAGATTATACCAATGAGAGGATTACGGAACGCATTAAAGAAAATTCCTATGCGGTAAAATTCCAGAGCTTTTCCAAACCACAGCCGCATGTCAAGGTCTACCGTGTCCGTGGCTCTCTGAAAGACGCAAAGAAAATCGGCGGCTTGCGTGGGCTGTATCTTCATTACTGTTACAGGCTCGGCATCCTGCCAAAAGGGAAGAAACAGAATTATGCACGGCTTCATTATCTTCTGAAAGACGACTTGATGAAGATGGACGCCATCACAAAAGAAACAAGGCTGCTCTGCCATAACCACATAGATACGGCGGAGCAGCTTTTGTCATATAAAGATTTTCTGGAATCCGAGATGCAGAAGCTGACCGAACAGCGTAAGGGGCTTTACTCCCAGAGCCGCAAAGCAGCCGGCGAAGAAAAAGAAGCGGTCAAGGCTCGCATCTCGGAAATCACGGGGAGGATGAAAACCATCCGAAAGGAGGTCAGATTGTGTGAGGGAATCGAAGCCCGCAGCGATGCCCTCAAAGAAAAATTAGCAGTTATACGGGCAGATGAAAAACAGCAGAAAGGAAAGGAGCTGATGAAGCATGAACACAGGCGGCGAAGCGGCAGAGCAAATCGTGAGGATGAGCTTGGAGGGATTTGAGGTCGCAGCCAGAATCACGGGGGCGGGTGCGAAGAATATCGCCATCCTGCTCTACTCCATTTTAAAAGAGGAACAGAAAACAAAGGGAAAGGCAAGGCTCACAAACATGCTCCGCTCTGGCAAGGAGCTGAAAGTCTTTACCGTCAAGAACGGAGATTTAAAGAAGTTCACGCAGGAAGCGAAGAAATACGGCGTACTCTACTGCGTCCTTGCGGACAGGGGGAATAAAGACCCCAATGCGGAGGTGGACGTGATTGCCCGTGCGGAGGACGCATCGAAAATCAGCCGCATCGTGGAACGCTTTAACCTTGCATCGGTGGACGCCGCTTCTATCGTGACCGAAGCGGAGAAATCGAAAGGGGCAAAGACCAAACCGAAAGATGCAGCAAAGACAGCAGAAGCAAAGGACGGTCAGCCAGAGCCAGACATCGGCTTGCAGGGCAAAGAGGAGAAAGACAGGCTTATGGACGCTTTGATGGGCAAGCCCATAAAGAAAGAGGAGAACGCCCCAAACCCCTCATTGGCAAAGACAGAAAAATCCCCTCTGTCCGAGCCTACCTCAGAGCAGCAAAGGAAGTCCGCAGAGGGGGCTACTATGATTAAGACGGAAAAGCCGTCAGTCAGGGAAGAACTGCGGAAAATCAAAGAGGGCAGAAAGGAGCAGGAATCGGATGTTTCCCCGAACCCTGCGAAAGAGAAATCTTCCGCAAAGAAACCGCCCGCAGGAAAGACGGAGCATAAGCAGCCCCAGAAGCGGAAATGGAAACCAAAATCGAAAGGAGCAAGATAAGCATGAGCATTTATGATGTATTCAGCGGCGGCAGCAGAGCCTTTAACAAAGAGGAATGGGCTGCCGCAAAACAGGAGCAGCGGAAAGAAGCCTATGAGCTGATTGACAATACCTGCTCTGAAATGATGGCAAACGGCGACAGCTTCCGCCAGTACCTTGACGTGCAGGGGCATTTTGACCGCTATTCCGTCAACAACGCCATTCTGGTATCGGCACAGATGCCCGAAGCGACACAGTTAAAAGATTATGGGAGTTGGAAACAGAGCCGTGTCTATGTGGATAAGGACGCACAGAAAGTTACCATCCTTGAGCCGGGGAAAGAGTATCAGCGGGAGGACGGCTCAAAGGCGGTCGGCTACAACGCCAAAGTAGTCTATGACGTTTCCCAGACCTCGGCAAAGGACAGGCAGCAGCCGCAGGAGCAGAAAACCATGCGGGAGCTTGTGTCGGCGATGATTGACGCAAGCCCCGTTTCCTTTGTGCCTGTCGATGACCTTGAGCTGCCTGCGTTCTACGACAGCTCACAGCAGACTATTTTTATCCGCACAGGCTTAAACGAGGAACAGCTCTTTGTCAGCATGGCAAAGGAAGTGTCGGCGGCGGTCTTTGATTTCAAGCATAAGGAAAACCGTGACGATTCCGATTTCAAATCGTTCTGCGTCGCCTATATGGTAAGCTCCCGCTATGGCGTAGACACCAAAGGCTTTAACTTTGACAAGCTCCCGAAAGAATTTGAGGGCATGGAAACGCAGGCGTTCAAAGGCGAGCTTGGCTCGATGCGTGACGTCCTCGGAGAAATCCAGTCGGATATGTATAAGAGCCTTGAGAAGAACAAGCCGCCCAAATCCAAAGAGCAGGAACGCTAATCGGAGGTGCAGCCCATGAAAGAAGAACGCTACCATTTGGCTCTGGATAAATATGATAAAAGCATCATGCTCAACGCATTAAACACCCTGCGTACTGAGCAGGTCAGGGAGGAACGCCCCACCGACCCCGTTGACGAGCTGATTATCAAAGTTTCCAAAGCCCCTACCAGAAAAGTAAAAGTCGCCCCGTGCAAGTGCCATGAAGAACGGTGACGATTATAAAGCAGGCGTAATCCTCTCCCTGTTCGGCATTATCCCTGTTGTATGGCTTGCCCTGCTGACAGCCCCTTATGTCAGCGGCGGCATCGTGGAGATAATCAGTAACCTGTCTGTAGCAATCGAGAATCCGTTGCAGATAACGGTATGCGGGGACACTCCCAGAGTTGTCCTCATTTTTCTGCTTGCCTACGGCATGGGAATCGGCGTTTATTTCTCCACACGCAGGAACTACCGCAAGGGAGAGGAACACGGCTCTGCGAAATGGGGCAACGCAGGTACGCTCAATAAGAAGTACCGAGATAAGGACGCATCAGAGAACAAGCTGCTGACCCAGAATGTCCGCATCGGGCTTGACGGGAAGAAACACCGCAGGAACTTGAATATCCTTGTGGTGGGCGGCTCTGGTGCGGGAAAGACCAGATTTTTTTGTAAACCTAATGTCATGCAGTGCAATACGTCAATGGTAATCTTAGACCCGAAAGGCGAGATTGTCCGTGACACGGGAGGTCTGCTTGAGAAGAAAGGCTATGAGGTGCGTGTCCTTGATTTAATCAATATGCACCGAAGCCATTGTTACAACCCGTTTGTATATTTAAGGAATGACAATGATGTGCAGCGGCTTGTTACAAATCTGTTTAAGGCGACCACGCCGAAAGGCTCACAGTCGCAAGACCCGTTCTGGGACACGGCGGCGAGTATGCTGCTCTTATCCCTCGTGTTCTATCTGAAATACGAAGCCCCGCCAGAGGAGCAGAATTTCCCGATGGTGATGGAGCTGCTCCGTGCAGGAGAGGTACGGGAGGACGACGACAGCTATGTAAGCCCGCTTGACGAACTGTTTGACCGTTTGGAGATGGTAAACCCAGAGCATATCGCTTTGAAGTATTACCGTGATTACCACAGCGGGAGTGCCAAGACCTTAAAGAGCATCCAGATAACCCTTGCCGCACGGCTTGAGAAGTTCAATCTGGAGAGCCTTGCATCTCTGACCGCCACGGACGAGCTTGATTTGCCGTCTTTGGGCGAGAAGAAAGTGGCATTGTTCGCTCTGATACCAGACAACGACACCAGTTTTAATTTTTTAGTGTCACTTTTATACACGCAGCTATTCCAACAGCTATTTTATCTTGCCGACCACAAGTACGGCGGGAGCCTGCCTGTCCATTGCCAGTTTATCATGGATGAATTTGCGAACGTCAGTTTGCCCGATGACTTCGACAAGATACTGTCGGTCATGAGGTCAAGGGGCGTATCCGTTTCGATTATCCTGCAAAATCTGGCACAGCTTAAAGCCCTGTTTGAGAAACAGTGGGAAAGCATTGTCGGCAACGCTGATGAGTTCCTCTATCTGGGCGGCAACGAGCAGAGTACGCACAAGTTTGTGAGCGAGCTGCTCGGCAAATCCACGATAGACACGAACACCTACGGGAAAAGCTCTGGACGGAGCGGCAACTATTCCACCAACTACCAGATTTCGGGGCGTGAGCTTTTAACCCCAGACGAAGTGCGTATGCTCGACAACCGCTACGCACTTCTTTTTGTGCGAGGGGAACGCCCCGTGATGGATTTTAAGTATGATATTTTGAAACACCCGAACGTGAAACTGACAGCGGACGGAGGAAAACCGCCTTATATCCACGGCGAACCTACGCAGTCTGTCGCAACCCTTGTGTTTGACGGCGATATTCCTAAGAACGCTGTTACGCCAGAAGCCGTCAGCACTTCCTACGAGCTTCTGTCCGATGAGGACTTGGAAGAAATATTCAATTTATAAGGAGGATTTACCCTATGAAACTTTTTAAGAAGAACGAGAACAGCCAGAACAAAGCAACCCTTTACAAGGATACCTCTATGCCGTTCGGCAGAAAAGAGGAAACCCAGAAGCTGCCGATGGGCAGAAAGGCAAAAAAGGCGTTTGCCGTGTATGCCGCTTTGGTATGCTGCATGATTTTTGGAACAACGACCGCCTTTGCCGCCAATGACCCGATTGCCGTGGTGAACAACCTCTCCAATTTCATCTTCGGACTGATTAAGGCGGTCGGCATGATTATGCTCGGCTTCGGTATCGTGCAGGTGGGCTTGTCGCTGAAATCCCACGACCCGTCCCAAAGGGCGAACGGATTTCTGACACTTGCGGGCGGCGTTGTGATTACCTTTGCAAAGGAGATTCTGACACTCATCACAGGCTAATGCGTGGGAAAAGACAGCGAATAGAAATAACAGGCTGATATAAGACGTGATAACGGGGTTGATCCGCCCTGCGGAACTTCCCCGTTATCCAATTTTAAGAACGGAGGTGGTCGAATGTCAGATAACTGGGTAGTCCAGAACTTGGAGAACGCCCTCAACACTTGGAATGAGAAGTTAGCCGAGATATGGCAGCTCATTACCCAATCCCCAGAGAATTTCAAAGGCGGTGCGATATGGAAAGTCATTGTTGACATCCACGGTGCGTTGCAGGCAATCGGGCTTGCCCTGCTCGTGCTGTTCTTTGTCGTGGGCGTGATGCGTACCTGCGGCGATTTCGCACAGGTCAAGAAGCCCGAACACGCAGTAAAGCTCTTTATCCGCTTCGCCCTTGCCAAAGGAGCGGTGACTTATGGCTTGGAGCTGATGATGGCTTTATTCCAGATAGTGCAGGGCGTGATTTCAACCATAATGAAAGCCGCAGGCTTCGGGGCGGCACAAAAGATGGTGCTGCCGACAGAGATTGTGACAGCCGTGGAGGACTGCGGCTTTTTCGAGAGCATACCCCTATGGGCGGTGACGCTTATCGGCGGGCTGTTCATCACGGTGCTGTCGTTCATTATGATAATGTCGGTGTACGGCAGGTTTTTTAAGCTGTACCTTTATACCGCAATCGCCCCTGTCCCCCTCTCCTCTTTTGCGGGAGAGCCGAGCCAGAACGTGGGCAGGAGCTTTATCAAGAGCTATTGTGCGGTATGCCTTGAGGGTGCGATTATCGTGCTTGCCTGCATTATCTTTTCGGTGTTTGCGGCATCCCCGCCCGTAGTCAATCCCGATGCGGCTGCGGTCACGATGGTATGGAGCTATATCGGGGAACTGGTATTCAATATGCTTGTCCTTGTCGGGGCGGTGAAGATGGCAGACCGTGTTGTAAGGGAAATGATGGGCTTGTAAAGGAGGGGACGGATGAAACGTGTTTATATTTTTAAGGATGGAGTACAGCAGGCAAGCACAGCCACAAGGGAAAGTGCGGTTGACCTTATCCGCCAGTATCAGAAACAGGAAACGCACCCGATACTTCGGTCAGAGTTCAGCATCATCGTGGGGGAGGAAGAATTTATCCCCTACCCGTCCCAGAAGAAGCCCCCAAAGAGAAAATCTGGCATGGAGCGATAGGAGGTGCTGTTTTGTATGATTTTGAAGCGGAATACCGCAGGATATTTGAAACGCCGATAGAGCAAATCAAGGAAGATGTGTTCTTTCGGGCAGATAATTTTGAAAAGGAATCATGGTATGGGGATTTGCAGATGTATCTGGCAATCGGTGTCTGCAAGCCAGACAGGGATTGCGTGGCAGATTTGCAGAAAGCTTTAAAGGTGTTAGGCTATCCCACACGCATAAGTGAAAATGAAGGGGAGCCGTTCTTACTCCCCCAGAGGGAACGGCAGAAGCAGACCCCGCCCCGCCATAAACAGGAAATGGAACGATAGGAGGTGTGAATGATTGGAAGTAAAGATAAATAAGGAAATCCGTAATTATACGGAGAGTATGTTCTTCGGGCTGTCCATGCGGCAGTTCCTTTTTTCTGTCCTTGCCTGCGGCGTTGCGGTAGGATTGTTTTTTCTTCTCCGTGGCAGGTTCGGCACAGAAACTTTGAGCTGGATGTGCGTTCTGGGTGCTTCGCCCTTTGCGGTGATGGGCTTTGTACGGTACAACGGCATGACCGCAGAGCAGTTCGTGTGGGCATGGATAAAATCGGAGTTTTTAATGCCCAAAAGGGTGCTGTTTCTCCCAGACAACCTCTATTATGAAGCATTGAAACAGAGCATTGAAGCCCATGAAAAGGGAACGCCCGCCGTACAGAAAAAGCGTAGGAAGAAAAAACGCAGGGCGAAAAGGCGGAAAGAAGCAAGAAAGCGGAGAAAGCAGGCTGTAAAAGCAAGAAAGAAGAATGAAAAATCAAGAAAGCGTAAGGAGGCAGACTATGATTAAGACGCTCAGGAATCTGTTCAAACAGGACAAGGAGAAATTCGCCGTGCCGAAATCGGTGCAGGCGGTCATCCCGTTAAAGACCATGTGGGAGGACGGCATTTTCCTTGTCGGCAGGAACAAATATGCAAAGACCTTTCAGTTTGAGGACATCAACTATGCCGTGGCGAGCCGTGAGGACAAAGAAGCGATGTTCCTTGAATACTCGGAGCTTTTAAACGCCCTTGACAGCGGGGCGACCACGAAAATCACCATCAATAACCGCAGGCTCAATAAAGCGGATTTTGAGCAGACCATCCTTATCCCGATGGCAGAGGACAATCTGGATAAATACCGTAAGGAGTACAACAAGATGCTGCTCGACAAGGCGACAGGGGCTAATTCCATCGTGCAGGACAAATATGTGACCATCTCCGTCTGCAAGAAGAACATCGAAGAAGCGAGGAATTATTTTGCCCGTGTGGGTGCTGACCTTATCGGGCATTTCAACCGTCTTGGCTCGAAATGTACGGAACTGGACGCCAATGATAAGCTCCGCATCTTCCATGATTTTTACCGCACAGGGGAGGAAACGGCGTTTTCTTTTGACATGGCACAGACCATGCGGAAAGGTCACGACTTCAAGGACTATATCTGCCCAGACTCTTTTGAATTTGAAAAAGATTATTTCCGCATCGGAAACCGTTACGGGCGTGTGATTTTCCTGCGTGAGTATGCCGCCTATATCAAGGACAGCATGGTGGCGGAGCTTTGCGAGTTAAACCGTAACATGATGCTTTCCGTTGATGTCGTCCCTGTCCCTACGGACGAAGCCGTGAGGGAGGTGGAGAACCGTCTTTTGGGCGTGGAAACGAACATCACGAACTGGCAGCGGAAACAGAACCAGAACAACAACTTTTCCGCTGTTATCCCCTACGACTTGGAGCAGCAGAGGAAAGAAAGCAAGGAGTTCCTCGATGATTTGACGACCCGTGACCAGAGAATGATGTTTGCGGTGCTTACGATGGTGCATACGGCGGACACCAAAGAGCAGCTCGACAATGATACTGAAGCATTACTCACGACAGCGAGAAAACATCTCTGCCAGTTTGCCGTGCTGAAGTATCAGCAGATGGACGGTTTGAATACCGCCCTGCCGTTCGGAGTGAGGAAGATTGATGCCCTGCGTACCCTCACCACGGAGAGCCTTGCGGTGTTTATCCCGTTTCGTGTGCAGGAAATTTACCATAAGGACGGTGTGTATTATGGGCAGAATGTAATCAGTAAAAATATGATTATCGCCAACCGCCGCCATCTGCTGAACGGAAATTCCTTTATCCTCGGCGTGTCTGGTGCGGGCAAGTCATTCACAGCAAAGGAGGAAATGACAAATATTATCCTCACCGACCCTAACGCAGATGTAATTATTATAGACCCCGAACGTGAGTACTCCCCTCTTGTGAAAGCGATGCAGGGGGAAGTTATTCACATTTCCGCTACAAGCGAAAACCATATAAATGCTATGGATATGAACTCTGATTACGGCGACGGTGCAAACCCCGTCATCTTGAAATCAGAGTTTATTTTGTCTTTGTGCGAGCAGCTTATCGGCGGTGCAAGTCTGGGGGCAAAGCAGAAGTCCATCATTGACCGCTGTACGGCGGGCGTGTACCGCTACTATCAGCAGGGGAACTATATGGGGACGCCGCCGACCTTGCAGGACTTCCGTGAGGAGCTGTTGAAGCAGGACGAGCCAGAAGCACAGGAAATCGCCCTTGCGATTGAGCTTTTCACGGACGGCTCTCTCAATACCTTTGCCAAGCATACCAACGTGGACACCCACAGCCGCCTTATCTGCTATGACATTCTGGATTTGGGCAAACAGTTACAGCCTATCGGTATGCTTGTTGTCCTCGACAGCATCTTGAACCGCATCACGATGAACAGGGCGAAAGGCAGGAACACCTTTATTTTCATTGACGAGATTTACCTGCTGTTTCAGCATGAGTATTCTGCGAACTTCCTTTTTACACTCTGGAAACGTGTGCGTAAGTATGGGGCGTACTGTACTGGAATTACGCAGAACGTGGACGACCTCTTGCAGAGCCATACGGCGAGGACGATGCTTGCCAACAGCGAATTTATTATCATGCTGAATCAGGCATCGACAGACCGCATCGAGCTTGCGAAGCTCCTTAACATTTCCGACCTTCAGATGAGCTATATCACGAATGTTGGTGCGGGGCAGGGGCTTTTGAAAGTAGGCAGCTCCCTTGTGCCGTTCGTCAACAAGTTCCCACGCAATACGGAGCTGTATAAGCTGATGACGACCAAATTTGGCGAGGTTTAGGAAAGCACCCTGCGGGCATACCTTTATGCCCAGAAAGCAGGGCGAATTAAGGAAAGGAGATTTTCTATGTCAGAGATAAGATTCCGCAACGCTGCCCACCGTGATTTCTTTCTGGAAAACATGATGAAATGCAAGGTCAACGACTGTTACCACAGGGCATTTTTTTATGTGATGGGGATTGCGGAGGAAACGAGGAAGAATATCAATTCCATGTTCGATTTTAAGACAGACTGCATTGAGCCAGAGGGGATGCACGCAGGATGGCAGACAAGCGGGACGGTCAAGGTCTGCCACCTTGCCTTTAACCTCTGGAACGGATATGCGGAGGAGGGGCGTGAGAAATATTTTACGCCAGAGGAATTGTTCTGCTGCGAGTTTGCCCCGTATTTCATGGAGGGCATCAAGGTAAGGTATCCCGAATATTGCAGGGATTTACCCGCCCCTAAAAAGCAGGCAGAGCATACACGGTAAAGCTATGAAAAAATGTTGTTCTGCCCAGAAAGCAGGGCAGGGATTAGAGAAAGGAAAAAAAGCCTATGAATTTAAAAAACTATAAATCCATTATCTGTATTGCCGCCGCTGTTGCCTTTTTGGGAGCGGCGGTTTTTTGCGGCTTCAAGATTTACAGCCATTATCAGCAGATAGACGAGCAGACCGAAGCCTTTGCGGAGATTGCGGAGGTTGTGGAGAACGCCGAGCCAGAGGAAGAACTGCCCAAAGATAAGGATGAGCCAGTCAGCGAGGGCGAGGATATTCTGGCAAAGTACAAGGAGCTGTATTTGCAGAATGAGGATATGGCGGGTTGGATTGCCATTGAGGGTACAAATATTAACTATCCCGTCATGCAGAGCAAGAACAGTCCGAATTTCTATCTGAAGCACAACTTTGAAAAACAGTACAGCGATTTGGGAGTGCCTTATATCCAAGAGGACTGCGATATTCTCACAAGCGACAATCTGATTATCTACGGACACCACATCAAGGGCGGCAGGATGTTCGGGGCGTTGGAAGATTACAAATCCAAGAGCTTTTATGAGAAGCACAAGACCATCCAGTTTGACACCCTCACGGAGCAGGCGGAGTATGAAATCATCGCCGTGTTTAAGACCGTGGCATACAGCTCACAGGGATACCGCTATTATGACTTTGTCCATGCGGAAGATGAAAAAGAGTTTGCCGCTTATGTCGTAAAGTGCAAGGAGCTTGCTTTGTACGATACGGGCGTGACCGCTGAATATGGGGATAAACTGATTACGCTCTCCACCTGCGAATATTCCGCACAGAACGGCAGGCTTGTAGTCGTGGCGAAAAAGGTAAATTAGCATGACCGCAAAATCCTCTGGGAAAGGAGGTTTTGTATGGCTGATATAAAGACCAGAGATGCGGTCAAAGGCACGATTAAGACGTTGGACAAAGCCGCCATCGCAGGCGAACGCATGAAATCCGCTTATGCCAAGACAAAGGACAAGGCGGAGCAGGGATATTATGCGGAGGAAAATTCGCCTGCGGAATATGCCGCCGATAAGTTTTCCCATGCTTCGGGGCGTATTAAGGACGAGGGAATCCATCAATTCAATAAGCAGGGACAGAAGAATGTCCAGACAACCAAAGAGAATATCGGCAGGGCTAAAGATAAAATCGCTGAATTTAAGACCAAACGTGCGGTGAAAGCCGCCGAGCAGAAAAGGGCAAAGGAGTATGCAGAACAGGCAGGCTCGCAGATCCGTCACGGAACTGCGAGCCGTTCTTCTGTCCCCGATGTTCCTGTTAAGAACGAAGCAACGCAGACAGGGGCAAGCCAGTTGATAAAGACAAGGCAGCAGGGGAAACGGACAATTAAAACCACCGCCAGAAATGCAGAGAAAACCGTCAAGACCACCGCAAAAGGCACGGTCAAGGCGACAGAAAAAGGCGTGAAAACCGCAAGGGCGACATCCAAGACGGCGATTAAGACTACGGAGCAGACTACAAAGACCGCACAGAAAGCGGCAAAGGCATCCGCAAAAGCCACACAAAAGGCGGCACAGACGGCGAAAGCCACCGCAAAAGCGACAGCCGAAGCAACGAAAGCCACGGTCAGAGCCACCGTTGCGGCAGTCAAGGCGATTATCGCAGGCACAAAGGCTCTGGTTTCCGCACTCATCGCAGGCGGGTGGGTTGCCATTGTGATAATCCTCATTGTCGTCCTGCTTGGGTGTGCCGTTTCCCTGTTTGGCGGCGGCAGCGACAGCACTTCCTATACCCCCGTCAGTGCGGAGGTAGAAGCCTACACGCCGCTGATACAAAAATATGCGAAGCAGTACGGCATCCCCGAATATGTGGAGCTTATCAAGGCGGTGATGATGCAGGAATCTGGGGGAAAGGGCAGCGACCCGATGCAGTCAGCGGAGGGGAGCTTCAACAAGAAATACCCCCATGAGCCGAACGGCATCAAAGACCCAGAGTATTCCATTGAGTGCGGCGTGCAGGAATTGAAAGCCGCACTCACGTCAGCCGAGGTGGAAAGCCCGATAGACATGGAGCGTATCAAGCTTGCCTTGCAGGGTTATAACTTCGGCAACGGCTATATCTCATGGGCAAAGAGCAATTACGGCGGCTATTCCTATGCAAATGCGGTGGAATTTTCTGCGATGCAGGCAAACCGTCTGGGTTGGGAAAAATACGGCGACACGCAGTACCCCGCCCATGTGCTGCGTTACTATCCATACGGGCGGGCGTTTACAAGCGGCGGAAACCAAGCCATTGTGGAGGTTGCCTTGACACAGCTCGGCAATGAGGGCGGTCAGCCTTATTGGAGTTGGTACGGATTTGACGGGCGTGTGGAATGGTGTGCCTGCTTCGTGTCGTGGTGTGCCGACCAGTGCGGCTATCTGGAGAGCGGCATCATCCCGAAATTCTCCCTCTGCTCGGACGGTGTAAACTGGTTCAAGGGCAAGGGGCAATGGCAGGATAAGAACTATGAGCCGCAGACAGGCGACCTTATTTTCTTTGATTGGGGGCATGACGGTTCAATCGACCATGTAGGAATCGTGGAGAAATGCGAGAATGGAACGGTCTACACCGTGGAGGGCAACTCTGGGGATGCCTGCAAGCAGCAGAGCTATCCAGTCGGGAGTAGCTCAATCTATGGTTATGGTGTGGTTGCCTATTAGAAAAAGACAAAAGAATACCAGAGGGTTATTCCTCTGGCTCTTTTGCTTTACATAGTCCATTTACTGTTGCTTCAACGATGGATAACTCTTTATCGTCCAATCGGTCAAGCATGGCGTCCAAACGCCTGCGAACAGAGCTTTTCCTTATCGTTTTGTCTGTATGTATATATTCATCAACCGATACATCAAACATTACGATAAGTTGAATGAACAGCTCTATGCTTGGATATTGACCTTCGTTTTCAACTGCTTGGAGGTGTCTTGGGTCATAATCAATTATACGGGCAAGCTGTTCTCTTGTCATGCCTTGGGCTTTGCGGGCTTTTTTGATTGCCTGTCCTAACGGCATAAAATCAAAGTCAAAATCGTTGTTTCTTTTGTCCATAAGGTCACCACCTATACTCTGAAAAATTTTACCTTTATATTTTACAGAGATGTAATGTCTTATTGAACGATATGAAATGTCCTATAATAAGAGATTTAATATCTTATAAAGAGAGATTTAAAAGCTTAATTGTATTTTTTAATAGACTACTTGACTTTTCATCACAATTATTATATTATATCTATGACCGAAATAGTATTTTAAGTCACAGAAAGGAGAAGAATTATGGCAAGAAGTTTTACCGAACGAGAAAAGGAAAACATCAAAAGAGGTTTGCAGGATGTCTGTAAGCAGAGTTGGACACAGTATGGCTATAAGAAAACAAGTGTCGATGAGCTTTGCAAGCAGGTAGGTATCTCAAAGGGAGCATTTTATTTGTTCTTTGAATCGAAAGAAGCTCTCTTTTGTGAGGTCTTGTGTTCTGTACAAGAGCAGATTTGCAATGCAGCATCAGAAGTAATTGAGAAGCACAGGGATAAGTATGGTGTCACAGAAGCATTAAAACTCATTTATCGGGAATACGATAAAAACAACTTTTTATACGATTCAGACAGTACAGACTTCACAATATTGATGAACAAATTATCAGAGGAACAGGCAAAAAAAATTGAGGAATCCAATCATATGAGCGAGCAGCTTTTTTCGGGTCAGCCGCATTTGAAATTTAAAGTTGATGCGGGTTTGGCAATGTCAGTTATTTACTCTTTAATTATGAATATCAAAAATAGGGATATTCTTCCACACAATCATATGGAAACTTTTGATTTTATGGTTGACCATTTGATTGACAGTTTGTATGAATAGCAGGAGGCAGGAAAGAAATGCAGAAGAAAGAAACAAGAGGTCAGCCTACGACGTTGACTTCGGGGAGTATAAAGAAACAGTTAGTTTTGTTTTCAATTCCCATTTTTTTAGGAACTTTATTACAACAGCTTTATAATGTTATTGATGCCGTCGTTGCGGGGCGTTTCGTAAGTGAAGATGCGTTATCTGCTATCGGCGTATCTGTTCCGATTTATTTGCTGTTTGTTTCGGTTATCTTGGGTTTGGCTATTGGTATTACGATACTTCTTGCCCAATTTTTCGGAGCAAAGCAATTTGAGCAGATTAAAAGCCTTATTTCCACGATGTCTATATTTTTGTTGGTTTTAGGATTGGTGATGGCGTTTGGCGGGGCAATTTTAGCAAAACCTTTATTAAAGATTACCCAGACACCCGCCGAACTTTTAGGGCTTGCTTCGGTATATTTAAGAACGGTATTTTTAGGCATCCCATTTTCCATACTGTATAATTTGCTTGGTGCAGTTATGAGAAGTTTTGGTGAAACAAAAATGCCGTTATTTGCTCTGATTGTTTCATCCATTATCAATTTAGTGCTTAACATCGTTTTTGTTAGAAATGGCGGAGGCGTTATTGGAATTGCGGCTTCAACCATTATTGCACAGGCAATTTCTGGTGTGTACCTGTTGATACAGCTTCGAAAGAAATTTCCGATGGCAATTCCAATGATAAGTGAGCTTTCTTTTGACAAGGAATTATTAAAGCTTTCATTAAAAATCTGTATACCGATTATCATACAGCAATTAGCAGTTTTTCTCGGTATGTTGATTGTGCAGGGCTTTATCAACCAGTTAGGAAATGCAAGCATAGGCGGAATGACAGCAGCAAGCAGAATTGAAGCATTTATTTTACTGCCTGTTCAAGCACTTGGAAACGCTTTGAGTATTTTTGCAGGACAAAATATCGGGGCAAATGAAGAAAATCGTATGAAGCAAGGCACAAGGTTTGGCATAATGCTTGCAATCGTTATTACAGCTCTGCTTTCCATTGTTTTGCTGCTCTGGGGAAAGAAAATATTGGGGTTAATCATTGGCAATAACGAAGAAATGATATTAAGCGGTTATAGCTATTTCCATATTTGCCTATGGTTTTATCCGATAAATGCTTTGATATATGGATTAGGCGGTGTACTTTCTGGAGTTGGAGATACACTGATTGCAGGTATTCATTCACTGGCATCCATACTTGTAAAATTGTTTGTTACCGTATTGTTGATAGGAAAATTAGGGCTTCTTTCGATTGCCATCGCTTCTTGTCTAGGATGGTGTGTAGCAAGTGCTATTGTTATTATGAGATACAAAGGAAATAAGTGGCAGTCAAAAGTCGTTGTGAAAACAATTCAGAATTGATGGAGGTAGAAAATGAAAACAGAAGTTATAAAGAAAAATAATACAGAAGTTGCAGTTGTGAACAGCGAGGA
The DNA here is from genome assembly GCF_009936045.1 of Emergencia sp. 1XD21-10. GTDB lineage: Bacteria > Bacillota > Clostridia > Peptostreptococcales > Anaerovoracaceae > Senimuribacter > Senimuribacter intestinalis. Next base: position 118,918 of record NZ_QWEQ01000003.1, on the reverse strand, counting down.
GTTATTGATTAGGGATGTTCAGTCCGCTTTAGACTTGGTTATGACAGTGAAATATGAAACGGGCTGCACCAATATTGCTGTAAATAAGGGAGCTATTGTAAATGATTTCTTTGTTTTGAGTACTTGTCTGGCAGGAGAAATATTACAGAAATTTATCAACTATGGCGTAAGATTTGCGATATATGGTGATTTTTCAAAATATACGAGTAAGCCATTGAAAGATTTTATGTATGAGAGTAATAAAGGAAAAGACATTTACTTTCAGCCTACTGCTGCTTTGGCTGTTGACAAGCTCTCTGGATGTGTTAAAAACAAAAAAAGAGACAGTTACGAGCGTTAATTTGCAGGAGGTAGTGTATGGATGCAAACACAGCCGAATGGATTAGATGTCCCGTTTGTGGAAGCAAAACAAGGGATAAGATGCGAAAGGACACGATTCTAAAAAACTTCCCTTTATTTTGTCCAAAGTGCAAACATGAGAATCTGATAAATGTTATAGATTTAAAGATGATAGTTATTTCAGAGCCAGCCGCTAAGCCGCAGAGCCGATAAATTTGTGAGAAATCGCAGATGATTGGCTCTGCTTTTTTATTGTAAATAGGTAAGACACCCGCCGAATAAAAAAAACGATGTTCGGGTGGGTTGCTTTGTCATGCTTTGAACACCCTCCGACTTCGCTTTTTGAAGTTTGGAGGGATTTTTCTTGTCTGCAAGCAGAGATTTCTATTTATATATGCTGCATAAAAAATGGACGGATAGTCCGTTAAAAAAATCTTTGTCAGCACAAGGGAGATTTTTACCCTGCAAGTAGAGGTTAAATCTCTGTATATTAGCGATAAAATCTCCGTGAGCCGTAAAGGTATAACAGCCTTTGCTGTCGCCAGATAAGGATGTTTTTATGTAAGATACAGTGTAACTCGGTAAAAGGGATTACACCGTATCATTTTGTTATGCTACGAATTTGAAGTCCTGCGGATTGTTCCGTATTTCTTCCATTGTGGCAAGGATTTCTTTTTCGGTGGGAATATCTATCATCCCCACCGCCGTAAAATAAATATCCACCTTCACATGGCTGTGTCCACCGAAATTTTCGCTGTTGTGGACTTCGATACGCTCAATCAGCGAATTGACAAGCGTAGGGGTAAGCTCCTTAATGTCGGTCATCTCCCGCAAAGTGCGTAAGACAAGCCTTAAATCCATTACCCGCTGTTCGGCATTCTGCAAGGTCTGGCGGTTTTCTTCCAATTCCAGCGTCAATGCTTTCTGCTCCTTTTCGTAGTTCTGAAGCATTTTAGCAAACCGTTCGTCGGAGAGGATGCCGCCTGCGTTCTGTTCAAATACCTTTTCAATCAGCCTGTCGATTTCCGCTATCCGCTTTGTGCCGTTCTCAACAGCCTGCTGAAGTTTTTGGTATTCCTTCTGCCGCATGGCGTTGTTTTTCTTTGCCAGCAGATACAGGAATACCGGCTCATAACAGCGTACAAAATCGGATAAATCGCTGACAGCTTCCAGCACAAGCCTTTCAAGGACAATATCGCGGATATAGTGCATGGTGCAATTCCCTCTGCCGGATTTATATTGGGAACAGCGGAAATGCTCCTGTTTCCGTTTCATGCTCTTGGCGGCGACAAAGTGCATTTTCGATTTGCAGTCGTAGCAGTAGAGCAGCCCCGAAAAAAGGCTCGTCCTGCCGGTTTTCGTCGGTCTGCGCTTGTGTTTGCGAAGTTCCTGCACCCTCAGCCATTGTTCCTCGGAGATGATGGCTTCCTGCATATCGGGGATGATTTGGTAATCCTCCTCGCTGTGCTGGATTCTCTTATGGACTTTGTAACTGACGGTAGTGCTTTTGAAATTGACGGCGCAGCCGGTGTACTGCCTGTTTTCAAGGATATAGCCAACGGTCGCCTGTTCCCACCCGCAAGGGTTTTTGGGGACTTTCTGAGCATGTTTCCTGCCGATGGATTCAAAATAGGCGGCGGGGGAGAGTATCTGTTCTTCTTCAAGCTGCCTTGCAATCTGCATCGGGCCTTTCCCTGCAAGGCACAGGGCAAAAATCTTCCTTACGGTTTGCGCCGCCGGTTCGTCGATTACCCATTGTTTCGGGTTATCTTCCGATTTTCTGTACCCATAGGGTACGATAGAAGCGATACGTTCGCCGTGTTCCGCTTTGGACTGCCACACCGCACGGATTTTCTTAGAGGTCTGCGCCGCATACCATTCGTTGAAAATATTGTGGAAGGGCATCATCTCCACGCCGTCGCCGGTCAGAGTGTCCACACGTTCTTGTATGGCGATAAAGCGGATGCCGAGGGATGGGTACACCACTTGCGTAAGCCTGCCCATTTCCACCTGCTCACGCCCGAAGCGTGAAAGGTCTTTGACGATAATCGTGCCGATTTCGCCGTTTTCTGCCATACGCTCCATACGCACAAAATTCGGTCTTTGGAAGGTCGTCCCCGACACGCCGTCGTCCACAAAAAACATTGTGTTGTTGTATCCCTCTTTGCGGGCGTAATCCTTTAAAATCTGTTTTTGGTTCGTTATGGAATTGGATTCCTCGTCTTTATTATCGTCGTCAACCGAAAGCCTACAATACAAAGCTGTGATTTTTTCTTCTGTCTGCCCGTTTAATTTTGCTGTTGTCATAAAAATAATCTCCTTTCCGACAACTGGGCATAGCAAAGGCAGGGTTATCTTACTATACCCAGTTATCTTTTTCCAATGTGCAATATTAAACCAGCTTCTCGGACAATATCAGTTCTTTAAACTGTTCCAATACGCTTTGGCTTCCTTTTTTGCTGAAATGGGTGTTGACCTTGTAGGTCGTGCCGCCAATTTTTAATGAAAACTCGTTTTCACCACTGAAACGCACTAATTTTCCGCTTTCAATGCGGATTTCGGGACAGCGGGGCAGTACCTCTTGCGATAAATTGATTTTCTCATTTTCATCTATCGGCTCATGCGGCAGCATATAGACTGCATTTGGATTGACTGTAAAAGTTTCTAATTTTTTCATACTTCCACCTTACCTTTCATCACGGCTGTTTCGTCTGCGTTCCAGTTTTCTGTTGTATTCATAAAGCAGCTTCAGAATCGTGTCCGTCATCTGTTTTTGCGTAAAGTTTTTCGGGAAAAATCCCTTTAAATCCTGTACTTTAAAGCTGATTCGCTCGGTCTGGTTGGCTTTTTCCTCCGACATGATTTCATAAATACCGTCCGAGGAAAGAGTATTCTGCTGAGCCTGTTTCTTCATGTGGATACTCTGTGCGTGGGATGGTGTGCAGTCGTTCAGGCTCATTGCGTCAAGCAGTATTTTCTGCTGTTCTTTGGAGAGGTAGGACAGTTCCACGGCGGGGCTGAGTGCGATAATGCCTTCATCAACTTTGTCAAGCAGTTCGGGGATAAGGTAAGTCAGACGGATATAGCGGAACACTTGGTCACGGCTCTCATTCTGTGATTTTCCTATTTCGGCGGCGGTATCTGACTTTGTCGCAGCTTGCGACAAAGTTAAATCCGTTCTCCTGCCCTGTGCTTTCATTGCATCCATTTTCATTTTGTAGGCAAAGGCTTTTTCGCTTGGGAGCAGCCTTTCACGGTGCAGGTTGCTGTCTACAACCGCAATCATCGCTTCGTTTCGGTCAAGGGGATAAATTAAAGCAGGCACTTCGGAAAGCCCTGCTTTTATGGCGGCGTGTAAACGCCTGTGTCCGCTTATCACTTCATATTCATCTGTGCTTTCAATTGCTCTTACAATCAGTGGGGAGATAATGCCTTGCTGTCTGATGCTTACGATAAGATTGCCCATATCTTCATTATCCAGTACCTTAAAGGGATGTCCCTCAAAAGTACGGAGTTTATCTACTTGGATATTCGCCGCCTTTTTCTTCGGCGGGGTATTGGTTTTAATTTTGCTATTTGTCATCGTGCATACCTTCTTTCCTTATTTTTGGTTATAACAGCGGTTTCCGCCTGCCGTTCGGCTTCAATTACCTCTTTCAGCTTCGGTATTTTTTCAAGGACTGCTTTTGCAAGGGACAATTCCGCCCGCAGAGGTTTTATCTTGGCGGAGATTTCTCTTGCCGCTTTGTTCAATCCATCATCTTTTTTGTGGCGGTTTCGGTTGTAAATTGACTGCCGTTCTTTTTCCAATGCGCCGATTTGCTCCCGTTTTTCTCCGATAAAAGAAACAAGCTCCTGCGGGGAATCAATGTTGTTTTTACATAGGAACTTGTATTCTTTCAGCGTTTTATCTAATTTTACGATTTCCTGCCGCATGGTGGGGGAGAGTGGGCGGGGAGTTTCGGGGGCAATGTTGTTTCCCGTAACCAGCCTGCAAAGTTCAATCACAAGGGAAAAAAGTATCTGTATGCCGTCCATGCGCTGTATTTTACGGTACTCGATTTCAAGCGTAAGGAGCGGCGTATATTTCGGCTTGTGGAATGGGACATAGTCGACATGCCGCTGGTTGTCAAGCAGTTTTGCCCTGATTGCTTCGGGCGTGTATTCTTTTCCAAGCCGGTCTAAGCGGACTGCCCTCTGCCAGCCTGTCCCTTTTACGGAATAATGGGCGAAGTTCTCATCACGGCAGATTTCATAGTCCATATCCTTTAAACGGATTTCAAATGCCTTGAAGTTGGCGGACTGGGCAAGGGCGGCGTCAATATCCGCTTTTAAAATCTCCCGATGTGACAGCCCGCCGTTTTGTTTCCGCCAGTATTCTTTTTTGCTTCTGCCGTAAAACTCTGCGTCTTTCAAGATGCTTTTCCCATGTTCCAAACATACAGAGTCGGAGATTTCACGGAGTTTATGGTGGTCGGAGATATGGTTTTCAAATTTCCTGCCCGTCTTAAAGGATACGGAATTTACAACAAAATGATTATGGACATTGTCTGTATTAAGGTGTGTGGTAACAACAATTTCATACTCGTTTCCCCACATCCGCTTTGCGGTTTCCATGCCGAATTTGTGCGCTTCTTCGGGCGTGGCTTCGCCGGTCTGGAAGCTCTGGTACCCGTGGTACGCCACATTGCCGCCTGTTTTCCCGAAGCGTTTTTTCGTTGCCGTCATACGCTCATACGCCCGCTTTGCATTGCAGTTGATGCCGCTGACATACATACGCTCATCGGTCTTTTTATCGTTGGATACATACTGTAAAGCGGTGTACAAATCGCTGTCCACATACTTTTTGTCTATGGTTTTATCGGGATTTTCCGCATAATCAATCACTTCCTTCAGCCTGTCTTTGACAGGCCAGAAGCCGGTGGTAGCCATTTACACCACCAGCCTTTCACGTTTTGGCAGTATCAGTTCTTCGGTAATACTGTCAATGAGTCTAATAATTTTTTCTTCCGTATCCGCTGTAATTTTGCCTTCGACAGCGATACAGAGTTCGTCCAGCTTATCATTAAAAGAGAAAAATGCTTCGGGCAGGGCGGCTCTTGGCATATACCCCAAAGCACGCTGGCGGAGATACTCTGACACGGAAAGCCCGCACTTTTTGGCGTTCTGCTCAATGATGTTTTTCTCTTTTTCGCTCACACGGATAAATAAATTTTTGTTCTTGGCTTCGTTCATAACATCAGTCCTTTCTTGGATTTTTGAGGGGATTGGGGTATTCCCCAAAGGGCAATCGGCTCATAAAGCCGGTTGGGGCGGAAACTGTCAATACAGTTTCCCTGCTTGCTGCGGTATGCGACACTCTTTCTGCCGCATACGGTCTGTTGTTTTCCGCCGGTTTGTCTGAACGTTGTTTTTTTGTCCCTGCCCCCATCTCAGGCGGCGTTGTTTCACTCACTCTCCGAAAAAAGAGGTTATCGCAAAATCATATCCCATCCAGCCGGTCATTTAGTTGTAGCCGGCATTTGGGCAGCAAAAAAAGCCGGCACATCAATGTGTACCGACCAATACAAAAGGATAGACTTATCCCTTGCGGTTTTGGTTTCACAATGATGTAACCGGCTTTGAAATTCAAAGTCGAAACTGTCTGTTACGCTTGACCTCCGCCGACAGTTCAAGGCGGCAATGGCAACGGCGGTATTTCTTTTTCGCATACCGCAGGCGTGTACGGCGTAAAGCCGTACTCCCAAATTCTGTGAGGATATGTAATTGGTTGTGGTTCTCATAAAAGAGTATTTTATTGTACTGAATGAAATAAGTGTTTGTCAATACTTTCCAAAAAGTTTTTGAATAATTTTTTCAGAAGGTGGGAATACTATATAGTTTAGGCATAAGAAAGAGCCAACGAACGATTCATTCAACTCGTTTATTGGCTCTGCGTATTATGTGTTTTCCTTTCTGATGACGGTTACTTGGAATTTTTTTGCTTCTATCAATGTTTCTTGTTTACACTTCGGACAATAGAGAGGGTAGTTCTTCAAAATAGTATCCTCTCCAATCCTATCACGGGTTTTAGCTCCGCAAACAGGACAATGTACCCATTCAGTTCTCATAAACCATTTCTCCTCCTATCTTAACAAAGGCATATTTCCTGTCAACTTGTTAATCTGCTTTTTATTGCCGCAAATTGCGATGCCAATATAATTCAATTTAACCTCTGAGGTGTTCGTCATTTTACCGATGATCTCATCGTAAGTTTTACACCCTTATGCCAAATCAGAAAAATCAACAACATGCCGTTTTTTATATGGTGGACTTTAAGTTCAATCGTTCACTTTTAAAATACTACGAAATATTTTTGAAGATTTCATAAAGATTTGCAAAAATAATGAGCGATGTTTCCTATCGCCCATTAAATCCTAATATGGAATTTTTATTATAACCTCTGCACCGCCTGTTTTATCGGAATTTTTAAGAGCAAGTTCCCCCTTGTGTTGCTTTACAATGCTGCTTGTGATATAAAGCCCCATGCCAAAGTGCATATTAGAGCTTCGGCTGATGTCGCCCATAAAAAACTGCTCCCTTGCATGATGCAAATCCTCATTTGTAAAACCAGTTCCCTCATCTATTATGGCGATTTGTAGAAAATCGTCTGGCTTTTGCACCTCTACATAGATTGTCCCTTTTGGTGGAGAGTAATCTATCGCATTGCCTATCACATTCATAATTGCCCGTTCCAGTAGTAATTTATCCGCTTTGAAAGTTCCTAAATTTTCCCCTGTTTCCATGTGTAAACAAATTTCTTTTGTAAGGCATAATGAATTTGCCTGCGCTTCAATCTGTTGCATATAATCAGCTATATCAAATTCTTCCAAATTGAGATGATACCCGGCTACTGTCCGGGATATATCAATCAGCGTCCTGATATAAACGCCCATCTGCCCGGAACTTTCTATAATATACCCCGCATATAACCGCTGTTCGTCGTCAAGCTCTGTTTCGCTTATCAAGTCGATATTTCCTTGAATGACAGTTAAAGGCGTTTTCAAATCGTGGGCAAGCGCCGCTATCTGCTCTTTTTGTAATTGTTCCGCACTCCATTGTTTCTCTAAAGATGATTTCAAATTATTTTTCATATCAGAGAAAGAACATAACACATCTTCAAATTCTTTGATTTTTGAGTGTCCCACCTCAAAATCAAGATTTTGTTCTGCCACTTTTTCTGTTGCTTCAAAAAGCGGGGAGAGCTGCGCCCTCATATTTTTTGCAAATTTCGCTGTTAATATCACGCAGACCGCGATACAGTTTATCCCCATGAGGATATATAGCAGAATTTCCGGTGAGGGAAAATGATTATAGAACCATTCATTTATAAACTGTGAGCCAATGTAATATTGAAGCACCACATATTCATTTTCACGGGTAACAAACAGATACTGCTTGTTGAGGTTTTCGTTTATCTTTCCAGACAGGGCATACTCCATAGCCCTGTCTAAATCTTCGCCCTCTAAAGACGTTTCCCGCATTTGATAATTCTTATCCAGTATGAGGTATTTGCACCCCATAGGAAGCTGTACATCTGTTAAATCCGGCGTTGCAGCAATAATTGGAACAAGATTTTTTGCGCTGCGTTCTGAATAATCCGCATAAGTAATAAAGCCCATTCTGGTTCCGGCAAGGATAAGGCTAAATGGAATAGCTACCGAAACCATTAGCCCAATCAGCAGCATACATAAAAATTTCCAAAAAGACGCTTTCAATGATGTTGGCTTTTTTATTCCCATTTGTACCCTATCCCCCAAACTGTCGCTATCGGCTGAATATCCAATTTGCTTAATTTCGCCCGGATATTTTTGATATGGGTGGAAATGGTAGAATTATCGCTGTCGCCCTCCAAGCCCAAAACTGCTTCATAAATCTGTTCTTTTGAAAATACCTGTCCTTTATTTCTTGCAAGGTATTCACAAATCAGATATTCGCTTTTTGTTAGGGGAATGGGTGTATCATCTACCCGCAGCTCCTTTGCGGACAAATCAATTTTTATCCGTTCAAAGGTAAGGGCGGCATGCCGTTCCCTGTGTTCCCGGCGTAAGTGGGCATTTACCCTTGCCCGCAGCTCCGCAATGCGGAATGGTTTTGTCAGATAGTCGTCTGCCCCCAAGCCAAGCCCGAATGTAATATCATTTTCCATTGTCTTAGCTGTCAAAAAGAGAATAGGGCAGTCCACCAATGAACGGATTTTATTGCAATAAGAAAATCCGTCCATATCCGGCATCATAATATCCAGTATAATCAAATCGTATCTGTTCAGCTTATCAAGCGGAACCTGTGCGGCAGACATATAGGCAGTAATGAAATGTCCGTCTTTTTGCAGCCCATTTTTCACAAGCTCTAAAATAGGCCGTTCATCATCAACCATAAGGATTGCTGCCATAGTGTCGCCTCCTTTCGTTGCTCTTTTCGTATTATAGCATAATCCGCAAGGGCAGAAAAGCGGTCATTTCTGCTCTGCAATATAGTAGCGGTTATTTATTTTTACCGCAACCGCTTCTGTCTTATCCGTATCGTAAATCTCGTAAACATCTGCGTAAAACCATTGTTCCCGCCCCTGTCCGGCGTTTTTTCCGTCCCAGTCAATCTTGTTCAAATCTTCTTTGGACAAAGGGCGTTTCGTTTCCGTATCGAATGTAACGCTTTCCGCAATAATATCAATCCAGCTTCCCAATTCATCATTTGATGCGGTATCAGAGGTTACTTGATAAATAATCCCGTCACAAAGGAGCTGCGTTGCATTTTCGGGATTGATTTCAAACTTTCCACTCATAGACTGCTCTGTGTCCTTGAAGTCAAAGACCGTATCTGTGTCTTTGATATTTTCTTTTCTAACAGCTTTGTGATACCCTCCGTTTACATCTACAATCAGATAATCGTCAGCGTTAGGGGCTGCGTACACATTCAAGAATGGGATAATATAAGCAGCTTCCGGGGCTTTATCCGCTAAATCTGCCAACGTCCGAAAGGTAGCGGCTTCTATGTTTTCCTGAAGCAATACTTTTCCTGTTTCGTCTACCGCTGCAAGCTGCCGGATATATCCAGTCCATTCCCCAAGCCCGCCATTAGAAACGGTGTCCTCCAAAATCGTATAGTCGTTTCCCTTAAAGGAGAATTGCGTCACATTCTCTGCGTCCAGATAGCATTGCTCTTTATCACTGGAATATTCCTTGATTTTTTCCTGTAAAGAACAGCCCGCAAGAGAAAAGCATACAACAAAAGCAAATAGCAAGACGATAACCATTTTTCTATTTTTATTCATAATTTTTCCGTCCTTCCCAATGAGAAAACCATAATAAGGTCAACAGCAAGCCGCCTGTCGTTAATGCTGCAATCCATATTTTTTCCGCTCCATAGTTGAAAATTTGTCGGCTCAAAATATCCTTTACCCAATTCATAGACCATGAAAAGGGAATATACCTTGCTATGCCTTTTAGTTCTATATTGCTATATAAGATACATTGCAGACTTTCAAATACGCCCCAAAACAGGGATAACCCTAATCCAAATTTGAAGCTGAGGAACAGGTGCAGGATGTATATTATCAAATTACAAAATGCCATCCCGACGGCGGCTCCAATCAGCATTCTGAGCGGTACTGTATCAGCCATTCCCAAAAGATGTATGCCAATCACAAATAACAGGAACAGAAAGAACAATGCAAATACCCCCGAACCATAAAGATAAGTTAATTTTGCAAGCATATTTTTGTGTCGGTTCGGTACAGCAAGCAGCGTTTGGAAGTGTGAAGCCTTTTCTTCCAGTGCAACATTAAGGCCGACAATAACGCTTATCAACAATGGGAAAAACGTTGTCGTAATTTCCAATATCATTCTGAGCTTTTTACTATCTGCTGTGCTGCCATACTGGGAATAGTAAGCAAGAAATAACAATGCCCCAATAGCAGGTATACAAAAATGGATAGCCCAAAACGGTGTATGCTTTGTTTTTACCTGTTCAGAACGAACCGCATAAATAAAACCCATTTCCGTCTACCTCCCTTTGGAAAAATCCTTTGCGTCGGCATAGGACAAAATAAGGAACAAGAGTATTGACAACGCAATGGAAATTATAATGGATATAGAAAATCCACAATTCCCCGCATAAGTCCCGTTTATTTCAATTCCCATAAGCGGCTCTGCCAGTTTTGCCGCCCAACAATACGGTACAAACCACCATGCTATTGTATTTCCTAATGCAGTAGCAGTAGATAGAACAATTCCAAGTATTGTATTTAACACAATCGGCACAAACATTCCCGTTTTGCGTGCTAAGTACAGGCACAAAGGGATTTGCCAGACAGACGCAAGGACAATCCCGATACTTCCTACAATGCTGTGTAAAAGAGAATATACTGCCGTTGCCGGAGCAATGATATTACTGATAGAAATAAGCAATGCTAAAAATATCGCTGAAACAAGCAGTTTTTCGACTAAGATAATGCCCTTGGCAAATTCAAATCTTGAAAGGTTTACAGGCATAGAAAATACCGAATAGTATTTCCCGGCGTTTTCTTCTTTTCTGTGTGACAAAGAACACAAAATTGCGATTGCTCCCGGAAGCAGGAACGCATACCACCAGTAAAGCGTCATGTACTGATATCCCATAAATCCACCCATAAGCCACGCAAAAATAGCTGTGATTAGCGGAACAATGAAAATCAGTTTGTTCGATATTGTCCTCTTGAATTTCAAATGTTCTGATTTCAGATAGTCCATGCCTTAACCCTCCCTGTGATTGTTTTTTGCAACGTCCATAAAAAGCTGTTCCAAATTTTCGTTTGTGTTCAATTTTCCCTCATATCCAAGAACGCCACCCGCGATAATGCCGATATGGTCGGCTATCTGCTGCACTTCTGAAAGAATGTGGCTGGACAGGATAACCGTAATACCTTTCGCCGGAAAAGAACGGATAAGCTCTCTAAGTTCTTCAATCCCAATCGGGTCAAGCCCGTTGGTTGGTTCATCAAGTATGAGCAGTTTCGGGTTGTTCAGTAATGCAACCGCAATTCCAAGACGCTGTTTCATACCAAGAGAAAACTGTCCGGCTCGTTTCCTGCCTGTTTCCGTCAGCCGGACGATTTGCAGCGCTTCGTCAATCCGCTTATCTGTCAGTCCTAAAATAGTAGTCCTTACTTTTAGATTTTCATAGGCAGTTAAATTTTCATAAAGCGGCGGCATTTCAATCAACGCTCCGATATGGTTTAAGTCGCTGCGTTTCCATGCGTGACCGTCAAATTCGATATTCCCAGAGGTCGGTTTCAAAATGCCCGTAATCATTTTGAGCGTCGTAGATTTCCCGGCACCGTTCGGTCCCAATAATCCATAGACGGAGTTTCTTTCAATGTTCAGCGATATGTTGTTTACCGCCGTCTGTCCGTTGAAAGATTTGCAGAGGTTTGTTGTTTTCAAAATCATTTCCATAGTCTGTACTGTCCTTTCTTTTGATTATGGAAAAAGAATAGCTGATGTTTTTGAAGATTTCATAAAGATAAGGAATCTTTTTAAAATCCTGATTAACGTCTGCCATATCAGTATAAGGTAAATGGGAGAAGCTAATTTTGCTTTATCGGGTTATCTTTATCGGGCATCGGCAAGTTTAACAGCTCCTTTTGGTATGAGCCATGCCCGATTGATATTCAATATGCCCTCAATCCGATTTTCCTTACAGAGCCTTTGTGCCCGCCTTACCGATATTCCCCAAAGCTCCGCTGCGTCCTGTGCCGTCATATACTCAAACATTTCTGTTCTCCTCAAATTGCACGGTATCTACCATAGCCGTTTGAACAAACATATCAATTCATAAAACGCAAATTTTTATCCCCCAAAAAAGAAAAACGACAGAGCTTTACACCCTGTCGCTACTCCGTTATGTGTATAAGATTTCTTCCTCCACAATCTCCCTTGCACAAGCCCTTATGTTACCCAGCCGCCCTGTCCATTCTAAGGCGTTTTCTTCTTTTAGGCGTTCCGTTATGCCCTGTGCCTGTTTCATTCCCTCTATGAGCCGTTCAAAGCGTTCCTGCGCCTGCCTGTCAATATCGGCAAGGTAAGTATTCAGTCTGCCGCTTGTAAGAAGATTGGTGTATGTAACTTTGCGGTACTGCTTCAGATAGTCCAGATGCCGCTGTCCCCATGTGCCTATCGGCTGTTCTTCTTCGGTGGGTAAAGTTATACACGGTATTAGATAATCTCCTTGCCGTTCGTATTTGCCATCCAGTTCCTCAAAAATCGTCTTTGCCATTGTCTGTTACCTCCACATTCTTTTTTTATTTTAAATGTCCGCAAAATCTGTCCTACATCCTTCGCCTAAAGTGTAGCAAAGGATTTTCCACTTTGCGAATGTGCGATTTTATTTTTGGTATAAAGAAAGCCAGCATAAGAAGCAGAAACGCTTCTTACGCTGGCTTTGCCTTTGCTATTCCCCATAAGTTGTGTTCCAATAATGTTTTCAAATTATCTCCTTATGTGGTGACAGCCTTTGCGGTTTTTCTTTTGTCTTTTTTTGATGAAATATGCCACAAGATTGTTTTGAGTGTTGGATGCCGTTCACCGCCTACCAATCTGGATTTTCAAAAAAATTCAGATTGGAGGAAAGAAATTATGGCATACAACAAAGCCAGAGAAGAACGGAAATGGCGTATATGGAAAGAAGCTGAGGAAAGACAGCTTAGAAGTTTGGGAGTTGATGAAGATGATATTGAAAAGCTCCATGTCCATGATTGGGCGATATTCAATTCCGACAGGCGGTACTATGAGAAATGGCAGGATGCAGGTACATACCTTGATGAAATTGCGGAGGATGCAGCGCAGCCCGAAGTGAGGACGGTAGAAGAATTTTTAGACAGCATTGAAAATCCGCAACTTTATCAAATCCTCATTATGGTGGACAGGCTTACACTGCAAAGTGCATGGATGAAATCAAACGGCTATTCTGTCCATGAAATTGCGTTATATCTGGGCATTACAGAGAAAGCAGTTTACAGGCGTATGGACAGGCTCAAAGAAAAATTAAAAAAGTTTTTCAGGTAGAGGGGAAAATCACACTTTCCCATCGGCTACTGGGTGAGAGGGCAAAAATCCTCTCACCCAGTTTTCTTTACTCAACGAGAACGGGACAGCTCTTTGACAACTGAATACTCATTCGTCAAATACTTCCTCTTTGTGATTGTGATGAGCATAAGCGTGTGCAGCGGTACGCCATGACCTGCCGATAAGCAGAAAGCGATGAAAGGTGGTGAGCGGATAAATACCGACTCAAAATATCGGGCAGCTCCCGATTTCGCCATGACCCACAAAGAGAATAATGGTACTCCCGTCTTGAATGTTAGCATTGGGCGGCTCTGTCAGACCGACAGTTGGGGTGCAACTCCCGTGGCGTCAGTTCGCTGCTGACCGTTTGGCGATTTCCCTGCGTGAGCAACGCATTTGCATTTTCGGGGTGTCGAGGACAAATAGAAAATGCTTTTTTATCATAAAGCCAGATGCAGGGCGGTCTATGGAAACAGAGTTTTGTTTTATGCTCTTCCGACCTTAAATACTTCCCTGCGTCTGGCTGCTACATAGGCAGGATATACCTGCCTAAATCCAGATAGGAGGTCAGACACTTATGGATAGAATTATAAAGCGTGGTGACATTTATTACGCAGAGCTGAATCCCGTTATCGGTTCAGAACAGGGCGGCACACGACCCGTACTTATCATATCCAACAATACGGGCAATAGGTTCAGCCCGACAGTCATTATCGCCGCTATTACAAGCAGACCGAAAAAGGGAAAACTGCCGACACATTTCTGTTTAGATGGGATTGCAGGACTTCCCGCTGATTCCATTATTTTATTTGAACAGATACGCACAATAGATAAGAAACGGCTGAAAGAGAGGATGGCACAGCTTGATGAGCGGTGTATGGAAGAAATCACGAATCCCCTGCTTATCAGCATTGGCGTAAAGAATGTGCAGAAAGCAGACAGGAGGGTGGACAATGTTTGAAGATAAGATTGCAGCATTAAATAAGGAAGAAACAGAGATGCCGTTGCCGTATGAGAAACGGATTTATACGGTGGATGAGATACAGGACATTTTGGGCATAGGCAGGAACGCCGCATACAGCCTTGTCAAATCGGGGGTATTCCACAGCGTCCGCATAGGCGGAAATATCCGCATATCAAAAAAGAGTTTTGATGAATGGCTTGATAATGAAATGAACCCTTGTCAAGTGTGCGAAACTGTCTGAAAAACTGATTTTGTACGTTTCACATTTGACCCGTGATGCAATACTATATAGCCAAGCAAAGATGCTTGGCTATATAGCAGGATGCAATGGCTGACGAGCCGAATATAAACATCACGGAGGAAAATCAATGGGCAGAAATAAAGCAAATGGGGACGGCAGAACCTCTCCCCCTCTTATTACATACGAAAAGCGGGTATATACCGTAGACGAGATACGGAGCATTTTAGGCATAGGCAGGACAGCCGCTTATGATTTAGTAAAAAAGGGCTGTTTCCATTGTGTCAAAGTAGGAAAGAATTACCGCATATCAAAAAAGAGCTTTGACAGATGGCTTGGCTCCCAGAGGGAGGTGCAGGCTGATGAATAAGAAAAGTATATCCGTAACAGAAATGCGGCGATTGCTTGGAATCGGGAAAACAGATTCCTACTGGCTTGTAAAGAAAGGATACTTTGAAACGGTCATTATCGCAGGAAAAATGCGGGTAATGGTGGACAGCTTTGAAAAATGGTATGATAATCAGCTCCATTATAAAAAGGTTGACGGCACTCCGCCGGGGAAGAACTGGACAGGCATTACCTTTTCTGTTCGGGAAGCAGCAGATTCACTCGGCGTTTCCGATAGCTCCATCTATGAGCTGATAAAGAAAAAGATGTTTCGTACCGCAAAGGTGGGGCAAGCCACAAGGATTTATAAAGACAGCTTTGAGGAATGGTATCAATCCCAGACCCATTACATAAAGGCTGACGTACATAAGGAGGTTATAGACTGATGAAAGAACATATTGCAGAGATGGGCGGGGCTTTGAACACCGCCCAGAATAAAAAAAGCTATTCTGTTGCAGAGATTCAGCAGATGCTAGGCATAAGCCGACCTACCGCTTATGCACTGATAAAGAAGAATCTGTTTCAGAGTGTCCGCATGGGCAATGGAATCCGAATTGTAAAAAGCAGCTTTGACGCTTGGCTTGACAGCACGATGTAAGGAGGTGAGAAAGCATGGCATCAATCGTAAAGAGAAAAAACCGCTATTCCGTAGTTTATTCTTATACAGATGAAAACGGCGTGAAAAGGCAGAAGTGGGAAACATTTGCCACTAATGCTGAAGCAAAAAAGCGTAAGGTGCAGGTGGAATTTGAGCAGGAAACAGGGACATTCATTGTCCCGACTGCAAGTACCGTCAGCGACCTGCTTGAAGAATATATGTCCATTTATGGAGTGAATACTTGGGCGATGTCAACTTATGAAGCGAGAAGAAGCTTGATTTTCAATTATATCAATCCCCTTATCGGAGATATGAAACTGGAAGAGGTGACACCGAGGACGATGGACAAATATTACCAGAGCCTGTTGTCAGTCAAGGCAAAGGTAGTCAACAACCGTAAGCCGACCCATGAATACCTCACAGCCCATACAGTAAGAGAAATTCATAAGCTGCTTCGCAACGCCTTCAATCAAGGTGTAAAGTGGGAGCTGATGTCAAGAAATCCCGTACAAAATGCTACACTTCCGAAAGAGGAACACAAGGAGCGTGACATCTGGACAGCGGAAACCTTATTCAAGGCATTGGAGGTCTGCGATGACGATAATCTGTCATTGGCATTAAATCTTGCTTTTTCCTGTTCTCTGCGTATGGGGGAAATGCTCGGTCTGACTTGGGACTGCATCGACATTTCCGAAAACAGCATCAAGAACGATTGTGCTTATATTTTCGTGAATAAAGAGTTGCAGCGTGTCAACCGCAATGCTCTGGAACAGTTAGGGGAAAAGGGTGTTATATTCAAGTTCCCACCTGCGGTAGCAAGCACACATACCTCTCTGGTGCTGAAAGAGCCGAAAACAAAGACCAGTATCCGAAAGATATTCCTGCCTAAGACGGTTGCACAAATGCTCGTCAGCAGGCGTGAGGATATAGAAAACCTCAAAGAGCTGTTCGGAGATGAATATATGGATTTTAACCTTGTATTCGCTTCATCCTGCGGCAGACCGATTGAGGGACAGGTTATCAATCGGGCATTGGCGAAGCTCATTAAAGATAATGATTTACCGCCAGTCGTCTTTCACAGTTTCCGTCATTCGAGTATCACATATAAGTTGAAGCTCAACGGTGGCGATATGAAATCCGTGCAGGGCGATTCTGGACATGCACAGGTCAAAATGGTAGCCGATGTGTATTCCCACATCATAGATGATGACAGACGGATAAATGCACAGAGGTTTGAAGAACAGTTTTACCAGAGCAAAGCTGCCCCTGTTGCGGAGGAAGTGCAGGAAGAAACAAAGGAAGAAACAGCATCACAGACAGACCAAGAAATGCTTCTCAAGCTGCTTGCCAATCCAGAGATGGCGGCGTTGTTGAAAACATTGGCGAAAAATTTATAAGGAACATAGAGGATAAGGCAATTTTTAAGACAGGTTGTTTTATTCTCTTTTTCTATGGATAAGGTAAGATTATGTCTATTCCCGTAGAAAAATGTATGATATACTATAAAGGCAAACAATGAGCGTACATAAGACTTGAAATTCTAATTTTGAATTTTTAGTTTAGAATAATACGAAGTGTGGGAATTTGAAGTCGCAACTTGCGACTTCAAGTTTTGGATGATTTTGAGGTAGCAAATTGGCACCTCAAAAATAGAAAGGACGGTAGATATGGCTGATACCGAGCAGAAAGCCTTGACAAAAGTTAATACGGATATTCAAGAGCCACATACCGAAGTAACTCAATTTGATATAAAAAGCATGATTTATGTTGTTCGTAATCAACAGGTTATGATAGATAGTGATTTAGCAATGCTGTATCAAGTAGAAACTAAAAGGCTCAATGAAGCAGTAAAAAGAAATATTGCTCGTTTTCCAGAAGAATTCCGTTTTCAATTAAATGTAGAAGAGACAGAATCTTTGAGGTCGCAATTTGCGACCTCAAAGGAAGATGAAATGAAAAAGGGTGGTAGACGATATTTACCATATGTATTTACAGAACAAGGGATTGCTATGCTTTCTGCCGTTTTACGAAGTGATGTGGCTGTACAAGTAAGCATAAGTATAATGAAATCTTTTGTAGAGATGCGGCGATTTATCTCCAACAATGCTCTGCTCTTTGAACGTATTAGCACAGTTGAATTGCGGCAGTTGGAATATCAAAAACAGACAGACGAAAAATTAGAGCAGATATTTGAGTACATATCCGAACATGAGGAATCTAATCAAAAGGTGTTTTTTGATGGGCAGATATATGATGCGTTTAGTCTGATTGTCAGCCTTATTCAGAAAGCGGACAAAGAGATTACTCTAATAGACGGATATGTTGATGTTGGGACATTAAATCTTCTTTCCAAGAAAAAGGAAAATGTGGCGGTCAAGGTATATACTTTGAAACGGACAAAGTTGACTAAAACGGATGTGGAGAATTTTAATGCACAATATCCGACATTGGAAGTAAAATATACAAAAGTATTTCATGACAGGTTTTTGATTCTTGACCGAACGACAGCCTATCATGTAGGAGCATCCTTGAAAGACGCAGGGAAAAAGTGTTTTGGAATCAATCTTATCCAAGACGAGGGAATTATCAAGGACATATTGCAGCGGTTGGAACTGGAAACCGAAGAATAGTAGATTTCTTTAAGGTCACAATTTGTGACCTTAAACAGCAAACAGTTTAAACTATTTTAACACCAGTTGTGAAATGCAGATACGAAATGGGAAACGGTTTACAGCATACCATTTCCCTAAATTCAATCCCCTTGCTAATCGCCTGCTAAAAGGAGCATCTAAAACACCTTAAAATCAGCAGTCACAGGTCGGTACGAGATAACATTCGTGATTCGTGAAAGGTAGGGATTTACAGGGATTATATAACACTAAGAGGTAGCTGCCTACTAGCAAATGGTTCTACTCCAAAGTGGAATATCTGACGATGGAGGAAGGACTTTGTGTTCAGTGCATGCACGTGGGGACTTATGATGACGAGCCGCAAACGGTGGCGCTGATGGAGGCATACGTGGCAGAGCAGGGTTTTGTGACAGACTTTACAGAAAACCGGCGGCACCACGAAATTTATCTGTCCGATCCAAGAAGAGTCGCCGCACAGCGGTGCAAAACTGTGATTCGGCATCCTGTGAAGAAAGCTTGCGCAGCGGAGGAAAATAGAGTATGATAAGAAAAAACGAGGAGGCGCTACAACATGGGGAAAGTGAGTTTTTGTACCTGCAATGACTATGATTGTCCTTTTAACCCGGTCAATCATAATGAAGGATGCACGCCTTGCATTGCGAAGAATCTGAAAGAAAGAGAAATTCCTAGCTGCTTTTTTAATGCACAGGATCCGGATCGAGAGACTGATCGGGGCAGCTATAAATGGGAGGATTTTGCAAGAGTGGTAGCAGAGTCTTCTGGCGAGGACGGCAAGCAAGTGAACATGTAAAATGGATAGACTGAAAGCAGAGGCTTTCGGTCTATTTTTTTCTTTGTCCGCATATTCTGGTAGGAAGTACAAAGGGGGATTCGCGTTGAAAGAAAGAATTAGTATCATCCGGGTTATGAAGTATGCTGGAGCCTATATCGCCTTTGAAATCGGCTCTGGTTTTGCAACGGGACAGGAAATTTTACAGTTTTATACATCTTATGGAACTATGGGAATCGCTGGAGCCATTGTCAGTATGATTCTTTTTTCCTGGGCAGGTGGCAGCCTGATGAAGATTGGACATCGGGTAGGTGAAAAAGCTGCAGAAAAGCCATACCAGCTTTTTTGCGGAAAAATACTGGGAACTTTTTATGAATATTTTGTTCTGTTTTATTTATTTGCAGTCCTTGCTGTGATGATTTCCGGTGCAGGAGCGTCGCTTTCGGAGTATTGCGGGGTCAGTTACTATGTAGGGGGACTGATTATGGCGCTTCTGGTCTTTGGCGCTTTTGCTTTTGGACTTGATAAACTCATTGATATTGTAGGGCTTATGGGACCGCTTATCATTGGTTTTTCTGTGTTTATTGCAATCTGCACGATTACAGCGAACTTTGGTGATCTGATGGCGGGAAATGTAGATGTGGAATTTTTACAGAATGCACGCCCTGCACAGAACTGGTGGTTTAGCGGCATTTTGTATGTTGCCTATAATACAGTCAGTTCAGTTGCATTTCTGATGGCGCTGGGAAGGGATGCGAAATCTGAAAGAGAGGCAGCGGCTGGCGGCATTGCGGGTGGCGTACTGCTGATGATTACGGTGATCTTCATGAATTTGGCATTGACCTCACGGCTGGATTTGGCAGAAAGCAGTATCGTGCCTTCTCTGAAACTGGCAGAAAACGTATCATCTGCAGCGGGAACGGTGTTTGTCTGTATTATGATCTGCGGCATCTTCTCTACAGCAGCGCCGGTGCTCTGGTCCATCTGCAATGGTCTTGCAAGACCGAAGAGTAAAGCGTCTCTGATTATTGCTTTTCTGGTCAGCGCTGACAGTTTTATCCTGGGGCAGCTGCCTTTTGACAAACTGGTAGCATTTATTTATCCTTTTACGGGATATCTGGGCATTATACTGCTGTTCTGTGTGTTTCGGTGGCAAATTGGACATAGGAAGAACACTGTGCAAAGAAATTAATTTTTTCATGAAAAAAGCTCTTGCCAGAAAGGGGAGAGGCAAGAGCTTTCCTATTGCATACTTCAATTCTGAAAGAATAGGAGGGAGTATGCAGAAGGGATGGAAGAATTTAGTTTGTTTCGTTTAGTTGGAAGCGATTATAATGGGCAGACAGCAAATCCTTTGCGGTGCTGTAATCGCCGCTGATGATAGCGCTCAGAATCTGCTGGTGTTCCATGACAGTGTGATTTCTGCTTCTGTCAATATGCCAGTGATTATAGAGTACAATCATGTAAAATAAATCTTCGATTTGACCGTACTGCCGTGTGATATAAGGATTGTCACAGCAGGTGATGAAAGCGGACTCGAAACTGATGGAATAACGAACGTATTCCTGCATATTGTCTACCTCCAGATGGTCAATCTGTGCTTTCAATGTTTTCTGTAAAAGTTCTACAAGCTGATCCATTCTGCCGGTCTGCTGGCAGATTTCAAAGGCGCCAAGAAGCATGCTCAAAATTGCCTGTGCAATCTGTGCAAGTCTTCGCTCGGAAAATTTAATGACGCTGGGTCCGGAATTGGGATAAATGTCGATGATACCGTCGCGATTCAGCATGGAAAGTGCTTCTCTCACTGGAGAATTACTGACATTCAGTTCTTTGGAAAGGGCTGTAATGCTTAGGCGGCTTCCGGGTTCGTATTTTCCTTCAATTATATTTTTCTTGATGATGTCGTAAATCTGATCCCGTATAGGGGCTTTCTTAATCGGCTTGTTCATAGTCTGGTATTCCTTTGTCTAGTCTTCATATCGATAGGCATATTTTAAGGGATTTTCACCATAATGTCAATAGTTTTCTGATTTCTTTGAAAAGGGTTTGACGAAAAATAATGAATGATTGATAATGCCTTATTTTTACGGGAAAAATATGGTGAAAATGCGGGAAATGTGTAATTATATGCACCTTTATCATTGGAAAAATCGGATTTATGGAAAAATAGAGCATTCACGGTTTATTGTATACAATAATTATAAATAAATAAAAAATAGATAGAAAAATTGTTTATATATACATAAAGCGGAAAAAATTGAAAAAAATATAGGTTGATTTGGTGAAATCAATTGACAACGGAAATTTCCGGTTCTAAAATGTGGTTAAGAAGTTAATCATGTAAGAGATTACTTGGTAGATAGAAGAAGGAGGATTCACCCTTATGAAAAAATTATTAACAGGCGATGAAGCTATTGCAAGAGGGGCTTATGAGGCTGGCGTAACACACGCATCTGCATATCCTGGAACGCCTAGTACAGAAATTTTGGAAAATGTTGCTAAATATAAGGAGATTTACGCTGAATGGGCACCGAACGAAAAGGTAGCCATGGAATCCGCAGCAGGGGCATCAATGGCTGGGGCAAGAAGCATGGCTTCCATGAAGCACGTAGGTGTAAACGTAGCTGCTGACCCGATGATGACCTTTGCCACCATGAGAGTAAACGGCGGTTCCGTACTGGTAACAGCTGATGAGCCGGGCATGTTCTCCTCTCAGAATGAACAGGACAACAGAAACTTTGCTAAGATGGCAAAGATGCCGATGTTTGAGCCTGCAGACTCTCAGGAATGCCTTGACATGATGAAGGAAGCTTATGAAGTTTCCGAAACCTATGGCGCATTGGTGCTGATGAGAATGGTTACTCGTGTATGTCACTCTAAATCGCTGGTAGAAGTTGGCGAAAGAGTAGAAGTTGCCAACAGACCTTGGGAAAAGGATCTGGCAAGATTCGTCTGCGTGCCTGCTAACGCAAGAGTCAACAGAGTAAACATGGAAGAAAGAACCAAGAAGTTGGAGGCGTACTCCGAACAGTCCAAGTTCAACTTTGCTGAGATGAACGGAACCAAAATCGGTGTTATCGCATCCGGTCCTTCCTATTACTATGCGAAGGAAGTATTCGGAGAAGATGCTTCTTATCTGAAATTAGGCTTCACATTCCCGCTGCCGACAGAGATGATCAAAGAGTTCTGCAGCAAGGTAGAAACGATTTATATCGTAGAAGAAGACGATCCATATATCGAAGAATTTGTACAGCGTCTCGGATTTGCATGCCACGGCAAGGATACATTCCCTGCATACGGTGAAATGACATCCGACGTGCTGAGAAAAGCGCTTTACGGTGAAGAACTGCCGCAGATTTCTTATGACAAAGAAAAAGTCATCAAGCGTCCGCCGACACTTTGTGCAGGATGTCCGCACAGAGGACTGTTCTATAGACTGGGCAAGAGAAAAGATGTGATGATTACTGGCGACATCGGCTGCTATACTTTGGCATACGGCGCGCCTTATAATGCAATGGACGCTGCGATCTGTATGGGCGCATCTATTTCTATGGGGCACGGCGCGCAGAAAACCTTCAACAGAGAAGGCATTAAGAGAAAGGTTGTTACCGTACTGGGTGACTCTACATTCTTCCATACCGGCGTAAACTCCCTGATGAACACCGTTTACAACAACAGCAATACCATCAACGTAATTCTCGATAACAGAATTACCGGTATGACGGGTCATCAGCAGAATCCGGGTACTGGCTACACCGTAAAAGGTGAAGAAGCTAACATGATCAACATGGAAGCGTTGGTTAAAGCCATCGGTATCAAGCATGTAAAAGTAATCGATCCGAACGACCTGAAAGCAGTTGACGCCGCCTTTGATGAATTTTGGGATCTGGATGAACCATCTGTTATCATCACAAGATGGCCGTGCGTGCTGAAGAAATTCTCTCAGGCTGATCTGGAAGAATTCCCGGGTCTGTTCCAGACAAAGGATGTTGTAGATCCTGACAAGTGTATCGGATGTAAGGCATGTCAGAAGACTGGATGTCCTGCACTGATCTTTGACAAAGATACTAAGAAAGTACATATCAATAGAGCTGACTGTGTAGGCTGCGACGTTTGCGCACAGGTTTGCCCGGTAGATGCCATCGTAAAGGAGGAGAAATAAAATGACAAAGAATATTTTATTATCAGGTGTCGGCGGACAGGGCACCATCACTGCTGCAAAGATGCTGACCTTCGGTCTGATGGAAGCAGGCTACGACGTAAAGATGAGTGAAATTCACGGCATGAGCCAGAGAGGTGGCGACGTGGTTTCTCAGGTTAGATACAGCAAAGAGAAAGTATTCTCTCCTGTCATCGAAAAGGGTACTGCAGATATCATCGTTTCCTTTGAAGAAATGGAAGCGCTGAGAACTCTGGATTATCTGAAACCAGATGGCGCAGTGGTTGTCAATACAGAGAGAATTCCTTCCATGACCGTACTGACCGGCGTAGAAGAATATGCAAACGATGTCATTGAAGAAATTGAAAAGGCAGCAGACCGCGTACATACCATGGACGCATCCAAAATGGCTGCGGACCTGGGCAACGTAAAAGCGGCTAACGTCATTCTTCTAGGCGCCCTTGTAAAATTGATGGGGCTTGACGATATCGACTGGGAAGATATCATCAGAAAGAATGTAAAAGAAAAGTTCATCGATCTGAACCTGAAAGCATTCAAAGTAGGCGCAGACGCTGTAAAATAACTATAAAATTTAAAAGACAGGAATCTCTTGCATGAAAGGGATTCCTGTTTTTCTGTTTTTGGTACTACGGATTTTTTTATTAAGTAGGAAAAATAGGTAGAGAAGCTGATGATTGACAATATGTAAAAAACTATCTAAAAAGTAAGGAAATGAGACAGTTCTTTTGAAGTAAAAGTGATATTGGAGCGAAAAAGAATCCAAGACAAATGCCAGGATGAAGTTTAATCTGATTTAATGATTGGTATGCAGTATTTCATGCTGTGGAGAAACCGGTGCGCCATAATCTCAGGATTTTTTTGTATATATGGCGTTCATCTCCTGGAAAACGCCATATTTTAAGCGTTTTTTTGTATACATGGCGCCAGCCATCCGCCAACCGCCATATTTGGATTCATTTTCTCAAATACTGGCACGAGCCTGCCGCCCGATACTTGCTTTTTTGATATTTTACTGTAGGATACCAAAGTTTTTCCGACTATCTGTCTGCATTTCTTTCTGCAGCCGCCATTTTTTCTTAAAAAGCTTTTGTATCTGGCACTTTCTCAAAGGTTCGCGCCATGTATACAGAAATCAAGCTAAAATATGGCGCGGGGTAAATCATCGGCATATCTTGATTCTCTTTCTGCCAGGTTTGCTCCCGTACATGAACTTGCCGGACTAGCTGCTTGTAGCGGGCGCTGGCCTAAAGCCGAAAAGAAGCTGTCTCATTTTATTTTGAGACAGCTTCTTTAACCTTATGCAAGATGGGGTTATTATTTTTTCTTCGAGACAGCGACGCTGATCAGACCGCACACTGCCATTAGGTAAGGATAGAACAGATACGGAATGATATCAAAGGAGGTTAGCCCTGTCAGCGTTGCAGCAGACAGCAGCTGGGCGCCGTAAGGAATAATCCCCTGAAATACGGAGGCGAACATATCCAGAAGGGAAGCGCTTCGTTCCGGTGAAATGCCGTAGTCGTCGCTGATTTCTTTTGCGATTGGGCCCGCAATTACGATAGCCACGGTGTTGTTGGCGGTCGCTGCGTCAACAACAGAAATCAGAGCAGCAATACCAACTTCCGCGCCTTTATATGTATGAATACGGCTATGGATTTTTTCGAGAATAAAAGCGAATCCTCCGTTTTCTTTGACCAGTGCGCTGATGGCAGCAACCAGCATGGAAATTACAGTGATATCATACATACCGGTGACGCCGCTGCCGATAGAAGTGAATACTTCAGATACGACAAGGGAGCCGGTGAAAAGACCAATGAGAATGGAAAGTACGGTGCCGCTGATTAAAACAACAAACACGTTGATTCCGATTACGGCAGTCACTAATACAAAGATATACGGCATAACCTGCCAGATATTATAATTGAGCTCTGCTTCTAATGTAAAAGAAGCGCCGCGAGTCAGGCAGAACAGTATGACAACGGTGATAATTGCTGCTGGAAGTACAATCAGAAAGTTCTTTCTGAATTTATCTTTCATCTCACAGCCCTGGGTTCTTACCGCTGCGATGGTGGTATCTGAAATCATGGACAGATTGTCGCCGAACATAGCGCCGGACACAACTGCACCGATACAGATTGGCAGCGCAAAGCCGGTCTTGTCCGCAATGCCTACAGCGATTGGGGCAAGGGCTGCGATGGTACCCATGGAAGTACCCATGGAAATTGAGATAAAGCAGCCGATGACAAACAGACCGATTACTGCAACGCTTGGCGGCATCAGGGAAAGCCCCAGATTGACGGTACTGTCGACTCCCCCTGCTGCAGATACTGCTCCTGAAAAAGCGCCTGCGGCAAGATATATCAAGCACATTGTGATGATATTATCTTCCCCGATTCCAATAGCAGCAATGTGCAGCTTTTCGGTAAAGGTTTTGCCCTTTGTCTGGACAAATGCTACGATAAGCGCGATTAAGAAGCCTACAACAGCTGGCATGGTATAAAAGTCATTGAGTAGAATTCCGGTTCCTAGAAATAGGATTAGAAATACCAGAATTGGAAGCAGAGCCCAGCCGTTTGCCTTTGGTTTTGATTCGTTCATTTCTTCGTCTCCTTTTTGCGTAAATTAATAATAAAATCCTGAGAAAAAAAGTCGGACCTTTGTGGGGTTCGACTCAGGGACAATTGCTATTTACATTTTATCAAATTATTATTTGCGGTGCAAGGGTAATTTGCGAAGTTTTAGCTGTCTGTAAGGGGAATAAAGCAGACCCAGACTGCGATTGTAGGCGCGGAATCCAAGGGAGGCGGCTATAGAATGTCTTTTTTTGTGCTTCGGGAGCATGATTCGTTCTGTACCTCCGAAAGCAATGATTCCACCGCAGGTAATAGCGGAGATTAAATCATTGTTGCAGGTGATATTCTCATGGAAAGCAGTAAATGCCATGCCAACATAATCTTCTTTGTGAGAGTCTGAACCGCTGATACAGGGTTTGCCATATGCTTTTGCAAGGGCCTGCGCTTTCTGGTTGGCAAGGGGACTTTCACAGGTGTTAAAGCCTTCAATAAAATCAAAGTGGTTGACAAGCTGAGGATTTTTGCGCAGCTTGCGGAGAAGCAGAGCGCTGTTGTAGCGAGTGCCGAAAGGATGAGCAGGTCCTAGAATTCCGCCATACTGATGGACCAGCTTTATCAGTCGCGCAATGGACATGCCGCGGATTTTTAGCACAGGCAGAAAAATGCCATCTGGCATAATCACCAGAATGTGACCGGCGTCCCTGGTGTCGTATTCCACTCCGACCAGTACTGTAAAATCGCTGGTTATGCTGTGGCAAAAATTTTTAAAATACCGATAGCCTTTGTATGTATCGTGGTCAGTTATCAGCATACCGGAGAAACCGTGAGATATTAAAAGTTCAATATAGCGTTCGATTGGAATTTTTGCATCGATGGAACCGGCTTTGGTGTGACAGTGCATATCGAATTTTATCATCAAATTCACTTCCTTTCGCGATATAGCCTTTACATATGAAATGGATTTTATACAGGTATTTTATGCAAAAATGCAGTTTGAAATGTGCCGCATCATTGTCACCTTTTATTAAAAAACAAGGTTGACATGAAGAGGCGTAGATGTTATACTCTCTTTAGTTCAAGAAAGAAGGAGTATTTAATTATGACTACAACAAGAAATAAAACCTATGATATGATTTGTGTGGCAATGTTTGCAGTTATTATGGCAGTATGTTCCTGGATATCAATTCCTACTTTGGTTCCTTTTACGATGCAGACCTTTGCGCTGTTTTTAGCCTTTGGTGTGTTAGGGGGCAAGAGGGGCACTCTGGTCGTTGTTATCTATGTTCTGCTGGGAGCTGTTGGTGTTCCAGTCTTTGCAGGATTTTCCAGTGGGCTTGGTGTGCTGATGGGTACTACCGGCGGATATGTGCTGGGATTTTTGCTCAGCGGACTTCTCTATTGGAGTTTAGAGCGGCTGCTCGGTGAGAAAATCTGGGTGCGTGCTCTCTCCATGGTTTTGGGAATGGTTACCTACTACGTATTTGGGACTATTTGGTTTATGGTGGTGTATACCCAAAACACGGGAGCTATCGGTCTCAGCGCAGTGTTGGGCTGGTGTGTATTCCCATTTTTGCTGCCGGACAGCATAAAAATGGTGTTGGCACTTATACTTAGTGACAGGCTGAAAAAAATCATGAAGAAAAGTGGATGGGAGTAAGCTCATCTGTGCGGGCTACTTCCGATAATCCAGATATTCCAGAAAACGCTTTACCGCAAGGGAAGCGTTTTTTTTGCTGCGCAAAATCAGTGCAAGGTCACGGTAGGCGGGCTCTTCTAAAGGCTTTGTGATGATGTTGTAGGGGGAACGCTTTAAAATCAGGCTGGGCAGAATGCTGATTCCCAGACCGCTTTCCACCATTGCCATGATGGCGTAGTCATCGAAAGTAGAACAGCGAATCTTGGGCGTTAACTGATGATAGCGAAAAATCTGTTCAGCGTCCACGCGCTTTCCTGTTTTTGGAAGAATAAAGGGATCGTCGCACAGCGCCTTTAGAGGGAATTTTTTGCAGTGTTCAAGGGGGTGACCTTTGGGAAGTGCCACCAGCAGTTCGTCCATTTCAAGATGAATGGTTTCCAGTGAGGATCGGATGGGGAGAGGCAGAAAGCCGCAATCCGCTTTGCCGCTGACGACCCAAGCTTCGATTTCTTCGTAGTCACCCATGAGCAGTTCATAGTCAATGCCGGGATAGTCCGCTTGAAAATGTTTGATGATGTTAGGAATCCAGTGAGTAGCAATACTGGAGAAGGTAGCAATTCGGATTAGTCCTGTGTGAAGACCGGAAAGCTCGTCTACCTGTTCTGTAAGGGCATCGTATTCTCTGCATAAAGACTGAATAAACGGAAGCAGCTTTTCGCCCTGAGAGGTCAAGAAGACGCCAGCTTTACCGCGCTCTAGAAGCGTTAGATTCCATTCTTTTTCTATGTCGGAAATCATGCGGCTGATTCCTGACTGGGAATAGTTCAAAAGTTCAGCGGCTTTGGTAAAGCTGCCATATTCCACAGTCTTGAGAAAGGCTTGGTATTTCTGTAAATTGGATTCCATCGTTTTCACTCCTATATATCTGATTTTATAATGTAAAACATGAAAAAAATTCGCTTTTGTGATTTATACTTTTATGATACAGTATGAGAGAGAAAAATACAAGACAGATAAAAAAGAAAGTGAAAAGAAGGAAGGAATTTGTAATGCAGGAGAATTTATCTGTGCAGAGAGAACCGCAGCTGACAAAACCACAGATGAAAATTGTGGAAAATAGAAAGCCCCGGGTGAAAAATGCGTTTAGTCTGGAAACATTAGTATTTTTAGGAATCTTTGGCGTGATATTTGGGTACCTTGGAATTACCATGGGAACTGTCAATATGATGAATACGCTGATGAATACAGCCTATGACCTCTTACTGAACACGGTATTTTATATTATGGCAATCGCCGTACTTGCTGGTGCGGCTGCTGGATTATTAACGGAATTCGGCGTTGTAGCAGCGATTAATAAAATTTTGTCACCTTTAATGAAGCCTCTTTACGGGCTTCCAGGCGCAAGCATAGTAGGCGTAGTTACTACTTATTTGTCCGATAATCCAGCAATTTTATCTCTGGCAGAGGACGATAATTTCAGAAGATATTTCAAAAAATATCAGCTTCCGGCATTGACTAACATTGGGACGGCCTTTGGTATGGGCATGATTATTACTACCTTTATGATTGGGATTAAGGCACCGGCAGGCGAAAGCTTTGTGGTGGCGGCTCTGATTGGTAATCTGGGTGCAGTCATTGGCAGTATTGTCAGTGCAAGATTAATGCTTCGCCATACAAAGAAAATTTACGGAACAGAAGCGGAAGTCGATGTGAAATCCGGTTGTGGTCAGATTTCCCTTGACGAAAGAATGATTCGTGAGGGCAGCCTGGGTGAACGTTTCATGGGTGCTATGCTGGAAGGCGGAAAAAATGGCGTATCTATGGGATTTGCCATTATTCCTGGCGTGCTTATCATCTGTACTATCGTGATGATGCTGACTGGCGGACCTTCTGCTGATGGAACTTTTACTGGTGCAGCTTATGAAGGCGTTGGATTTTTGCCGTGGCTTGCGGAAAAAGTGGAATTTATTCTGACCCCATTGTTTGGCTTTACTGCGGCAGAAGGGATTTCTGTGCCAATTACGGCGCTGGGCGCTGCGGGTGCTGCCATTGGACTGGTGCCGAATTTAGTAGCAGATGGTCTGGCTTCTGGTAATGATATCGCAGTTTTTACAGCGATGTGCATGTGTTGGAGTGGTTATCTGAGTACGCACGTTGCGATGATGGATTCTTTGAGATTCAGAGAATTGACAGGAAAGGCAATTCTCTGCCATACAATCGGCGGTCTGATTGCTGGTGTCAGCGCACACTTATTATATATGCTTATTGGATAAAGCTTTCTTAAATTATATCGTAAAATGCGGATGCTGCATGATTAGGCATCCGTATTTTATTTCACTAATTCTGACTGGGTGCAGCGGAAGGCGCGCCATAATTGACGTCCGCAAAGGAACGGAAAAGATAGAAAAGAAGTGATAACAAGAGTTGATTTTCATATAGGGAAGCGTATATAATAGAACCATGATTTTACTAAATGCAGAACATATTAAAAAGAGTTATACAGAAAAGCCGCTGCTGATGGATGTGAACCTTTCCATCGATCAGGAGGATAAAATTGGACTAATCGGCGTCAACGGAAGCGGAAAATCTACTTTGCTGAAGATTCTTGCGGGTGCAGTCGATGAGGAAGGCGGCACCATCACAAAATCCAGAGAGCTTCGCAGCGCATATCTGGCGCAGAATCCGCCCTACGACCCAGGGCTGTCTGTGATGGAACAGGCATCGCGGTATCTTTTGGAAACTGGCAGTCAAGTTGAGCAGTATCAGTACCAGTCCATGCTGACAAAGCTTGGCATTACCGACTTTGAACAGAAGATGGGGCAGCTTTCCGGCGGACAGAGGAAACGGGTTGCCATGGCAGCAGTTTTGACGGCGGAAAGCAATTTGTTAATCCTGGATGAGCCGACCAACCATATGGACAGCGATGTCATTATTTGGCTGGAAGAATATTTGCTTCGCTACAAAGGTGCGATATTCATGATTACCCATGATAGGTATTTTTTAGATCGAGTGGCTAACCGAATTGTGGAAATCGACGGCGGAAAGCTTTACAGCTATGATGGCAATTACGATTACTATTTGGAGACCCAGGCTGCCAGAAAGGAGATGGAACTGGCATCGGAGAGAAAGCGGCAGGCCATTTATCGCAAGGAACTTGCTTGGATTCGTAGAGGTGCTAAGGCTCGTACTACAAAGGCAAAGGGCAGAATTGAGAGGTTCCATCAGCTGGAAGAAAGTAAATTGGTAATAGGCGATGCCGCGCTGGAAATGACTGCCGCATCCAGCAGACTGGGTAAGAAGATTATTGAGATTGAACATCTCAGCAAAGCCTACGGCGATCTGCGGCTGATTGATGATTTTAGCTATATCCTTTTACGAAATGACAGAGTCGGTATCATCGGACCTAACGGCTGTGGAAAGTCGACCCTTCTCGGTATGCTTATGGGGCAAATCGCCAGTGACAGTGGTAAAGTGGAAAAAGGTGATACCGTAAAAATCGGCTATTTCTCGCAAGAAAATCAGGCTCTCGATGAGGATGCCAGAGTGATTCGTTATATTTCTGATATTGCAGGCACTGTGCAGACCAGCGAAGGGAGTTTCTCAGCTTCCCAAATGCTGGAGCGCTTTCTGTTTCCGCCCCATATGCACTCTGTCAAAATTGGACATCTTTCCGGTGGTGAGAAGCGAAGACTGTACCTGCTCAGTATTTTGATGACAGCACCAAATGTACTGATTTTGGACGAACCGACCAATGACCTGGATATCGAAACCCTGACGGTGTTGGAGGACTATTTGGACGATTTTAATGGTGCGGTCATCGCCGTATCCCATGACCGATATTTTCTGGATAGAGTGACCCGAAAGACCTTTGCATTTTTACCGGGTGGTGAGATACGCCAGTACAATGGAGGGTTTACAGACTATGAGGCAAAGCACAGTTTAGAGCTTTTGGAACAGCAGACAATAGCAAAACAGGAAAAGGCACCAGAGCCTAAGCGGCGAGAAACAAAGCCGCAGAAACCCCGTTTCACATATAATGAACAGAAAGAGTTTGAGACGATTGATGCGGATATTGAGGCGCTGGAAAGCCGGCTGGCAGAAGCGGAAGCAGAGATGAGCCGACATGCCACGGATTTTTCAAAGCTGGCAGAGCTGCAGATGGAGAAGGAAGAACTTGAAACACAGCTGCTTGAAAAGATAGAGCGGTGGACGTATCTGAACGAGTTAGCAGAGGAAATTGCCAATTACAAGAAATAAGAAGAGTGAGGAGAGTGTTATGGCAGATATTAAATATGAAATCATAGAGGAAATCGGCGTGTTATCAGAAGGTGCAAGAGGTTGGCGCAAGGAGCTGAATTTGGTCAGCTGGAACGGTGCTGCACCGAAGTATGATCTGCGAGACTGGGCGCCTGCGCATGAGAAAATGGGAAAGGGCGTTACCTTAACAAAAGATGAGGCAAAAGCGCTGGCAGCCTTGCTTGGCGAGATACAGTAGGAGGCGAGAAATGGAAAAACTGTTATTCATAGACGCATGTGTCAGGGATGAAAGGTCCAGAACTAAGATTTTGTGCGACGTTTATCTGGAAGAATTTCTGAAAAAAAATCCGGAGACTGAGGTTGAAACGGTAGTCCTCAGAAACGGCAGCGTGCAGCCTCACACTATGGAGAAATTGGATATTCGGGACGACCTGGTTCGCAAAAAAGACTTCACGCATCAGATGTTCAGCCTGGCGAAACAGTTTAAGGAAGCGGACTATATCGTAATCGGCACACCTTATTGGGATTTGTCCTTCGCAGCAATTCTTAAAGTCTACATCGAAAATATTATGGTAGCAGACTTGACCTTTAAAGCTACTAATACAGGATTTATCGGACTGTGCAATGGAAAAAAGCTGACATATATTACGACAGCGGGCGGCTTCATTGGAGAAAAAAATTATGGTTACGATTATATGTGTGGAGCAGCCGATATGCTTGGCATTCCTGAAACAGAATGCATCAAAGCAGAAGCGCTGGATATCGAAGGATTTGATGCAGAGAAGATTGTGGCGAAAGCCGTCGAGGAAATTCGCTGCAAATTCAAATAGACTAGGTATGCTTGGGAAATACAAACAAAGAAAAGAAAAAATGTTTGTAGAATATAAACAAAAACTGTTGACATTCTGCTGGCCAAAAGGTAGAATAGTCATGAATTAAATTTCATATGAACCAAAGACTTTGACGGAGACAGTAGATTTACGCCAAAAAGGTAAGAGCGAGCCGGGGATGGTGAAAGCCCGGTACTGAATGTAGGCATAGATTGAATATCACTCCTGAGTTGCAGGGCTGAAAGACTAACCTGTGTTAATAAATGCGGCGGTTGAGTAAGTGCTGACGGGCCTTCCCCGTAATCGGAAGAACATATGATGGTATGTTGTAGCAGGTGGTTAAGCGAAGATTTTATATCTCCGTCCTGATACAGGACGGAGTTTTTTATGACATAGGAGAAATATTGGGTCTTCGATATTTCCGTATGTTTCAAGAAAAGCACCTTGCGAAGCGTCGCCTCATAGCGAGCGACATTGACAAATTTCGCGAAATAGGACATTTTTGTCAACAGGCTGCAGCAAAGCAAGTGATCTGGAACAGATCTTTAATTAATAGGAGGAAAACGAATGCAAAAGAATAACGATACGGTAGAGATCAGATGGCACGGCAGAGGCGGTCAGGGCGCCAAAACAGCATGTTTGCTATTAGCCGATGTAGCGTTTAGCTCCGGAAAACAAGTACAGGGATTTCCTGAATACGGTCCGGAGAGAATGGGCGCGCCAATTACGGCTTATAATCGGATTTCTGATTATGAGAATAAAGTTCACTCTAATATTTATAACCCTAATTATGTGGTTGTGGTAGATGAAACCCTGCTGCATACTGTAGATGTGACAGCGGGACTTTCTGAAGATGGCGCGATTATCATTAACAGCAGCAAGGAGCCTTCAGAACTGAGACCGCTGCTACGCGGCTATCGGGGAAAGGTGTGCACAGTAGATGCAGAGAAAATTTCTGTTGCCACACTGGGAAAGAACTTTCCAAATACACCGATGCTTGCTGCTGTAGTAAAGGTCAGCAATGTCGTTGACAATGAGAAATTTCTGCAGGATATGGAAACTTCCTTCAGCCATAAATTTGCGAACAAGCCCGGCGTGATTGCAGGCAATATGGAAGCGCTGAAGATGTCCATGAACGAAGTAAAAGTAGGTTAAGTTAAAAGGTAGGTTAAGTCGAGATGAAATTAGCAAAGAATATCAACGAGCAGAGTGCGTGGCAGGAGCTGACCACAGGGGCAGAGATCTATGAACCGGGCACTTCCAGATTAGTAAATACCGGAGAATGGAGAGTATTAACTCCTTTCTTCGATGCAGAAAAATGTAAGCACTGTATGCTGTGCGTGCCGTTTTGTCCAGATGTTTCGATACCGGTGAAAGACGGAAGAAGAGAGGATACAGACCTTTATCACTGCAAAGGCTGCGGCGTCTGTGCAAAAGTATGTCCCTTTGGGGCAATCACTATGGGAAAGGAGGAAAAGTAAATGGCAGTAAAAGACAGAATGAGCGGCAACGAAGCAGTTGCAGTGGCGATGAGACAGATTAACCCCGATGTGATGGGGGCGTTTCCGATTACACCATCTACAGAAATTCCACAGTATTTTTCCAAGTATATCGCTGACGGTCTGGTAGACACAGAGTTTGTAGCAGTAGAATCTGAACATTCCGCAATGTCCACCTGTATCGGAGCTTCCGCAGCAGGTGCAAGAGCAATTACGGCAACCTCTTCCGCAGGTCTTGCCTTGATGTGGGAACTGCTTTATGTAGCGTCTTCCTCCAGACTGCCGATTACCATGGCAGTGGTAAACCGTGCGCTGACCGGTCCTATTAATATCAATAACGACCACTCCGACTCCATGGGCTGCAGAGATGCAGGCTGGATTCAGATTTATGCAGAAAATAATCAGGAAGTTTACGATAACTATATTCAGGCAATGCCGATTGCAGAAAGCTGCCGCCTGCCGATTATGATCTGTCAGGACGGCTTTATTACGAGCCATGCTGTTGAAAATATCGAGCTTCTCGATGATGCAGATGTAAAAGCTTTCGTTGGAGAATACGAACCGGAAAACTATCTTTTAAAGGCTGAAAATCCTCTTGCGGTAGGTCCTTATGGCGTTTCTCCATACTATATGGAAATTAAAAAAGCGCAGGCTGAAGCCATGAAAGACGCCAAGACAAGAATCTTGGAAGTTGCAAAGGAATACGAGAAAGTTTCCGGCAGAAAATACGGGTTCTTTGAAGAGTACTATATGGATGACGCAGAAACGGCGGTAGTAGTAATCGGCTCCTCCGCAGGAACTGGAAAAGCTGCGGTGGACATGCTTCGTGCAGAAGGCAAAAAGGTTGGTCTCATTAAGCTGAGAGTGTTCAGACCATTCCCAATGGAGGAACTGGCAGCAGCCCTTTCCAAAGTAAAAGCTGTAGCGGTAATGGACAAGAGTGAAGGTTTCTCTGCTTGCGGCGGTCCTATTTTTGCAGAGACGCGAAGTGCTTTATACGATCTTGCAAAAAGACCGATGGCAGTCAATTACGTATATGGTCTTGGTGGCAGAGATGTAACCATTTCCACTTACGAAGAAATTTACGACGCCCTCTTTATAATGATAGAAACAGGTCAGGTCGGCCAGGTTTACAGACATATCGGCGTTAGAGATTTGGAGGATAGATAGACATGGCTTACAGTTTAAAGACAGAATTAGGAAAGAAAAATAGATTTGTACCAGGACACAGACTCTGTGCTGGCTGCGGTGCGGGCGTTGCCGTAAACGGCGTGCTTCGTGCCCTTGACGAAGGAGATAAAGCAGTAGTATCCAATGCGACAAGCTGTTTGGAAGTTTCCACTTTTATGTATCCATATACAGCTTATGAGGACAGCTATATTCACAGCGCTTTTGAAAATGCAGCAGCCATGACCGGTGGCGTAGAGACGGCTTATCATGTGCTGAAAAAGAGAGGTAAAATTAAGGACAACTATAAGTTTATCTGCTTTGGCGGAGACGGCGGTACTTATGATATCGGTTTTCAGTCTCTATCGGGGGCGATGGAACGTGGTCACGATATGGTCTATGTATGCTATGACAACGAAGCGTATATGAATACGGGGATTCAGCGTTCATCTGCAACACCTCGTTTTGCAGATGCGACGACTACACCGGTAGGAAGCAAGTCCTATGGAAAAGTACAGAACAAGAAGAATTTGACAGAAATCATCGCTGCGCACAACGTGCCTTATGCAGCGCAGACTACTTTCCTTGGAGATTTTAGAGACCTGCATAACAAAGCACACAAGGCGATTTACACTGAAGGACCGTGTTTCCTCAACATACTTTCTCCTTGTCCCAGAGGCTGGAGATACGAGATGGAAGATCTTGCGGAAATCTGTAAATTGGCTGTGGATACTTGCGTTTGGCCGCTTTATGAGATTGAGCAGGGCGTATGGAAGCTGACCTATGAGCCTGCAAAGAAACTGCCGGTGGAACGTTTCCTCGAAAAGCAGGGCAGATTTAAGCACATGTTCGCAAAGGGCAATGAGTGGATGATTGAAGATGCCCAGAATTATGTGGACGAACAGTGGGAAAAACTGAAAGAAAAATGCCAGCGATAAAATCGTTTTAAA
Source organism: Emergencia sp. 1XD21-10 (assembly GCF_009936045.1). Classification (GTDB taxonomy): domain Bacteria; phylum Bacillota; class Clostridia; order Peptostreptococcales; family Anaerovoracaceae; genus Senimuribacter; species Senimuribacter intestinalis. The sequence continues at coordinate 82,801 of NZ_QWEQ01000003.1, read as the reverse complement.
AATGACCAGCTCCTATCACGCTGATAGGAGTTGGTCATTTTATATATAAGAAAACCACGCGTTGGATGCGTGGCGGGTGTTTATTTAGGGGCTGTGCTGTGAGTTTTTTACCTTTTTCAAAACATGTGTTAGGAACGAAAATTTTCTTTGGTGCAGTTTTCAAGGATAAGATTATATGATATACTTTTACTTAGAATTTTGCATGAAGGGAGTGAAAATGATGAAACTGGCTATTGCAGCAGCTCCATGCAAGGCTTAAGGGTGAACTTGTATGGAGTGAACGGAGATTCGCCCAAGGGCTTTGCAGTCTATTTGGAAATTATCTAAATAAAAAGGAGCAAAGTCTTATGAACAATTTAAAAATGATATGTAAGGAACTTCACAGTTTCCTAATTTTGTGGTCTACTCAGTCCTTATCGCTGCTGGGCAGTTCGATGACCAGTTTTGTGCTGATTTTGTGGACATATGAGGAGAAGGGATCTGCTTTGACGACGGCGCTTTTGGCAGTATGCTCGTATGCGCCTTATGTTGCGATGAGCATTTTTGCAGGCGCCCTCAGCGATAAGTGGAACAAAAAGCTGACATTGCTGGTAAGCGACAGCTTTGCAGCGGTCTGCACATTCGTGGTGCTTGTGCTTTTAAAAACGGGGCAGCTGGAAATCTGGCACCTTTATGCGCTAAACGCATTGAACGGTCTCATGGGGACGGTGCAGCAGCCGGCAGTAGATGTGACGGTGACTTTGATTGTACCGAAGAAGCATTACCAACGGGTGTCAGGCTTGCGGTCGCTGTCCGGCTCTGTGGTAAATATTTTGACTCCAATAGCAGCAACGACACTATACGCAGTGTTTGGTCTATCCGCGGTGGTTTACTTTGACCTGGCAACTTTTCTATGCGCCTTTGTAACGCTGTGCCTATGGATAAAAATTCCTGAGGGCAAGTGTGCAGGAGAAGGCAAGGAGCCTCTGGTACAGTCTGCAAAGGCAGGACTTTCCTATTTGTGGAGCAATAGAGGGATTCTCGACCTAATGTTGTTTCTGGCGGCAATTAATCTGACGGCATCTATGTACAATGCAGCTTTTCCGGCAATGCTGCTGTCAAGAGCAGGCGGAGGAGAAACCGCTCTTGCGGCAGTCAATACGGCAACGGGGCTTGCTATGTTGGCAGGCAGTATTGCAGCTTCGCTGCTGCCGGAGCCGAAAAGCCGAATCCGTGTTATCTGTAATACGCTTCTATTAGCTATGAGTACGGAGAATTTTATCTTAGCCTTAGGTACTTCGATACCGGTGTGGTGTATCGGCGGAGTGCTGGGATGGATCTGGATTCCGATTATGAACGCCAATATGGATGTAGTTATGCGCAGCCATATCCCTGTTGAGATGCAGGGCAGAGTGTATGCGGCAAGAAATACGCTGCAGTTTTTCACCATTCCTATCGGTTATCTTTTAGGTGGTCTGCTGGTTGACAGGGTCTTTGAGCCGTTTATGGCAGTACAGTCTTCTGCCGGTACTGCCAGCCTGTGGTGCAGTCTGTTCGGCAGTGGAAAAGGCGCTGGTGCAGCGCTATTCTTCTTCGTGATTGGCATTTTGGGTGTGGTTACCTGCTTGATGTTTCGCAGGGATAAGCACATATGGAAACTGGAGGAGTGATAGGTTATATATAAAAAAGCAGGGTCGCTGAGCGGCCCTGTTTTAATATTACTCATATTAATCCTAAATTTAAATTCGATACTCGCATAAAATTATATCTAAATCTATTGAAGTGTTGACATAAAGGGAAATGTTATATATAGTAAAGTTATTATAAATAGCAAAGCAATTTATTAACAGAGGGAAGAAAGAGGTGAGCGATTACGGAAGAAAAATACTTGGCACACATCAGTGAAGATGGAAAAAGAGAACAGTCTGTGAAAGAGCATCTTTTAGAAACTGCTGAGCTTGCAGGAGATTTTGCGAAGGCATTCTATTCCAGTGCACAAGCAGCGGAGACGGCAAAGGCTCATGATCTGGGGAAATATTCCAATGCTTTTCAGAAAAGACTGCTTGGCGGAGCGAGGGTCGACCATTCTACAGCCGGCGCAAAAGAACTTTATGGAAAAGGCAGCGGTTTAAACTACTGCGCAGCATATTGTGTTGCCGGACATCACGGCGGAATTCCAGATGGAGGAACGACGTCAGATGGAGCGGGAATTCCAACATTACAGGGAAGGTTACGGAAACCAGTTGAAGACTATAGCCAATTTAAAGAAGAAATCGAGATAAGGGGCTTGGTGCCACCACCGCTGAGGATCCTAGGAAAGGGTGGATTTTCTATATCTTTCTGGACTAGAATGTTATTTTCGTGTCTAGTAGATGCGGACTTTCTGAATACAGAAAAATTCATGAATGAGGGAGTTTTCAGAGAATCAAGCGGTGAATCATTGCAGACGCTTACAGAAAGATATGATGATCATATTAAACCCTGGCTCGACAATCAGGCATGCGAAACAGTCAATGGCAAAAGAACAGAGATTTTGAAAGCTTGTCTGGAGAAAGGAAAGGAAGAACAGGGTATCTATACGCTCACAGTGCCTACTGGCGGCGGAAAGACTGTATCTTCTCTTGGATTTGCGCTTCGCCATGGAGTGACACATGAGCTGGAACGAATCATCTACGTAATTCCTTTCACTTCTATCATTGAACAAAATGCGCAGGTGTTTCGGGAGATTTTAGGAGCTGAAAATGTGTTGGAGGATCATTGCAATATCTCTTTTGAAGACGAGCAAGAAGAAGCAAAGCACCGACTGGCCGCAGAAAACTATGACAAGCCGGTTGTCGTGACAACCAATGTTCAGTTTTTTGAATCGTTATTTTCCAATAAGCCGTCCAAGTGCAGAAAATTACATAATTTGGCAAAGAGCGTCATTATCTTTGATGAGGTGCAAATGCTCCCGACAGATTATTTGAAGCCATGCATACAGGCAATTAGCGAGCTGGTTTACAATTATGGGTGTACGGTGGTTTTGTGTACGGCAACTCAGCCGGCGCTGATGAAATATTTTCCGGAAGAACTTTCTAAAAATGTACAGGAAATCTGCCCAGACGTGCACAACATGTATGCATTTTTTAAACGTACCAATGTGGAAAACGGCGGTATCATAACAAAGGCGCATTTGCTTGATGAACTGAAGAATAAAAAGCAGATCCTCTGTATTCTGAATAGAAGAATGGATGTGCAGGAAATCTATCATCGTTTGTTAGAAGAGGGTGAAGAGGATATATATCACTTATCTACATACATGTATCCCGCACACCGGCAGCGGATTTTGAAAACAGTAAGAGAAAAGCTGATGGCAGGAAAACCGTGCAGATTAATCGCAACCAGCCTGGTTGAGGCGGGTGTAGATCTGGACTTCCCTTTTGTGTTTAGGGAACTGGCAGGAATTGATTCCATCATTCAGGCGGCAGGACGGTGCAATCGAGAAGGAATGCTGTCGGCAGAACAGTGTAAAACTGTTTTCTTTCAATTGGAAAGCCAGGAGCGAGGAAAACTTCCATCCAGTATGAAGCAGATGAGAGATGTGGCAGAACAGATTGTAAGAAAATATGAAGATATTACAGATTTGGAAGCAATTTACGATTATTTTGCAAGACTATACGATTTCAGAAGAAATTTTTTGGACAAGCATGAGGTAGTAGAGGCATTTGAAAAAGGTACTAGGAGTTATAACTTTCCTTTTGCAACAGTAGCAAAAGAGTTTCACCTCATTGAACAGGATACAAAGACTGTACTCATTGCGTTGGAAGATGAGGCAAAGGAAATTGCGGAAAAATTTGCAGACGATCAGTATTGCTTGCCGCTAATGAGAAAAGCAGGGAAGTATTGTATCAGTGTATACGAAAATGATTACAGAACGCTATGGGAAAAAGGCATGATTACACCTTTGTTTGACGACTTTGCCGTATTAGAGCAGGCGGAATATTATCATGAAGGCTGCGGGATACAGCTAAATGCAGAGATGGGAATTGGTCTTTACTATTAAAATAAAGGAAAGGAGTGAAAATTTATGAGTCATGGCGTACGAGTACATGTGTGGGGCGATTATGCCCTGTTTTCCAGACCGGAAATGAAAGTGGAACGTTGCAGCTACGATGTGATAACACCTTCTGCAGCAAGGGGCATCTTAGAAGCAATCTATTGGCATCCGGGCATGCGATGGGTCATTGACAAGATTTACGTGCGAAAGCCTATTGCCTTTACCAGCGTGCGGAGAAATGAGCTACAGAGTAAAATACAGCACACCAATGTGTTATCAGTGATGAACGGAAATGCGAAGCCTCTGTATATCAATGCGAAAGAAGATATTGCACAGCGTGCAGCCGTTTTGCTCAAAGATGTTGACTATGTTATAGATGCGCATTTTGAGATGACAGAAAAAGCAAATGTAGGGGATAATCCGGGGAAATTTAAGGATATTATGATGCGCAGGCTGCGCAGCGGAAAGTGCTATCATCAACCTTATTTTGGGTGCAGAGAGTTTCCGGCAAAATTTGAACTGTACGAGGAGCAGGGGGTTGATACAGCTTATTCTGCTGAAGACAGGGATTTGGGCTATATGTTTTTCGACTTTGACTATACCGGGGAAGAAATACAGCCATTGTTTTTCAGAGCCGTATTAAATGGTGGTATGCTCGATCTTACTGATTGTGAGGTGGTTCGATGATACTGCAGTCATTGGTGGAATATTATAAAGCCTTAGAAGAGCAAGGCAAGGTAACTGCACCGGGATGGTGTCAGGCAAAAGTTGCAGCAGCTTTGGATATTGCAGCAAACGGCGAACTTAAGGGCATTGTAACGCTGACAACTGAGCAACTGCGTGGCAAAAAAACTGTGGAAATTCCATCTCTGCTCAAAGTCCCGGAACAGGGCGTCAAGACCAGCGGAATATCTCCCAATTTTCTCTGTGACAATGTCAGCTACTTTCTAGGCATAGATACGAAGGGAAAACCAGATCGAGCAAGAAATTGCTTTCTTGCTTCAAAAAAGTTACATACAGAGGATTTAGCGGATGTTCACTCTGAAGCCGCCGAAGCGGTAAAGAATTTTTTTCAAAGCTGGAATCCGGAGCATGCTGAGGAACATCCGGTGATTGCAGCCAATTATGAAGAATTGTGTGCTGCATCTAATTTGGTTTTTCAATTAGACGGTCGTTTTATACAGGAGGATGATGAAATCCAGAATGCCTGGGAAAAAGCCTACCATGAGAAAGATGGCGGTAAGGAAGGAATCTGTCTTGTAACGGGCAAGCGTGCACCTATTGCGAGAATACACGGGAAGATAAAAGGCGTGCCCGGCGCACAATCAAGCGGAGCATCGCTAGTAGGATTTAATGCACCGGCATTTTGCTCCTATGGAAAGGAGCAGAGTTATAATGCACCGGTGAGCGAATATGCGGCATACGCTTATACAACTGCTTTGAATTACTTGATCAGCAATAGAGACTATAGAAGTATCATAGGAACCACTATGGTTGTCTACTGGGCAGAAAGTGGAGAGGAAATTTATCAAAAAAGTTTTGCTGATTGTATAGAGCCTACCGCAGATAATCAGGAAATTGTAGCTGGTATTTTTAAAAACTTGGAGAAGGGATGGAGCGTCGATGTTGATGCAGATTTAGAAGCTATCAATCCTGAACAAAGGTTTTGCATTTTGGGTCTTGGACCTAATGCGGGAAGACTGTCAGTACGCTTCTTCTATCAAGATGGATTTGGAAACATTTTGAGCCATTTGAAGACACATTATGATCGAATGGAAGTGATTCGACCCGCCAGCGATATTGTTAAACATCTCGGTGTATGGAGAATGCTGCAGGAAATCGCAAATAAGAAGTCAAAGGATAAAAAGGCGCCAGATCATATAGGAGGGAATTCGTTTCGAGCGATTTTATCGGGCGGACGTTATCCGGAGAGTCTTTATCAGGCAGTATTGCAGAGAATACGGGCTGACCAGGATGACAGCAACGCAGGTATTTATAAAATCACACGAGGACGTGCAGCAATTATCAAAGCATACCTTATGCGAAATACAAGGGTAACAGAAGAGGAGGAACTTACAGTGAGTCTGAATGAAAACAGTAAAAATGTCCCATATAATCTAGGAAGGATGTTTGCGGTGCTTGAGCATATTCAGGAGGAATCCAATAAGCCGGGTAAGGTGAATGCTACAATTAAAGATCGGTATTTTAATTCGGCTTGTGCTATGCCAGCATCCATTTTTCCTGTTTTACTGAAATTGAAAAACAGTCATATGAAAAAGATTGCAGTAAGGAATAAAAGCACTGAAATTTGGTTTGAACAGAAATTAGGTACACTGCAGGATAAATTCTCTGTATCGGATGATCAAGGAATCGCCTATCCTAAGCGGCTGAACTTAGAGGAACAGGGTATGTTTATTCTCGGGTATTATCACCAGACACAAGACCGTTATATGAAAAAGGAGCAGGAGGTAAAGTAAAATGAGTGAAGTAATCAAGAACAGATATGAGTTTGTGGTTTTGTTTGATGTGGAAAATGGCAATCCCAATGGAGATCCTGACGCGGGAAATCTGCCAAGAATCGATCCGGAAAGCGGATATGGTATTGTTACAGATGTGTGCTTGAAGAGAAAAATACGTAACTATGTAGAAACTGCAATGGATCCCGACTATGGACAGGATATTTCCGAAGGAGGACAGGGCTATAAAATTTACATAAAAGGTGATGTTCCGCTAAATCGAAGTGACAGCTTGGCATATAAATATCTTGGGTTGGATGAAAAGAGGATTAAGGAAGCAAAGAAAGCGAACCCAGATATTGATTTGAAAGTACGTGACTTTATGTGCAGAAATTTTTATGACATCAGGACCTTTGGTGCTGTGATGACTACTTTTGTAAAAGATGCACTCAATTGCGGTCAGGTACGCGGTCCTGTGCAGCTGGGATTTGCCCGTAGTGTTGATCCGATTATGAGTCAGGAAGTTACCATTACTCGTGTTGCAATTACTACTGAAAAGGATGCAGAAATGAAACAGAACGAAATGGGAAGAAAGAGCATTGTACCGTATGGTCTGTACCGGGTAGAAGGCTATATTTCTGCTAATTTGGCGAAAAAGGTAACTGGCTTTTCTGAAGAGGATTTGGAATTATTGTGGAAAGCAATTATCAATATGTTTGAAATCGATCATTCTGCGGCAAGAGGCAAAATGGCAGTTAGAGAGCTCATTGTGTTTAAGCACAGCACTGAACTGGGGGATTGTCCAGCACATAAGCTCTTTGAAGCAGTGGAGATTAGACGGGGAGTGGATGTAGTTTATCCTCGTTGTTATCAGGATTATGAAGTTGTGATTCACGATGAAATGATTCCTGAGTCTGTAGAAGTAACAAGAAAAATATAGCTATGGGATATGAGGAACAAGAATACATCCAGCTTTCGGGCATTCAGCACTTTGCCTTTTGCCGAAGGCAGTGGGCGCTCATTCATGTAGAACAGCAGTGGGCAGAAAACTATCAAACGACAGCAGGGATTTTGATGCACAAGAAAGCCCATGATGAGATGTCTGTGGAAAAGCGCGGAGACTTAATTATCATGCGGGGTCTCCGCATTTCCTCACGGCAGTTGGGGCTTTCTGGGCAGTGTGATGTAGTGGAGTTTCACAGAGCGTGTGACGGCATAGCCTTGTCTAATTATGACGGAACGTGGGATGTTGTACCGGTGGAATACAAGCGAGGAACAGAGAAAGATGGCTGCGAAGATGCAGTACAGCTTTGTGCCCAGGCAATATGTCTGGAGGAGATGTTTCTCACGGATATTCCCAAAGGGTATCTGTTTTATGGCGAAAATAAGCGCCGGACGGAAGTTATTTTTGATATGACACTTCGAGGACAAGTTGAGAAGCTATGCGAGGAAATGCATACACTTTACAAGAAGGGAAACACGCCCAAAGTGAAAACTAGTAAAAAATGTCGCAGCTGTTCGTTAAAGGATCTTTGTTTGCCAAAATTAAACAAGAAACTTAATGTGGAACGGTATATTGCAGATAGACTGGGAGAAGGAGGTGCATTGTAGTGAAGAAGCTGCTCAATACATTATATGTACTTTCTGAGGATGTGTATCTGGCACTGGACGGAGAAAATGTAGTAATCCTTCGTGATGAGGAAACTGCCGGAAGATTTCCGCTTCATACGCTGGAGCAGATTGTCAGTTTCTCGTATAAAGGTGCTTCACCAGCGCTGATGGGTGCTTGTGCACGGAAAGAAATTGGGCTGAGTTTTTTCTCGCCGCAAGGCAGATTCTTGGCTCGCACTTCAGGGATACCATATGGAAATGTGCTGCTACGAAAAGAGCAATATCGAATTTCGGATGATGTAGATAGAAGTTTGTCATACGCAAAGGCAATGATTTTGGGAAAAGTTTTTAACTGCAGGTGGAGCTTGGAGCGGACTGTCAGAGATCACGGTTTGCGTGTTGATATTGAGCGTATCAAAGAAATTTCTGGACAGCTCCATCAAGGGCTTTCCGGGATTCGCACATGTGATACGCTGGATTCCTTACGTGGCATTGAAGGTGAGCTGGCATCTCGATATTTTGCAGTTTTTGATGATTTGATTATCAATCAGAAAGAAGATTTTCAGTTTTGCGGTCGCAATCGCCGACCGCCGCTGGATAAAGTGAATGCGCTGCTTTCCTTTGCATACACTTTGCTTGGAAATGATTGTGCAGGTGCACTGGAGGGCGTTGGACTGGATGCTTATGTAGGATTTTTGCACAGTGATAGACCTGGTAGAAAGTCTTTGGCACTGGATATGATGGAAGAACTGCGTGGGATTATGGCGGACCGCTTTGTGCTTTCTTTAATCAATCGAAAGATTATGAAAGCAGTGCATTTTGAGACGCAAGCAGATGGGGCGGTATTGCTCAATGAAGACGGAAGAAAACAGTTCTTGTCGGCATGGCAACAACGTAAGAAAGAGATGATTACCCATCCATTTCTTGAGGAAAAGCTTTGCTGGGGGCTGGTGCCTCATATACAGGCAATGCTGTTAGCGCGGACTATTCGAGGAGACCTGGAAGGCTATCCACCGTTTTTATGGAAGTAGGAGGTTTCAGATGCTAGTATTAATTACATACGATGTGTCAACACAGGACAAAGCTGGAAAGACCAGGCTTCGAAAGGTCGCAAAGGAATGTGTCAATTATGGTCAGCGTGTACAAAATTCGGTATTTGAATGTATAGTGGACAGTTCACAAATGCTGCTCTTAAAGGATAAACTTTTGTCTTTGATTGACGAAAGACAAGATAGTGTCAGGTTTTACTATTTGGGAAATAATTATCAAACAAAAGTAGAGCATTTCGGAGCCAAAGAAAGTTATGAAGCTGAAGGCGTTTTGATGGTTTAAGAAAGGTGCGAAAGGCAAGTGGACATAAAATCCTTGGGCTTTCGCACCAGAATTATAGACATAATAGTTACTTTTCTGGAAGTATATGTATTTATACTTTTAAAAATTATAAAGAATTTACAAATAAATGGTGATTTTATTGGGAAATTGGCGTTTATTTGCACGTCGCACCCCGTGAGGGGTGCGGCCAGTGCGCCTTGCCAACTTAAAGAAGATTGGACAGAACAGTCGTGCGTCGCACCCCGTGAGGGGTGCGGCCAGTGCGCCGGATTTGAACAGGGAGAAACAGGTTTATTTGCACGTCGCACCCCGTGAGGGGTGCGTGGATTGAAATGCTTTGTTGATCTGATTCATACAGTGCTACATCCGTCGCACCCCGTGAGGGGTGCGTGGATTGAAATTGGTAATCCTACGGAAATACTTGTAAGCACAGAAAGTCGCACCCCGTGAGGGGTGCGTGGATTGAAATCGTTTGATGTGGGAGATACAATCATGGTGTCAGAGTCGCACCCCGTGAGGGGTGCGTGGATTGAAATGACTCACCAGTTTCGCCATCAAAGGTGTTTGCTAGTCGCACCCCGTGAGGGGTGCGTGGATTGAAATGCTGACTGATGAGAGTTTTGGGCGGTTACAAGAGTGTCGCACCCCGTGAGGGGTGCGTGGATTGAAATCGGTGTTTTTCCGGAGTTTTGAAGGATTAGCAAAAGTCGCACCCCGCGAGGGGTGCGTGGATTGAAATAAGCAAAAATACTTGAAAGTTGCTTCTTCGGAAGTAGTCGCACCCCGTGAGGGGTGCGTGGATTGAAATCAGCCGCCTCCCCACGCCATCAGGAAGAACAGAAAGGTCGCACCCCGTGAGGGGTGCGTGGATTGAAATGCGCCGGGGTTGTAGTTACCGTAACCTTCTATGATCACTGGTTCCAACTTGTGCCTATTTATAGTCACAAGTTGGTGGCTGTGAAAATAGTAAAATATATAGAATTTCAGTTAGTTTCAATTTATATTCCTCTATTAAAATGGACGAGAGATTATTAATTTTTAATAATAGATTTTGACAATCATTCTTAAATGCTATGCATTCTTTTTTATTTGTGGTATGATAAATGCAAGTAAATGCGAGAGGTAGCGACATGAAATTATTTGTATATAGTATGAGAGACTTTGACGAAAAGCCTTTCTTCGACAAATTTTGTGAAAAGTATGATGTGGAGTATGGTTACACTGCAGAAACGCCTTGCTTAGCAAATGCAGAGTTAGCAGCAGGCTATGATGCCGTGGATATTATTACAACCGTTATTGACAGAGAGTTAATTGATAAATTTTATCAGCTTGGAATAAAATGTATTTCGACTAGAACGATTGGATATGACCATATTGACTGGAAATATGCGAAAAAACTTGGTATGGGTATTACAAATGTAACCTATTCGCCATCCAGCGTGGCAGATTTTACTGTTATGCTGATTCTTATGGGGCTTCGTAAAATGAAGCATATCATGATGCGTGGGGATGTACAAGATTTTACACTTCGGGGAAAATTGGCGCGCGAACTACCAGGTTGCACTGTCGGCGTGATCGGAACTGGTCGGATAGGAGAAACGGTAATTCGTAATTTAACTGGATTTGGGTGTAAAATTTTAGCTTATGATCCTTATCAGAAAGAGTCTGTCAAAGCTTTGGGCGAGTATGTTGAACTTGAACAGCTGTTTTGTGAGTCAGATATTATTACACTTCACGCACCTGCAACAGATGAAAATTATCACCTGATTGATAATAATGCACTGCGCATGATGAAAGACGGAGTCGGGATTGTAAATTGTGCCAGAGGTGCTTTAATTGACAGTGATGCACTGATTGATGCGATCGAATCGGAAAAGGTTGGATTTGCGTGCCTAGATGTAGTCGAGCACGAAAGTGGTCTGTACTATTTTGACCGCATGGGTGAGCCTCTGGGAAATCCGCGATTAGCAATCTTAAGGTCTTATGCCAATGTTATCGTTACATCTCATATGGCGTTCTACACGGATGAAGCGGTGGCAAATATGGCAGAAAACTCTATTTTAGGAGCAAAGAAATACTTTACAGGTGAAGAAAATCCTTTTGAGGTATAATTGAGACAGATAAAATACACTTGTCCTAAAAATATTTTGGAAAAGATGAAATTTTGGTGGTGCGAAAATGAAGTGAACATGACTTTCTGGGATGTTTCGCACCTGTAATTCAATGAAAAGAGGTGGTCTTAAGAGAGTTTTGACAGTTTAGTAGTATGTAGAGATAGAAATAAAACAAAAAATTGATAAAAATTATAGAAAACTTTTATAATTTTGCAGTCGCGCCTCTTGTAGGCGCGTGGATTGAAATCCATTGTTTATAGCCTTGGAAAGATGGTCCAATGTGTCGCGCCTCTTGTAGGCGCGTGGATTGAAATTGCAAACAGCTTAATCCAGTCATCAAGGTACATGTCGCGCCTCTTGTAGGCGCGTGGATTGAAATGGGCATAAAATCCGTCACACAGACCCTGTTGGGTCGCGCCTCTTGTAGGCGCGTGGATTGAAATATTTATGGGAATTGCGGCAGTAATTGCAGTAAACGTCGCGCCTCTTGTAGGCGCGTGGATTGAAATCTTATTAAGAATAGCCTGCTCGCCGATATTAGGTGTCGCGCCTCTTGTAGGCGCGTGGATTGAAATTACTTGACCGTCTTCTTGCGTATGCTCTGTCATCGTGTCGCGCCTCTTGTAGGCGCGTGGATTGAAATGTGTGGGATTATATATACTTCCATATTGACTGGGTCGCGCCTCTTGTAGGCGCGTGGATTGAAATACCTCATACCCTTTACTTCTGCCTACGCTCAGGTCGCGCCTCTTGCAGGCGTGCGGATTGAAATAATGTCGCTTGCTGTTCTTCCGATTAGTACCACGGTGAAAAACCAGCAATAATTTAGAAAATCCCCTATCACTACAACGAACCTTGCAGCAATCTTTTCCGGCAATTAGCATATCCGCTGCACTTTTCTCATATATTACACCAAATGAGAGAGGTGTTTTTATGATAAGGAAGAATCGAAAAAGAGCGTTATGCCTACTTTGTGCCCTTTGCCTTTGCGGAACTGGTGGAATTTTAGGTGTGAAATACTATTCTAACCCGCAGGAGCCTGTAGTGCTGGAAACAGTGTCTGATAGTTTGACGTCTGAGGGTGCTCCAACCGAAGAACAAAAGAAAGCTAATTTGAATTTAGATGTAAAGGCAGCAGTACTCATTGATGCGGACACGGGTAAAGTCCTTTATCAGCAGGACGCTCACAAAGAGCTGCCGCCAGCGTCAGTAACCAAAGTTATGACCATGCTTCTTGCAATGGAAGCAGTTGAAGATGGGAAAGTTAAATTGACCGACCCGGTAACAATTTCTGAAAGAGCAGCTTCTATGGGAGGCAGCCAGATGTATATGGAAGTTGGTGAAACCCATACACTGGAGGAGCTTTTGGAAGGAATTGCCATTGTCAGTGCTAATGATGCCTGTGTTGCTACAGCGGAATACATTGCAGGCAGTGAAGAAGTTTTTGTGGAAAAAATGAATAAGCGGGCAGAAGAACTTGGCATGAGGGATACGCACTTTGTAAATACCAACGGATTACCTGTAGCAGATCATTACACCAGTGCATATGATATAGGAGTGATGTCGCAAAAGCTTTTGAAGCACGAGCACACGCAAAAATGGTTTAATACCTGGCAGACGACGATACAGGTTGGGCTTCCCGGAAAAGAAAAGGAGTTCGGACTGACCAATACCAACAAATTAATCAAACAGTATCCCGGTGCTAATGGTATAAAAACTGGCTTTACTCAGGAGGCGGGCTTCTGTCTTTCCGCTTCGGCGACAAAGGATGATACTACGCTGATAGCCGTGGTGTTAGGTGCAAAGACTTCAAAAATCCGGTTTGAAGAAGTTTCAAAGCTTTTGAATTACGGATTTGCTAACTATGCGTCGGTCACCTTGGCAGACAAGGGGCAGCGTATGAAAAAAGTGACCCTTGATAAAGGAGAGCCTTATTATTTTCAAGCATTAACTACCGAAAAAATAACAGCTTTTGTCAAAAAAGGAGAAGAAAAGCAGGCGGCATGTAAAGTTACCATAAATAAGAACATAAAACTGCCTCTGCGAAAAGGTGACAAAGTAGGTACTTTGACTGTATATATCGGAAAAGAAAAAGCAGGTACCTACGATCTGGTGTCCGACAGAGATGTAAAGAAAGTTTCCTTCCTAACCTATTACATACGCAAGATAAAAAATTTATTCTGATTTCAGAAGCACATAGAAGGAGACTACCATGGAGAATGAGTATATTCTTTCCTTTTCTTCTTTTTATAAAGCAGCCTATGCCAAAGATGTCCTGGAGGAAAATGGATTTCATGCTGCCCTGCGAAAGTTGCCTCCGCAGATAACTCATTCCTGCAGCACTGGCCTCTATCTGAGGATTGACTCAATAGAACGGGTGCGGGGAGTGTTGGCAGAACGGCAGATTACAACTCGAGGAATCTATCAGGTGACTCGTATTGGCGGAACAAAGTCTTATAGAAGTGTGTAAAAAGAGATAGGACCCAAACTGTGCATTCAGTGCCACATTGAATGCACAGTTTTTCTTTTTTTTGAAAATAACTCTTGACGAACGAATGTTCTTTTGAGATAATGAAATAGAATAAATAGATAGGAGCGTACAGGAATGGATTTATACAAATTGTTTTATAATAAGAATAGAGTTTTAATACTGATTTTAACCTTGACAGTATTATTGTCCGGGTGCAGTCAGCTTGAGCAGATGGGGATTTTAGAAACTTCAGAGACTGCGTCTTATTCTCTTTCAGAAATTCCGCCTTATGAGAACAGCCCTTATGTTGTACTGGAAGATAATATGCCAGCGTTTTCAGAAGCAGATATGTCCACAGAATCCTTTGAGACATATAGCGATCTGGACCGTCTTGGACGCTGCGGTGTTGCTTTTGCCAATGTAGGCAGGGATTTAATGCCCACCGAAAAGAGAGGCAGCATCGGCATGGTCAAGCCGTCCGGCTGGCAGCTTGCCAAATACGACATTGTAGACGGAAAATATCTTTATAATCGCTGCCATCTTCTGGGATATCAGCTAACTGGAGAGAATGCCAATGAGAAGAATCTCATTACCGGCACCAGATATATGAATGTGGACGGAATGCTTCCCTTTGAAGATATGGTGGCGGATTATGTAAAAGAAACAGGCGGACATGTGCTGTATCGTGTAACGCCAATTTATGATGGAAACGATTTAGTAGCCAGAGGAGTGCAGATGGAAGGATATTCTGTGGAGGACGATGGCGAGGGTGTTTGTTTTAATGTATTTGTTTATAATGTACAGCCAGGAATCGAAATTGATTACAGCAATGGGGATAATCGACTGGACCTAAATAATGCAGCAGCGCAGGATGATGAAGAGGAGAAAATTGTCGAAGAGATAAGGGGTAATAAACGCTCTAAGATTTATCACTGCCCGGGTCAGCGAGCTTATGGGGAGATGGAAGATTCCAAGAATCTGATTATTTTTGATTCAGAGGAAGAAGCGATTGAGGCAGGATATCGAAAAGCAAAACAGTAGATAGAATAGACTGAATAATATATATTAGAAAATATTATACATATATTAGGAAAATTTGTCAAGAAATTAACAAAATCGTTGCTAGTACTAAAGTACTATGCTAGAATAAGATATAAAACTGCCTATTTAATAAGAGGAGCGTGATTGAATGAGTCAAAATAAGGCAAAAAAAGGAGCTCATCCGTATGAAGGGAAGGAGCTATCCAAAGATAGTCCTATCACTTCTGTCTCTGCGACAAATACCATGGTATATCCTTTGCTGCAGCATATTGGAGCGCCGGCGAAAGCAATTGTTTCACCGGGTGAACGTGTACTAAGAGGACAAATGATTGCAGAATCTGACGGGTATATTTCTGCTTCAATTTACAGCGCAGTGTCAGGAACGGTAAAGTCCATTGAAAAGCGAACTGTTGTAAACGGAGAAAAGACAGACTGCATTATAATCGAAAACGATAATGTGAATGAAACCGTAGATGGTTATGGTGAGAGCCGTGATTTGGACAGCATGTCAGCAGAAGCAATTATTGACGCGATTACAGAAGCTGGTATTGTCGGTCTAGGCGGTGCAGGTTTTCCTAGCGGAGTGAAGCTTTCTCCGAAGAATCCGCAGGATATCGACACCATTATTATCAATGGCGCAGAGTGTGAGCCATATTTGACGGCAGATTATCGTTTAATGCTGGAAAAAAGTAATGAAATGATTCTGGGCATTAAAGCTATCCTGAAACTTTTTGACAAAGCAAAAGCAGTAATCGGAATAGAGGACAATAAGCCGCAGGCGATTGCGCTGCTTCAGGAAAAGGCTGCAGGCGAAGAGAGAATCTCTGTCGTTTCTTTGAAGACCAAATATCCGCAGGGTGGCGAAAGACAGCTGATTTATGCCGTGACAGGAAGAAAAATCAATTCTAAAATGCTGCCGGCAGACAAAGGATGTTTGGTTGTCAATGCAGCTACCTGCTTTGCAATTTATGAAGCAGTATATCAGAATATGCCGCTGATTCACAGGATTATGACAATTACAGGTGAGGGTGTAAATACGCCTTGTAATTTAGATGTTCCGCTGGGGATGTCTTTCAGTGAAGTACTGGAAGCTGCCGGGGGTGCGAGAGAGGACGCAGTGAAATTTATTGCCGGAGGACCTATGATGGGGGCAGCACTTAGCACTTTGGATGTTCCTGTGGTGAAAACCTCCTCTGCCATTCTTGTATTCAATCAGGACGATGTAGCTGCACTTGCCCAGTCCGCATGTATCCATTGTGGCAGATGTGTAGGCGTTTGTCCAAGTGATTTGGTTCCGCAAATGCTCGCAAAAGAAATTAAGGCAGAGAATTATGAGAAGTTCGACCGTTTAGGTGGTATGGAATGTATGGAGTGCGGTTGCTGTACTTATGGCTGCCCAGCAAAGATTCCACTCACGCAGATGTTTAAGCTAGGCAAGGCAAAAGTGCGTGAAATGCGTATCATTGGTTAAGAAGTAGAGGTGTTTTATGTATAATGTTTCAGTGTCTCCTCATGTGAGGGAGCAAAGTACGACCCAATCTATTATGCGGGATGTAATCATTGCACTTCTTCCGATTCTCGCCTTTGGCGTGTATCATTTCGGAATAGGTGCTCTGCAGGTAATTATTATTTCAGTAGTGACCTGCGTAATTGGAGAGTTTTTATTTGATTTGGCAGTCAAGAAACCGGTGAGTGTTTTTGATGGCAGTGCAGTAGTGACAGGATTGATTCTCGCAATCAATCTGCCGGCTACAGCAATATGGTGGATGCCAGTACTGGGAGGTCTCTTTGCTATCGTTGCAGTAAAAATGCTGTTTGGCGGTCTGGGTCAGAACTTTATGAATCCAGCGTTGGCAGCAAGATGTTTTCTGTTAATTTCATTTTCAGGAAGAATGACAGATTTTACTATGGACGGTGTTTCCTCTGCAACTCCGCTTGCAGCAATGAAGGCCGGAGAGCTGCCTGATTTGCTGGCATTGTTTTTAGGCTTCCACGGCGGATGTATTGGAGAGGTATCCGCGCTGGCGATTTTTGCGGGAGGTATTTATCTGGTTGTAAAGAAAGTGATTTCTGTGAGAATTCCCCTTACTTATATACTGTCAACGGCAGCATTTATTCTGCTGATTAATTTGATTAACGGCGGTGACATCAGTATGAATTATCTGCTGGCACAGGTTCTCTCCGGCGGTCTTCTCGTGGGAGCATTCTTTATGGCGACAGATTATGCGACTAGCCCGATTACGCCGAAGGGACAATTGCTTTATGGCATTCTTCTGGGACTGTTCACAGCTCTGTTTAGAACCGTAGGCTCTTCCGCAGAAGGTGTGTCCTATGCGATTATTATCTGCAACCTTCTTGTTCCGCTGATTGAGAATATTACAATTCCAAAGCCTTTCGGCAGTGAAAAGGCGAAAGGAGGAAGCAAAGCATGAAAAAGAAAACAGCAACGGTTGCCAATACATTAGTATTAGTAGTTGTTACTTTTATAGCGATTCTGGCATTATCGGTTGTCTATCAGGTTACCAAAGGTCCGATTGATCAGGCAGAAATCAACGCCAGAGCAGAAGTTTACAAAGTTGTGTATCCAGAGGCAAAGGGTTTTGCTCAGATTGATAACACAGATGCGCTTCTTGAAGGCTCAGCAGAAATGCTGGCTGGAGCAGGATACGACGGCTGCTTTATTAATGATGTTTTAGCAGTAATCGACCCGACAGATTCCAGTGCGACACCAAAGGGTTATGTTATCGCAGCGACTTCCCCCAGTGGATACGGCGGTAATATTCAGATCGCAGTCGGAATTACTTCTGATGGCACATTGACAGGATTTAATGTAGTATCTCATTCGGAAACTGCAGGACTTGGCTCCAAGTGTACAGAACCTGCTTTTACAGAGCAATTTAAAGGAAAAAAAGCAGAACAGCTCGCATATAGCAAGACCGGCGCTTCTGCTGACAATGAAATCGATGCTATTGGCGGTGCAACAATTACGACAGGTGCTGTAACCGATGCAGCCAATGCAGCAATCGCATTCTACCAAGCTAACTTTGGTGGCGGGCTTGCGCCGACAGAGGAAGCAGATCCGATGGCAAAAGCATTCCCGGGCATTGCTCCGGAAGAATTGACCGACATTGAATTCAGTGAAGTCGGCGGTGAAGACTATACTGTCAACGAGGTCAAAGACGCAAAGGGCGAAGGATATGTCGTTATCGTAACTGCACATAATGGTTATGATGGAGATTTGCAGATTGCACTGGGAATTGGAAAAGATGGAATCATCAAAGGATTTTCCACGCTGATTTGTAACGAGACAAAGACCCTTGGCGGACAGTGTACCAGCGATGAGTTTGCAGCGCAGTTTATCGGTATGAAGGCAGCGACTGTTTCCCATGTTTCTTCTGGCGCAAAGCAGGAAAACAATGAAATTGACATGATTGCTGGTGCGACAATTACAACGGATGCTGTATTGACCGCAGTAAACGGTGCAATTGAGTACTACAATAATGAACTGAAAGGAGCGTGAGATAGATGAAAGCAGTATTAGAAAGATTATATAACGGCGTCATCAAGGAAAATCCAACCTTTGTGCTCATGCTCGGCATGTGTCCGACTCTTGCAGTAACTACCAGTGCCAGCAACGGTTTCGGTATGGGTATCGCAACCATGGCGGTACTGATTATGTCGAATCTCATTATTTCGCTTTTGCGAAAGGTGATTCCGAACGGTGTCAGAGTACCGGTTTATATCATTATTATTGCATCATTTGTAACGATTGTGGAACTTTTGATGCATGCATATATGACATTCCTTTATGAAAGTCTCGGAATCTTTATTCCTCTGATTGTAGTAAACTGTATCATTTTAGGGAGAGCAGAGACTTATGCGTCCAAATATGGTCCATTCCTTTCTATCTTTGATGGTGTAGGCATAGGTCTTGGATTTACCCTGGGTCTTACCGTTATCGGCATGGTGAGAGAACTGATTGGCAATGGAACTATTTTCAACATACAGATTATGCCAGAAAGCTATGAACCGATTTCTATTTTCGTCATGGCGCCAGGTGCGTTCTTCGTACTGTCCATACTCTGTATGATTCAGAACAAGCTAAAATTGAAAGGGGCTAACCGTCATGTCAAGGATGAAGGTGGCTGCAGCGGCAACTGCAAGCAGTGCCCGGCTGTATGTAAGGAGGTAGAAGCAAATGAGTAACAGCTTATTTTTAGTACTTCTTACAACAGCGCTGATTAACAATGTTGTATTGAGTCAGTTTTTAGGAATCTGTCCATTTCTGGGCGTATCTAAGAATGTAAAAACAGCAGCTGGTATGAGCGGTGCAGTAATCTTTGTTATCACTATTGCTTCCGCAGTGTCCAGCCTGCTCTACGATTACTTGCTGGTAAGGTTTGATTTGACTTACCTGAGAACTATCGTGTTCATTATGGTAATCGCTTTTCTGGTGCAGCTTGTAGAGCTATTCCTGAAGAAAGCGATTCCACCACTTTATCAGAGCTTAGGTGTATTCCTGCCTCTGATTACGACCAACTGTGCGGTACTTGGTACAGCGCTGACCAACGTGCAGGCAGGAAATGACTTCATCACAAGTGTTGTATCCGGAATTGGAACTGCTGTCGGCTTTGGTATTGCTATCATTATCATGGCGGGTGTGAGAGAAAAGAGCGAGACTAATGATTTCCCTGATTCCTTCAGGGGAACACCAGCTGTATTAATGACAGCTTGCCTGATGTCTATCGCATTTTACGGATTCGGTATGTTAGCATAGAGGAGGAACCAGATATGAATATGAGTGAAATTGTAATCGCAGTCGTTTCTCTGTGTGTGATTAGTGCAATCATCGGTATTGCGCTCAGTATTGCTGAAAAAGTGTTCCACGTAGAAGTCAATGAACTTGAGGTGGCAGTTCGTGAAGTGCTGCCTGGCAGTAACTGTGGTGGCTGTGGTTACGCGGGCTGTGACGCTCTTGCAAAAGCCATTGCAGAGGGCAGCGCTCCAGTGACAGCATGCCCTGTAGGTGGTAAGTCCGTTGCAGAGGAAATCGCAAGGATTATGGGGCAGGAAGTAGGCGACATGGAGAAAATGGTTGCTTATGTCAGATGTAACGGAACCAGCGACATGAAACAGGTGGATTATCAGTACATCGGTATCGAAAGCTGTGCTTATGCGGCTAAAATGCCGGGTTCCAGCCCGTATGCCTGCAAATATGGCTGTTTGGGCTATGGTTCCTGCGCAAAGGTTTGTCCGGAGAGAGCAATCCGTATTATCGATAAGAAAGCCGTTGTAGACGAAGCGCTTTGTATTGCCTGCGGAAAGTGTATCAAAGTTTGTCCGCACGACTTAATTGAATTGGTACCGGCTGCTTCAACTCACAGGGTGCAGTGTGTATCTCTTGCCAAGGGTAAAGAGGTAATGAACGCTTGCAAAGCAGGATGTATCGGCTGCGGGCTTTGCGCAAAGAACTGCCCGTCAGATGCAATTGTAATGGAAAATAACATTGCAAGAATCGATTACAGCAAATGTACGCATTGTGGTGCATGTGCGGAGAAGTGCCCGAGAAGGATTATTAAAGTGTTTGAGTAATCATGAATCTTTGATAAAATATTGACAATCAAGAGATTGTTCGATATAATATAACTATACGCTAATACTAAAATATGAAAAGAAAATTAGGAGAGAAACTATGCTGAAGATGAAAAAATTATTAATTTCTGCATTAGCACTCGCTATGGTATTTTCCTTTGCTGCTTGCGGCAGCTCTGATGATGGCGGTGACAATGCCGGCGGCGACGCAAATGCGGCAGGAGCAAAGACTGGTTATGCAGTAGTAAGCTCTATCGCAGATGTTGAAGATGAAACATTGACGATTGATTCTGTAGTTGCTGCTGTTCTGGTTGATGCTGACGGCAAAATCGTTAGCCTGAAAGTTGACGAAATGCAGATTAAGCCGGACCTTGGAACTGATGACGGCACAGTTGCAGACCTGAGATCCAAATTGGACAAGAGAGACGACTACAACATGAAAGGCGCTTCCCCAATCGAAAAAGAGTGGTATGAACAGATTGCTGCTTTAGAAGAATGGGCAAAGGGCAAATCTGCTGACGAAGTAGCCGCTGCTATCGGTGATGATGGATATCCGACTGACGAAGATTTGACTGCCGGCTGTACAATTTGGCTGAGCGACATCGTAACAGCAATCACTAACGCTATCAACAACGCACAGGATTTAGGCGCTTCTGCAGATGATACTCTGAAGCTGGCTGTTACAGCTGAGAAATCCTATCAGAGCAACGATGAAAATCTGCAGTATGACGCGGCTTATGCAGCTGTAACTGTAGACGCTGACGGCAAAATCACTTCCTGCCTCATCGACGCTTCTCAGGCTAAATGCACATTAGACGGCGGCAAGTTCAAAGTTGAAGCCGGAAACTATATGACTAAGAAAGAATTGAAGGAAGACTATAACATGAAGGGCGCTTCCCCAATCGAAAAAGAATGGTACGAACAGGCTGCTGCTTATGAAAAGTGGGCAGTAGGCAAAACTGCAGACGAAATCAATGCCGATGTTGACGGTGAAGGATACCCTACAGACGAAGACCTTCTGGCTGGCTGCACAATCGTAGTTTCTGCTATCGCTGCTACAATCGTAGAGGCAATGGCAAAATAATTACTGACGGAGTTTAAAAGAGAGCAAGGGCTTCTTTGCTCTCTTTTCCATAGTAACTATGAAGAAAAAAATTTTATTGCTATTCATAGCTTTGATGATGGTATGCACCGGGTGTGGGAATTCCGAAGGCGGTAAGACGGAGAGGTTTTCCTCAAGTTTTATCGACGTCTTTGATACGGCCTCGACGGTGATTGCTTACGATAATAGCCAGGAGGACTTTGATGCCCATTTAGAAACCTTTCATCAAATGCTGGAAGAATATAATAAGCTGTATGATATTTACAATACTTACGATGGTATGGTGAATCTTGCTGTCATCAATCAGCGTGCAAAAGACGAACCGGTAGAGGTCGATCAAAGGATTATTGATCTTCTGGAATATTGCCGGGAAGTTTACGATATGAGCAATGGACAGACCAACATTTGCTTTGGCACAGTACTTTCTCTCTGGCATGACAGCAGAACCTATTCTGTAAACAACCCCGAAAAAGCGTATCTTCCGGATATGCAGGAGTTGAAGCAGGCGGCAGAACATACAGACTTTGACGACTTAATCATTGATAAAGAAAAACGTACTGTTTATTTTAAGGATCCAAATCTGCGTTTAGATGTAGGTGCTGTAGCAAAGGGATTTGCGGTCAGAGAGGCCTCAGCTTACGCAAAAGAAAATCTCTGGCCCTCGGCGGCAATCAGTATCGGAGGAAATGTAGTAACCTTCGGTTACAAGAATGACGATGGGAAGACACTTTGGAACATCGGGATAGAAAGTCCTGACCCTGACAGCAAGGAAAACCTTGAGAGTCTTGCAATCACAGAGCTTTCAGTAGTAACTAGCGGAGATTATCAGAGATATTATATCGTTGATGGAAAGAAATACTGCCACATTATCAATCCGAAGACTCTAATGCCGGCGGAATATATGGCAAGCGTTTCGGTGCTTTGCAAGGATTCTGCGCTGGGCGATGCCTTGTCCACAACTCTTTTCAATATGTCAATTGAGGAGGGACGCAGTCTTGTGGATTCCATGGACGATGTGGAAGCCGTTTGGGTGGATAAAGACTATAAAAAGACCTATAGCGCAGGTTTTGAGCAATATATAAAATAGGAGGAATAGTATGAAACAGAGTGCACATTTTAATCCGAAATCTACCAGCTGGGTGATTTCGCTGGTTGTCATGATTGCAGTTTCTGCGGCAGTGATTTTTGGTTCAGAGGCGATTTATGGCAGTGCAAATAAGAAATATACAGAACCTGTGGAAGTGGACTTTACCATTGCCTCCACACAGGATATTGATATCGCAGGCACCAATGCAGCAGACTATAACGTAACTGCAGTGGAAGAAGCGTACGATACAGCTGGTGCTTTGGTAGGCTACGTTGTAAAGGGAACTACAGTAGGCTACAATGCTGAAGAGCCGATTGAACTGGCTGTCACTATTTCTGCGGATGGCACGCTAGTACTTGGCATTGATGTGTTGCGCCAGAAGGAAACTGAGTATCTGGGCGAAAAAATCGCAACAGACGCTTTTAAAGGTCAGTTTACAGGAAGATATCTGCCGGTTGTGATTGCAGGCGAAACTGCACAGGGTTCTCCAATTGATGCAATTTCCAAAGCAACCATTTCTTCCAAGGCGGTGGTGGACGGTGTAAACCGCGCACAGGAATTTGTGCTTGCGAACTATGCTGTATCTGCTGCCGAATAAATATTGAGTTCAAAAGACCTGACAAATCATTGCCAGGTCTTTTAATATGCGTGCGGTTATTTAAATGTATCCTTTGCTTTTGGAGCTTCTTTGTAGGCGTTGAGTGCGTATACCATGTTGTATTGCAGGTGCAGCCGCATGATATTAGCAGCTTCATCAAAATCTCCTAGCTTGATATTCTCTAAAATCTCGCGGTGCCCCATATGAATGTTTTCTACATGAACAGGATCGTCATAATAGTACATATTAGAGAAGAAGTAAATCTTAGCACGTACTTTTTTAGCGGCTTCATCTAGGTAATGATTTTGGGCATGGCGGTAAAACACGGTATGTACATCATCGGAATAATGCCGCCACTGATCAATGTTACCTTCTGCCAGGTATTTATCTCCAGCTTCCATGATTTTTTCAAGTTCATAAATAAGAGGTGCTGTAGTGAAGGAATTTTTGCAGAAAAGGATGGCAAGTGCGTCAAGTTCGCTGATACATTGGTAAAGTTTCTGGATATCCGATTCAGTGAATTCTGTTACTGCAACACCTAAATTGGAATAGTAGTTAACTAGACCATCGTCGATCAGTCTGGTTAAGGCCTCTCGAACCGGTGTCTGACTGACCTGAAAACGGTTCTTCAAATCGTGCAGGGTCAGTTTCTGCCCAAATATGAGTTTTTGTGTTGTGATATCGTGGAAAAGTTCCTGATAAATCTGTTCGGATAAAGTAGTTTTATTGCTCATTGAAGTCCTCTCAAAATCAATAAAAGAATATCTGTATTTTACCATATTACATAGAAAAATGCAAATTGTTTATAATATAAAGATAAATTTTGCAAAATAGTAAAGAAAAATTTGTGCAGAAATAAGAACGCAATAAACCGTCTTATGAAGAATTGATTTTAAAATCAGTGCTTTTATGCTATAATGATGACAACTTTGGCAAGGAGGAGTTCAACATGATAAAGCAATATGTGGTTGACGCTTTTACGGATCGCGTATTTGGGGTAATCCTGCCGCGATCTGTATTTTAGAACAGTGGATATCAGATGAACTGATGATGGATATTACAATAGAAAATAATTTGTTCGAAACGGCTTTTGCAGTGAAGGAGGGAGACGGATACCATTTGCGGTGGTTTACACCGGGTGGAGAAATTGACCTTTGTGGACATGCTACCCTGGCGACAGCTTTTGTTTTAATGCAGGAATATGAAAGGGGTGCAGAGCAGATTATATTTCATACCTTGAGCGGCAAGCTGACAGTGGTGAAAGCCGGCGATCTTTACGAGATGGATTTTCCCGCTTATAATCTGCAGCCGGTAGCGGTGACAGAAGAAATGATAGCGGCAATAGGTGCAAGACCGAAGGCGGCCTATATGGGACGCGACCTTCTTTGCGTATTTGATGATGTTGGGATTATAGAAAGCCTTGCGCCGAATCAGGAAAAGCTAAAAGCTCTGGATGGTTTACTGTTGCAGGTAACTGCACCGGGAAACGATGTGGACTGCGTGTCTCGCACCTTTGCGCCGAAACTAAATGTGTCGGAAGACCCAGTTTGTGGTTCTGGGCACTGCCATATCATACCATACTGGGCAGAGGTCTTGGGGAAAAAAAGAACTAATCGCATATCAAGCGTCTAAAAGAGGAGGTACCCTGTACTGCAGACTTGACGCAGATCGCGTAAAGCTGGCAGGAAAAGCAGCACTTTATTCTGTCGCAGAACTTAACGTAGACAGATAATCTCATCAATTTAAAAAGCTGTCTTGCATTTTATAGGCAAGACAGCTTTTGCTTTTAATTATTCTTTTTTTGATATTCCTGATAAGCATTCAGAGCATAGACCATATCGAACTGGAGATGCTTGCGCATGAGGTTTGCTGCGCTGTCAAAATCACCTATACTGATATACTGGAAAATTTCACCGTGGCGGAGGTTGATTTCGTCCACATTGACTGGCTGATAATATAAGCAGGACAGTACCTCGACCTGGGAGCGCAGTCTCTTGGCTGCATCGTTAAGATACTCATTCTGTGCATGCCGGTAAAAGGCAATGTGGAACTCCTCAGAGTAATCTTTCCATTCATTTATCTTGTTATCAGCAAGAAGGGCATTGCCTTTCTTGATAATCTGCTCCAGCTCAAAGACAAGGGGAGCTTCGGAGAAGGAATTTTTACAAAACTGGATTGCCAATGCATCAAGTTCCCCAATCAGCTGGAAAATTTGGCGAATATCACTTTCGGTAAATTGCCTTACGGTAACGCCGCAGTTGGAATAGTAGGTAACCAGCCCATTTTCAGAAAGCCGGGTCAGCGCTTCTCTAATCGGGGTATGACTTACATTGAATCGCTCTTTTAGCATTTTTAGCGTAAGCTTTTGACCGCAGACCAGTCTCTGGTCAGTAATATCATGATAAAGTTCATCGTAAATATGCTCGGATAATGTAGTACTGTTTGCCATGATGAATCCTCCTAAAACAATCTATTTATATTTTAGCAAAATTTTGAAGAAAATTCAAGAGATAAATAAAAAGAGATAATATATTGCAAAATATTACAATTTTAATCAAAAATATTTGAGTACAGTACAAAATATTGCGAACGATTTGCAAGAACTGTTGACTGGAAAATAGAACTAGTGATATAATTAGACTATAGTACAAACCGAAGTTCAATAAAATAAAGGAAATGATTGATGACATACATAACCAATATTCAGAAATATTGCATTCATGACGGAGCGGGCATCAGAACCACAGTATTTTTCAAGGGGTGTCCATTGAAATGCAAGTGGTGTCACAACCCGGAAACGCAGAATCCGGACAGACAGATTCGCATCTTTCAAGAGCGGTGTGTCTCTTGCGGCGGCTGTATCAAGACCTGCGGAATTGGTGCGATTCAAATGCAGGAAGATGGGATATCTGTAGATATGAATCTTTGCAGAAAATGCGGCAAATGTGTAGACTCTTGCAAGCATCAGGCGCTTGAAAGAGTAGGGCGCAGCTATGAAGCTGCGAAGCTGGTAAAAATGCTGGAAGCAGATCAGATTTTTTATGAGGAATCTGACGGAGGCGTAACCCTTTCCGGCGGTGAAGTTATGGGGGTTGAGACGGGCTATTTGAAGAACCTGGTGCAGGCGCTTTACGATAGGGGCATTTCAGTCAATATTGACACCTGTGGTTTTTGTTCATGGGAGAAATTTGAAGAAATTTTACCTTATATAGATACTTTTTTATATGATTTAAAAGCGTTAGATTTGGAAAAACACCAGCATTATACAGGCGTGGACAATAATCTGATTTTAGAAAATCTGCAGAAGCTGTCAAAAACAGGTGCTAAGATCTGGCTCAGGCTGCCTCTGGCAAAGCCGGTCAACAGTTCGTCAGAAGATATAGAATCTGTTGGACGCTGGCTCAGAGAGAATCACATAGCGCCGGCACAAATCAATTTAATTCCGTATCATGATCACGGCAAAGATAAATACCGGCAGCTGGGTGAAACCTACGAAGATGTATTTGCGCCGCCGACAGATGGCGAATTGTCGGATTATCAGAACATATTACAGCAAATGGGATTTCAGAACGTAAAGATTGGAGGATAAGAAGATGGAACAAAGAGGCATGAATGAGAGAGTGCAGAAGCTGCGGGAAAAGAGCGTAACCACTCAGCCTTACATCGACATGGAGCGCGCGAAGATTATGACGGAAACCTATAAGCAGTTTGAGGGAGTGCTTTCCGTACCGGAGCTGCGGGGACAGGCGCTGAAGGATTACTGTGAGAAAAAGACCCTTTACATCGGCGAAGGGGAATTGATTGTGGGAGAAAAAGGTGCGTCGCCCCAAGGTGCGCCGACCTTTCCAGAACTTTGCTGTCACAGTATGGAAGACATGCACGTGATGAACGACAGGGATTTAATCAATTTTTCTGTCGATGAGGCGGGATTTGCACTGCAGGAAGCGGAGATTATCCCTTACTGGCAGAATCGCACCATCAGGAAGAAAATTTTAGACCATATGAGCCAGGAATGGAAAGATGCTTATGAAGCAGGGATTTTTACAGAGTTCATGGAGCAGAGAGGTCCGGGACATACCGTTTGTGGCAATCGGATTTACGTGGAAGGATTTGCAGAGCGTATTGAAAGAATTGAAACAGAGCTAAAAAACATCGATTATTATAACGACCCGCAGGCACTGGCAAAGGAACACGAACTGAAAGGTATGAAGCTGGCGTGCGAGGGCATTATCGCACTGGGCGCAAGATATGCAAGCTATGCAGGCGAGCTTGCGGAACAGGAAACTGACGAAAAACGCAAGGCGGAGCTTCAGCAGATTTCCGAAAACTGCAGGGTAGTACCGGAGCATGCGCCGAAAACCTTTTGGCAGGCGATTCAGATGTACTGGTTTGTACATATCTGCGTGACTGGCGAACTGAACAACTGGGATGCGTTTTCACCGGGCAGACTGGATCAACATTTGATTCCATTTTATAGAAAAGACACCGAAGACGGCGTCCTGGACAGAGAAAAAGCGCTGGAACTTTTGGAGTGCCTGTGGGTAAAATTCAACAACCAGCCGGCGCCGCCGAAGGTAGGCATCACCTTGAAAGAAAGCAGCACCTATACGGACTTTGTAAACATCAATACCGGCGGGATCACGCCGGACGGGGAAAACGGCGTCAACGAGGTCAGCTATCTGATCTTAGACTGTATGGACGACATGCGTCTGCTACAGCCTAGCTCCAACGTGCAGATCAGCAGAAAAACGCCGAAAAAATTCCTGAAAAGAGCCTGTGAGATTTCCAGACAGGGATGGGGACAGCCGGCATTTTATAATACAGAAGCCATCGTCATGGAACTGGTCAATGCAGGAAAATCCATTGCGGATGCTCGCCTTGGCGGCACCAGCGGCTGCGTAGAAACCGGCGCGTTCGGAAACGAAGCATATATTTTGAACGGGTACTTCAACCTGCCGAAGATTTTGGAAATCACTCTGCACAATGGCTTTGACCCGGTAGGCGGAAAGCAGCTGGGACTGAAGACCGGCGAGGCTACAGATTATCACAGCTATGAGGAGTTAGAAAAAGCATACTTCGCGCAGGTGGAATACTTCCTGGACATCAAGGTGAGAGGCACCAATGTGATAGAGCAGATTTACGCGAAGAACATGCCGGTACCCCTTCTTTCCTCCATTACCAACGACTGTATCGCAAAAGGCATGGATTACAATGCAGGAGGCGCCAGATACAATACCAGCTATATTCAGGGGGTCGGCATCGGCACCATTACCGACTGTCTGTCCGCGATTAAATACAACGTTTACGATGAAAAGCGTTTTGATATGAAGCAGCTGATGGAAGCGCTGGCAGACGATTTCGCAGGTCACGACGAGATCTATCACTGGGTACACGATGCCAGCCCGAAATACGGCAATGACGACGATTACGCGGACGACATCATGAAAAAAGTTTTCTCCTATTTCAGAGATTCCGTAACGGGAAGACCGAATACTAAGGGCGGACATTTCCGCATCGATATGCTGCCGACTACCTGTCACGTTTATTTCGGCGAGGTGATGCTGGCAAGCGCCAACGGCAGACACGCCCACATGCCGGTATCCGAGGGGATTTCACCGGAAAAAGGGGCGGACATTTACGGACCGACCAGCGTCATCAAATCGGCGGCAAAGATGGATCATCTGACCACAGGCGGCACCCTGCTCAACCAGAAATTTACGCCGAAAACCGTGGAAGGAGATACGGGTCTGGAACAGATGGCAAACCTGATTCGATCCTATTTTGCCATGGATGGTCACCACATCCAGTTTAACGTGGTGGGCAGAGATACGTTGATTGAGGCGCAGAAACATCCGGAGGAAAACAAGGATTTGATCGTGCGCGTGGCGGGCTACAGCGACTATTTCCGCAACCTGTCCAAAGCGCTGCAGGATGAAATCATCATGAGAACCGAACAGGATTTTAACTAGGAGGAAAAAAGATGGAACTGAACTATAAGCGTACCAATATTTGGAAGAATGCTTCCGCAGAAAAGAAAAACAGTATTATGGAAACGGCAGCAGATTTTAAGGCGTTTAACGACGCGTCCAAGACAGAACGCCTCTGTGTGGCGGAGGCGGTCAGACGGGCAGAGGCGAAAGGCTTTGTTGATATCACGAGAAAGGACAGCGTGAACGCCGGCGACAAGGTGTACTATAACGATAACGGAAAGCTGCTCTATTTGACTGTGGTCGGAAAGAAGCCGCTAACGGAGGGCGCAAACATTGTGGCAGCTCATACTGACTGTACACGTCTTGACTTTAAGATTCTGCCAATCTTTGAAAAAGATGGTTTTGCTTACGGAAAGACCTGCATGTACAGCCTTTCCAAGCTGGAGAAATGGACCAGCACGCCTCTGTCCATGTACGGCACCGTGGTGCGCAAAGACGGTTCTGTCATAGAAATTGCAGAGGGTGCGTCGGAAGACGAACCGGCTCTCTTTATCACCGATATGTCGCTGCACTATTCTGTGGAGCAGGGGCAGAGAAAGCAGGAAGAAGCCTATAACCATGAGCAGATGAATGTGTTCCTGGGCGCAACCCCTGCGGAAGGAGATATGGCAAACGCCGTAAAAGAAAATATTTTGCAGTATCTTTACGAAAAGTATGGTATGATAGAAGAAGACTTTATCAGTGCGGAAATCGAAATCGTACCGGCAGGCAGGACCAGAGATATCGGTCTTGACAGCAGCGCGCTGTGCGGCTACGGTTTTGACGATCGGGCGGCAGTATATGCGCAGCTTCATGGTATTTTGGCGTGCGAGGCGCCAGAACGGACGGCTGTCGCTATCTTTGTAGACAAAGAAGAAACGGGATTTTCAGGTCGCTCCGGTTCTCACTCCAGAGTTACCGACTACTTCCTGCGTCTGCTGGCTGAAAAGACCGGCTGCAGCGGAGATGGAATTGCACTGAACAAAATTCAGCTGGGCAGCAAAGTGATGTCGCTGGAAGCGGTCTGCGGTAATGACCCGAATTATCCAGAGGTTTGTGAGCCGTATAGCGGTTCCCTTTTGGGACATGGTTTGCAGGTGATTAAATATGCCAGCCGTTATGGAAAAATGGACACCAGTGAAGCCAGCGCAGAATTTTTGGGGCAGGTTCGAAAGATATTCAATGACAACGATATCATCTGGCAGCCGTTTGCAGGCATCGAAAAGTTTGGCGGTTTTGGTACTATTGCAGTGGATTATTCTAACATGGGTATGGAGAGCTTTGATGCGGCAATTTGCGTGCTGGGTGCGCATTCGCCTTACGAATTTATGCTGAAAAGCGACTTGTACGAGGCGTGCCTTGCCTGCCGTGTATTCTTTGAAAAATTACAGTAAAGAGAAGAGGGTTTGACTATGAAGATAGGATTTATCGGATGCGGAAATATGGCTTCCGCAATTATGGGCGGTATCATTAAGGAAAAGGTCTTTGCACCGACAGATATTTATGGAACAGATGCACTGCCGGCTGCTATAGAAAAAGCCGTCAGCCAGTTCGGGATTCAGACTGCACCGGACAACGTGGCGCTTGTCAAAGCTGTCGATATAGTGGTTTTAGCGGTAAAACCGCAATACTACCAGTCCGTAATTGCGGAGATCACAGATGCAGTCAGCGAACAGTTAATCATCACTATTGCACCGGGAAAAACGCTGCAGTGGCTTTCTGACCAGTTTGGCAAAGACGTGCGCATTATCAGAACTATGCCGAACACGCCAGCTATGGTAGGCTGCGGCATGACGGCAATGTGCTGCAATACATTTGTTACAGAAGAAGACAAGGAAACTGCCAGCAGAATTTTAGGCGGTTTTGGAGACTATGAGATTATTGCTGAGAACGTGATGGATGCGGTAGTTGCCGTCAGCGGCAGTTCCCCTGCCTATGTATTTATGATGATCGAAGCCATGGCGGACGCGGCAGTCATGGGCGGCATGCCAAGACCGCAGGCGTATAAGTTTGCGGCAAAGGCAGTACAGGGCAGCGCTGCTATGGTAACCGAACTGGGAAAACATCCGGGCGAACTGAAGGATATGGTTTGCTCGCCGGCAGGTACGACGATAGAGGCGGTGCGTGTGCTGGAGGAAAGAGGATTTCGCAGCGCTTTGATCGAGTGTATGCAGGCATGTATGGATAAAGCAGCGAGCATGTAAGGCGGTTTTCTGATGAATCGTGAAACTTGGACGGACATGAAAAGGACGGACATGAAAAGCCGCATTATCGACGCCGCGTGGAAATTGTTCCGGGAGAAAGGATATGAAGATACGACCCTGGACAATATTCTGGAGGAAGCAGGGATTGCCAAGGGCTCTTTTTACTATTATTTCCGGAGCAAAGGTGATCTGCTTGCGACCTGGTCTGATATTCTGGATGAGAAATACACGGAGCTGGAAAAAGAGCTGAAACCGGAAATGGACAGCTTTCAGAAACTGCTTTTTCTCAACGGTGAAATCCACGCTATGATAGAAGATATGACTTCGCCGGATCTGATTGCTTCGATGTATGCGGAGCAGCTGCAGGGCAAGGGATATCGTCATCTTCTGGATACCAATCGTGTGTACTTTCGCCTGATTACCAGAATCATCGAGGAAGGACAGCGCAGAGGGGAACTTACCAGAGATAAAACGGTCAGCCAGCTGGTGCGTGCTTATGTGATGACGGAGCGAGCCATTGTAACAGACTGGTGTCTCACGGGCGGCGCGTATTCCCTTTCGGAATACAGCAGGGAAATGATGCCGCTGCTGCTTGGATTTTTTCAGAGAAAGGAAAACAAGGCATGAATGATTCCACTGCAGTGATAGAATTTGCAATGGATAATACGCAGCTGGGCAGTGTAGTAATCCGATTATATGAAAGGGAAGCGCCGGAGACGGTCGCTTCCTTTATTCGCATGGCAAAGGCAGGGCTTTATGACGGCAGGCAGATTCGCCGCATTGTGCCGGACTTTGTTTTGCAGCCCAGCTATACCCATTTTGATGATTCACGCTGCGATGTGGAACTAGTCGCAGAGTGCGCGCTGAATGGATTTGTCAACCGCGTACCCTTTGAAAAGGGAACAGTAGCCATGAGCGGCGATGGAAAAATCGCATCAGGCAGTGAGTTTTACATTGTACTGTCCGATGGGGCAGGCAAGCGGCTTTCCGGAAATTTTGCTGCCTTTGGCAAAGTGATTTCCGGCTGGGACGTAGTGGAGCGCATCACGAATCTGCCACTCATTTCTGTGCCTAATGATGATGGCGTGGAGATCAACGTGCCCAAGACGCCGGTTTATATGCAACGAGTGAATATAGAAAAATCCCTTGACTCTAACGTTACGTCATCGTTTATACTGTAGTTACACGGGAGGGAATCAGTATGAAAACAGTAAAAGAGGTCAGTGCATTCACCGGCGTCAGTGTGCGCACACTGCATCATTATGATGCCATCGGGCTTTTGAAACCGGACGCGGTGACGGAGGCAGGCTACCGGTTGTACGGTGATACAGCGCTGGCACGGCTGCAGCAGATTTTGCTGTTTCGAGAACTGGAATTTCCCTTAAAGGAGATCAAAGAGATTCTGGAAAGTCCGGATTTTGACAGAGATAGGGCGCTTACGCAGCAGATTACTTTGCTGACGATGAAAAAGCAGCACCTTGAAAATCTTATTGAACTTGCCCGTGAAATCAAAACGACAGGAGTGAGCAATATGGATTTTACACCATTTGATACAAGTAAAATGGACGAATACGCGGCGCGCGCAAAAGCGGCATACGGGAAAACCTCTGCGTACAGGGAATTTACCGAAAAGAGGAAAAACTGCACCGGAGAGGAGATGCAGCATATGAGCATGCAGATGATGGAAATTTTCGCAGAATTCGGCGCTATGCGGGAAAGCGCGCTGGAATCTGATAAGGTGCAGGCACAGGTGCACAGGCTGCAGGACTTTATTACGGAGCATTACTATACCTGTACCGACGAGATATTAGCAGGACTTGGCGCGATGTATACCGCAGACGCGGAATTTTCGGCAAATATCAATAAAGCCGGAGGCACAGGCACGGCGTCTTTTGTTAGCCAGGCGATAGAGGTGTATTGCAGGCGGTAAAAGGATGTAGGCTACGGAGTTGTGCATATGAATGTGATAAAAACCGTTTCTGCACAACTTTTGGCAGTGGTGGTTGTGCAAGGGAAGGATTGAAATGAGCGTTTTGCACAACTTATAGCGAAGAAGATGAAAGCGGCATGCAGTATGTTGTGCAAAACAGGATGAAACCATCTCGTTTTGCACAACTTTTTTGATGGAAAAAATGTTTTTCGTGTTACGAAGCGCAAAAGTTGTGCAAGAGGCAGCATGGTCAGCAGGATTTGCACACCTTGCATCGTGAAAGTTGTGCGGATTGGAGATAAATTGACAGCATATGCACAACTGACGAAGTATAAGAAAGATGTGGGTTAGTGTGCACTTGTTGCATTTTATTAAAAAGTACCATAATTCCGTCGTATAATCCATCGCTTTCCTGCAGAAGGGACTGTGCGTGGAATGGCATTATCCAAATCAAAACTGGGAACTCTATTATGTGGCGGACGGCAAAATTCGTTTTGATGTGGAAGGTGAAACTTACATTGCAGAGAAGGATTGTCTGGTACATATTCCGCCGTACCATACCCATGAACTTGAGGTGCTGGAAGAAGCCCGGGTGTTTGACTATGGCGGAGAGACTTATACCCTTGAACTTTTGGAAGACTACAAATCACTTCAGACTCATCAGCCGGAAAAGCTAAAAGATCCGGATTTCTTCGAGGGATTTTTGCATAAATACCGTTGCTATGTGACGGGCTGCTATATGAAGTAGAGACAAAATGATAGTGGACGACGGGCTGTCAGATAGGACAGTCCGTATGTCCATTTCTTGCTTTATGGGAGAGTTTGATAAGGAGAACACGATTATGGGAAGAGGACAGAGCATAAAAGCAGATGAAAAGAGCATTCATGAGGATTTTTTTCTGCCGGAAAAAGACCCGGAATTCGGGTTCTGCATTTATGACAATATTGACGACAGCGCTTTTGGGGATTCGGCAGCTTTTGCACATCGGCATCCGTTTTATGAGATTGTATTTATTGAAGATGCAGACGGAGCGCATATCATCGATTACACGGCGTACGATGACCTGAAAAATGTGGTTTTTCTTATCAGTCCCGGTCAGGTACACTACTGGAAAAATGTCACCAGGGCGAAAGGCATTCTTATTTATTTCCAGGAGGAGTTTCTGTTTCAGTCCAGCATCAGTGTCAGTTCTGTTTGGGAATTTCAACTTTTTAAGGAAATGGTAGAAATGCCTGCCATCTATATGGACGAGGATTTTGCACAGACCATGCGGGCAGTCTGCAGGATGATGCTGAAAGAATATGAAAGCAAGTCGCCCGACTATGCGCAGGTGCTGCGGGCATGTCTCAATATTTTGTTGATTTATTTTCACAGGCGGCATCGAGAAATTGCACATCAGGGCATAGAACGAACGCCTGGCATGGCAGGGAAACTGCATCTGCGGCTCCAAAATCTAATCGATTAGCGTGTTAGCGAAAATTTATCAGTATCGGAATATGCGGAAATTTGGGGGGTTAGCCAGAGTCATCTTAATGAGCAAATTAAAAAAATCACCGGCAAAACAGTAGGTACTTTGATCCGTGAGGCACAGTTTTCGGAGGCGAAGCGACTATTAGTAAATACAGAACTTAATGTAACTGAAATTGCAGAAAATATGCGCTTTCAGGATACCGCATATTTCTGCAGGGCATTTAAGCGGCAGGTCGGCATGTCCCCAAGTCAGTATCGGGCGAAATGCCGAGAAAATAAAGTCTCACAATAATATACGGTCGGAACAAACAGGAATTTCAATCTGCACGATGTACTCCTTCATAGACTCTGTTACGTTGTCGTTAATTATCATTTCATAGGAGTATCCTGAAAGCTGCAGATTATGGTCTGTGGCATAAGAAAAAATTTCCTCGTATTTGGAGGACATTTGATTCCAATCACCCTGGTAAAATGCTTGCAGATAGTCGCCCGCAGGCTGCATATGCAGTCCCTCGCTTTGAATGGGGAAAGGAACTTCGATGAACAGACTGCTGTAATCTTCAAATTGTTTTTCCAGCAAACTTTTGACAGAAATCATCGTGCCGTAGGAAGCGTCGTGAAGGCGGCGCAGTTGATATTTTTGTGTTTCTTCCAGAATCATTTCTACTTGTTCATCATAGGATGTCTGTTTGTCGATAGGAACTGTAACCAGACAGGAGGCATCTTTTTTGATGCGGCGGATTTCTGATAAATCCATATGCAGCAGATGCTCTATGTGCTGACGGCGCGTAGAAAGGTTTTTGCGCATCGCCTGCATATGAGCGATTTTTTTATCGAGCAGAAGTATGTTCTTGTCCAGCAGCTTTTGCAGCGTTTCTGCGGATCGATGTGCGATAAAGGTTTGTATTTCGCTGACAGGAACATCTAATTCTCTGAGCATTAAAATGGTTTCGAGCAGCGCGCTTTGATGATAATTGTAGTAGCGATAGCCATTTTCAGGGTGGATGAGAGCGGGTTTGAATAGTCCGATTTCGTCATACCACATGAGTGTTTTTTTATTGATTCCGTGGAGGGCGGCAAATTGACCAATCGTGAGAAGTTTTGCGTTCGTATCCATAAAAATTCTCCTTTTTCTCTTGACTGTACAGTTACTGTATGGTTTATGATACTACATACAGTAGAGAAAAACAAGTGCGAGGAGAAGAAAAATGGAAAAACAAAATGCATATGCACAGCCTGTAACACTAGGAAATATCTTGAAGTTCGCGGTACCGACCATTGCAATGAGCGTATTTATGTCTTTTTATACCATGGTGGACGGTCTGTTTGTTTCTAATTTGATTGGCACCAAAGCGCTGTCTGCCATCAATTTGACAGCGCCGTTCATTCAGCTGGTTACGGCAATATCAACCATGCTTGCTACAGGCGGCAGCGCGGTGATTATGCGCAAAATGGGCGAACAAAAGACAGAGGAAGCCAGAGAAGATTTCACTTTTCTCATTCTAGTGAATGTTGTTGTGGGGATTTTTATGTGCGGGCTTGGCTATGGGGTGATGAAGCCAATTCTCACGAATATGGGATTATCTGCGGATGTTATGGGTTATTGCACGGCCTATCTGAGTCGCTATCTATTATTTACGGTTCCCATTTTGCTGATGAACAATTTTACCCTGTATATGATTGCCAGTGAGAAGGCAAGCCTTTCACTGATTTGCTCTGTCAGCGGCGGCATTTTGAATATGGTGCTTGATTATGTGCTGATTGCATGGTTTGACATGGGAATCAGCGGTGCGGCTTTGGCAACGGGGCTTGGCTATTCTGTGACGGCGGTCGTAGGTTTGGTTGTCTTCAGCAAGAAAAAAAGCTTACTGCATTTCAGAAAGCCAGTATTTCGTTTGCGCGTTCTTCGCAGTGCCGCATCCAATGGCTGCTCTGAGATGGCAACTGCGCTTGTTACCGGGATTGTCACCATGCTGTTTAACTGGACCATGCTGCACTATGTGGGAGAAGACGGCGTTGCAGCTGTCACGATTATTATGTACGTACTGATGTTTGCAAGCTCTCTGTATACCGGCTATTCTTATGGCGTCGCACCGATGATCAGTTTTTATGACGGAGAAAAAAATCGTGAAAAATTACAGAAGATGATTAAGATTAGTCTAAAAGTCATTGGCTGCATTTCCGCAGCAACAGTTGCGCTGTCGCTGCTTCTTACAAAACCGTTGGTTTCTGTTTTCGCGCGACCAGATAACCCGGTGTTTGATCTGGCGGTAGGCGGAAATCGTATTTGTACGATCGCGCTGCTATTTATTGGTTTTAATATTTTTGCCAGCGGCATGTTTACTGCGTTGTCAAATGGTATTGTGTCAGCAGTGCTCGCTTTTATGCGATCCTTTATGTTCATGGTGATTGCGATGATTGTGCTGCCGTCACTCTTTGGTATTACAGGGATTTGGGTGGCGACACCAGCTGCAGAGTTTGCTGCCGCTTGCCTGTCTGTGTTTATGTTTCTGAAATACCGGCCCCGGTACGGATACGGTACAGGAGTTGAGGTTTAGGCTTTCTCAAAATCGTCTAATAGCTTTATATGAGACGGGCAAAGTATTGCGAAAAAGCAAGGCTGCGAAGCGCAGGCGAAATGATTTCGTCTGCGCTTCGCAGCCTTTTGTATGATGAGAACAACTATCTGGTAATTTCTTTTGTTTCCTCTGCTAGCCACCTTTTTATATCTTCTTCCAGCAGCGGCGCCAGCTTCTGGTAAACCTCTCTGTGATAAGCGTTGACCCATGTCAATTCCTCATCTGTGAGAAGCTCCGGCAGGATGGCGGCTCTGTCCAGTGGGCACATGGTGATGCATTCAAAGCTGCGGCTGCCGTCCGGATTTTCCACGCAGAGTAGTTCGCTTTCGATGCGTACACCGTGGCTGCCTTCGATGTAGATGCCCGGTTCGTTGCTGGTAATCATGCCCGGCAGCATGTGGTTGTCAGTCGGTCCAATCATGCGGGGTCCCTCATGAACGCTGAGAATATGTCCTACGCCGTGACCGGTATCGTACTGGTAACAAGAACCTGCTGCCTTTACCTTTTCTCGCGGAAGCTGATCCAGTTCCCGGCCGGTCGTCTCAGCGGTAAACTGAGCGTGTTCTAGCGCCAGATAAGCCTGCAGCACCATGGTGTAGTGCTCCTGCATTTCACGGGTTAAGGTACCCAGAGAAATGGTTCTGGTAATATCTGTCGTACCGCCGTCGATATACTGCCCGCCTGAATCTACCAGCAAAAGCCCTTCATCTTTCAGATAGCATGGGTGTCCAAGCTGCGTATCGTAGTGGATGCTGGCGGCGTTGACGCCGTAGCCCGCCATGGTTTCAAAGCTCAGTTCGATGAGACCATCCTGCGCGTAGCGGCACTGCTTCAGATATTCGCTGGCGGAAACCTCGGTGATTTCCATTTTGCCAGCATTTTTCTTTAGCCAGTAGATGAAATTTGCCATAGCCGCGCCGTCTTTTATGTGGGCGTGCCGGGTAGCAGCGATTTCCACAGAATTCTTGATGGCTTTCATCAATTCAATAGGCCCTGCGCCGTGGATTACTTCTACGGTTTCCGGAATGGACAACATCAGCGCATAGCTGACAAGCCGCTTGTTCAATAGACACTTGCCCCTGGAAAGGGTCTTTAAATCTTCAAATATTTGCAAGTAAGGAAGAACGGTGACGCCAACCGGCACCAGCGCAGTATCGAAGCTCTCGTCCAGAATGTAAAGACGGGCGTCCTTTGGCGTAAGCAGCGCAAAGGCGAAGAATACCGGCGTATCGGCAACATCATCGCCCCGCAGATTAAAGAGCCATGCGATGTCTTCGAGGCTGGTAATCAGATGATAATCTACGCCGTCCTCTGCAAGAGCCTTCTGCACGCGGGAAAGCTTGGAATCAGCCTTTTCGCCCGTGACAGAATCCGGCAGGGCGTAGATTTTTGACGCTTTGATGGCAGGACGATTCTCCCAGATTTCGTCTACCAAGTCCAAATCGTAGACCACTTCGCAGCTGGCAGCGTACTTTTCGCCGTTTTGGAAGCTGACAATGCGCCCGTCAAAGCCTAGTTTAAAACCTTCTCCCGCGATGGTAGGCAGATAGTCTTCGATTTCCGGAACGCCCGGCTGCTGGCATTGCATCATGGAGATACCGGTGCCGTCAAGCTGTTTTGCCGCCTGGATAAAATAGCGGCTGTCAGTCCAGAGTCTGGCGTCATCTTCGGTTACCAGCAGGGTGCCGTTGGAGCCAGTGAAGCCGGACAGGTACTGCCGGCATTTAAAATAATCGTTGACGTATTCGGAGCCGTGAAAATCGGTGGTCGGCACCAGATAGCCGTCCAGTCCATGTTCCTTCATGACGGTGCGAAGACGTGTAATTTCCTGTTTCATTTGAAGGACTCCTCTTTATTTCAGATTTTCCGGGTTCAGCGGTAACAGTTCCGGCAGAACAAATAGTCCGTCTTTTCTGACCAGCACGTCATCAAACCACATTTCTCCGCCGCCGTATTCTGGACGCTGAATCAGGGTTAAATCCCAGTGTACAGCGGAATTATTGCCGTTATAGGCGTTTTCGTAAGCTCTGCCCGGCGTCAGGTGGAAGCTGCCGCAGATTTTCTCGTCGAAGAGGGTATCTTTCATCGGATGGAGAATGTACGGATGTACGCCGATGGCGAATTCGCCGAAGTAGCGAGCGCCTTCGTCGGTATCCAGCAGCTCGTTGATTCGTTTGTTATCGTTGCAGGTCGCATCGATAATTTTTCCGTCTTTGACTTCAAAGCGAATATTTTCATAGGTGTATCCCTGTTCTTGGGACGGTGTGTTATAGGTAATCACGCCGTTAACAGAATCTCTGACAGGGGAGGTGTAGATTTCACCGTCTGGAATATTGATTTTGCCGTCGCATTTGATGACTGGAATGTCCTTGATAGAGAAGGTAAGGTCAGTACCTGGACCTACGATATGTACCTGATCAGTCTTTTCCATCAGCTTCACCAGCGGATCCATGGCTTTGCTCATTTTTGCGTAATCCATGGTGCAGACATCGTAGTAAAAGTCTGTGAACGCGTCTTCGCTCATGCTGGCAAGCTGCGCCATCGCTGCGTTGGGATATTTCATCACCGACCATTTGGTATCGTT
The DNA here is from genome assembly GCF_009936045.1 of Emergencia sp. 1XD21-10. Taxonomy (GTDB): domain Bacteria; phylum Bacillota; class Clostridia; order Peptostreptococcales; family Anaerovoracaceae; genus Senimuribacter; species Senimuribacter intestinalis. The sequence continues at coordinate 42,646 of NZ_QWEQ01000003.1, read as the reverse complement.
GACCAGCTGTTCTCTGGTCGGGCTGTTGACGCGGAAATACAGGTTCATTTTATCTGCTGGCACGTCAGCCATTTCGGATACGTTGTTGAAGGCTCTAACGCCGATATATACATCCATTTCCCGTCCCTGATAGAGCAGGTAGTCAGTCTGGTATGCAAGTTGTTCTTCTGTGCATCCCATGCAGAGGGCGCGGATAATCGCGGACTCACGGATATTGACGTAAGGCAGACCGCCTGCTTTGTACACATCGGCAATCAGTTGTTTCACAAGCGGGATGCAGACTTCGTTTTCGTATTCGATGAGTACTTTTTCACCTTTTTGCACGTTGGTAGAATAATTTACAATCATTTCGGATAATTTTTGATTTCTGGGATCCATGTCAGTACCTCCTTTAGGGTTGATAAAAGAAAAGGATATGGAGACGATGCTCCATATCCTCTTTAGAATTTTGGTTCATTGGGAAACAGGATATCATCCTTTACCATGAGAAGTCATAGAAGAAATACTCACCCTCAAGCGGCAGGGTATGTACATTCAGATTTGCATTGGCAGCATACAGCATGCCAGGGTTATACAGAATTGCATAGACTGCTTCTTCCTGTACTTTTGTGAAGAGCTTTACATACAGTGCTTCTCTGTCTTTATCATCGATGATGGTAGTTGCTTCTTTGAACATATCTTCGATTTCTTTGTTGGAGTAGCGGGCGTTATTTGCCATACCGATGTAATCTTTGGTCAGTGCCATGGACAGCATCTGTGTATCGCCTTCCAGTCCCATCTGCAGCGCAGTAATGCCGAAGTCTCCCTGTCTCAGTTTATCCAGATAAGCGTTGAATTCCAGAATTTCGATCTGTACTTTCAAACCAACGGCCTCTAAGTTTGCTTGTACCATCTGGGCTAACAGCTTGTATTGTTCTGCGACATACATTTTTCCAAGGTCAGTACCTTCTTTTACGCCGGCTTCTTTCAGCAGGGCTTTTGCTTTTTCTACATCATAAGTGTACTGGATCTGTTCTTCGCTATAGCCCATTCTGCCTGGTGTTAGCAGGTTGGAGTTTGGTTCACCAAGGCCTTCACATACGCTTGCTACGATGGATTCACGGTCGATCGCATAGTTGATTGCTTGACGGAATTTTACGTTGTTGTACGGTTCTTTTTCGGTGTTCATGGCAACGAATCCGAATGTAGTCTGGTCTGCATCAAGAAGCCGCACGCTGTCAACGCCTTCCAGCGTGCTCTTTACAGATGCGTCGATTTCAGCAAAGTCAATTTCGCCGGTCTGGATTGCCATACCCATGGAAGCAACGTCACTGATGACTTTCCAGGTTACCTTTTTAATAGGTGCTTCGCCCTGATAGTATCCGTCGTATGCTTCAAAGACTGCTTTGTCGCCGATATCGTGGCTGACAAATTTGTAAGGACCGCATCCAATCGGTTCCTGTGCAAACGTATTTTCATCTACGGATTCGTAGTATTTTTTACTTGCAATGTAAAGGTCTGACATGCTGGTCAGGAATGGGGCGTATACGTGGGTGGTATAGATTTTGATGGTGTGTGCATCTACGATGTCGTAGTGATCCAGTCCATCTACGACAGCACCCTGATACTGAGATTTTTTGAATAAATCCAGGGAGAAACCAACGTCTTCTGCGGTGACAGGATCTCCATTATGGAACGTGATATCGTCTCTGAGATAGAAGGTGTAACATTTTCCATCTTCGCTGACTTCCCATTTTTCAGCCACTCTTGATTCCAGCTTGGTCTGGTCTTCATAATTTCTGAAAATCAGCGGATCGTAGATCTGCGCAGTCATACGTGCTTCTGCTGCGGACATGGTGTCGGCAGGGTGCAGGGTTGCGTAATCGGTGTCGATTGCTACGGTCAAATCAGTTTTGGCTTCGGCATCTCCGCCTTCTTTGCCGCCGCCGCAGCTTGCGAACAGACCCATCACAAGGGTCAGGGACAGCATCAGGGCAAATCCCTTCATCAATTTCTTTTTCATAATTCTTCTCCTTTCGGTTCTATCACGACTCACAGAATGGACAACGTGTCTATTCTGTAAATTGGAAGACTTGTTTGGTGTATAAGTCAGTCAGTTTGATGGCACCTCTGACATCTTCCTTGGAGATGATAGAGCTCTGACTGTGTGGAAATCTGTCTACAACGGAAATGCCGCAGACACGAACACCCATGCCACTCATGTTGATGCTGCTGGCGTCTGTGCCGCCTCTGTCCATGACGTCGCGCTGATATTTGATATCGTTTTCTTCGCAGCATGCGATCATGGCGTCGACCAGATATTCGTCCAGCATCGCTGATGGATTGCCCACACTGACGCCGATTCCTTCACCCACTGCGTTTGCGCCTGTCAGGTCGGTCGGGTAGAAGTGATCCGGTGTCACATCGACGGAAATACCGATGTCCGGCTTGATTCTCTCTGCGGAGACGATGGCGCCGCGGCAGCCCACTTCTTCCTGCACCGTGAAGACATAATAAACGTCGTTAGGACCAGTACCGTCATTTTTCTTCATGGCTTCGATGAGAATGTAGCAGCCGACCCGGTTATCAAAGGACTTGGCGGTGATTCGTTCGTTTTTCAGCTCGTAGTAGTTGCCGATAAAGCCGCAGTAGTCGCCGACTTTGACATATTTTTCGGTTTCTTCTTTGGACGTGCAGCCGATGTCTATGTACAGTTTATCTAAATCATTTTTGGCGTCCCAAATCATGCCTTCGCAGCCGACTACGCCCACAGTGCCGTTTTGAAAGACCACTTTGTCATTGAAGAGGGCGCCTGCCCAGACAAAGCCGACATGGCACACTTTGATACGACCGTCGCCTTCGATCTTTTTCACCTGCAGACCGATTTCGTCCATGTGGGCAGCCAGCATGATTTTTTTCTTGTCGGGATGGTCTTTTCCGTATTTGACAGCGATTAAATTGCCTACGGCATCTGTCATCATTTCATCACAGTGTCCTTCAATTTCTCTCTTGATGATGGCGCGGATATTCTTTTCACGACCTGCTACGCCCCAGGCCTGGGTCAGTTCTTTTAACAGCTCCATTATTTCTCAGCTCCTTTCGCAAGTAAGCTTGCTTTTTCTACCCAGCGGGTTTGGTTCATCAGCGGATGGTGCAGTTTGATGGCGTCCTTCGGACATTCCATGACGCAGCAGCCGCAGTACCAGCACTCGTCGGCGTAAGCTACCTCTGGGTGCGCGCCTTTTTCGGAAGACGGAATCAAAACGTCCATCTGGCATGCTTCCATGCATCGGCCGCAGCCGATACACTTTTCTGTATCAAAGGTGAGAGGTACGGCAGGAGGGGTCTTTCTAATGGAAAATTCTTTGATGGGTTTCATTCGCAGCAGCCTCCTTTCTTTTCCTCGATATAGTCCTGATTATATTTTTCGTAGTTTTCCTTGATGTTGCCTGCATAATCCAGTGGCACTTCTCTGTGGACAACCTTTTCTCCGTCCTGGCTGATTAAGATGAACGGCGCTTTGTCTTTGCCATCGTCATCAGAGCGGAAAAATTCTAGCTTTTCGCAGCTTTGATGTCTTGCCAGGCAAGCCTGCAGAATCATCTGAGATACAGTGAGAATGTCGAAGACTTCCAAAAGACGCACCAGTTCGTGAGGATTTGCAGCATAGGCCTTTGGAACAAATTCCTGTTCATATCTTGCAAGCAGTTCGACGCCGGAGCGCAGCAGTTCATCTCGCTTGATTTCACCGCAGTAGTTCTGCATGGCTTTGGCCGTGGCTTCGTTGAGTTCTTTCCAGCTGATACCGGTATCAGGATCCGCGTAAAGCGGTGCATACACTCGTTCTATTTCTGCGTCGACCTGTGGCTGGTGCGGCGCTTTGACAGTGGTTTCACCTTCTGCAAAAGCGGCGGCCTTTCTGCCTGCATAGCTTCCGGTGGAGGCTGCATGGCCGAAGCAGTTGGAGGAGTACAGGCTGTCGCCTGCCACAAAGAGTCCTTCGATGTTGGTCATCAGATTCCAGTCGTTCATGAAACCACCCGGCATACCGAAGAGCTGCCGTTCCTGCGGCAGAAATTCTGCACTGGTCCAGCCTACGCCGTAGCACTGCAGCACGTGTTTTTCCGGGTCAAAACCGGCTTCTGTGAAATTTTTATAGACCGGTACGTTGGTCTTGCCTTCCTGACCGACCATCATGCCCCAGATGACTTTTCTTTCAAGTTCTGGCATGGAGGAGAGGTCTGCATAGAATGGAAGCTTATAGCCCATTTCTTTCAGTTTATCGTAAGGCAGGGTTTCCGGACCGTCGTATTCGTATTTCGCCTGCTCGATGTTGCCGCCCTTCATAAAGTAGTGCTGTCCTTCGGCAGGGTAGAATCTGGATTTGACATCCTTTAAGATGTTACCGTCTCTGTCGGCGTATGGGATTTCTTTTCCTTCTGCATCGATGAGAGAAGCCGGATACCAGGTGTTGTGGTTGTTGCCTGCGCTGTACGGCGGAAAGGATCGTCCTGCGGATGAAAACTCTGCCCGGACAGATTTTTCCATCATATTGAATTCAGCACCTGCGCGCCAGCCCATGGCGTGACCGTCACCGATGGTTGTCATCGGGCGGAATTCGCAAAGACCCGGGTGGGCCGATGAAAACAGCCAGACTCTTGCCGGTCTTGACATGGTGATGATGCTGGCCTTTCCGGAGAAAACATAGAATTCGCCGGTTCTAGTGTGCACGCCGGTAGCGCCGATACATTTCGCGCCGACTTTGCCGCCTTCTGTCAAAAGGGAAGTGACCATGACGCGGTCTACAATTTTGACGCCCAGCCGTTTCAATTCTTTTTCCATGGCCGGTTTAAAGGTCGTACCCCAGATGCGGATGGTGAATTTATTCTTATAATCGTAGGCAAACATCAGCTTGGTCGCCTCGTCGCGGAAGTCCGCGCCTTTAAATTCGTCCTCTGTGTCTCTGATTTTGCCGCCCATCTTTTCGATTTCCTGCAGATGGTCCCAGCCTTCTCTACATTCTATGTAATGGGAAATGGCATTGTTGTAACCGTCGTTGTCGTCCAGCATGGCGTCAACCAGTTCTTCTGGGGTTACCCCAGAGCACGGATTGGTTGCTGCGGATTCCCAATGGTCACAGCCGCTGCCGCCTGCGCCGCTGCGCTTCGTTGCGCCTTTTTCTACGAGAATGACGCTTTTACCTTTTCTCGCCGCCGAAATCGCTGCCATACAGCCTGCGATACCGCCGCCCAGCACCAGCACGTCAGCTTCCATATGGGTGGTTTTGCCGACCTGTGATGGATAGGGCCACCTTTGGTTGGTAGTCATTGGCGTTCCTCCTTTATTTTCAATTGATTCTTTATTTGTAACACCATATTATCAAATTTTAAAAAAATTTGCAATATAAATTTTGCAAATTTATTGACGAATTTTACAAAATGAGTTAAAATGTCGATAAAAGAAAATTGGTATTATACAAAACCTAAACGAAAAAGACGGAGGAAACAGTATGTATAAGTACGTAATCAAAAGGTTATTACTCACCATCCCCGTTCTGTTTGGTGCCACGTTCCTGGTGTTTACTATTATGTATTTGACGCCGGGCGATCCGGGATCTTTGATTCTGGGTATGACCGCCAAACAGGCAGACATTGACGCGCTCAATCATGCCCTCGGTGCAGATCAGCCATTCTTTACACAGTTTTTTAACTATATAAAGGATATTGTTACTGAGTTTGATTTCGGCATTTCTTACAGAACCCGCATGCCGGTGTTCAATGAGATTCTGGCAAGATTCCCTGCGACTTTCTGGCTCACTTTGTGGTCCTGCCTTCTGGGCGCAGTCATCGGTATTATCCTCGGCGTAATTTCTGCGGTGAAGCAGTATTCGGTACTGGACAATGTGCTGACGACAACTTCCATGGTGCTTTCTGCAGTGCCTGGCTTTTGGCTGGCGCTGATGCTGATGCTGATCTTTTCTTTAAAACTGGGGCTTTTGCCATCCAACGGACTGGATTCCTGGCAGGGTTACATTCTGCCGGTAATAACCCTGAGTTTGTCCAACATTGCGGCAGATATTCGTCTGACGCGTTCCACCATGCTGGAAACCATTCGTATGGACTATATCAGAACGGCAAAATCCAAAGGGGCACCGTCTAAAATCGTCATTTTCCGTCATGCACTGAAAAATGCACTACTGCCGGTTTTGACCTCGATCGGTATGGGATTTGGTGCAAGCCTTGGCGGCGCGGTCATCATCGAAACCGTATTTGGTGTACCGGGCGTTGGGCAGCTGATGGTGACGGCAATTCGTCAGAAGGATACGCCGACTGTCATGGCAGCGACACTGTTTTTGGCAGTTCTGTTCTGTCTGATTATGCTGATCGTCGATTTGCTCTACGCATATATAGATCCAAGGCTGAAGGCCAAGTACAAGAGTTAATCAGGAGGGAACTTACATATGAACAAGAAAACATCGAAAAAGAACAGCCAGATGAAAGAAATCTGGCGTAGATTCAAAAAAAGTAAGACTGCTATGCTGGGCCTAGTACTTCTGATTTTCATTCTGCTGATTGCAATCTTTGCGGATTTGATTGTGCCGTATCAGGAGGCAATCGCACAAAACCCTGCCATCAGACTGCAGGGGCCAAGTGCAGCGCACTGGTTCGGCACCGATGAAATCGGCAGAGACCTCTTTGCTCGGATTGTCCACGGTTCCAGATATTCTCTGCTCATCGGCATTTCTACCAGTATTTTTGCCCTGCTCATCGGTGGACTGCTTGGTGCAGCAGCAGGCTATTACGGCAAAACGGTAGATAATGTGATTATGCGTCTTGTGGACGTAGTGATGACGGTTCCGCCGATTCTGTTGTCGCTGGCTGTGGTAGCGGCGCTGGGTGCAAATCTTAGAAACCTGCTCATTGCCATTACCATATCCTGTGTGCCGAGCATGGTACGCATGGTGCGTTCTGTGGTGCTGACTGTCATTGACAATGATTATATTGAAGCAGCAAGGTCTTATGGGGGTTCTGACCTGCGTATTATTTTAAAATACGTCATTCCAAATGCGTTGGGTCCAATCATTGTAACGACGACCATGAACGTTTCCAGCATGATCCTGTCCGCTTCTGGGCTTTCTTTCCTGGGCATGGGTGTACAGCCGCCTGCACCGGAGTGGGGGGCGCTGCTCTCTGATGCGAGACAATACATGTTTAACGCGCCGTACCTTTTGTATATTCCGGGTATCTTCATCGTCTTAGCGGCATTGTGCTTTAACCTTGCTGGTGACGGGCTGAGAGACGCACTGGATCCGAAGCTGAAAGATTAAATGGAGGGATATAAGATGAAAGAAAAATTCTTACAGGTGAAGGACCTGGAAGTGATCTATAAGACGGATTTGGAAACAGTTTACGCAGTCAACAACATCTCCTTTGATCTGGATAAAGGAGAAACCCTGGGGTTGGTGGGAGAAACCGGCGCAGGAAAGACGACGACGGCACTTTCCATTCTCCGTCTGCTGCCGGAGCGTACGGCACAGATTACAAATGGCAGCATTGCACTAGAGGGTAGAAACGTACTGGAACTTTCCGAGAAAGAAATGCAGAAAATCCGTGGCGAGAAGGTGTCTATGATTTTCCAGGATCCAATGACGGCGCTGAATCCGGTTTTGACTGTAGGGGATCAGATTGCAGAGTCTCTACAGCTCCATGATGACCAGGGTAGAAGCAAGGAAGTGATCGATGCTCGAGTGGAAGAAGTACTGGAGCTTGTAGGCATTCCAGCTGCCAGAAAAAAAGATTATCCGCACCAGTTCTCCGGCGGGATGAAACAGCGTGTTGTCATCGCCATCGCCCTTGCCTGCAATCCGGGACTTCTCATTGCAGACGAACCGACTACCGCCTTGGATGTAACCATTCAGGCGCAGGTACTGGCTATGATGCAGGAACTGAAGGAAAAGCTGGATATGGCTATGATAATGATCACCCATGACCTTGGGATTGTCGCACAGACCTGTGATAAGGTGGCTGTTATGTATGCCGGTGAAATCATCGAGTACGGTACAGTGGAAGATATTTTTACTGGCGATGCCCATCATCCGTATACCGCCGGCTTGTTTGGCTCCATTCCAAACCTTGAGGAAGAGGAAGAAAGACTGCATCCGATTGACGGCATGATGCCTGATCCGACCGCCCTGCCAAGCGGCTGCTATTTCTCACCGAGATGTCCAAAGTGCACGGAACAGTGCAGAGAAGTTCATCCGGAAGAAGCTGTTTCCGGCACGCATAAAATTAGATGCCATCTCTTTGAGAACCTGGTGAAGGAGGTATAATCGTGGGAAAACCGTTAATAGAATTACAAAACCTCAAGAAGTACTTTGATATATCCAAAGGGGTACAGCTTCACGCAGTGGACGGCGTTACGCTGTCTATCAACGAAGGGGAAACCCTGGGCGTTGTAGGCGAATCCGGCTGCGGAAAGTCCACGCTGGGACGGACTGTTTTGAAACTCCATACGCCGACCGATGGTAAAATTATCTTCGATGGAAACGATATTACGAATTATAAGCATAAACAGATTCATAAAATCCGACAGGATATGCAGATGATTTTTCAGGATCCGTATTCCAGCCTGAATCCACGCATGAGTGTGCAGGAGTTGATTGCAGAACCACTCATTATTAACAAAGCCTGCGGCAGCAGAGCGGAAGTTTTTGACAAGGTTTCTGAGCTTATGGAAACGGTAGGTCTTGCAGAAAGACTTTCCGGCGCATATCCGCATGAACTGGACGGCGGTCGCCGCCAGAGAATTGGTGTGGCAAGAGCCCTAGCGCTAAATCCGAAGTTTATCGTCTGCGATGAGCCGGTTTCCGCGCTGGACGTATCCATTCAGGCACAGATTCTGAACCTTTTGATGGATTTGCAGGATGAACGAAATCTGACTTATATGTTCATTACCCATGACCTTTCTGTTGTACGTCACATCTCCGACCAGATTGCTGTTATGTATCTGGGTCAGTGTGTGGAACTAGCGCCATCCAAGGAACTGTTTAAAAATCCGATTCATCCGTACACAAAGGCGTTGCTGTCTGCGATTCCGGTGCCTAGCATCGAGATGAAGGGGAAGAAAATCGAAGTTATCAAGGGTGAAGTTTCCAATCCGATTAATCCGAAACCGGGCTGTCGTTTTGCGAACAGATGCCCGTTTGCAAGTGATGAATGCCGCGCTGCTGATATTCCGTTTGAGGAAAGAGAGCCGGGACATTTTGTTGCATGCTGTAAAGCGTAAAGTACTTGCCGTATTTGACAAAGGTTGTGCAGAATTTGGAATTATTTCTGGTTTTGCACAGCTCTTTGTTGGTTATGTTGTGTAAAACCAATGGAAAAATATGAAATTGCACAACTTCCACGTTATTAAGCCCAATGTTAGTAAAGATTTCTGAAGATAGTTGTGCAACGGATATTCTTTTTCTATAGATTGCACAACTTTTTCTTTGAAAAGAGAACTGTTGTAGTTCAAGTTGTGTAAAATTGGGATAAATCTAGGGATTCTACACAACCTTGTCGATGATGAGTTGTGCAATTAACCAGAGAAAGAAGGGTTTTACACAACCGATGAAAGAGGAGGAAACAGCAATGAATTTAGATGATAAAGTAAAAGTCTTGAAGGAACATCAAAAAAAGCTGAAGGCATACAATCATGCTGCCAGCCTTCTGTTCTATGATGCTTCTACATCCATGCCGGCGGGTGCGGCAGAGTCTATGAGTGCAACGACAGGTGTGCTCAGCGGGGAAATTTACAGTCTGACTGTGAATCCGGAGTTTAAGACTTTATTAGAGGATTTGTATGGACAGCGGCAGGAACTGGATTTTCAGACGCGCCGTGAAGTTGAGGAGCTTAACGAGGAGCAGGTGAAGATGGCGAAGGTTCCAAAGGAAGAGGTTGTCGCCATGGAGGAAGCGCAGACCAAAGCGAATCACTACTGGGAAGTGGCGAAGAAGAACAATGACTTTTCGATTTTCGCGCCGCATCTTGAGAAGCTGATTGCAATGAAAAAACGCTACGCCGAATACATCAATCCGGGCGGCGATGTGTATGATACACTGCTCAACGAATTTGAAAAGGGCATGACGAAGGCGCAGATGGATCCTTTCTTTGACGCGCTGCGGGAAAAATTGGTGCCTCTGATTCAGTCGGTAGGCGCGGTGCAGCAGCCGGACACCTCGTTTCTGACAGGACCTTTTGATATAGAAACACAGAAGGAACTGTCAGAATATGTGATGGATGTGATGGGAATTGACAAAGAACGCTGCATCCTGCGGGAGACTGAACATCCTTTTACGATTGAGTTTTCTAAGAATGATGTGCGTATTACGACCAAATATCTGGAAGAGGATTTGACTAGTAATTTGTACAGCGTCATTCATGAAAGCGGTCATGGTATGTATGAATTGTCGATAGACGATGCACTGCAGTTTTCAGTACTGGGAGCAGGAGCTACCACGGCAATCCATGAGTCGCAGTCCCGCCTTTGGGAAAACTACATCGGGCGCAGTTTGCCGTTTTGTCAGTTGATTTTTCCAAAGGTGAAGGAATTGTTTCCTGCGCAGATGAAGGATGTGACAGCTGAAGCGTTTTATCGGGCTGTCAATGTGGCAAAACCATCTTTGATACGTACTGACGCAGATGAACTGACCTATGCGCTCCACGTTATGGTGCGTTATGAAATTGAAAAGCGGATGTTCGACGGCACGCTTTCCGTCAGCGAACTGCCTGCAGAATGGAATCGTTTATATAAGGAATATCTGGGCATCGATGTGCCGGATGATACTCGCGGCGTGTTGCAAGATGCGCACTGGGCAGGCGGCGCCTTTGGATACTTCCCGAGCTACGCTTTGGGAACAGCCTATTCCGCACAGATTTACGCGGTGCTGCGTGAGGCTGTCGATGTGGATGCTTGTTGCGAAAAAGGCGACTTCGTACCGGTGCGTCAGTGGCTGACTGAAAAAATCTATCGTCACGGCATGCTGTACACAGCGGATGAACTGATTCAGATGACCTGCGGAAAGCCATTTAATCCGGCTTATTATATAGATTATCTGGAAAAGAAGTTTAAAAATTTATATGCGTTATAGGATTGTTGTCCTGTAAAATAACTGGTTCATGCGCTCCGGGGGAATCCTTGGGGCGTATGGGCTTTTTTGAGGTTTTTTTCTATGGTTTCCTGTCTTTGCTGATGCACTGCTTTTTTAACTTAAACCTCGATTTTTCTAAAAAAATGTATAAGAAGATAACTCGTCTAAGGGAGCTGCCTTGCGTAGAATGTAAGACATTAGGAAAATTTCTTTGAAACTTGCGCCAGATGCAAGTTTTGAGAATGAATTTGGTTGAAACCGCAGCTAAACTATTGCTAAAGTGCGATGAAAACCGAGTTGACAGATGCGGCATGGAATCTTCTTATACATTTTTTAAAAGAAATTCTATTTTAGGTTAAGGATACGGTGCCAATATCAGTTGACATACTTTCATCGCTGGTGTATACTGTAGCTACAATCATATCGAATATCGATACGATATTCGATATGATGAGATGGGACTGAGAAAGGAATTATGAAATCATGCCGCGGGAAAAATTTAAAACCTTAACGGAACAGATGTATTATGTACTCCTTGCGCTCCAGCAGGAACTTTGCGGCGTTGACGTAATGGAGGCTGTCAGAGTGATGACTGACGGACGCGTTCGCCTGGGACCGGGCACATTGTACGCGCTTCTTGGTGATTTTCAAAAAGAAGGTCTGATTGAAGAGACCACAGGCAAAGTGGCAGGGGGAAAGCGAAGCTATCGTATGACAGAGGAAGGAAAGAAGCGGCTCTTGCAGGAGCATCAGCGGCATCAGCTGCTGGTTTCGGATTTTGAAAAGTATTACGAGGAGGAGAGGTGAGAAGATGAAACTGAAAGACATGAACACCATGACAGTACGTTTTGCCTGTGAATATAATGAACTGGACGCACTGGCAGAATTTCTTGAGAAAAAAGCGGCTGAGGGCTGGCAGCTGACTAGCAAGACGGGCGTAAGTTTGGGCTTTCGCAGGAGTGCGCTGCGGAAAGTCAGAGTCAGTGTAGAACTGGTTTATTCCGATGACAATGACTACGACAACGCAAGATTTATCGAGTACTGTGAATCAGCTGGCTGGCGGCATATGTTCAGCGATGGGAAGATTCAGATTTTTGAAACTGATGATTTAGATGCAACGCCTATTCATACAGATCCGGCATTGAAGCTTGCGGCAGTTCACCGCAAAGCAAAGAAGATGAATCTCTGGCTTCCGGTTATCGCTTTATTTTTTTCTTGCCTTTGGATGAAGCATTTCAGATTGAACTTTGATTATGGTACTTTAATGAGCAGCAGAGAAATTCTTGCTGTATTCGGTATGCCGTTTCTTATGCTGGTGCTTGTGTTGTTGGTAGGCAGTTATCTGCATTGGTATTTAAAGGCTAAAAAAGCTGTCGCGGACGGTCAGTCTCCGGATTATAGGAAGAAACGGCTGAATCGAATCTTGGATAAGGTTATACTGCTGTATATTTTCGGCGGCATTTGGGGCGCACAGCTTTTGGACGCCTATTTCAGCGGAAAGCGAACGGAGATGATAACAACGTTGGCGCTGTTTGCGGTGATTCTGCTATTTATCATACTGTTTCCTTTTTTTAGCGCTAGATTTGGCAAAGCGAGGAAGGGGAATTACGGAACTTATTTATTGATTGGAATTGGATTGGTGGTGCTGACTTCGGCAGTGACTGGTGTAATTATAGAAACCGCAGAGAGTGGCGAATATGTGCAGGTTGACGGTAGTTACCAAATGGTTTCCCTGGATGAATTGCCGCTTACGATGGAAGATTTGGGCATCGAAACGGCAGCCTATGCGGACCGGTACTGCGACAGAGGTGGAACGCCATTTATTCGGTATATGGAATGCGACGATTTTTCGAACAATGAAGAAAATTACTTTCTTTCATATAGAGTCTATGTTGGAAATGCCAGGAAGCTTGTGCAGTGGATGATAGAATCGCGGAGGGAATTCATGGAATTTTCCGAGATAGAAGATGAGGGATTTCATGGGGGAAAGACTTATATTTCCGTTGGTGAAGGCGGCAGCAAAGAGAATAAGTGGATTCTTCAATATGGTGACAGAGCGATTTGGATAAATACGAATATACCGCTCAGCGACAGTCAGAAAAAAATAATCCGCGAGAAGCTGCTGGCAGTAAAATGATAAAATACGGGGCGTCTGTTTTTCGGCAATGGTTTGCCTTTGCAGACGCCCTGCGGCTTTTAAAACTTTGGCTATTTCAGGTTTTCAGGGTTGAGACCTTTCAGTTCTGGCAAAACAAAGAGCCCGTCTTTACGCACGAGGACGTCGTCCAGCCAGATTTCGCCGCCGCCGTATTCAGGACGCTGAATCATGACTAAATCCCAGTGGACGGAGGAGTCGTTGCCGTTTGGAGCATCTTCGTAGCACATACCCGGCGTCAGGTGGAAGCTGCCGGCGATTTTTTCATCGAAAAGGGTATCCTTCATTGGATGCAGGACGTAAGGATTGACACCGAAGGCAAATTCTCCGAAATATCTTGCACCTTCATCGGTGTCCAAAAGCTGATTGATTCGCTCGGTGTTGTTGGCGGACGCATTGACGATGCGACCTTTTTCGATGTCGAAACGAATGTTTTCGAAGGTAAAGCCCTGCTCCTGACTGACGGTATTGTAAGTGATATAGCCGTTCATGGAGTCCTTGACAGGAGCGGTATAGACTTCGCCGTCAGGAATATTGGCTTTGCCGTCGCATTTGACCGCGCCGATGCCCTTGATAGAAAATTCCAAATCTGTATCAGGTCCTTTGATGTGGACTTTGTCGGTTTTGTTTAGCAGTTCTACCAGCGGATTCATGGCTTTACTCATCTTTGCATAGTCCAGCGTGCAGACATTGTAGAAAAACTCCGAAAAAGCTTCCTGGCTGGTGCCCGCAAGCTGTGCCATCGCGGCGTTTGGATATCTGAGAATACACCATTTAGTTTTGTTGACTCGGTAGTCCTGCAAAGGCTGCATAAGTTTGCTGTGCAGATTCAGTTTTTCGGAAGGTACATCCGCCATTTCGGAGGCGTTATCACCGCCGCGCACCGCGATAAAAGCGTCCATGCCTTTCATCTGGTGAAGCAGATAGTCGTTTTTAAATTTGACCTGTTCTTCGCTGCATTCCAACAGAAGTTCACGGTTGATTTCGCTATCGGTAATTGCGATAAAGGGTCTGCCGCCGGCTTTGTAGGTGCTGCGAATCAGCTCCTTGATCAAAGGCTTGCAAGCAGCGCCTTCATAGTCGATTAAAATATTTTCGTCCGGTTTTATATCGCAGGAATAATTGATCAGCAAATCTGCCAATTTTTTGTCTCTTGGATCCATCGGGATACCTCCTTGTTTTTTTGTTTCTTCGATATATTATAGCCGAAACCCCTTGTAATTAAAAGGAGATTAGCGTAAAATAAAACTACTTATGACATAAAGGAGCATATAATGATCAGCTATTTCTTTGTGAACCCGGTTGCGGGTCAGGGGAAAGGGATTGAACGATTTATTGCGGATATTAAAGCCTCAGCCGAGGCTTTGTCTATGCAGTATGAGATATATATTACAAAGGCAGAGGGTGACGGTGAGACTGCTGCTCGCCGAATTGCGCAGGAATTGCAGGGGAAAGAAGCTAGATTTTACGCTTGTGGCGGAGACGGCACTTTGAATGAGGTAATCAACGGCAGTTTTGGATTTGACAATATTGCAGTAGGTTGTGTGCCTATCGGAACGGGCAATGATTTTGTGCGTAATTTTCCTGAAGCGGGAAGCTTTCTCGACCTCAAGGCACAGTTTGAGGGGGCGGATACACAGGTGGATTTGATGCGATATAGCGGCGTGATTGCCGGAAAAGCGCAAACGCGGTACTGCGCTAACATGTTTAATATCGGTTTTGACTGCAACGTGGCAGAACTGGCTGGACGGCTGAAGAAGAAACCGATGATTTCGGGCAGTCTTGCGTATCTTTTGGCAGTGCTTGGCATGTTCATCAAAAAGAAGGGGATTTGTCTGCATCTAACAGAACGCGATGCCGTGCATATCGATGGTGAAGTGCTGCTTTGCGCAATTGCCAACGGAAGTTTTTGCGGTGGCGGATTGAAAACATCGCCGCAGTCAGCGTTGACAGACGGCGTCTTTGATTTGAATATCATTCACGATGTATCTCGACTGAAATTTCTCAAACTGTTTCCTAGCTATATGAAGGGTAATCATTTAGAAATTCCAGGGATTGAAGAGGTTATAACGGTGAAACAGTGTACTGCCTTAAAGATTTCGCCTATGGCGCAAAATTTTATTCTTTGTGCAGATGGAGAGATTCAGGTTGCGGGAGAAGTGGAATTTTCTATCGTGCCTAATGGACTGCGGTTCATTGTGCCGAAGGCTGCAATGGTTTTTGCATCGTCACGACAAACGCACGAAAAAGCTTTCAGAAATTGAACATTGACAAATTCTTGGATATTTTGTATTTTTGTCAATAAATGTGCGTTAAAATACCGATTTGTTCATATTTTACGCTCTAATATTGACAAGATTGACAAACTCTTGATTTTTTGTCAATTCTGACAAAGTTGAAGGGATTTAAGAGCGCTTTTGACCTGCTGCACTGATGGTTTATTGACAAAAATACACGGGGTGAAAGAAATTTGTCAATGTTAGCTGGCATAGAACGTTTTTGTGCGTTTGCCGTGTTTGCATCGTAGAATTTAGTTGAAACTTAAATGGATTTATGATAGAATAAATAAGCTGTTTTGGAGAGTTGTCAGAGTGGTCGATCGTGCAGCACTCGAAATGCTGTGTCCTTAACCGGACCCAGGGTTCGAATCCCTGACTCTCCGCCAAGTGTTATAAAAGCGCGCCGCAGGCGCGCTTTTTTCGTGGAAATCAGAGTCAGGGATTCGAAGCCGAAAGGTCGAAATTGTAAAGGATTATGGGAAAGGCTTCTACTGCACAGAGCATATTGAGCTTGCTAAAGAATGGGCTTGTAGCGAGAATGTAGACGGCTTTGCTAATCGGTATGAAATCGATCTCTCTGATTTAGCGATTCTGAACCTTTCTTCGAATGATTTCACAATACTAAACTGGCTTGCCATTTTGATGCTTCATCGGAAAGCAAGACTATCAACCCCTCTTGCAAGACGAGAAAAAGACTATTTGATTCAAAATTTTCTTCCGGAGTTCCAATCCTATGATGTCATTATAGGATATCGTGCAGATGACTCTTACTTTTCGTTTGCCCGCTCTTTTGTGAGCAATGAGATATCGCTGAAGCAGTTAGGTTATGCCATGAAGCTCGGAAAGCTCGGTGAGCAGTTTGTTTTAAAATCTCAAAAAGCATTTGAAAGCATCCGTTTTCTTAATTATGAGATTGCGGATAATACTCTTTATTATGCAAGGCGTAAAGTGAGAGATAATAAGGCGAGAGACGCCTACAACAAAGAATTGGAAAATGAGGATTTGGATGGGATTTTCATGCGAGATATTATACGAAAGGAGATAAAGCCAAATGATCCACGCTTACACTGAACAGTATTTGCATGACGCTATGATCAATTTAGGCGAAGCCTTTGACTATGCCGTAAACGCCTGCAAAATGAAAGCTGATGCTTTTATGGAACTGTTCATTGCCAGCGGTTATGCAGATAAGTTTGGCAAAGGTAATCCAAAGGTTATATCAGGATTTTCAGGAACCGAACTTGTTATGGAGGTCTGTTTAAAATCTGGGATTGCTATAAACTTCCCGGAGGCGCAAATTGAATACGCCGCATCGGCTGAATACTGGAGTGGTTGGATACTTGCTTTTTACCAGTGGTACACGGATCAGTCGTTTAAAGACATACACGCAAATATCTCAATGATTGAGGTGCTGAAGATGTACTCCACGCACCATGAAGCGGCAGAAGAAAAGTTTTTATATACCGTAAACGCTATATTACGGCGAAAAAAGCAAACAACAAAGCTACAGGCTCAGAGGAAAACATGCGGGTACTCACAAAGAGAACTTGCCGAAAAGTCAGATGTTAATCTGCGCACACTGCAACAGTATGAACTTGGCACGAAGGAGATTGGGAAAGCGTCTGTACGGGCGGTTGCCTCCCTTGCTAATGCGTTGGGCTGCAGAGTGGAGGATCTACTGGAAACTGTTGCTATATCAGAAGAGTAACGGTGTAACATAAATTGAGATAAAAGCAAATGACAGGCTGGCTTATTTCAAATTGGATTAACAAATTGATATAAAGGAGTTTAAAGCGAGGGCCCTTCGCAGTTTACCTTTAAAACATCTAATTCCCTTAAAAAATCCGAATGTTATGGGAATGAAAACACAGCATAAGAAAGCACCTATCGTAGTCAATAGGTGCTTTTTTCGTGAAATGAAATTTATTTATAAACCGTATAGTTATAGTCAATCGCGTTGGTATAGAGGGAAATCGCATAGCGGACAACCCTATTGTCGGAAAGACACAGTGAATCGGTCGCCTCCAAAAGATTATCAAGGGGAGATACGCAGAGCCATTCGGCTTGTTCTTCTGTAGGTACAGAGATAGACATGGTTACATTGAGATGGCTGATGTTAAGTCCGTAGTCTTTTTCTATGATTTCGTAAAGAGGCCTGTCTTTTAAAGCAAAAATGTCAAGATCCGTAAGCAGCTCTTTGTTCAGATAAACAGACTGAATTGTAAACGGCTTGCCGTTATAGTATCGTAAAATATTGATATAGTATGTTTTTTCTTCCTGTTCGTACTGGAAAATCTGTTGCAGCTTATCAGAAGCAGATAGTGTATCAAAAGAGATGATTTTTGACGTAATATTAGGGTCATCGTCGGAAAGTCCGAAAGAATAAATTGGAGAATCGGAATGCATTTGCATTTCCTTTTGAGATACATAAAGTCCCTGATAAGGACGACGTTCTATGACGCCTTCTGCTATGAGATGGTCGATAGCCTTTCTGACTGTGACACGACTAACGTTAAAATGTTCTATAAACCAACTCTCAAAGGGCAGACGGTCACCTGCCATGAGCTCTTCATCTTCGATATGTTTCTTAATCCTAGCTGCGATTTGCAGATATAGGGGTAAAGTAGTACGCCCTTTAGCCATAAATTTTCCTCCTGAGTATGTCCTATTATAGTCGATTATAATACAAATAAGAGAAAAATGCAAGAGACAATTCTTTTGAAGTGTATTATAAATGTATTAAAAAATGATTAAAAATGTATTGACAAGAATTCGGAAGTGGTATATACTTTGTATTACAAATTCTTTGAAAATTGTAACACATAAACTGAGAAGCGAAGAAGGAGATCATTATGACAATTAGACTTTCAGACATGATGAAAGGCACGCTGAACTGTGCAAGAAATGCGTGCCCTATTACCGAAGGCGAATCTGTGCTGCTGATTGCAGATACCACAACGGATTCTTTAATCGTAGATGCATATAGAATTGCTTACGAATCGGAGGGAGGGTATGTAACAGCAATTACGATTCCGGCGGCAGGAGTCGGCTGCTGCTCCAGTGAAATCACCAACAATACCCTTTGCGGTCCGTATCCGGAGGTGCTGATAGAGGCAATGAAAGCTGCTGATTTGTGTATTAATCTAAGTGGATATGCCGATATGCACGGAATTTACGGCACAGGATTCAGTAAATACGGACTGCATCCGACAGATTTTTGGTGCAAATATCATACGAGAATGCTCAGCGTGGCTATTTCTAATAAAGAAGCGCTGACAAGCGATTGGGCAACCTATCCGAACGATTTGCTTAAATATTTGAATTTCAAGGCTCATGAGCATCTTTTAAATGCCATCGGCGGTGACCCGGATCATGCAGTTATGCACATTACTGATTTGCAGGGAACAGATATTACCATAAAAGGTTTTAAAATGTGTACAAAGGGAGAAATCAAGAACGAAAACGGAAAGGATCCGATTAATACCTTTGGAACGGAGCAGGTAGGCATGATTCCTTACGAACCAAAGCCTAATGGCGCCAATGCAGAAGGTGTAATCGTAGCGACATCTATTCATACCGGTTATGTGCCTGAAATGAAAGCCTTCGTGAAAGGCGGACGCATTGTAGCAATGGAGGGCGGCGGCGCAGTCGCAAAAGAATGGATGAGAGATTTTGAGAAAGGAAAAAATGCCAGTGCAGAGGGCAGATGCACGACCTTTGGGGTATCTCCGGGACCTGGAATTAACTGGATAGAAGAAATTATGTACGGTGTACATCCTCGTGCGTTCAGATTGGGTTATAAATATCGATATCAGGGTTCTGAAACTTTCCAGGCATGGGTTGGCGGTACCAGACGTTCCGGCGTACTGCACTTTGGAATCGGCGGCGGTAAAGATGAGTGGTATAGACACAGAGATATGGAAGTGTTCTTCCCAACACTGACTGTAAATGGGGAAGTTTTAATTAAAGACGGACGCTTAATGATTTTGGACGATCCGGAGGTAATTAAAGAGGCAGCAAAGTACGGAGATCCGGATGTACTGCTGCAGGAAAAATGGATACCGGAAATGCCACCCCTTGACTAAAATTTCAAAGAAAAAGGAGGTCCAAGAATATGGCAAAAGAAGATGCCAGATATACGGGGAGCTTTTTTAACAGCTATACCAATACGAGAATGAAGCTATACAGGCACTGCGTGCCGCTGGACAATGACGCCGAAAAGATTGCAGAAATCTATGGGTATTCTTTGGAAGAAGTGGAAAGGATTTTTTCGGAAATGGATCGGATATTACAAGACGAAGTCGAGTTGTTGAAAGAGGAGTTTGGCGAGAAGCTTTATGAAAAACTTAAAAATCGTCCAGCCAGCTTTGTTTTTATTGGAGATCAGATGACTAGCGAATGTTTGAGCTACTATAATATTCTGAAGCGGCTTTTCGCAGAGTTTCCGGAAATAAAGCTTTCTATTGCAGGAAATACGGGGGATACCTCTAATCAGTCGCTGCAATACATTTACGGTCTTGCAGTGTCTCAGGAACCTACGGTTACTTCTATTTTGATTGGAACCAATGACGCCTTTTGCGGTAAAGATGCTTTCGTGAAGACGATTTCCTCCAGAGAAGAGTTTAGAGATAACGTGGACTACCTCACTAAGGTTATGCTTCACACTGGGAGCAAGGTGATTTTAAACACTTTGCCTCCAGTGGAGCAAAAAGCGGCGGAACATGCATATGCGCATATGAACTGGACAATCAGTAATGACGAAATTGAGATTAGGAACAGACTGATTTATCAGATTGCAGAAAAAAATCAGTGTGCACTCAATGATATTGCAGCTGTTTTGCGTGAGATAGAAAAACCTGTAGTTTTAGATGGGAATGGAGTTTTACTGACAGAAAAAGCGCAATTTGCCATTGCAAGAGGCTTTATAAAGGTGCTGCTGGCACAGCTTTGAAGGAGGTGAAAGTGTGAAACAGATTGGAAATGTCAGCGACTATTATGACGCATATACCAATATCCGATTTAAAAGCTACGACCAGGGGGTTATGTGGATGGAAGATAATATTCCACTTCTGGCCAAGGGCTTTGATTATACCGAAAAAGAAATTGAGGATATTATCAGCGCGCTTAAATTCCAGGTAGATGAAATGGCGGAAACTGTAAGGTCAGAATATGGAGAGAGAATGGAGAAGGTTCTGACTGAAAAAAATTTTCGCTTTGCGATTATCGGCTGCTCCTTTTCATCGGAATATTTGAGCTATGTCAATGTAGTGACAGATTTACTGCGCCGGTATTATCCGCAAATTGAAGTTATCGACGCAGCAGTAACTGCCGAGACTGTGCCGCAAACCATGGCACACCTTTATAACCGGGTGCTGAGGTATAAGCCGGATTTGTGCTCGATTTATATGGGCATTAACGATATGCGAAGAAACCGGGACGTCTATACAAAGAATAATGTGAGTCCGAGAGAATTTGCAAGAGATATGAATTACATTATCGATATGGTGAAACAATACGACAGTCAGGTGATTCTCCACACCCTAACTCCGTGTAACATTCCTGCGCAGGAAAGAGGAGTGCGTGATAAAAGATGGACCTACAGAATTGATGACTGGGATGTTTTTAACGGCGTTATCAGAGAAATTGCAGAAGTGAAAAACTGTGTATTGAACGACCAAACGGAGAATTTAAAAGCTTTTGAGGGCGATGTGAATATTCCAGAAAACGGATTGCATTTGACAAAAGAGGCGCAGGAATTTCTTGCAAAGCATTTTATGAAAGTTCTACTGGACACAGTGGAAACCATGTTTGGAGAAAGATAAAAAGAGGAAAGAATCATGAAGAAAATATTAGCGGCAATATTGACCCTTACTTTGATTTTAGGACTTTTTGCGTGCAGCGGCGGTTCTGATGAACCGGCTGGCTCAGATGGTGAAGCAAAAGCGATGGAAATTACTATTGCAACTCCGCATCCGAATAACGAAAAAGATCCTGTCTACATATACTGCAAAACATTTGCGGATTTAGTGACAGAAAAGACAGAAGGAAGAATCACATTTGATATTCAAGGTGACAGTGTTTTGGGTGATGATGTGGAAATTGCAGAAGGACTGACCCTGGGCACTTTAGATATGGGAATTACTTCAAACGCGGCAATCAGTGGGTACGATCCTGCCCACCAGCTGTATGCACTGCCGTTCCTCTTTGACGATGATGAACAGGCAAATGCTTTCATTGACAGTGATATTGCAGCAGAAATGAATCAGGGTCTGGAGAGCAAAGGAATGAAGGTGATGAGTATATTGGACGGAGGATTCCGCCAGTCTCTGAACACGAAGAAGACGATTAAGGCAATGGCTGATTTCAAGGGAATGAAGTGGAGAGTTCCGCCGATGGATTTGTTTACAGATACTTTTAATGCCCTTGGTGCCAATGCAACACCGATGGGTGGGGCTGAGGTGTTTACAGGTTTGCAACAGGGTACCATAGACGGCTGTGAGTTTCCGGTTTCTTCCATCTATTCCATGCAGCTTTATACCGCAGCGAAGTACATCGATATGACCAATCACATGTTTGCAGCATGGTATATGTGTACCAGTGATGACTTGTGGAATAAATTGTCTGCTGAAGAGCAAGAAATTTTTTCTGAAGCAGCAAAAGCGGCTAATGAGGCTTCAAGAAAAGCACAGATGGAATCTGTGGAATCTCAGCTTGCTGAAATTGAAAAAGCTGGCGCAGTAGTAAACCGTGATGTAAATACAGAGGAAATGCGTAAAGCAGTGCAGCCGATTTTGGACAGCTATCGCGATAAAATTGGCGCTGAGCTCTATGACAAGGCTATGGACTATGTCGATTCACTGAGAAAGTAGGCGCTGCCGGAAAGGACGGAGACTATGTTAAAGGGATTAAATAAAATCAGTAACGTAGTAAATGAGGCGTGCAAAGCAGTTTGTGCAGTAATGATGGCATATCTTGCCATCGTTTGCACCCTGCAGGTGATATTCCGCCGATTCTTAAATAATTCCCTCACATGGAGTGAGGAAACCATGCGATATGTATTTGTGTGGATGATTCTTCTTGCCACGGCTGTGACAGTAAAAGAGGGCAGTGGAGCGGCTATTGACCTTCTAAAAAAGAGGCTGAAAAGTGAAAAGCAGATTGCGCTGCAGGAGACAATTATTTTCATATTAACAGGAGTGACTGCAGCTATTTTGACAAAGTATGGCATTACTTATGCGGCATCTGCCTCAGGATTAACCAGTACGGCGGTACATCTTCCTATGAGTCTGGTTTATGGGGCGATTCCGGTAGGAAGCATTTTGACACTGCTTCACTGTGTTGATGGGGCAGCCACTGGCATCGCAAAGCTTTGCGGAAAGGCGGGTGCATAAATATGGGCGCAATTTTAATTATTTCTCTATTAGTTTTGATGTTAATCGGTATGCCGATTGCCTATGCCCTTGTGCTTTGCAGTGGAATTACACTGGTGAGTACCGACTTTGCTGATTTAATCATTATGGTACAGAGAATGTTTGGAGGTCTTGACAGTTTTCCGATTCTTGCCTGTCCATTGTTCATTTTGGCAGGATATATTATGGAGGGCAGCAGTATGTCGCAGCGCCTTGTAGACTGGGCATCCTGTGTATGCGGACGTACCAGAGGCGGTGTAGGTACCGTTACAATTGTAGCGTGTGCGATTTTTGCGGCACTAACAGGTTCCGGACCTGCAACTGTTGCGGCTATCGGAGCGATTATGTATCCGGCGCTAATTGACGCAGGATATCCGAAAAATTCTTCTGCGGCGCTGGTTGCTGCCGGAGGGGCTTTAGGACCGGTTATTCCGCCGAGCATTGTGATGATTATTTACGGGACAACCATGGGAGTCAGTGTGCCGGATATGTTTACAGGAGCAATTGTTCCAGGCGTACTCATGGCTGTTGCACTGATTGCAGCAAACAATTTAATGGCGAGAAGATGGGGAATAGAGGTCAGCGATAAAAAGTATACGGCAAGGGAAGTGCTTGGCTATACATGGAAGGCTGCAGGAACTTTGTTTATGCCTGTGCTGGTACTTGGCGGTATTTATAAAGGCATTTTTACTGCAACGGAAGCGGCGGCGATTGCATGTGCGTACAGTCTTTTGATTTCAATTTGTTATAAAAGCATGACCTTTAAAAAGCTCTTTGAGATTTTGAAAAAATCCGCTACAGTTTCGGCGATGGGACTACTGATCGTAGGCTCAGCTAACGTATTTGGCTGGCTTCTTGCAGCAGGAAAAATTCCGGCAACTATTACGACATTTTTGGTGCCGTTGCTACATACCAAAGTACTATACATGGCAGTGCTTCTAATTCTGCTTTTTATCATCGGTACTTTGATGGAAACCAGCGCTTCTGTTGTTATTTTGGCACCGATTATCGTGCCGACAGGACTTGCTCTCGGATTTGATCCGCTCCATTTGGGATTGGTCTTTGTAATTGCGCTGGTAGTTGGTTATATTACGCCTCCTTTTGGGGTCAACTTGTTTACTGTTTGCTCGACGACGGGAGAAAGTTATGTAGACGTGGTAAAAGGGCTGGTTCCGTATATTTTGACGGTAATTGCGGCGGTGATTTTGATTGCTGCATTTCCAGTACTGACCACAGTGCTGCTATAATATAGTTTGTTGAGATAAAACCCGGTTTGCGAGAAGCAGACCGGGTTTTCTTATGGAATTAAAGTGTCAGTATTATTTGGGTTGTGCTGAAAAAACATGATATAATAAAAGTGTTTCTATTTTTCGAAAAAGCATGAGAGCCTCCAAAATGACTTTTCAATAAAAAGAAATGTTGAATTACTGGGGTATTTGATTTATCATAGGAAATACAGTAATAGCAGAAAGAAGGACGGACATGACAGAACATCCGATTACTTTGCAGGAACTTTTAGACTCCCGAGAAAAGCGGGCGCAGAAGCAAAGAATGCTGCTTGACCAGCATGATGGCGTTTTGGTTTCGGTGACTTTGAACATTCCGGGGCCTGTAAAAGATAAGCCTGCTTATAGGGAAGCTTTGAAGGTGGGAATGGAACTTCTTGCGGAAAAAATTTCGGCAGAACAGATTTTATATAGAGAAGAAAAATTTCTTTCGACCGGCGCAGAAGGCTATCTAATGATAACAGGTATGCAGCCTGAAGAGGTGAAAAGGGTGACTGTGGAAATCGAAGATACGACGCCTTTGGGAAGAATTTTTGATATGGATGTTTTATCTGAAAAAGGGAGTATTTCACGGTCAAACCTTGGAATGCCAGGCAGGCGGTGTCTTCTTTGTGGTGAAGCTGCGAAGGTCTGTGCTCGCAGTCAAAGCCATCCGATGGAGCTGCTCCTTGCGGAAATTAATCGGATTTTAAGCAAGTTTTTTTAGTAGAATAGAAAGGCTAAAAATGTCAATTCAGTCTGTGAATTTGCTGGCTGAATTGTTTTTTTGTTTACACGCATAAAGATAGTATGACATAAAATGGTATGGGATAATTTCATACAAATCGGTTAGATTTTGCACGAATATGAAAGGTGTTACTACGAAATCTAACCAGAGGAATTTAATGGAAAACGGTATAAAATTTCCATTTTTGAACATGATATTTCGGATTTTTTACCAAAAAAACGAATTGATATCCGAACTTGAATTGAGAATAAATGGCTAAAAATAAACGTTTAATTAAAGTGTGGTGTTTTCTTGGGAAGAAAGTTCGGAAAGATTATATTTTTTTTCAAAAAAGGGGTTTTCATTCCGCAAATTCTGTGGTATACTTCTAACCGTAGAAGAAAAGATACAAATTTTTATGGAGGTGATTTTGTGTATATAAAGAAAACCCTATCCTTGCTTTTGGCGCTGATATTGGTTCTGACATCACTCACGGCTTGCGGGCAGGATTCTGAGGACAGTGTAGCTATGGATGACATTCCTTATATCGAGCAGGTTGCACTTGTTGATGCGGAAGATGTAGAGATTCCGGATGAACCGGCAATCTTAGCGAAAGCGCCTTCCATCCCTAATATATTAACTCCGGAACCGTCTGGAACCAGCGTGAAGCAGGATGACCGTGCAATCATTGACTATTCTAATGTTGAAGACGGGTATGTTATGGTCAAGTTTATCGGTTCCACCAAAAAACGCCTTAAGACACAGGTTGCAGGTCCGACTACAACTTATACGTATAACATTAACGTAGACGAGTGGACTACATTTCCGCTGTCAGATGGCAACGGAAGTTACAAGGTTACGGTATTCGAGAACGTAACGGACAATAAGTACTCCACAGTGCTTTCTGTAAGCTTCAAGGCAACTCTTGATGATGAATTTGCACCGTTCATTCGTCCGAATCAGTATGTAAACTATGAGGATGCGCCTAATACAGTCAAGAAGGCGAAGAGCGTCGTAGGCAAAACCAAAGATCCACTGAAGAAAGTGGAAAAAGTTTATAAATATGTCATAAAGAATTTATCCTATGATACCAAGCTTGCAAAGACTGTGCAGTCCGGTTATCTTCCTGATTTAGATAAAGTTCTGAAAAAGAAAAAGGGAATCTGCTTCGACTATGCAGCGTTGATGACTGGTATGCTGAGAAGCCAGGGCGTTCCGTGCAAACTGGTTGTAGGATATGCAGGCAGTGCATATCATGCCTGGATTAGTGTATGGAGTGAAGATACAGGCTGGGTTGATGGTGCTATCTACTTCGACGGTGTTAAATGGCAGCGTATGGATCCGACATTCGTTTCCTCTGCTAAGAATAGTAAATCTATCAAGAAATACGTCGGTGACGGAAGCAACTATGCACCAAAACTTTTCTATTAAAAAACTGCGAAATAAATCGTTAGGGAGCTGTTAAAGCAACCTAACGATTTGTTGCGCATTTAAAACTTTTTAGAATGAAAGACGAGGACGGAATAATTATGAATCAAATACTTTCAAATGAGATGATAGCAGCTTTATGCCTTGAACTTTCTTTGCTGTTTCATGCAGGAATTCCCGTGGGGGATGCGTTGGCGCTGCTGTCAGAAGAAGCAGACTACAAAGAAATTTTGGAGGGTATGGCGCAAAAGGCAGACGATGGAGTATCTCTTTCAGAGTGTTTTCGTGAAAGCGGCAGGTTTCCGGCATATGTATGCGGGCTGATTGATGTGGGCGAGCATGCAGGTCGTACCGAGGAAGCGCTGACGGCCTTGGCTACATATTAT
The DNA here is from genome assembly GCF_009936045.1 of Emergencia sp. 1XD21-10. Classification (GTDB taxonomy): domain Bacteria; phylum Bacillota; class Clostridia; order Peptostreptococcales; family Anaerovoracaceae; genus Senimuribacter; species Senimuribacter intestinalis. The sequence goes on along the minus strand of NZ_QWEQ01000003.1, from coordinate 15,886 downwards.
GAGCGCCGCGTCAGATTGAATAAGCGTATTAAGAGCGCGCTTCTTTATCCTGCAGTTATGCTGGTTTTAATGCTGATTGTAATAGGCATTTTATTGGTAAAGGTGCTCCCAATTTTTGATGATGTATATGCGTCTTTAGGCGGACAACTCACCGGTGTTGGCGGCGGACTTTTGATGCTGGGACGCTGGCTTGATAAGGCAATGCCGGTTTTATGGATTCTTTTAGCCGCTGTGATGATTTTCCTGGTGGCTTTTGCAGCGATTGGAAGCTTTCGTGAGAAGTTTCTCGGCGCATGGAGAAACAGCCGCGGCGATAAGGGCATCTTTCGTCAGTTAAATACTTCCAGGCTGATTCAGGCATTTGCTATGGGTGTATCCAGCGGACTTCAGACAGAGGAAGCGCTGGAACTTTCTGCGGAACTGCTTTGTGACGTTCCAGGGGCGAAAATGCGCTGCGAAACTTGCAGAAATCTAATCGATGAGGGAAAGAGCCTGAATGCTGCCATGCAGGAAAGCGGAATGCTTCCGGCGGCTTCCTGCAGACTGATGGAACTGGGTCAGAAAAGCGGCACCATGGACGCAACCGTAGAAAAAATTGCTGCAGATTTATCTGAAGAGAGCGAGTTTGCGATTGAAGCGATGGTCGGCAAGGTAGAACCTGCACTGGTGCTGGTTTGTGCACTTCTGGTAGGGCTGATTCTCCTTTCTGTAATGCTTCCGCTTATGCATATTATGTCAGCAATTGGTTAATAGGCGGTGCAAAGGATGAAAAGAAAATTTTCCAAATGGAGTGGACTGATAAAGGGACTGCTGCTTCCGGCCGTTGCAGTTTGCGTGCTTTTGTGCTTTGCGACAGCGTTTAATAGCCTGGATAGCGGTAGAAATCAAGAAAGTTTGGAGCAGCTGCAAGAGGCCATCAGACGAAACTGTGTGGCGTGCTATGCTGCTGAAGGAGCATACCCTCCAAGTCTTGAATACCTGAAGGAACATTATGGCGTTCAAATTGACGAGGAGCGTTACACGGTGCACTATATGGTGATTGCCGATAACCTGATGCCGGATATTACAGTACTGGAGAATGATCAATGAAGATACAGAAGAATCATTTAGAAGGTCTAATCGCCTTATTGCTGTTTGGTGTATTTGCAGTATGCCTGCTAATTGCTTTGCTTGCAGGCGCTGATGCATACAACGGTTTGACAACCAAGGACAGGATTGCGTATGACAGCCGAGTTTGCGGACAGTACATTGCGACTCAGGTGCGTCAAAATGATGATATGAACAGTGTTTCTGTAACCGATTTTGGGGATGGAAATGCGCTTTCCCTTGCGAAAGAAATTGAAGGAAATACTTATGTAACTTTAATTTATAGTTATGACGGCTATTTGATGGAACTTTTTTGTGCCGAAGGAGCACAGCTGGCGCCAGAAGATGGAGAGAAAATTATGCCGATTTCCAAGTTTTCCCTCTCTATGAAGGGTCGAAGACTGGAAATTTCCTACGGAAATGAAGGAACGCAGGAGGCTGAGACTGTTATGGTTTTGACTCTGCGAAGCGGAGAGGAGGCAGCGTCATGAGAAGCAAAGCACCTCTAGTGATGATAGAGCAGATGATTATGCTGCTGGTATTTGCCCTTGCGGCAGTTTTGTGCTTGCAGGCTTTTACAACTTCCAAAGAGATTTCTGAGGAAAGCATTTGCCGTGACCGGGCAGTCGTGGAAGTGCAGAATGCAGCGGAGTCCATGAAAGCTGGCGATGGAGAGACCTATTTTCGTGAAATGGGCGCAAACTTAGGAGAGGAAGGCGGCCAGATATTTTACAATGAAAAATGGAAACCGTTCGAAGATAGTAAGGGTGAGATGGAGGCAGCATTCCGCTTGCAGCTCAGTTATAAGGATACGGACATAGCATATTTGCAGAGTGCGGAGATTGCAGTATATGATGCTGAGGGAGAGCTTCTGTTCAGCATGCCGGTATCGTGGCAGAATCGGGAGGTGGAGTAATGAGAAAAATCAGCAAAGAATCATTTTCGCCGCCTGCAGTAGGGGGAACATCCCTTTTGGTCATCTTTGCAGTATTGTGCCTGACTGTGTTTTCGCTGCTCAGTCTTTCCACGGTGCGGGCAGATGAGAGACTCAGTAAGGCTTCGGCAAAGGCTGTGTCAGACTACTATGAAGCGGATTCTCGTGCGGAAGAAATACTGGCGCAGATTCGTCAGGGCAAAGTGCCGGAGCATGTAACAATTAGGGGAAACAGATATACTTATACCTGTCCGATTTCGGAGAACCAAAACCTAAAAGTTTCGATTCGGTTTAACGGAGCCGATTATACGATAGAACATTGGCGAGTGGAAACCAGTAGAGATGAGGAGATTGATGAAAACCTTCCTGTTTGGGACGGCACGGAACCTGAAGACAGCATAGAAAACGAGTGACCAGGAGGATTTGATTATGGCAGATTTGATGAATTATTTAGGTAAAGCAGTCGAATGCGGAGCTTCGGATATTTTTATTGTGGCAGGCGGTCCAGTTTGCGTGAAACTGGACAAAAGCGTGACACCTATTGGTGAAGAGCGAGTTCTTCCGGATACCAGCGCAAAACTGGTCACAGAGATTTACGAAAAAGCGGGAAGACCCATGGAGCATTTTTTGAGTTGCGGTGATGATGACTTTTCCTTCTCTGTGCCGGGACTGGCGCGATTTCGTGTAAATACCTATCAGCAGCGCGGCTCGATGGCGGCTGTCGTGCGTGTGGTTGCTTTTGGGATTCCTGATTGGAAAGAAATGGGGATTCCGGCTCAGGTGATGGAACTGTCGGAGGCAAGTCACGGGCTGATTCTGGTGACGGGTACTGCAGGAAGCGGGAAATCTACGACTCAGGCATGTATCATTGACCGAATCAATCACACCAGAGAATGCCACATCATTACCATGGAAAATCCCATCGAGTACCTGCACAGAAATGACAGGAGCATTGTAAGCCAGAGAGAAATTTCTATTGATACGGAGGACTATCTTTCCGGACTTCGTGCTTGCCTGCGCCAGGCACCGGATGTGATTTTGCTGGGAGAAATGCGTGACCACGAGACGATTCGTACAGCCATGACCGCAGCGGAAACAGGGCATTTGATTATTGCAACGCTGCACACGAAAGGAACTGTAAATACCATCGACAGAATTGTGGATTCTTTCCCAAGTGAGCAGCAGGCACAGGTGAGAACCCAGTTGAGCATGGTGCTTCGCACAGTCGTATCACAGCAGCTGCTGCCAGGCACTTCTGGAAATCTGGTGCCGGCTTTTGAAATCATGCATATGAATAATGCAATCAAGAGTTTGATTCGAGATAACAAGAGCCACCAGATTAACAACGCAATTGCCGCAGGGGCAAATGAGGGTATGTTATCCATGGATCAGTCTATCTTGACTCTTTGTAAAAATGGTGAGATTAGTAAGGATACGGCACTTATCTATGCGGACAATGCAGAACAGATGCAGAGACGGTTGGGATAAGGAAGGACCACTTTGGACTGCGTATTAAAATAAAATAAAAGCTGTATAACAGTCTCAAACAAGTGAGGTTAGATTGTTGTACAGCTTTTTTATTGAGATTCTGTTAATTTTTAGATATTGTTATAAAAAAGCACACTGGTGGCACAATAGGGGTATTTGGAGGTTATTGCAATGGAATCAATCTGGACAAAAGATATCAAGATGCCGGAATTTCCCACGGCAGAGCATGATATGAAAGTAGATGTGCTGGTGGTTGGCGGCGGTATGTGCGGTCTTTTAATTGGTCATTTTTTGAATGAGCAAGGGGCGAACTACGCGGTGGTGGAGAAGGATACTATCGCAGGCGGTGTGACGAAAAATACGACGGCAAAGATTACCGCCTTTCATGGACTTTCCTACAGAAAACGCCTTGCTCGTTTTGGCAGGGAAAAGACCGCAGCATATCTATCGGCAAATGAGAAAGCGATAGAGATGTACAGACGTTTAGCTGTGCGTATCCCATGTGATTTTGAAGAGAAGGATAACTACGTTTACACGATGAACGATGTGGGTGCGGTACTTTCTGAGATTGAGGCTATCACAGAGGTTGGCGGAAAAGTATCCTACACGGAGCATGTGGATATACCGCTGCTGGCAGCCTGTGCAGTTAAGGTGAAGGGGCAGGCCCAGTTTCACCCGCTGAAATTTGCGTCAGAGATTGCCAAGGGGCAGGCAATTTACGAGCACAGTTTTGTAAGCGACGTAAAGAAGCAGCGTTTTGGCTGGCAGGCTTTTGTTATAAATGGCTGGGGTCGGGATATAAGGATTCATGCGGATAAGGTAATTATCGCAACCCACTTTCCGTTTATTGACCGCAGAGGCATGTATTTTATGAAGATGTACCAGAGCCGGTCCTATGTGTTAGCGCTTTCAGCACAGAATGACGAGGGAAAGGCAGAAATGCAGCAGGTCTGCGGCATGTATATCGGAAATGGCGGTGAAAAGGGTAATCCTCTGGATCTATCCTTTAGAACCTATGACGACTATTTACTTTTAGGCGGAGGAGGTGGCAGAACCGGAACCAGCCATGCGGCTTTTGAACAGCTGAGACAGCAGGCAAAGCGCCTTTATCCGGGCAGCCGGGAAGTGGCAGCATGGGCGGCGCAGGACTGCATGACGTTAGATGAAGTTCCTTACGTTGGCAGCTATAGTCGAAAAAAGGACGGGCTGCTGGTGGCGACGGGTTTTAACAAGTGGGGGATGACCGGCGCGATGACAGCGGCAATGGCCCTGACCGGAGAACTGGATCGGGAGATTGGAAGGGTGTTTTCACCTCAGCGGACGATACTGAGACCGCAGCTCTTGGTAAACGGTTTTGAGACGACAAAAAATTTTATGCGGCCAACTGCACCTCGCTGTACCCATCTTGGCTGTGCGCTGAAATGGAATACGGCGGAGAAAACCTGGGATTGCCCTTGCCACGGTTCAAGATTTGCAGGGGATGGAAAATTGATTGATAATCCGGCGCAAATGGATATGAAAAAAAGGATTTAGAAGGAACAAGAGTTTAACCTAAAATAGAAATTTTAAAAAAAAGTGTATAAGAGAACACCAAAATTTTAACCGAGAATTTAAAAAAGCTAAAAAAGTGTATAAAGCACTTGCATTCCTTTGGCAAATGTTTCGTTTACAAGGATGTTTCGACCATGTTTCAAGTTTCTCTTATACACTTTTTTAATACTTTTTCATTTTAGGTTAAGATTTGCCGTTAGATTTATACATTTTTGGTATAAAAACAAAATTTAGGTTAAGCTTCCCATTGATAAACTTGTCGAGATTCCTTCTTCATGTGAAGAGGGAAAGACGGTTGCTTTTTTTCGGCAAGGTGATATACTATTAAATTGCGGCAGAGGGACAAGCTGCAATTTTAGATAGAAACGAGGAAATCAATGAAATATATACGACAGGTTTTAATTGTAATGATAGTTTCTTTTGCAGGAGAGATGCTTAACTTTTTACTTCCGCTTCCGGTACCTGCCAGCATTTATGGACTGGTAATTATGCTGATATGTCTTTTGAGTGGGATTATTCCTCTGGAAGCGGTCAGAGAGACCGGAACGTTTATGGTAGAGATTATGCCGCTGATGTTTGTGCCTGCGGCAGTAGGGCTTCTGGAATCCTGGGGCGTACTGAAGCCGGTGTGGATTCCAGTTATTTGCATCACCGTCATTTCAACTGTAGTAGTGATGGCGGTCTCCGGCAGAGTGACCCAGTTTGTGATTCGAAAAGGCGGTGAAGCTGATGAATGATATTCTGATTGAGTCTGTATTCTTCGGCGTGGGGCTTACGCTGCTCTGCTTTGAAATTGGACAAATTGCAAAGAAAAAGCTGAAAATTCCCCTGTTTAACCCCATTTTGATCGCAACGGTGCTGATTATCGGTGCGCTTCTGCTTTTAGATATGGACTACGATACATATTACGAAGGTGCAAAGTATATTAGTTATTTGCTGACGCCGGCTACAGTATGTCTTGCCATTCCTATGTACGAACAGATGAGTCTTTTGAAAAAGAACTGGAAAGCAGTTATGGCTGGAATTATTGCAGGCTGTTTGACAAGCCTTGTCTCCATACTTGCTATGGCAGTCCTCTTTGGCCTCAGCCACGAAACTTATGTGACTCTACTGCCAAAATCTATTACGACAGCTATTGGCATGGGTGTTTCGGAAACGCTGGGCGGCTATGTCACGATTACGGTAGCCGTCATAATCATTACGGGGATTTTAGGAAATATGTTCGGCGAAGCGGTTTGCAGACTGTTCCGCATAGAAGAGCCTATCGCAAAGGGTGTGGGCTTTGGCACAGCGTCTCATGCCGTCGGCACGGCAAAGGCGATAGAAATAGGAGAAATTGAAGGTGCTATGAGCAGCCTTTCCATTGCGGTGGCGGGTCTTGTCACAGTGGTAGGTGCCAGTGTATTTGCTTGTTTTTGGTAAAGGAGAATCAAATGAAAGAAATTCAGCTGAGGATGGACCCTCCCTTTTTTAATAGTGTAGATGTAGCAGTGCTGGACTTTCCAAAGGGGTTAAAAGAAGTGCCGCGGCAGCGCTGTAAAATTACAGTAGAGTTTGCTGCCTTTGATGTTAAGCAGCTGCAGAAACAGGGGCTGAACTTTGAGGCGGCGATAGAACACTATAAGACATGGCTTTATGAGGTAGTAAAGGTACATCTTGCGCAGGACTGGATCTGTATCGGCGGCTGGGATCAGGTTATGGCACTTGTAGAAAGCAGAGTCAAAGCGTATTATGACGCAGAATAGAAAATTTCTATATTTCCGGTGAGAATTATGGGAATTTGTGGTATACTATAAAGTAGAACTTTACAGGAGAGAGATGATAATATGACAAAGGTAGATATTTTTTCCGGATTTTTAGGTGCCGGAAAGACAACGCTAATTAAGAAACTCATTGAAGAAGCGTATCAGAATGAGAAAGTAGTTCTCATCGAAAATGAATTTGGAGAAATCGGGATTGACGGCGGATTTCTCAAAGATGCAGGAATTGAAATTAATGAGATGACTTCTGGCTGTATCTGCTGCAGCCTCGTTGGTGATTTTGGAAAGGCACTAGAAAAGGTACTGGCAGAGTTTGCGCCTGACAGAATTCTCATCGAGCCGTCCGGTGTAGGAAAACTTAGCGATGTGATAACTGCTGTGACAAATCTGCATAACGAAGCATTGTGCTTAAATGCTGCGGTTGCGGTTGTGGACGCAAAGAAGGCGAAGATGTACATGCAGAACTTTGGGGAGTTTTATAATAATCAGATTGAACATGCGGCAGCAGTTATTCTCAGCCATACGGCGGGGCTTGCGCAGAAGAAACTGGACGACTGTGTAGCGCTTGTTCGTAAATATAACGAGAAAGCGCCTGTAGTAACAACAGACTGGGAAGAGCTTACAGGACAGCAGCTTCTGGAAACGATCGAGCAGAAGAATACACTGGCAGCGCAGCTGGCAACTCTTGAGAAAGAAGCGCATGAACATCACGACCATGGTCATCATCATCACGATGAGGATTGCGGCTGCCACGACCACGCACACGAGCATGAACATCATGACCATCATCACCACGATGAAGATTGTGACTGCGGCTGTCACGAACATGAACATCATCATGACCACCATCATCACCACGCCGATGAAGTATTCCAGAGTTTTGGACTGGAAACATCTCATAAGTTTACAAAAGAGCAGATTGAAGAAGCGCTGAGCGCTTTGACAAATTTTGCAATGTATGGACAGGTGCTTCGTGCGAAAGGAATTGTAGAGGGAGAAGACGGTAAGTGGTTACATTTTGACTATGTGCCGGGTGAACCTGATGTTAGATATGGCACTGCGGCAGTAACAGGTATGCTGTGTGTCATTGGTGCAGGCATCGAAGAGGACAGCATTAAAGAGTTGTTTGGACTGTAAAGAGGTAGTAGCATATGGAAATACCAGTATATTTGTTTACCGGATTTTTAGAAAGCGGTAAAACCACGTTTATTCAGGAGGCGCTGGAGGGCGATGACTTCAATGCCGGAGAAAGAACCTTGCTGCTTCTGTGTGAAGAGGGTGAGGAAGAATATCATCCGGTCAAGTTTTTCGGAACCAACGTGTTTATTGAACGGGTTGAAGAGGAAGAAGATTTAACGGAAGAGACGCTTAGCGCTTTGCAGAAAAAGCATAAGGTCGAACGGGTAATCATCGAGTATAACGGCATGTGGAGTTTGGACACGATCTACAGAAATATGCCGAAGGAGTGGATTACCTATCAGGAAATGTTTTTTGCAGATGCGCAGACTTTTTCTGTGTATAATCAGAATATGCGGCAGCTGGTCTTTGATAAACTGAAAAGCGCTGAGATGGTTGTGTTCAACCGCTGCGAAAAAGGCTTTGACAAGATGGAATTTCATAAAATTGTTCGCGGAGTTAACCGAAAGAGCCAGATTCTTTATGAATATGATAAAGACGATGTGGAACTGGACCAGATTCCGGATCCTCTGCCTTTTGACCTCAATGCGCCGCTGATTGAGATTGCAGACAATGCCTATGCGGAGTGGTACAGAGATATCAACGAGGAGCAGGACAAGTATGACGGCAAGGTGATTACTGTAAAGGGTCGCAGCGTTCTTGGCGGCGGTATGCCGGACGACAAATTTGTCTTTGGTCGTCATGTGATGACATGCTGTGTAGAGGATATTCAGTTTGCAGGACTTGTATGTAGATGGGAAAATGCAGCAAATTTGCTGGAACACGGCGGCTGGGTAACGATTATAGCTAAAGTGAAAGTAGAAGAAGATGAAACTTATGGTGAGGTGGGACCTGTGCTCTACTGCACAAAAGTGGAAGAGACAGAAGAAGCCGATCCTGAAGTAGCACAATTTTAAACTGACAAGAATTTAGGGAACAGACGCATTTATCGTCGTTCCCTTTTGCGTGCAAAAAATGATATGATAAAAATATTTTGGAATTGTATACAAAAAACTTACATTTTCTTTCAAAAACGTGTTATAATAATAAATGAGATAGAAATAATGGAAGAAGAAAGGAGATGTGAGCCGAAATGTATAACATTGATGACCTGATTATGTATGGCACGACAGGCGTTTGCAAAGTATCGGATATTCGTAAGTCGGATTTTGCCGGTGGAGATGAGGACAGGCTGTATTATGTGCTGGAGCCTCTTTATCAAAGCGGCGTCATTTATGCACCAGTAGATAATCAGAAAGTGTTTATGCGTGCGGTAATCTCCGAAGATGAAGCGAAAGATCTGATTGACAATATTCCGCAGATTCACACGGAAATTTACAAAAACAGTAGCATGCAACAGCTTACGAAGTATTATCAGTCAGTCATTGACAGCCATAAATGTATAGACTTGCTTAAACTGACCAAGTCCATACATCAAAAAAAGCTGGATGCACTTGCTCAGAATCGCCACCTTGGGCAGATTGACAAAAAATTTATGAAACGTGCAGAAGACCTTCTTTTCGGAGAGTTCGCAGCAGCGCTGGGAATTTCCAGAGATGATGTACAGGATTATATCCGAAACAGGCTAGGTGATGAGGAGCTGTAAGTAAATATAAGAAATAGATCGGAATACCAGACAATGCAAATTGTTTTGAAATCCGATTTATTTTTTTTGACAAAAAATTTGTAAAAGTTAAATCACCTATTGACATGTTATCAAAAACGAGTATAATAATCTTGCACTACAGTTTAGAAATACTAAACTTGAAGTTTAATGTTTGTGACACAGTAAGGGAGTAGGAATATGGAGATTGGTTCCAAGATTAAAGCCCTGCGCATTGTCAATGGACTGACTCAGGAGGAACTAGCTGACAGGGCGGAGCTTTCTAAGGGCTTCATTTCTCAGCTGGAACGAGATTTGACATCTCCATCTATTGCAACACTTTCAGACATATTGCAGTGCCTGGGAGTATCTGTTTCAGAGTTTTTTGCAGAGGACAGCGATGAACAGATTGTATTTGCAGATGAAGATTATTTTGAGAAAATAGACCTTGAATTAAAGAATAAAATAGAGTGGATTATTCCAAGTGCGCAAAAGAACGTTATGGAGCCTATTCGCCTGAGCCTTGAGGCGGGCGGCCAGACATATCCTGACAATCCGCACGAGGGAGAAGAGTTTGGATTTGTACTGAAAGGTGAGATTACCATTCATATAGGAAAGAAAATCCATCAGGCAAAGGCCGGCGATTCATTTTATTATACACCAGCAAGAAAACATTATATTTCATCGAAAGCAGGCGCAGAACTGATATGGGTAAGCTCGCCGCCAAGCTTTTAAGATGTAAAGAAAGGAACTTAAATGACATCATCACTCATCGAATTAAAGCATATTTACAAGTCTTTTGAAGATACACAGGTGCTGGATGACTTCAATTTAACGGTAAATGAGAACGAGTTTATCACACTGTTGGGACCTTCTGGATGTGGAAAGACTACAACGCTTCGTATTGTAGGCGGTTTTGAAAAGCCTGATGCAGGGCAGGTGTTCTTTGAAGGAAAGGATATTACCGATGTGCCGCCGAATCAGCGCCATCTGAATACTGTATTTCAGAAGTACGCGCTTTTTCCACATATGAATGTGGGACAGAATATCGCCTTTGGCCTTAAGATTAGCGGGAAGAGCGAATCGTATATTAAAGATAAAGTTGAATATGCGCTGAAACTTGTCAATCTGGACGGCTATGAGAAACGAAAAATCGATCAGCTTTCCGGCGGTCAGCAGCAGAGAATTGCTATGGCAAGAGCTATTGTCAATGAACCGAAGGTGCTTTTGCTTGATGAACCTTTGGGAGCATTGGATTTGAAATTGCGCCAGGATATGCAGTATGAGTTGATTCGCCTGAAGAATGAACTTGGCATCACCTTTATTTACGTTACTCACGATCAGGAGGAAGCCCTGACTATGAGCGATAAAGTAGTGGTAATGAACGGTGGATATATTCAGCAGATGGGTACGCCGGAAGAGATTTACAACGAGCCGGAAAATGCTTTCGTTGCAGATTTTATCGGTGACAGCAATATTATTGATGGCACAATGATGGAAGATTTTTATGTGAAGATCTGTGGTACAGTATTTCCTTGTATTGACGACGGCTTTGGCAGAAATAAGCCAGTCGATGTTGTAATCAGACCGGAGGATCTGATTATTGGAAAACCGGGTGCAGGCAGGCTAGATGGTGAAGTGACTCACAATGTATTCATTGGTGTACACTATGAAATGGAAATTGAAGCAGGCGGATTCACCTGGCTTGCACAGAATACCACCAGCTATCCGGTAGGAACTAAGGTTAGTCTGGATGTGATTCCGGAAAATATTCAAATTATGCATAAACCACAGTCCAAGGAAGAGGAGGCGATAGAAATCGATGTCTAAAAAAAGTTTTGCAGCGCCATTTCTCTTGTGGATTATCTGCGGTACTGTGATTCCTTTGGCAGTTGTTGCTTATTATGGTTTTACAGACAGAAGCGGCACATTTACTTTTGCTAATTTGATTGCAATGCTGAGCGCAGAGCATGCGCAGGCGCTTTTACTGTCTCTTTTGCTGTCATTAATCAGTACTGTGATTTGCTTTGTGATCGCTTTTCCGCTGGCGCTGATTTTAAAGGGGAGCAAGCTTGGACGGCAGGGCTTTATGGTGTTCATTTTTATCTTGCCGATGTGGATGAACTTTTTACTACGAACGATGGCGTGGCAGGTAATTCTGGAAAAGGGCGGATTGATCAACGGTCTGCTGGGACTTTTACATCTGCCGCCTCTTGCGCTGATCAATACACCGGCAGCAATTGTACTGGGAATGGTTTATGATTTTCTGCCTTTTATGGTACTGCCGATCTATAATACACTGATGAAGATAGATGATCATATTATAGAAGCTGCTTACGATCTTGGAGCGACCAAGCGGAAGGTACTGACAGATATCCTGCTGCCTCTCAGCATTCCGGGTATTGCCAGCGGTGTTACCATGGTGTTTGTACCGTCCCTGACCACTTTTGTAATCTCCAACATGCTGGGCGGAGGGAAAATCAATCTGATTGGAAATATCATCGAGCAGGAATTTACGACAAGTTCCAACTGGAATCTGGGCTCGGGCCTGTCTCTTGTCATGATGGTATTTATTGTTATCAGCATGGCAGCGCTCTCTAAATTAGACAAAAATGGGGAGGGGACGCTGATATGAAAAAACTTGGAAAAAGCATTTATCTGATCCTCGTTCTGCTGTTTTTGTATCTGCCAATTCTGATCCTGATGTTTTTTTCCTTCAACGAGAGCAAGTCTATGTCTCTGTGGACGGGCTTTTCTTTGAAATGGTACAAGGAAATGCTGTCAAATACCATGATTATGGAAGCAATCTGGAACACATTCACGATTGCGCTGGCAGCTGCCGCCATAGCAACCCTCATCGGGACTGCTGCATGTATCGGGATTATGGCGATGAAAAAGCGCTCAGAAAATGTAATCATGGCGCTGAACAATATTCCTCTGCTCAATGCAGATATTGTTACAGGTATTTCTCTGATGATGGCATTTATTGCCTTCGGTATTTCACTGAGCTGGGGTACAGTACTGCTTGCGCATATCACTTTCAGCATTCCTTATGTGATTCTGTCGGTGATGCCAAAATTTAAACAGATTTCTGGAAATACTTATGAAGCTGCACTGGATCTTGGAGCAACGCCGCTTTATGCGTTTTATAAAGTCGTTCTTCCTGATATTAGACCGGGCATTGTCAGCGGATTTCTGCTGGCGTTCACCATGTCTGTAGATGATTTTGTAATTACACACTTTACAAGAGGCGCTGGCATTAATACGATTTCGACTTTGGTTTATAGCCAGGTGAAAGTAGGAATCAGACCGACACTTTTTGCACTGTCTACAGTTATTTTTGTTACCGTGCTGCTGGTTTTGACTACTTCCAATGTTGCGTCGGCCAAGGCAGGCGGAAAGACGAAAAAGCGTATTATGGCAGTGCTGACAGCGCTGGTGATTTGTTTGCTTTGCGGAACTCTTTATCTCAGCGGTTCCACAGGAGGCAACACCGGAAAGGAAGTCCATGTCTATGCTTTTGGAGATTATATTGATCCTGCGCTCATTAAAGAATTTGAACAGGAAACAGGGATATCTGTGGTCATGGACACTTTTGACACAGCAGAGGAAATGTATCCTGTCATAAAAAATGGTTCGGTTAATTACGATGTGATTTGTGTTTCCGATTATATGATTGAAAAACTTATCAGCGAGGATTTGCTTGCAGAAGTAGATTATTCTTCGATTCCAAATATCTCTAATTTGGAGAAAAAATATCTGCAGCTTGCGGAGTCTTTCGATTCGGGAAATAAATATGCGGTTCCTCATACATGGGGCACGCTGGGAATTTTATACGATACGGATAAAATTCCTGAGGGAGAGATCACTTCCTGGAATGATCTTTGGAAGACGGAATATGCGGGCAGAATTGTTATGCCTGATAGTATGCGTGACACTATGGGAATTGCGTTGAAAGCAAAGGGATATTCGTTAAATACTGTCAGCGAGGCGGAACTTTCTGAAGCAGCAGCTTATCTGACAGAGCAAAAATCTCTGGTATACAAATATGCCAATGATTCGGCGAGGGATATGATTCTCGGCGGATCTGCGGATATTGCAGTCATCTGGAATGGTGAAGTTTTGTATTGTCGCGAAGAAAAAGAAAATTTAGCTTATGTCGTTCCAAAAGAAGGCAGTGAGTATTTTACCGATGCCTGGGCGATTCCGAAAGCTGCGAAAAATCGGGATAGTGCCCACGCCTGGATCAATTTTATGCTGGAAAAGGAAACGGCGATGATAAACTTCGATTATTTGACATACTCAATTCCAAATATCAGTGTTATAGATAGTGTTAAGGGTGATTCGGTCAAGATGGATATCCTGTTTCCGGATGAAATAGTGCTGAAACAGTGTGAGTCTCTTAGAAATCTTGGCGCAGAAGCGGACGATTTGTTCACCAAATACTGGAAGAAATTTAAGTCGTAGGATTTCCTCCCTGCGCCTTAGAAAAAACCGCAGATCAGAAGGTCTCAGAAATTCCTGAGTCTTCCGGTTTGCGGTTTTGAGGTTCTATGTCAAATGTTGAGGTGGAACGCAAACTAAAAAAATTTAAGTGACTGAGGAGGCAGTGATAAAGCTGTCTCTTTTGGTTTAATATTGAACCATAGTATGTAGAATTCTTTTCTTAAATCTTTCGTAGTTTCTCATGCCATAAGCGACTCTCTTGGTGACTTTGATTCGATTGTTGCAGCCTTCGGTATATCCGTTGGAGAATGGTACATCAAAGGCATTTAGTATTTCTTTCTCCCATTGTGTGTAGGTAGAAGCAACTTTATTGAATGGGGCAAGGTTTGCAACCTGTACAGCCATTTTAAAGGCAAGTAGCTTTTTCTTGGCGGTATACACATCAAGGGAAGCAAATAGTTCGTATGCTAGTTCTTTTAAATGGTATGCCTGTGCCAGTTCCTTAGATAGTGAGAGCATATTCGCTACTTGTTCGAGTTCTTCTGAATCCAGCTTTTCTTTGTGTTTGATGAGAAGTGTTCTGGCGTGTTTGAAGTATCTCCTTCGTTTTGTATGAAAGTTCTTTTGGGCTTCTTTGCGAACTTGTTCTAATGCGTAAATGGCAAGTCTTAGGGCATGGAATCGGTCGGCAACGATTTCTGCTTTTGGAAATGCGGTTTTTGCCAGACTTCTAAAGAGTGTGCTTAAATCCATGACAACGTATTTTATGTTGTTTCGATCTGGAAACTTCGAAAAGTACTGGTACAAGGTATCGCCTTTTCTGTTTGGAAGGATATCCAGCACTTTCTTCTCTTTGGGATTGGTTAGGATGCACTGGAATTTTCTGCCGCCGGTGTTGCCTTTGAATTCATCGATGGAAATTACAGATGGCAGGGTGGTACAAGGGTAATTCACTTTGTCCAAAATACGTGCAGTGGTTGAAGCGGAGACGTTAAGTCTTTCTACAATAGATTTCATCGAAGCGGTTTTTGATAATTCGAAAAGTGCCATTGCCCATAATGCGTTGGAGGTTCTTTGATATTTGGGAAGGAATGGAATTGTTTCAAAGAACTTTTTACCGCAGCAGGGGCAAACATGACGTCTTTTACGAATGCTGAGAATGACGGGGGGATTACCGATAGGGATATGTTTGACCCGCTGGATTCTGTAGCCATGTACTTTTGAGGTATGGGTACTGCATTCTGGGCACTGGTGAATTCTTTGCTGCATAGTAATGTGTACGACGCAGGTTTCATCAATGAATTGGATTTTTTCTGCAATTGTGCATAGCAGTTCTTTTGACTGTTGGTTTGTCAATGATATGACACCCAAAAGAGAGCATTAATTTGACGATATGGTATCATAAGAATGCAATTCCAAAGATGACCTTTTCTCCAAAGGTGTAGCCCACCCAAGGACTGGTTTAGGGGTGTTGTTGTAACGTTTTAGATAGCGGAGCATCTGCACTTTTAAATCTTCATAGGAGTAGAAAATGCAGGTAATTGTAGAATCGCTCCTGATTCAGTCGATGGCTGCGTTCCACTTTGCCATTGTGTCTTGGTGTGCGTGGACGAATCAGTTTGTGGGTAATGCCAAGTTCATCACAGAGTTTATCCATCGGATGTAGTTTTTTGTAGTCTTTTGGATAAGTAAATTCAGCGCCATTATCCGTTTGAATCATTTTGGGCGTATATCCAAAGAATTGGATAGCGCGCTTTATGAAATTAACGGTAGAATAAGAACTCTGTTCTTTATATGGGTAGAGGAAGCGCTGTCTGGAAGCTTCATCTATGATTGTATATT
>NZ_QWEQ01000036.1 GCF_009936045.1 Emergencia sp. 1XD21-10 | reverse complement strand
CTGGCATCAATTTCACTACTTTCCATAGCTTTTTACATCCTCCACTCTTGCGTACCTGACATTTACTTAGGCAAACTAGAATTCACCTTGGCAATTGACCAGCAAAAATGGGACAAGATTTTTAAAAAATTTTGCACGATTTTCAATGTCCATTTTAATATATTGCTTTCGCAGATTTCATTGTAATCGTTTCCTTTACAACGCCACCTTTATAGCATTTTATTGTGCAATCCAAATAATATGTACCCTTTGATTGTAGCTTATAGGTTCCTCTCCATTTCATCGGAATACTCTTAGAGTATACTTTTTCCTCAAATGTCTTTACAACAGTACCTGTGCTTTTCTTTACTTTTGCGGTTACTAAGATGTAATCCAAGGTCTTATCCGATTTTAAATGAAAATCCACTCCACAATTTGCAGTTCCCGATGTAATACTAAAAACAGGGTTTACTAAAGATGGATAGGTGTACGCCATTTCTAATTCATCTGATGGTTTATCTGTCTGAAGATCATCGTTTCCAGCCCATACAAACGTTGTGGAAAAAATCAGCATTACCACCATAGACAATAAAAAAACACATTTCTTTTTCATAAAAAAACTCCTCCTTAATTAGTTCCTATATATATAACTAATTAAAAAGGAATTTTGGGACAACAATTTTAAAATTTTCAAAAAATTTTTCTCACCACTTTAGAATAATAATAAGTCGCCGGTGATGGTTTTCATTTATCCGGGCATCATTCTTCTAAAAGGGTTACACTTTCTGCAATTTTTCTGATTTCATCTTTTGATACCGTGCCAATAACATCCAGGGTATAATCGCCGACCTGCCATACAATGTAACTCATATTATCATCGTAATAGACCTGTGCCTGATAGATACTTACCCTTGTCGTTTCTCCCTGCATAGTTTCATTGTCCACACTTGCGGCATATGTACTGCTGGGCCGCACTGTCATATAAATATACTTGTTTTCATCGGACACATACATCTTTGAATTTACTGATTTCTCGTAGTCTTCCGATGAAAGGCTGTAACCTTCCGGCAGATAGGTAAGTTCAAAATTCGGCAATTTTCCTGTAGAATCCGATTCCTCAAATGGTTTGATTTGAGTACTGACACTACCTTTCTCTGCAAAATAATTAAATATTCGTTCGCTTACACCGGTAACTGATGTAATGAATAGGCCCATCATCATAATCAGTACGGCAACCAGAATCATGGTCCTTTTCAATTTTTTTCGAGCGGGCCATTTTTTCTGTACTGACTTTGCATATAGAGGGATATCTTTTCCACTTAAAATATCATCTGCATATTTTGCTCTTGATTTTGCCAGTTCTTTTCCGATAGCTTGCAGTAATTCTTCCGCTTTCTTTTCTACATCATAGTCGGTCATAGTTACCTTCCTTCACTTTCAATCAAGATACTTTGCATTCGTATTCTAGCTCTGTATATTCGTTTTCTTACAGCTTCTTCGCTCAAATTTATCATTTCTCCGATTTCCTCATTGGAATAACCTTCTCCATATTTCAGACAAAGAATATCTTTATCCTTATTATCAAGTTTTACAAGCAGTTCCTGCACTTCCAGTCCAAAGCCATATTGATCCTGAAATGCTTCCAAATTAAGTTTGTCCATATTCAACTGTCTGCAGTCGATTTCATCCTGCTCAGCAACAGCTGTCTTCTGTTTTTTCTTTAACATTGTTAATGCGGTATTTCTAACCGCAGCACATAAATAATTCTTCATCTCGTCCGGTGGAAGGTCGAATTTATCTTCATGTAGTGAAATAAAATTAAGTACCACTTCCTGATATATGTCTTCTACCAGAAATGCATCTGCAATTATATCTTTTGCAATATATTCAATTAATTTTTTGTATTTCTGTTCAATCAATTCAACTACTTTATTTCTTGCATCTATGCTCATATTCTATCCTTATTAACTCATGCAACGCCATATGATGTTGTATCTACTAATATATAGTATCATATCATAAAAAACTTCATTCGTAAAAGGATATTGAGTTTTTGACCTATTAAATTTTTATCAATATCAAGGTGCAAAGTCTGCTTGTATCTCTCATTGAAGTATTTGACTATTTCCCCTATCGTCTGATGTACTACGCCGCCCACTGCTGTAAGTATTTTGCCAATTTTTCTTACAATTACCTATAAAGATATCCATCCTTCACCCAGCGCAACACGTATACGCATAATCAAACCCAAATTTCTGCTTCGTCAGGTTTATATTCTACCATTACATCATCTACTCTCTTGATCTTTTCCTTTTTTAGCGGAGCATTGAGGGGATTTCTCCCCTCCTGCTCCAGTCAAATTATTTCTTACGCTATCCTGACTGTTCTTGTTGCTCTATCGTAACGGTACAGCGTATCCGACAGATATATTTCCGGTTGGATAACGCTTCTGTTGGCTTCCCAAAGCGCTACCTCTAAGGTTTCCCTGTTCCAGTTTACCGGCGTAATAACAAGTTCATGGATAGATGCAGGCATGATATAAAGATCGGTTCCATACTTTTCTGCAATCTGCTCTAACTTTTCTGTGTCCATAATAGTCGCCGCTCCAAATAAGTTACTGGCATTCGTCAGAAAAATCATCTCAACGTCGTCAACTCCAACCCTCGTTTCCATAATTGGCAGGATACGGTTCAGATTTTTCCTTGCCATCAGATAAAGTTCTTCTTCTTTCATGCCCAGTACCTCTGCCATGTCGTTTGTGACGACGGCTGACCCTCCGTCTGCAAACATGATGCGGTAAATAATCGCTAAGTCAAGATAATCTCTATGCGGCAAGTCTCTGAGCATCGCTTTGTTTCTATCTGCGTTTACAAGCTGGCATATAATCATATCCTTCACCTTCTCTGCATCCGACAGCTCATCTGCCATATTTTGCGCTATTTTTAGATGGGACGTGAGCATGTCCCAGAACTCTTCTAAGAGTATCTTGACAATGTCTTTTTCCGAAAAATCGCCCTTCTCCATTTCCTCATGGTATGTAATGTACATATCTTGTACATATACCATGGGCTGACATGATGGATTCTGCTTTTTTCCAAGACTTACGTAGTCCAACTGCTGGTTGACTTTGTAGTTCTGTCCTTTCGACAGAATATAATCTTGCTCCTTTGCCTTCTCCTGCATCCATTTCATCACCTCTGTCTTAAATTCTTCAAAACTCTTCATATTTTCCTCCATTTCCGCCTATCAGGCTTTTAAAATTAGCACGCCTGCACTGTAAGCACTGTCGTGCTGTTCACTTGATAGTTGCGAAAGAAGGACGCCGTAGGCGACCCGCCGTAGTGAGATGAGGCAATGGGGGCAGACTTGCCGGTGGAGAAAAATCCATGATTTTTACAACCGCTCGCCCCTTGTCGAAACGAATGAAGGTGATAAAATGAGCAACCAAGTGAACAGACAAAAGAAAAATACTTCAAGAAGTTTCATATAATAAAAAAGACCGGCAAGGGCCAGCCTTACCGGAAATTGAACTCATATTTGTTATGTTCTTTGTATTCCAGCGTTAAGATGGTTCTTGCCGGATCATTGAGCTTAAATTCTATATGGGCAACATCCTTTTTATAATCCATAGTGACGATTTGCGTGCAGGTTGCCTTTGTGACATCCATGTAGAAATCATACTCTACAAGAAAATTCACCATTTCCTCCTGTAGCTTTTCCACATTACCGTCCAGATACAAATCCAGAATCTCATCTGTAATAACAATTCTCAGTCCCATGACTGTTTTAGCTTTCTCTTTGTCTATTTCTTCTTCGCCGCTGGCATCTGCATTAATTTCATCAATCAGTGCTTGCCGCATCTCCTTGTCAATTTGTTCTGTCTGATCAGCGTTATCTGATAATTGTTTTTCTGCATCACTATCATCTGAAAACAAGAAATACAATCCTGTTCCTGCAATAAGGATAATGCCAAGAATTACAGCCATAATACCAATCTTCCGCTGTGTTCGTTCATTATTCATATCAAAGTCAAACTTCATTCACCGTTCTCCTCCCTGAAAGACTTTTCTCCATCTTCACAATATCCTGTTGCATAACACAATCTACGGTCTCTTTGTAAATGCCCTCTGTTATCTTTCCATCAATTACTTTCTGGATTGCCTGATATATACGGCTATAGATGTCCATGTTGTGCAAAGGCTGTGGCAAATACTGCAGCATACTTTTATCAATTTCTCGTATCTTATAGCCTTTGCCTTCCCTAATTACGTACCTGCAAGCACTCAGTTTTCCCATAATACTTGTAATTTCCTCTTGACTTCCTGCAGCATAAATTCTGAGCAAGCGCACCAAGCTATCTGCTGTATGCAGCTTTTGAGTCTGTATATCTGTGCCCATGTTCACTACTTGAGCTGGATCCGGAACGTACAAAGACAACTGTCTGCGAATAAGCGTGTCCAACACTAACTTCTGCTTTTCATTCTGAATTTCTGCGTATAGGGCGTTAAAACCTGGTACATTGAGAACCCATATGCCACACTGAGTATCAGTATTTTTCCAAATGTATGGTGGTAAATCGCGATACTGATACTGCAGCGCCTGTTTCTGCCATGGTGTACCCGTCAGACTATCTAGTTGTAAAATCCGTTCAGCCATGCTCTCCATTAAACCGTCTCCCACCGCCATTGGCCAGGAGATTACCCCTGCAGCATAAAAATCAAAAAGAATTTCGGTTAAATCTGCCTGAGAAATCTGTCCGTCAAGCGCACAGAACAGTTCCAGATAGCTATACGGTTTAGGAGTCGTATTCCCCCATTCCGACATGTTTATGACGGATTGTGCATCCTGCTGCTTTGCGATGGCTGCAAGTAGCGGAAATATTTCCGGATCATAACGTAAATCTACACCATAATCCTGTAAACACCTTGTATAAGTCGCAGTCATGTTATTACAGATCCACTGTTTCAAGGCAAATCTTACCGTATCAGCTTCTTGCACATCAAAGGAGTAGACTTGATCCGTATCCCAGTCAGCCGTCATAAGGTCGCATCTATAAACCATTTTCCCTGTAAGCTTTGCCTTCTTGGCAAGGCCATCAAAGCGCACAGCACCGCTGTACCCTGGTTCAAATGCGTTATAATACTGCACGCCGATAGCATTTTCAATTTTTTTGAGAGCGATATATGCGGGATCCGCAATTATGCTTTTTTCCAGAATAATTTCTTTATCAAAATACAATAGGCGTGTTATTGCGTTTTCATCTATTTTTTCATATACCCCTCGCTTTAACTGTAATTGTAGTTTGCTGATGAGCATTCGTTTCACTTGTGGGTGATCCACAAGATATATTTTTACGATTTTTGGCATCATGCACCTCCTTTAAAGCCCTGCACGATGTACTCCCATGCTTCCAATGTCACTTTAAGCACTTCTTCACGGCATGCAGGAAACGTCCAGGCAACAACGCCTGTTGCAGCAAGTACCGCAATGCTAATCGTTGCAGCTACTCTTGCAGTAAGACCAAGGGCATAAAAAATATAATGCACGGTGTTATTCGTTACCTTAACTTCAACCTGATGGGTTTCATCTTCGATTCCATATTTTTCTTTCAGTTGTTCCTGCTCCTGTCGCTCCTGCACAAGATTAGCCTTTTTTCCGTACAAACTCATGCTTTCACCTTCTTTCTAAATGCAAACCGCTTTTTCTGCAGCTTGGCTTCCGCCAGCTCTTCTATCACTTTTTCCTCCAGTGGCAACAGTTTTGCATACATTTTTACGTCACTAAATACAAATGGATTCGGCGTATAGCCCGTAAAAACAATGGGACGATTACCACCTGCGGCTGTGAGCAACCGCAAGGCATCGTTCCTATCATCGTTGCCCTCCGGCATGAATGATAGAATCACGCTGCAGGAGGCATAAGGCGGAAGACCAATAATCCGTTCCAGCGCATCATACTCCTGCACTTTACCTCCACCCACCAGAATTTTGACGTCATCCTTAATATATGCCGTGCGATCAAAATCTCGGTCAAAGACAGCGCCGTAATCATAAACATAATAGTCATAGATTTCTTGCGCTTCTGTCAGTGCTTCCTGACTTTCATATAGATCCACCCCACCATAAACCACGGCGGGACCTTTGCGCTCGTCATACCACGCTGCACATTTTTCCACATAAGATACAGCCCTGACTTTGCCGCTGCGATGGGACAGGTCAAAATACTGTGTCTGATTCAGCTGGACATAACAGGCAGTATAGCCTAAAAGCTGTAGATACTTCACGCACTGGATTGCTTGGGTTGTTGTGCCGATGCGGCACTGGGTTCCTGCAAAGCCGATGCTGCGGAAGTTGTCAATTCTTGCTTGTGCTTCTGCCTGAACACGCTCCATTTCTTCAACTTCTTTGCGTGTATTTACGTCATAGTACCCTCCCATGTTCTTTTGCAGCTGATCCTTCAGGTCTGCTGCAGAGCCGTAAAAAATAAAGTTTTTTATGTCTTTAGCAAGCAGCGCCTGCGGTAGAGCTGCACCTGGTAAAAACGACGGCATATATATAATCGGTTTGGCATTTAATGTCCGGGCCGTTCCGGCGATTTCCGATGCTATTTCCTCAGCGCTGTCAATATAGCTGTCAACATCATAAATCAGAATACTGACGGGATTTTTTCCGTATCCTGCATAAGCTAAAATATCATTGGTCGTCCGTTTAATATGGGCGTTTGCATCAATTTGCATATAAGCATATTCCCGCTCACGGGCAACTTCTTCGGCAAAGTATCCTGCAACTGGACTTCCTATAAATACAATATTTTCCATGGATCGTTTCACCTCCCTCTAATATGTAGACTTTAACTTTTCCTGCAGATTAATCTGTTCCTGCAGCTGGCGGATTTCTCTCTTTGCATTTTCTTGTTCACTTTT
Source organism: Emergencia sp. 1XD21-10 (assembly GCF_009936045.1). GTDB lineage: Bacteria > Bacillota > Clostridia > Peptostreptococcales > Anaerovoracaceae > Senimuribacter > Senimuribacter intestinalis. The sequence continues at coordinate 9,904 of NZ_QWEQ01000036.1, read as the reverse complement.
TGCTGCAGAAGCTTCGCTTTGTAAAGATGATATCATGGTCAGTGTATCTGCCTGTTCGCTTTCAGTCTGATAAATTTGCTCTTTCTCTAATTCTTTTATCCTTTTCTCTGCATTAGATATCGTCATTTTCAATGATTCAATATCCACAAGATGCTGATCAATTTGTGCATTGTAACCCGCTATTCTAATGTCGCATGCCATTTTTCTGTAGGCTCTCTCATTCATTCCTTCCCTTATTTGCATGTTTCCAATCGCTGCTTTTGAGGTATACATTCTAATCGTATCAAAGGTCACCTCCTCCGGATTAACCTCCTCCGGCAGTTTTATACGTAAAGATATTTCGGTCCACCTGCTTGGCACATCATTGATACAAAGCACCACAAAGTCTGGTGCCTGGCAGACTACATCTACATCCAGCTGCCCTTTGTTAATGTCCACTGCCTCAAATGCATACGTGTCAATACCATCGGCTGACCCGTTTGTGATATCTAATATAATCTCCTGCTTCGCAGTCTCCTGGTCCCACGTCCATGACAATAGCGTAACCTTACGGTCATTCTTTTCAACTGTACTGCCAATCTTCGTGACCTGGATATCCTCATAAGCCGGCGGCATCCAAAAATTAGACGTGTAAAAGAAAAAATATCCACCGATAAACAAAATAAAGATGCTTACCAGCAGTCGGTTGCCACTCCTTTTTATCTTTGCATTGCGTTCTTCTACCACCTTGTCATTTATATTTCCCATTATTCAATCTCCATGTCGAAGTTCTTGCGTGTTTCTTTCATAGCAGCAATTTGCGTTTTTTCTTTCTCCAATTTAAAGTATCTAACGGGGATATCCGCTTCCCGCGCTGCCATCAGCGTTGCAAACTGCGCATCCAACAGACTGTCATCCGGTTGTTTTTCTATTAAAATATAGTCTGCTTCCTGCAGATTATCTGTGTAAATAATGTGCCACTGTTTTGCCATCGCCAGTTTAATTTTTTTCTTCATTTCATCTTTTGCCGATATGTAAACTTTTCCTTCCATCTATGATTCACCTCTTATTTTGTACTTGGCTTTTTTATATAATTTAGTGGATCTTTCGCACTTCCGTTGATAAAAATACGAAAATCCAGATGATCTCCCGTTGATACACCAGTAGTTCCCATCTTTCCAATCTTTTGTCCCCTGCTTACCTTCTGACCTGCCTTTACCAGTATGCCATCTGATCTCAAATGCATATAACTGGTTTGGATGCCTTTGCCATGGTCAATTTTAATCATATAGCCACCTGCACCACCGGAGTTTTGTGCATAAATGATAGTTCCCCCGTCTGCTGCATATATAGGTGCACCGGAGTATGCTGCAATGTCAATTCCCTCATGGTATGTGCTTGCACCAGCAGTCGGCGCATCCCGATACCCAAAGTATGATGTAATGATACCGCTGGATACAGTAGGCCATACATATTTTCCTGTAGCTGCGCCATTTCCTTTTACATAGCCTCCGCCATTATCAAATTGATACAGGTCATACATCGTCATAATTTCAATCAGACGCTGACTGTAATCAACAGCAGTTGCATAGCCTGCTTTGTGAATGGCAACCGCCCATTCATCCGCAGTCTTACAACCCTTGGTATATGCCGTATAGTGACCACTCGATAAAAGCTGCCCGTGGTCGTCAATGCTTTCTGCGACATTATGATACTTTCTAAACTTTGCCGTAATCACATAGCTTTCTCCGCCTGATGTCTGCTCACCAGTTTGATACTCTTTATAACCGGCAGGTCCAATGCCTTTCATTCCGAACAGATTATGACATTCATAAGCGAGCAGCGACAAACCTCCCGGATAACTGCCGCTACTCTCTAAAATGATTTGTGCCAGTGTAAGAGATGCCGGCACGTCATATTTTTCTTCGCTGTCCATGGCTCCCATAATCATTTCTTCTGTTAGGATTTCCGGCAGCCCCTCCATGCTAATACCGCCTCTTCTACCACCGCTTTCTGCTGTAACAGCGACGCCAATAACAAGAAGCAGTATTAATAGTAGAAAAAGAATCCCCCCTGATCCAATGCTAAAAGAAAGAATCCATCTTTTTTTGGAAGTATCCATCATGCACCTCCGGCAAACAGCTGCTCCTCATACTGTTTTGAAAGCCATACTTTAAAAAAGATATTCCTATCTCCAGCAATTGACAGAATCGTTTCGCCTTGCTCCAAATACGGAATCTTTTCCCGCTGCCAAGGACTAAGCACGCCGCCAAATAATCTATCTATCAGTGGCAATACGCTGGAATCCTGCTTGAATATAAACTTGTATTGCGTAAGTTCGAAGATAATCTTCAGTTTTTCTATCGCTTCGCTTGATGATCCTTCCGGTGCGTAATCGCGGATAGATTGTGATGCCAATGTAACTCCGACAAAATATTTTCTAGCCTCCCTAAGAATAATGATGATAAGATCCAAGATAAACTCAAATTTTGCATTAATCCATCTGTGGCTCTCATCAATGATGATTAAAAACCGCACCACATCTTCAAAGTCAATCGCCTTATTCTCAAATTGCGCTTTCATCAGACTCCCATTGGCAACAGCATTATCCCAGCAGAAGTAAGTCATATTAAAAAGTTGGGCGACGAAAATGTTGTCCAGATTCTTAATCATACTGATGTCAAAAGTTACGATTTTTTCGTCAACAATATTATCAATGGTTGTATGTCCATCAAACATTTGGCCGTAGTTTCGTACGAGAGACGAAATTGCTTTATATATGCTATTCAGCTGGCTGACTTCCTGAATCAGAAGCGCCTTTCGCACATCATCTGCCTTTGCTGCTTCATCTGTTTTCACATCCATTTCTTCTTTTATATAAGCAGCAAGGTCTGAAAACGTCGGATATCTGTTTGCTGGAAGCCCTGTAATGCGGTTTCCTTCTCCCGGCACTAACTCAAAGCGCTCGTACAAAGACCTTAAAATATTCTGTAAGTCAATGAGTGTTTCATAAGTGGTTCCCGGTACTAAGCACTGATAAAATGCACTTACCTTTGAAATATGGCGAACATAGTTAGTTCCGTCATCATCTCCAGATCTCAGAATTTCCAGCGGATTCAAAAGCCCATGTTGTCCGTCACACTTTATGATTTTGCCACCAAACTCTCTTGTCAGCTGCGTAAACTCTCCAGAGATGTCAAAGCAGCGCACGAAGTCACCTCGCTCAGCACGCGAACGAAAACGCTTCTTTAAAAAGGTAGATTTTCCGCTACCCATATCCCCTACTGCAAGAGTATTGTAATGCTTACGCCTGTCTGTTTTCGCAAACTCATCATACACCACACATCCTCCGCAACCAGTAAAGCCCAGCAGATCTCCGCCATCATCCTCAAGGGATGAAAACTTGAACGGATATCCGCCGGCAATCTGTTCTGTCATGAGTGACAGTCCCTTAATAGCGAAGGGTTCTGCTGCTTGCCTGGTATAGCTTTGCCAGAGAGATTTCCATTCCCTCTCTCCTTCATTGAGCAAAATCGTCGGCATATACTCATCTGCTTCCAGATTCTCCATGATTTCCCCACACTGCGTTTCCACACTGACCAGACTCTTACCTGAAACAAAAATCCGAAAGTGCATCATCTTGACCACTTCTCCCATGGATTTCACCTCATCGTACATGAGCTGCAGCTGATGCTGCCGCTTTTTGCTATCGTAGACCTCCTGATAGTTCGTAGCGTGCAGCTCCCGGCTAAATTCCTCCTGCAGCGCACGGTTAATATTTTTCTGAACCTCGCGCTTATCTCTAGTTGAAGCATCAATCACTGTAATGCAATCCTTTTGCCGTGTAATGTCTGACAGCCAGTAGTCGTCCAGCCTTGTAGGCAGACGGTAAATATGGATAATCTTCGTATAGCCATCGCCAGTGGTGATATAGTTCGGTGCAGCAAAGGTGATTCCGCCTTGCGGCTGTATGTAAGAAAAAAGCGGCAGATCTATACAATCTGTCGCTTTCGCACTTTGTTTCTTTCTTTTCATTTTATTTTATTCCTTCCTCTCTTATAATCAGCGAGTTTGGATTGCACAGTTTGTACACGATCTGCAGCTTTTTTTCCAGACTAATCTCACGTACACCATCTCCAAGGATAGATAGTTGCTGCACCTGATCGTAATGCTGCTCCGCAGTTCTACTCATGAGGACAAAATAATATTCCCTTTTCCGGGTTCCTTTTTCTGCGCGCTGCAGCTCCGAGATAGAACGCTGCAGCCATTTTTTTCGCACCGGATCGTTAGTCTCCTGCATTTTCTTCGTTAGTCTCTTCTCCTGGCTAAGTAGATTCGTCGGGAAGTTCATGCTGATAATCTTAATATCATCCTTATACAGCTTCAAAAATTTTGCAAGCCTAATCATCAGCATCTGCACTTCATCTTCCATCATGTTGTCCACGTCATCAGCTACCTTTTCGTAAATATCAAAATAGCTGCCATCATTTAATACAAATGCACCGGCATCCTCATCGTAATACCGAATTGGTAGGATATCTAGATTATTCTTCTGTGCAGCCGGTTTGCTTTCCTGCCGCCCCTTCTCTTCTTTATTTATCTTCGATTTCTGCAACAAACTCTTGCACCTCCTCTTCGTATACAGCCCTATAAACAGACGTATTATGTTTTAAAAGCAAAAAAATGCTTTCCAAATTTCTTCTCTTGCGATTAAACGCACTCCTGCAGGTCAAAAAGATGCAACAAAGCAGTGAAAATATATAATACGGGAGATGAAGCGAAGGGTGGACCATAGCTTTCAGCGCATAAGTTATCGCCATATAGCTTAAAACAAAGAAGAAATCCAGTGCCTCAACATTTTTAAACACACGATTAGGACTTTCAATTTCCTCCGTAATCAAATATTTCATTCCTCATCATCCTTTCTTCTGTTTCTCTCCTTGATGTTGCGATCAAAAATACGACCTTTATATCTTGAGATTACCCGATTCTGGTTCAGACTGCTGTTCTGCTGTCGTTTTATGCCACCTTGTTCCATCATCTGTTCAAAACGATCTGGTTTTTTGCTGGAATCATTGATGTGTGTATCAGACTTCTCTGGAAAATCAGTATGCTGTGCCATTTCATTTTGATTCCCAGCTACAGTATATAGTTCATTGCCGTCATGCCCACCGTTTTCCATAAATGCACCTTGCTGCTTGCCTTCTTCTGAAGTATCGCTGCTAGTATCGCCAATCGGTGTTCCTTCATCTGCAGAGTTATCCATGAAGGCTGCATCATAAGTTCCGGACTCCTGATTCTGCAATCTTTGCCCTCTACCATTTTCATCATCTTCTGCATTTGCTGCAGCATCTGAATCCATAAAGGATGTGTCAGAAAAATCCTGCTGCGCTGCACTATGTCTGCCCCCTGCATCAAGATTATCTGTTTCGGATTGTGCTTGCCCAGTATTATCATTTTCGACAGAAGAGGCTACCTCTGCATCATTTGCCTGTCCGTTAGCCATAAAGCTATCAGAATCTCCATTGCCACCCATAGCGTTACGAATTGCTTCATTAGTAGCTGTAGCCTGACGATTCATCATATGGCGTTGCATACCGTAGCGTGCAGCCATCTTTGCCGGCGCCGCAGCCGTATGCATTGCTTTATGTGCTGCGCCACTACCTGCCTTATATACTGCCATCATCCGTGCGGTCGATGACTTTAATCCAGCGTCCATGCCGAGGAGTTTTTCCACCAGATTCGGCCCGTCAACAACGGAAAAGGCAATAAACAGAATAATCGCAGCTTCAAGCAGAGAGTTCATTGCTATCTCATCAATGTACGCTGTAAAGAAATAGAACAGCTTGATGCAAAGAGTAGTAACAAAGAGCAGTATATATGTATCTCTGATAAAAACTAAGATCTTTGCAATCTTTTGTCCGCCAGATAATTCTGCACTGTAAAGATACGCTAAAAGCCTTGCAAAAACTAATTCGAAAGCAAGTCTGGTACATTTGTATGCCATGGCAATATATAAGACAATGACGGATAGCATTTCCAATATCACCGGGAGATAGTCGATCTTGTAACGGTAATAAAAGTTATTACCTATAGACGTCCAAGCTACACCATCATAAATTTCTCCGATGTCATAGCTGCTACCATCACCTCCAGTAATAATCATCTGCGTCAGAATATCCTCTGCTGCTGCATCATTAAAATCGTAACTGTCACTGTCGGGATCCATCACTTCCGCATAATCCATGACATTCATTCTCTGGCTGGTCATTTTAGGATGCGGCAGCTTATTCTCATTCTCTTCATAATTGATATTACTTAACCCAATCTGCTGGTCCAGATAATAGATATCCATCATGTTGTTTCCTATGATATCATATACGTTTCCAGCTGCAGTATCCTCCGTCACGCTATCTATACCCGTTTTTGCATCCAAAACTGCCGTATTAAGCTGCTGAAATACTACTGCCGAGCAGGTCACACATAAACAGGCAATACAAATATTGATTGCAATCTTCGGCTTTTTCTCGTGGTTTGCGATGAGCATAATTCCAAGAGCAAAAATCGATATAGCCATAAACGCTACAAAGACCGGTTTAAATTCTTCAATAAGAGTGTTGATTTTGGGCCACGTTGTAAAATCTACAAGCCCAAAGGTAATGTCATATAGTTGCTGACAGGCATCTGCCACAGTGGTAAGCAGCTTCAGAATCCAAAACCCAAAGGTTCTCAGCGCACTTGTAACTACATTATTTTGCTGAAACAAATCACCATTGACCAAATAAAAATCAATTAGTTCATTCTTACTCATGCTGCGCCTCCCATCAATTCCAGTATTTCTTCTTTTTCTTCTGTTGTATAACCGCTTTTACAGACAGCTTCCGTAACTTTTGACAAGGTTTCTTTTCCTGTGGTGATGCCAAGAGTCTCCTTATATGCCTCATCAATTTGCTGCAGCTTGTAGCAAAGAGACAGATACTCCGGCAATTCTTCCAATTTCATATAGCCTTCCGTTTGCCTTGCCATATTCGTAATTGCAGTATCTGGTTCGTAAATCATAGATGTATAGTCAATATGCGCTCGGCTCTCCGTGTTAATGTCTTCAATTGCAATATCATCAGGATTGGGAAATGTGTCAGTAAGATACATGTACCTGTATAAAAGAGCCGTACCCTGCTGCATTCGCCAGCGCCCAATACGGATATGCATTTCTTCTTCCGCTGCCAGATCCCGATTTTCATTTTTATCCGGATGCTGCATAATTTGACCACGGCTTCTTGCCTCCAGCATTTCACTCTTGATTTGCTGTTTTATTCGCTCTGACGGTTCATCAGCATACTCATTTATAATCGGGTAGCTTTCAATCGCAACGCCCAGCCGGTCAGTTCGCTTGATGCCGCGATAGACCACGCACTCCCCTTCTCTGAGCCTGGCAAGCTCATCCGGATACATAAGCGGTCTTTCACTCGCACTTTCAGTAAAGTTTTTATCCAACGTAAACCGGCTTCCAGAGCGCTGCACCTCCACGATAGTGGTTTTGCCCAATACCTCCGAAAATTCCTCTGCTGTTTCTTTTCCGACACTCTTGATGTAGATCTGGTTTGCAAAGTTCTCCAGAATCGTCTTAGCATGATCCTTATATATTGCCGAAATCTGATTAAGCGCTTGTACATAAATGTCGAAACTGATACCAAGACCAAGACAAACCGTCACAAAACCGGCAAAGTTTTCGATTTCCGGGAAGTTTCCGAATTCATCCAGAATGAACTTTACCCGCCGATCCAGCTTGCCCTGCTTGCTGCCTTTGCGCGTCTTAGTTAAATTGAACAGGTACTGGTAGACTTGAGCGATGAAAGTCGTGACCAGAAAATGATTAGATCTATCCTCTGATGGAATACCGATGAAAATTGCCACAGGCTTTTCACTATAGCCGATTTCCTCAATATCGATATCGTTTTCTGCGGTTAATCTCGCGATATTATCCAGTGCAAAGATGGATACCGCAGACTGCATATTAAGGTATACACTGCCTTTGGTCCTGTCGCCTGCTGTTTTAATTTCCTGATAAAGACTTTTTGCATAATCCAGTGGTGGACGATTGTTAAAGTATTCATCCAGAGCCGTTTCTGCAATCTTTTCCCGTTCCATTTGGCTTGTTGCTCTTGCAAGGGCTTTTCTATCACACAACTCCCTAAAAAAATTCAGGCATGAAAAACAGCTAACCTTCTTCTCATTAGGATGTACTTCTGCAAAACTCACCTCTGGTGGAATATAGTAGAGACGTTCCTCAAGCAATATGTCTTCCCCATCGCCTGCAAGTTCTTCATATTTCTTTCTTGCCCTCTGCTGCTCATCTTCTGTAAGAGCGGCAAAAGCATTGCGTTTCTGGCTCCATGCTTTGCGCCGGCGTTCATTTAATTGCTTATCTTCCTCCATGCAGTCTGTAGCTATGGCGATGATGAGCGCGGTAAACAAGTCCGTCGCTGTGTTTTTCCAAATCGGCTCCTGCGTGGAATTATCCGCAGCGAAAATGGAAAAGCTGAAAGTCTTGGCCGCCATCTGTGCCTTTTCCACAAGTCCTGCCCGATAGTAGTCCACCACCAGCTGCAGTGGATTATATCCCATAGAATGCATCGGGTCTGCAAGGTTGAGCAGCCGCACGATATACCCGCGCGCTTCCAGCGTTTTTTTACTGCTTTTATATAGTTCCAGCTTTGGGTCCGCGACGATCATAGACGGTCTATCCTTCAGCAATTTCGCCCTAGAATAGACGTCAATGCTTGGGAAAACATACATCTCACCTTTACCGGATCTGGTCGTGCCGATTACCAGTGTATTAGAGTGGCTATCATCAATATAGAGAGTTTCCCCTTGCCGGGATATAATTGTGCCTCCTTTACCTGGATAGAAATCATCTTTTAAGGGCACCTCTTTATATTGATGACGTACTTCTTCTTGTGTGGTCCACCTTGCGGTACCTTTCTGCCCATGCCTTAGTTCTTTATCTGACAAACTCGCCCTGATTTGATATACAAGGATGCTGTCCAATGCTGCCATAACCAGCAAAAAAAACAAATACAATCCAATTATGCGTCCACTCCAACACCAGAAAAGCGGAAAAATGTTCCAAACTCCAAAAGACGTTTCTGACAGGCCGTTTCGAACTAAGCTAAGTACCACGTTTATCACATAATTAAACGTAAAAAAAATGACCAAATCAATGCTGCCTACTGTCAACGGAATCACGTTCCACTTGGCTAAAAAACGAGGTAGCTTCATGGTCTTAATCTCATTATTACTTCTCACTGGTTTTTACCTCCATTTGGTTTATAGCCCGTGGAATGACTGGGATTTTCCAAGTCAAACAGGCACACGGTATACCCATACGCCTCTAATATTGCTTTACTACTTTTATATAGCTCTGAATCCGCTCTATATTCTAAATTAACCATATCCATAAGATTCTGGTTTATGGTTGGCATATCTTTTACCATCTCTTTCATTTTCTTAGTTGTTTTGACTTTCTTTTTTTCTACGTGATTACTCATACTCTGTCTCCCATTCTATTTCTACTTGTCTTTGGGTTTCAATCTCCCTCACAACCTCCCGCCTTAAATCGTTGTTAAATAATCCTTCTTGGTTGCTTTCCATAAAATTTTCATACAAATCTTCCTGCAATGTATCGTTTCCTATCGTCTCTGGAAACTCTGCTTCAAGAATTGTCTTAAATTGTTCCTTCAACGAGCTTTGCGCAAAGCATCTTCGCACATAAGCATGACCGGCAAATTCAGATGCTGCATCTGCTAAGGCTTCCTTGTCCCAACCGAAATATTGACCGTGATCCCAATTCTGGCTTTGTGCATCCCATCCTTTTGCGATGAGAAAATGCCGGTCACTCCCCCGCATAAGCAATAGATCGGTATTG
>NZ_QWEQ01000035.1 GCF_009936045.1 Emergencia sp. 1XD21-10 | reverse complement strand
TGTTACCTCCATTGACCGGGATATGTCTTAAGGTAAATATATCATAAAAATGTGAGAAAAGCAGTTTGTCAGAGTAAGTTCTATGTAAGTCTTTGCCATTTGAAATTCCAGTGATACGCAGAATTTATTTTGGCAAATAATATTTTTGAGAAAATATGTGACCAAACCTCCAAATTCACGTAATAGTAGTAAACGAGAATTTTGAGGTTTATTTTTTGAAAAAGATAATAGTGGAAGTATTGGTTTTCGCTATGTTCCTCTTATCATGAATGGAAGTTCGATGGATAGAATTTAGCAAGGAGGAAAAAAATGTTTAAGAGCTTTCGGTTTCTGTTGAAACTAATTTGGAAATATAATAAAAAATATGTCTTTTATGCTGCATCGTTTCAGTTGGTTACTGCATTGGTGCCGCTGCTTAGTGTGATTATGCCAAAGTATATCATTGATGAATTGACAGGGCAGCAGCGAATAGAGCAGTTGTTTGTATATGTGGGCATTCTCGTATTGACTAATTTTGTAGGAATGGCGCTACTTTCATTTTTACGTGGCGCTATGTTTACCTCCAAGATCAAAGTCCTTAATTCTTTTCAATGTATGATGGCAGAAAAACTAGTCACTTGCGATTTTGAATCTCTAGAAAATCCGGAATTCTTAGATATAAAGGAAAAAGCCCATAAGATTTTATATGCAGATGGGGATGGGTTTGGTATGGTCTTAGATTACGCATTTAACATCGTGGGTAAAGTTTTTGTCTTTGCCGGACTGATTGCTGTACTTAGCACGTTGAATGCCGGAATTGTATTTATTTTTGTCCTGCTAGTTCTGTTAAATAGTTTGGTGGAATCTCGCGTACAAAAGAAATATGTTTCATGGGATATGGAGAAAGCGCCGATAGAGCGCAGAACGATGTATCTTTTAAATGCCATTGAAAATTTTGAGTATGGGAAAGAAGAAAGAATTTATAATCTAAAGGATTTTCTGATCAGCAAAATCTCGAAATGCCTGGGAGAATCCGAAAAGTTTTATAAAAGACAGGTGCGGGTGATGAATAAATCTCAATATTTTACTGCCTTTACCTCTTTGATTCGAGAGGGGATTACTTACGGATATCTGATTGCTAAGGTGCTAAATCAACACATTCAAATAGGTTCATTTACGATGTATTTAGGTGCGGTATCACAGTTTTCAGCAGCGATGAATGATGTTATGTCTAGTATTATTGGCATTAGACGGTTTGGAATATACTATGAAGAATTGGATAGATATGTAAATATGCCTCAGAAAATGAGAACTGGTAAGGAATCTATTGATGATAGTGCATCAGAATACACGATTCAGTTTGAAAACGTATCTTTTAAATATCCCGGAGCAAGCACATATGCACTTAAAAATGTAAACATCACCATTTCTCCAGCTGAAAAGCTTTCCGTTGTCGGTGAAAATGGAGCGGGAAAAACAACTTTCGTAAAACTATTAACCAGGCTATATGAGCCGACAGAAGGAAGGATTCTTCTGAATGGAATTGATGTAAAAGAGATTGACTATGATGCATATCAAGGTCTAATGGCAGCGGTTTTTCAGGATTTCAGATTGTTTTCATTCACCTTGAAGGAAAATATCTGCTTCAATCAGGAGTGTGATGATGCAGAAATTGTTGATTGTCTGCGGCGCAGCGGTTTCGGCGATAAGCTGGAGAAACTTCCTAAAGGGATTTACACCAATGTTTACAAGAACTTTGAAGAAGATGGATTCGAGCCTTCGGGCGGTGAAGGACAGAAAATCGCTTTAGCGAGAGCTTTATTTAAGAATACGCCTGTCGTGATTCTGGATGAACCAACGGCTGCACTAGACCCGAGAGCAGAATACGAAATATATCAGAGTTTCAACGAGATGAGTAAGGATAAGACGACAATTTTTATCTCTCATCGCTTATCCAGCAGCAAATTCTGTGATAAAATCGCTGTTTTTGTGGGCGGGGAAATTGTAGAATACGGTTCCCATGACGAATTGTATCAGGCGAATCAACTGTATCGCGAATTATTTGATATGCAGGCGCAGTTTTATCAATCATAACCCCATATTGAGAAAGGAAACCGGATGAAGAAATCTCCTAACCAAAATCTATACCGCTGGATCGTCCGTCTGGTATTTTCCATCGACAAAAGAACCGTCGCTTTTTGGTTGACCCTAAACGGACTGTTGTGTATCCTGCCTGCCATAGCCCTTCTGTTGAATAAGCAGATACTGGCGGTGATCGCAGGTTTTTTGGATACGGGAACGGGCACATTTTCGGATGTGCTGCCGTATATTATTTTTTATGGAACGGTGCTGACTATAAGTGGATTGTCAGCTAGAATCAACAGCGGCTTTCTGTATTTTCGCATGTATGATTCCTATTATCTGGGTCTGCAGGAACTTTTGATGGATTTTTTTCAGAAAATGCCCATGGACATGCTGCTTCAGAAGGAAATCAATGATGAGTATAATGCGGTGATTCGGCGTGCGGGCGCACTTACGGATGTCACCAGTGCGGCCTGCGAACTTTTAGGAAAGGGCTGCGGTATACTGGCGCTGCTGGTGACTGCTGCCAGCGTATCTCCGTTTATTGCGCTGTTCATATTGTGCTATTTGGCGGTTTTATTATATTTGAATCATTGCATGACAAAGAAGCTGGAGGAGTTTGAGAGAAGTTACGCACCTGCAGAGCGGCGTCTTCGGGAGATTAAGCTGATTCCTATGCAGCCTAATGTGGCGAAGGAAATCAGAGTATACAAAAGCCAGAAGCGAATGCTGGATCAGTTCGATAAATACTACGATGAGGTGGAGCAGGCGGAACTTATTTATAATAGAAGCATTGGAAAAGCGGAAATCCTGAGCAATGTGTTTCTGTATCTGTTCATGGGAGGTATTTTACTATTTTGTCTGTGGGGTATTTTCAAGGGAAACATTACTGTGGAAGAGTTTATCATGCTGTTTACGCTTTGCGGAAGCCTTGGGGGATATGTAGCAGTAATTTCAAAGGGGTCCATCAATATGCACAGAGGGATTTTCGCTTTGAAACGACAGAAAGCCTTTATGGATATGGTGGAAGAAGAGGTTGCGCACAGGGAGAGGGATGCCATCCCTGCAGAAGAGTCTACAGAACCGGAGATTGCAATTGCTGCAGAAAATCTGTGCTTTGCATATAAAAATGACAGACAGGTGCTTTATGATATCAACCTGAAAATTCCTAAAGGGGAAATTGTAGCCCTTGTTGGAGAAAACGGCAGCGGAAAGTCCACACTGGTACAGGTGCTGATGGGAATTTATCCTCCGACCAGTGGACGGGTTTTTCATACGGGTACCATTGGCACCTTTTTTCAGGATTTCTATATTTTACATAAAACGGTGAGAGAAAATGTCGGCATGGGGAATATCGCGCATATAGAAAATCGGGGAATGGTGCGAGAAGCCATTGTAAAAGGCGGTGCGGAAAAGATGGTGGAAAGGCTGCCGCAGCAGATGGATACCCTTCTTCGTAAAGAAGTCTATCCTGAAGGCGTAGAATTATCCGGTGGAGAGCGACAGAAAATCGGGATTGCAAGAGCCTGTATGGGAACACATGATATTTTGATTTTAGATGAGCCGGCCTCAGCCCTTGACCCTATTGCAGAGCTGAAACAGTTTCAGCAGATTAAAGAAAATCTGGAGGGCAATACGGCAATTCTAATCAGTCATCGAATTGGATTTGCCCAGCTGGCGGACCGGATTCTTGTGTTAGACAAAGGCAGAATTGTAGAAGATGGAACTCACGAGATGCTGATGAAACAAAAGGGATTATACGCTGCGATGTATCAGCAGCAGGCGGCATGGTATCATAAGGAGAGCAACCGAGATGGAGAATAAGAAAGACAGACTTTCATTAAGCGATAATATCCGTGTCGTAAAAAAGGCATTGCAGCTCAGTATCCGAGTGAAGGGCTGGGATTCAATTTTAGTCAATGTGCTCGGGTGGTTTGCAGCCTTTCTTCCGGTTATAAGCGCAAGATATTTAGAACAGCTGACAAACCAGCTGTATCAGGCGGTTAGCGGAAATTCACCCGGATATCTTGAAAGCGAAATTATGTTTCTTTTTACAATGCTGATTGTGCTTTTCGTTGTGCAGGCTTTGTTTGATTGTCTGAGCGAGCACATGCTGCGCATAGATACGACCAGAACGGAACGATTTGTGGCACACACAATCATGGAATGCAAATGTAATGTGAAATTTCGCTATATCGAAAATAATGACGGCTTCCGACAAAAGCTGTCCTTTGTTGAGGAATACGCAGGCGAGTACACGGCAAGGAGCATGCAGGATTTAATTCTTAACGTGCAGAGAGTGATTGCAATTGCAAGCGTATCTTTGGAGCTTTTTCGCGTCAGCGGCGTGATTGTAGCGGCGGTATTTCTGACCTGTATTCCTGCGGCGGTGCTGTCCTATCTGCAAAGCGATGCGACCTATCACTTTAGAACAAAATGGATGCTGGAAGGTGATAGCGCTATTATGCAGTACTTGACCTGTGTGCGTTCCGAAGCGATGAAGGATATCAGGCATTTTAAGGCTTACCCTTACCTGAAAGCGGAATGGAAAAAGACTGCAAAGGAATACATAGAAAAAAAGGAAAGTCTGACGAGGAAGCATGTGAAGTATAACATGGCGGCAGATATTCTCCGCAATGCAGTTTATATTGTGATTTTAATTCTGGTGGGAAAGCAGATATATCTGCATCCGGAGGATGGCATCGGCGTTTTTGTGCTGGTGTTGACCTTATCGGGGCGTTTGCAAAGCCTCCTTGGCAGCCTGCTTGTATCTTTAATGGAGTTTGGACAGAATATTTCTTATATGAAAGATTTTTTTGATTTGCAGGAGCTTGGTGCGGAGGAAAAGAACAGCGCCGATCGTGGTTTTGAAGAGGTTTCCATTACATTTGATAAAGTGACTTTTTCTTATCCGGGGTCAAACAGAAAGGTGATTGACGACCTGTCTGTAAGGATTAAGGCAGGGGAGACTGTGGCAATTGTCGGCGAAAATGGAAGCGGTAAGAGCACTTTTATCAATTTGGTGATGGGTTTTTATACTCCGCAGCAGGGAGAAATTGCGGTAAATGGTGCGCCGTTAGATGAATTACAGATTAGCAAAATACGAAGATCTACTGCCGCTGTGTTTCAGGATTTTTGTCACTACGAAGGAACCCTTCGGGAAAATATTGAAGCTTCAGAAATGAATACCAAGATAGATGAGGACGCATTAGAGAGACTTCTTCAGGAAGCGAATATCAAGGAACTGGTTGACAGACAGCCTGGTGGGCTTGATGAAGAGATTGGTCAGTTCAGCAAGACTGGAAATAACCTGTCTGGTGGGCAGTGGCAGAGAGTCGCTCTGGCAAGGGCTCTGTATAGAAGAGATACAAAGCTTATGATTCTCGATGAGCCGACTGCAGCACTGGATCCGCTGGCAGAGGCGGAGCTATATAGGAATTTTGCAAAGATGACTGCAGGAAAGACGACCTTGCTAATTTCCCATCGCCTTGGAATTACTCATATGGTGGATCGGATTCTGGTTTTTTGTGAAGGAAAGCTGGTGGAAGATGGAACCCACGACAGCCTGATGGAAAAAGACGGATATTATGCAGAAATGTACCATGCGCAGGCACAGTGGTATCAAAAGGATGAAGCAGATGAGTAAGGTTAGAGCGAAGATGCAGACATATTCCTTGTTACTTAAGGCGTCACCTCATAGTAAATGCGCGGAAAATTTGGAAAAGAAGAAAACCTTAACCTATATTGCGATTTTTGAAAAAAAGTGTATAAAAAGCTGATCTTAAGATTTTACATATCTTGCGTCTTATGCAAGAATGTAAATAAACCTGCAAAAATCTTACGTAAAATGCAATATATCAGCAAAGCAGCAACGATAAATGGCTGTAAGGGTGACCGTTTAGTATATTTTTTCGATTGCGTTTATACATTTTTTTAGTATTTTTCAATCCTCGGTTAAGAATCGCTCATCTTCTTATACACTTTTTTCAAAGATGTCCGTTTTAGGTTAAAAATATTATGTTGATAGACCAGTTTTCAGATGAAAACCATTAAAATAAAGAAAAAGCAAGCGCTTTGTCTGGCGCTTTGGGGGAAACGCCGGCATGGGGCTTGCTTTTTAGCGATGGTTATCCTCTCTTTAAGAATGCGGTGATGCAGTGGATTGCACCGCGTCCCTTAATGATTTCGGAAACGTTAACCGTGATAACTTTGATGCCGTTGGCTTCAAGTAGCTCCTGCGCACGAGGGCTTCCCTCCGGCATAACGATAAGACCTGACTCCAGGGCTACGAAATTGCAGCAGAAGTTTTCGCGGACTTCCGTTCTTGATGGAACCTCCAGAATCTTGTAACCTTTCTTTTTCAGCATGTCTACAATATCATAAGGCACTTGTGATGCGTGGAGCATGATCACATCGTTGCTGGCAGGATTCATCAGACCATCAATGTGAATATTGCTGTAAGGCTGCTGCATATGCCAAACAGTAACGCCCATGCGTTCCAGCTCATGCTTCACCTGCTCATAGCCGCTTTGGTTACAGCGGCTTCCAGTAGAAACGACACAATTGTGGCGGTCAACCCACATGGCATTCGCGCCTTCAAACATACCGTCGCCGCTGACAGTCTTGATAATAGGTACGCCGATGTCGGATAATGCTTTTGCGATGTAACGCTCTTCACCGCGGCGGGCTGCCATACCCGGTCTTGTTAAAATTGCACCCTCCGGCGTCATAAAAACCAGGTCGCGGCAGAAAATTGCATTAGGACGATCTTCGCGTTGTTCTTCTACATAGTAGACTTTTACGCCGTGGTCGCGGTAGATATCTGCGAGTGCGTCATGCTGTGCACGCATTAATTCTACATCGATGGGTTCATCAGAAAAGCGAACCTCAGCAGCATTAAAGTTTTCTATTTCTTTACCCGGACGACGCATCAAAACTGCGCGCAGGGTATCTACTTCAGATGCTACACCAAAGTCTCCCCAGTACAGCGGCAGGTCTTCTTCAAATCCTGTTTCTTTTGGAAACCAGCGTTCGCCGGGAATCGCATCAATATCTATAAATTTGCTCATAGTTTTCCTCCTTTTATTTGTCTTCACTGCTTTATAATAAAAGCAATATTCATGCCAATATAGGCACAATGCAGTTTGTTTGCTGAAGGTATCTGAGGTTTGGTGATAAATGCGAAAAAAAGAAAAATTTTTTTTTGGCAGTGTATATATCGTCAAAAGATTCTATAATTATAGGAATTTTCATTGCAAAAACGTCAAAAAATCCTGGCGATCGAGTCAAAATTTTTTGACGTTTGTTTTGTTACTCTTTAAATTGAATATCGTATTTTAGCATCTTGTAGCTGAGTCCCTGTTTGGTGATACGGAGGGTTCTGGCAGCTTCTGAAAGGGATTTTGACTCTGCCAGAGTGTGAGTAATGATTTCTTTTTCAAAGGCGGCGGTCATCTCAGCAAGGGATTTCCCCTCAGGAAGCTTTGCGCCGTAAAAGGCTTGCAAAGGCGTCTTGGTATCGCTGCGCGTCAGATATCCCGGTAAATCCTGCATCTGAATAATGCGGGAAGAAATCAGATTATAAGCGCCCTCGATGATATTTTTCATTTCCCGCACATTGCCTGGCCACGTATAGTTTTGGAAAAGCTGTTCGACTTCTTCGGAAACGTCCATAACGTCTCTGTCCATTCTGGCATTGAAATAATCAAGGAAATAGCGTGTCAGCAGCTTTACATCGCCGGGACGGGCAGAAAGCGGCGGAATATCAAGACGCACAACGCTGAGTCTGTAAAAAAGGTCTTCCCGCAGTTTTTTGGCGCTGACACAGTTCTCAGGCGGCTCATTGACGGCGGAGACGACTTTGACGTCAATAGGAATCGGCTGCGTGCTGCCGATTCTGGTCACTTTCTTTTCTTCAATGACTTTCAAAAGCTTTGCCTGCATCCCCAGTTCCATAGAATTGATTTCGTCCAGAAATAGCGTACCGCCGTTGGCGACCTCAAAGAGCCCGGGACGGTTTTCTGCGCCGGTATAGCTGCCTTTCGTAGTGCCGAACAGAATACTTTCCAAAAGGGTTTCCGGAATAGCGGCGCAGTTTTGCGAAACAAAGCGTTTGGAACTTCGTTTTCCGGCAGTATGAATGGACTGGGCGATCAGTTCTTTTCCCGTACCAGTCTGCCCGTAGATTAAGACGGTAGAATCGGTTTCTGCAATGCGTTTAATTCGCTCTTTGATCTCTTTCATCTGCGGCGCACAGGTGATGATATCATCGACAGTATACAGCCGTATGGATTTCTCTTCTTTTTCCTGGGTGTGCTTCAGGGAAAGCGGGATGTCTTTGCGCTGCAGGTCGTCGTCAGCCCAGCGGGTCACCTCGGCAACGCCGATGACTTCATCGTTGTGTTTGATGGGAATGGTGGTATTAATACCGTTAAAAACCTGACCGGTCTTGATGGCTCGCATGGATTGATATTCGTTGTAAATCGGCTGTCCACTGCGCAGAACCCGGCAGATGCTGCTGGTTTCCTCTGTCAAATCGGGATAAAGCTCTAGAATGTGCATACCTCTGATATCTTCCTCACGCAGCCGGTTCAGATGAGGTCTGCGATTGACATAGTATTCGATGATTCCACTGCTGTTTGTGACGATAATGGCGTCTATATAGTTGAATACATTGAGAATTTGCTCTGCATAGCGTCTTAACATGATGAATCTCCCTTTCAATGTTTCTTACTTAAAATAGTAACCGATTGAATCTGCAATTGTCAACAAAAAGCCGCAGTATACAAATCACTGCGGCTTTTCGAAATCATATATTGAATTATGCGGTTTTTTCCGGCGTTCCAAATCGTTTCATATCGACTCTGTGAAGTACGAAAATCAGCACAAACAGAATGACTGCAGAGATCAGAAGTACACTCCAGCTGTTCATAAAACCGCTGATCAAGAAGCCGATCGCAGAAACAATTGCGCATACGAACCCATACGGCGTCTGCGTTTCGAAGTGATCGATATGGTCGCAGGCTGCCCCCATGGATGCCATAATAGTGGTGTCGGAAATCGGTGAAATGTGGTCGCCAAAGAGACCGCCGCTGACAACGGCGCCGATGGTAAGTGGGAGCGGAACGCCCATTGCCAGTGCCATTGGGAATGCAATCGGCATGAGAATTGCCATAGTTCCCCAGGAAGTACCGGTAGCCAGAGACATGACTGCACCGATGATAAATAGAAGAACTGGAAGCAGAGCCGGATTTAAGAATCCGCTGGTAACCTGCACCAGATAAGCAGCTGTACCGATGGCTTTGCAGCCGCTTCCAAGAGCCCATGCAAGCGTCAGAACCACCAGCATGTACATCATACCTTCCCAGCCTTTTTGCATGGTTCCCATACATTCTTTGAAGTTCATTACCTTTGTTCTGATGCAAAGGATAACAAGCAGTACTGTAGCCAGCAGGAAACCCCACATGATTGCTGTACGTGTAACGGTTCCGTCAATTGGCTCAAATGGGAAGCCGTGGCGGAACATTTCAACGAAGATGACGATCAGAAGCACTGCAATTGGCGCCAGCATTGTGCTCATCTTAGGGGTTACACCTTCCGGCAGCACAATTTGCTGTGTTTTTCTCATCGGCGTGGAGCCTTCTTTGAGAATTTTGCCTTCAAACTTTGCTCTGTTCTGTGCTTTCAGCATAGGACCAAAGTCCAGCTGTGTGATTGCCATAAATCCGCACATGATCAGTGTCAATACTGTGTAGAAGTTAAACGGAGCGGATGAGAGGAACAGGTCCCAGCCACTGCCTGAAATACCTGCAGCTTCTATTTCTACATCAATCAGTCCCATGATGTAGATACCGAAACCTACGATTGGCACCAGTGCGCAGATTGGAGAAGTGGTGCAGTCCAAAATGTATGCGAATTTTTCTCTGGAAACCTTGACTTTATCTCCGACCTTTTCGAAAATCGGTCCGATAATGAGGGAGTTTCCAAGGTCTGTAAACCAGATAAACAGACCGCTGAGCCACATAGCAGTTTCGCATTTTTGCCTGTTGTTTAACCCTTTGGTCACGACATTGGTAAATGCAAGTCCGCTGCCGGACTGTGTAATCAGTTCGGTAAATCCGCCTACTACGACTAACATGACCATGGACTGTGCATTGGTGGAATCTGCAACATTTGGGAATACCCAGTCCTGTAAGAGGGTAATACCAGCCTCATAAGGATTCCCGCCGCACGCCATAATGGCAGCTACGATAACAGCGATAACTAAAGAAATGATAACGTCTTTTGTATAGATTGCAAGCCCGATGGCCAGCAATGGTGGAATCAAAGATAAAATACCTAGTGAATCCATGGTAGCTCTCCTTTCTACTTTCAATACAGAAATAACGAGTTGATCAACTGCCATACTTATTATGCAACGAATGTGCCAAGTTTAAAGGCAGGACGGAGGGGGAGGTTGCCGACAAAAGGTTGGCACAAAATTTGCTTTTAATTTACAAAGAAGAATTGTAAAATAGATTCCGGAAGGGAGACAATGATGATATGGAACTGACGCTATTTTTACTGGTTATTTTTTCGACGAATTTGATTCAAGGTATTACTGGTTTTGCTGGAACGGTGCTGGCGATGCCTTTTGTAATTTTGCTGTATGGAATAGATGTGGCAAAACCGTCTCTGACGATTCTTGCTCTTTTGGCAGGACTGCTGATCGCAGTGCGGGGTTATAAAGACATCGTCTGGAAAGAGTTTTTTAAGATTCTGATTCTGATGTTTATAGGACTTTTCGCAGGGGAAGTGATTTATCAGTATTTGCAGACAGAAGTGCTGCTGCAAATCTTTGCTGCTTTTGTCATTCTCATTGCGCTGTCCGGTCTTTTTCAGAAGAAAGAGTACAATTTGCCGGAGCCTGCGCTGAATGTGATTCTGCTTTTGGCGGGAGTTATTCACGGTATGTTCGTATCCGGAGGACCGCTTTTGATTATTTATGCAGTGAAAAAGCTGCCTGACAAGCAGAATTTCCGAACGACCTTATCGATGATTTGGGTAGCGCTGGATATCTATTTGATTATCAAGCAGACCGGCGCTGGTTTGATGACAGCTTTCACACTGACGACTACTGCCTGGAGTGTTCCGGTGCTTTTAATCGGCGTTTATATTGGCAATCGCTTAGCTAAGAAGATGAGTCAGCAGGTTTTCTTGCGGCTGACCTATGTGCTGCTGCTAATCTCCGGTATTAGCCTTCTGGTATAGAAAAAAATTCTCCGCAATTTTGCTAATACTCTAACAAAAAGCTTTCTTTTCACTGCATTTTGTGCTATGATGATGGTGTAATCAATAGAGAATTTGCACTGGCCCCATTTTGTGAGTTAATTTTTGATGATTCACAAGATGTGGGCCTTTCCTTTAAGAAGGAAGAATTCGATGGAGTACAAAAGACAGAAAGGGAGGTACTGAATATGTATGACGGTACAGTAAAATGGTTTAATGCAGACAAGGGTTTTGGCTTTATCCAGGACGACAATGGCGGGGCAGATGTGTTTGTGCATTTCTCATCAATTGAAGGAGAGGGTTACAGAAATCTGGTAGAAGGACAGAAGGTTAGCTACGATGTAGAGCCTGATCCGAGAGACAGCCAGAGAGTGAGGGCAGTGAACGTAAGAGTAAAAGAAGCATAATAAATTAGAACATAATAAACCGGAGCGGAAATATCTGCCCCGGTTTTTTGTGCAGGGAATGGCGCTAGCGCCATATTAAAAAGGATTTTTTGAAATTATGGCGTGGGCTTGTTGGAAAACGCCATGTTTTGAACTGTTTTAAGAAGAACTGGCGCACAGTGTTGATATTTGTGCGGGGTATGAGCATAAAAGAGGGATTTTTATTGCAGGAGGGGTGGTTTTGTTTGAAGAAGTCGATGCTGTGTGCCATGTTGCAGTATTAAAGCTGTCAAATCTGGCACGCAGCGGAGTGCGCTCGCCATTTAAAGTAAAAAAGCTTACGAATGTGGCGGATTCTGAGTTGTGCCCGCCATAAATTACAAAGAAAGTATTTTAATGTGGCGTGCAAATGAAGTATGGCACACAGTGCGGTGCTCAGTGCCGAATCGTATTGATCATATGTACTTGTTAGTTGACTCTAACTTTTCCAGATGGTAAAATGATTCTATAACGATAGAAAAGAGTAGAAAGGAAGTCATATATATGACCTTAGACCAACTGAAAAAAGGTGAAAAAGCCAGGATTCTATCCGTGGGAGGAAGCGGCTCCCTGCGGCAGCATTTTCTCGACATGGGATTGATTCCGGGCAAGACCATTACATACATAAAAGCAGCGCCTATGGGCGATCCAATCGAGTATCGGATTTGGGGCTATGAGCTCACCTTAAGACTTTCCGATGCAAAGGAAATTCAGGTTGAACCGGCGGCCGATGGAGAAGAGGACGCAGGCAGTGCGCTGGTTGTTGACAAAGTTGAGCACCCGGGACTTGGGGAAATGGGAAAATACCATACTTCGCCTAAGGGTGCAGCGCTTTCAGAAGGCGAAATCCTGACCTTCGGACTTGCAGGAAATCAGAACTGCGGCAAGACGACTCTGTTCAATAGACTGACCGGCTCCAACCAGCACGTGGGAAATTTTCCAGGTGTGACGGTTGATCGAAAGGACGGGCAAATTGGCAAAATGAGCAACACGCTGGTAACGGATCTTCCAGGCATTTACTCCATGTCTCCCTATACCAGCGAAGAAATTGTGACCAGAGAATTTTTCTTAAACGATAAGCCAAAAGGAATTATCAACATTGTAGATGCGACTAATATTGAGCGAAATATGTATTTAACCCTGCAGCTGATTGAGCTGGATATTCCTATGGTTTTGGCACTGAACATGATGGATGAAGTGCATGCTAACGGCGGTACCATCAAGATTAACGAGTTGGAAGCAGCGCTGGGGATTCCGGTGATTCCGATTTCTGCTTCAAGAAACGAAGGAATTGAGGAACTGATCGATCATGCGCTCCATGTGGCAAAATTTCAGGAATGCCCGGGCAGAATGGATTTCTGTGATGCTGAGGGTGAAGACGGAGGTGCGCTCCACCGATGTCTCCACTCTATCATGCACCTTATTGAAGACCATGCAAAGGCAAAGGGGATTCCTGTTCGCTTTGCAGCCGGCAAACTGGTTGAAGGTGACAGGCTGATTCTGGAAAAGCTGGAACTGGATCAGAATGAACAGGAACTTTTAGAGCATATTATTTTGCAGCTGGAGAAAGAAAGCGGCATAGACAGAAATGCGGCCCTTGCTAATATGCGATTTACATTTATTGACAAAGTCTGTAAGGCAACTGTAGTGAAGCCAAGAGAGAGCCGTGAACATATGCGCAGTCAGTCTATAGACAGACTGCTTACCGGAAAGTTCACAGCGATTCCCAGCTTTATCGGGATTATGGCTCTGATTTTTTGGCTGACCTTCGGCGTGATCGGTGCATGGCTTTCTGATTTGATGGAATCGGGAATCGGCTGGCTGACTGATTTGGCGGATCAGGCTTTAATGGCAGCTGATATTAATCCGGTCATTCATTCTCTGGTGATTGACGGCGCTTTTGCAGGCGTGGGAAGTGTGCTCAGTTTCTTGCCGACTATCGTAACGTTGTTTTTCTTCCTGTCCTTTTTGGAGGATAGCGGATATATGGCACGTGTAGCCTTTGTTATGGACAAAATTCTGCGAAAGCTGGGGTTGTCCGGGCGAAGCTTTGTACCGATGATTATCGGATTTGGCTGTACGGTACCTGCCATCATGGCGACCCGAACCTTGCCTTCTGAGCGGGACCGCAAAATGACCATCATGCTGACGCCATTTATGAGCTGCTCTGCAAAGCTGCCTATTTATGGACTTTTGACGGCAGCCTTTTTTCCGAAACACGGGGCGGTGGTTATGACATTGATGTACTTTACTGGCATTATCGTGGCAGTGCTCTATGCGCTGATTTTGGGAAATACCAAGTTTAAAGGCGAGCCAGTGCCTTTTGTGATGGAACTGCCCAACTATCGTTTTCCGGGACTGAAAAGCGTAGGAAGACTGATTTGGGACAAAGCGAAGGACTTCATAACAAGAGCTTTTACGGTGATTTTTGTGGCTACACTGATTATTTGGTTCCTGCAGACTTTTGACAGTCATCTCAATGTGGTCAGCAGTTCTCATGACAGCCTGCTTGCCATGGTCGGCGGCTTTATTGCGCCGATTTTTGTACCGCTGGGCTTTGGAGATTGGAGGGTTTCTACGGCGCTAATTACAGGATTTACGGCAAAGGAAAGTGTAGTCAGCACTATGACGGTGCTGCTTGGCAGCGGCGTGGATGCGCTTACGACTATGTTTACTCCGCTGACTGCTGTAGTATTTCTGGTATTTACGCTGCTCTATACGCCGTGTGTTGCGGCAATCGGTGCTGTGCGTAAGGAACTGGGCGGCAAATGGGCATTTGCTATCGTAGTACTGCAGTGTATGGTGGCATGGGTTGTCGCCTTTGCTGTCAATGTGGTTGGCGGTTTGTTAATAGGATAGGACGTGAAAGGAGAAGCCTTGATGAAGAAAAAGAAGATTGGCGCAGATTTTTTTGCGGAGTTTACAAATCTATGTGGGTTTGAGAGAAAAGAAACGGAAATTTTGTATACTAAATCAAAGACGGTTGGAAACGGATACGAGACGGATTTGTGGCTTTTGGACACGGAGACGGAGGAGTCCCGCAAGGTGCTTGATAATGTGAAGTTTGACCTGTACCGCTGGGATGGCGAGGAGATTATCTTTACAGCGCTCCTTGCTGAAGAGGATATTGCCCTTGCGGACAAAGGCGTACCGCTGACCTGCTTTTACCGTCTGAATCCTGCAACCGGCAGGCGTACCTTGCTTATGAAAGTTTACAAAAATATATTGGATTTCCACAAGATTGATGAGAATCGATATGTGCTGCTTTGCGACGATTCTCTTCACGAAGATGCCTATCTGAAAAAAGCTGGCGGCGATGTGCAGCGTTTTGCGGAGATAAAAGAAGAGGAATCGGACTACTTTATTGCAGAGGAAGTGCCGTTTTGGTACAATGGCGTGGGCTATTGCGACGGTGCAAGGGGCAGGATGTTTTTGTGGGAGAATGGCGAGCTGACGCAGATTTCACCGGACAGTCTTTCTGTAACGGGTATGAAAGGATGGCGCAGTCAATATGTGGTTTACTTCGGCATGGCGTCTGGCGGCGTGCAGAATACCACGGGCAGGCTGTATCGCTATGATATCCAGAGTAAGGCAGTGACGGCGCTGGATGAGTCGGACACTTATGTGTATACCTATGTGGATACTCTATCCGATGATGAAATTTTCGTCTGCCGAAACGATCGAAAGCTTCACGGGGAGTATCAGGACGAATATATTGATTTGCTGAATTTGAAGGATGGAAGCTATCTGCGAAAAAATTCGCTGGGCGATTATCATATTTATGACAGCGTGGTCTGTGATGTTATTTACAAAAGCGGTTATCTGAACAAGCTGACCAGAGTCAGCGGCGGAACTTACTTTATCGCTTTGGATAAGGAGTCCTCCAGGCTTTTCTACTGGGCGGACGAGGAGGAACTTCCTGTTGCGGTGATAAAAGAAAAGGGCAAGCTTTTGGATTACGAAATCGTAGGCGAGAAAATCTACACGATTGCCGTACGCGGTCTTGGAGGCACGGAGCTTTATGTACAGGAGCTTTCGGGCAAAACCTGCGGCGGCGTGGAGCGTTGTCTGTCTTCTGAAAATACTCATTTGGAGGAGGCATACGAATATGCTTCTGTGGAGTATCTGCCTTATGTCAACGGCGAAGGTGTGGAGCTACAGGGCTGGTATTTGAAACCGGCAGGATTTGAGGAAGGAAAGAAGTATCCGACGGTGCTGTTTATTCACGGCGGTCCGCAGGTGGCTTATGGAGAAGTGTTTAACCTGGACATGCAGTATTTTGCAGCGCTGGGATACGGCGTAATTTATTGCAATCCTACTGGTTCTGAGGGACGTGGCGGTGACTTTGGCGATATTCGTATGCGCTACGGCACCATCGACTATGAGGATTTGGTGGGCTTTGCCCGTTATGCGGCAAAGAGCTTACCTTGGGTGGATGAAACTCGTCTCGGTGTAACCGGCGGCTCTTACGGAGGGATTATGACCAACTGGATTATCGGTCATACTGATCTGTTTAAGTCGGCGATTTCCGACAGGAGTTCAGCCAACAATATCAGCGATTTTGGTATGTCGGATATCGGGGTATCCTTTGCGCTGGATACTTATGAGACGACGCCATGGGGGAATTTGGATTTTTTGTGGGATTCATCTCCTCTGAAATATGCGCCGAATATTAAGACGCCAACCCTTTGGATTCACGGCATGGACGACTACAGATGCACCGTCGATAATGCGCTGCAAATGCACGCAGCTTTGACTTATTTCGGAGTTCCCTCAAAGGTAGTCGGCTTTAAGGGCGAGCATCACGGTATGAGCAGAACTGGAAAGCCGAAGCACAGAGTGCGCAGGCTGGAAGAGATGAGAGACTGGTTTGATAAATATTTAAAATAAAATGCTGGTGGCAGCGGCGCACCCGGGCAGATGAGCAGACATCTGACCGGGTGCGTTTTTTGTGTGGGAATATTGAATTGGATATTTCCAATTTTTGACTTTTTAGGCAAAACATGTTGTCTGATTGCGATGATTGGGATATAATGGAATCATAGCAAAAAAATTACAAATCAAAATAAAGGAGGAAGGATATGACAGAAAATAAGTGGAGGTCAGCGGCAGAACCCAAGAGAACCTATCAGGACAGCATCTTTCGCATGCTGTTTTCAGATAAAGAAAACGCCATTGAACTTTTTAATGCACTGGAAGGAACCGACTACGGTCCCGATACTGAGATTCGTTTTATGACCCTGGATGATGTTATCTACCATGGAATTAAAAACGACCTGAGCTATGAAATTGCAGTTGCATATCTAGTGTTTGGAGAACAGCAGAGCACTATATCTGCGAATATTCCCCTGCGTATGCTTCGATATTTGGCTAATAATATCACAATATTGCTGGACAGCAGAGAACTATTTAAGCAAGGGCAGGTGAAAATTCCGACGCCGCAGTTTTTTGTTATCTACACGGGAAACGAACCATGGGACGTGGACGAACTGAGATTATCATCCAGCTTCATGGGAGAACCTAAAGAAAATTCCATAGAATTAGTAGTAAAAGTCATCAAAGTGGTGTACAATGAGGGAGAAGAGGAGGAAGCGAGACGAAACCCTGTCCTGCAGCGAAGTGCAAAGCTGAGAGAATATGGAATTCTTGTCCGATATGTGAAAGAAGGTCTTGCAGAAGGAAAGGGCAGAAAAGAAGCAGTAGATGCTGCCATAGAGCGCTGCCTCAAAGAAAACATCTTGGCGGATTTTTTGAGAAACCATAGTGCGGAGGTGGAAAAGATGGCATGGCGGAGTATAACCATGGAAGAATTCATAGAAATCAGAGCAGAGGAGGCGGCGGAGATAGCAGCAGCTAAAGCAGCAGCTGAGGCCGCAGAGAAAGCGACTAAAGAGACTACAGAGCGAGTGACAAAAGAGGTCACCAGGAGTGTCACCGAAGAGGTCACAAAAGAGGTCACAAAAGAAGTCACGAAAGAAGTCACTGAAGAGGTCACGAAAGAAGCAATTCGAATCTTAATCGCAGATAATTTGGAAGAGGGCAAGAGCAAAGAGCAGATCATAGAGAAGCTGAAGCGGTATTATGCCTTAACTGAAGAAGAATCTGCTGCATGCATCGACGAGATAGGAACTGCCTAGTAGAGCAAGGAGAGAAGAATCAGAGCGGGAAGACCTGTTTTCTGGTTCTTTTTTTGTTTGCTCGCCATGGTCGGGCTCTAATGGGTGAAAGGCCGGGATTTCTCGATCTTTCGGTCAACACCCTCTTTAAGCAGTTAATCTAATAGAAAAAGAATCAAGATATGCCCATAATTTGCCCCGCGCCAATTTTGGGCTTGATTTCTGTATACATGGCGCGGACCTATGAGGAAGTGCCATGTAGAAAAGATTTTTTAGAAAAAATGGCGGCGGCAGAAAGGAATGCAGACAGATAGCCGGAAAAACTTTAGCGTCCTACAGTAAAATATCAAAAAAGCGGATATCAGGCAGCAGGTGCGCGCCAGTTTTTTAGAAAATGAATCCCAATATGGCGTTTGGCGGATGGCTGGCGCCATGTATACAAAAAAACGCTTAGAAGATGGCGGTTTTCATGGGGTGAGCGCCGGATATCCAAAAAAATCTTGAGATTATGGCGCGCCGGTTTCTCTGCAGCACAGGCTATTACATATTAATCATATTAAATCAG
>NZ_QWEQ01000034.1 GCF_009936045.1 Emergencia sp. 1XD21-10 | reverse complement strand
CCCTTACTGGTAATAAAGGCAATCACACCACCCGGTTTCACCTGGTCGATAGTCTTGGCAAAAAAATAATCATGGATCAAAAATCCATGACGGTCATACTTTTTATCATGTACGCTGTAATCTCCAAAAGGCACGTTGCCAATAGCCGCATCAAAGCTATTGTCTCTAAAAGAAGTTTCCTCGTAACCACACCGGTAAACGGTTGCTTCTGGATAAAGCCTTGCTGCAATCCTTGCAGAGATTGAATCAAGTTCTACACCATACAGCTTTGTATCTTTTTGAAATCGCTCCGGCAACATACCAAAGAAATTTCCAATGCCCATCGCAGGCTCTAACAGCTTCCCACCAGCGAATCCCAGATTATCAAAAATATCGTACATTTTTTCAATAATCATTGGTTGTGTATAGTGGGCATTCAATGTGCTTTCAACAGCTGCTTTATATTCTTCTTCTGTAAGCAGTTCGGCAAGCTGCTGCTCATACCAAGAGCCTTCTTCAAAACAGTCAGCAAGCCCTCCCCAGCCCACATAAGCAGCCAGCGTATCCTGTTCTTCTTTTGTAGCTGACCGATTCTCATCCTCCAGCTGCTTTAACAGCTTTATAGCCTCTATATTGTTCCTAAATTTCTGTGCTGGATAGCCTTTTCCCTGATCCATGTTTGTAATACGATAATTGCCCGTCTCACTGGTGAGCGTTTTTAAAGGCTCTGGAGTATGGCTGCTATCTATAAAATCGCTCTCAGATGATTTTATGGCTTCGCTTTTTTCAGTTTCATCGGTTTTAGAGGCATTCTCCTGTAAATCAGCTATCGTTTCAGCTTCAGCTAAAGCATTTTCCGTTTCTGCAGTCTCTTTCTGCATTACCTTCTCATAGTGATCAAGATCTTCCGCAGTCAGCCACGCCGGCTTTTCAGAAAGTTGATTCCAAATCTCACGCATCTTCGCAATCTGGTCGTCTGCATTTCCAGCCCAAAGATATTTCTCGCTGCGGTTTCCTGCCCCCAGATAATACTCACAGTCCTGTTTCATCCGAGAAAGCAACATGTATGGATCAGGACCACCTCCCGAACTGCTTTCAGTTTCAGTTTGAGTTTGATCTACAGGCTCTACAGCTTTACCGTCCCTGATCTGAATCTCCGGATGCTTATCAAGGGTATCCTCTACCAACTGCCGCACATATTCCACTGATTCTGTACGCGCGATACCTTGTGCATCTGCCAGGCGCACTTGTCCTTGACCATAGTCAACAGATAATATCTCATATGACCGTCCGTCATCCTCGATCGTAAGCCCAAAAGGCAAATAGTCCTTAATATTCGGACTAATAATGGTCTCGTACTCCTTTGCGACCTCATCGATCTTAGCAAGCAGAATATTATTTCCTTTTTCCTGCATCTTCTTAGCAACATATTGCCAGGACGCGCTGCTACCTGCTACCGCCACATGCCCCATACCTTTAAGATCTACGAATCTGATCCTGCTTCTAAGAGCTTCTACAGCTTTTTCAGCATCTTGCCCATAAAATAAATAATACGGGCCAACCTGCACGCCAATTACCTTTTCCGGATTAGCCTCTTTCAGAGCAAAATACGCATCTTCATTAGGAAGTAAGTTTTGATTCAGATAGTCGTTTTGGCTGTCTTCTGCCAAAAGTTTCTCAAAGTTCTCTATGTTTTCCGCCCTGAAAATAGGGTATGAAAGTTCCAGATCACGCAGCTGGACCTCTCTGCTTCCAATTTCGCTAATTTCAAACCGTTTTCCTTCAAGAAAAACTTTATCACCAACCTGATAACGAAACGTCTGATTTTCATTCTGCACTGCAACTGGAATTTGCTCCTGTATTTGTGCCCATTCCTGCCCGGTTACAGAAATATCTATTTCCTGATACTGGTTGTCCTCATGATCTGTTTCAATCGCCAGTGTATCTGCCTCACGCGTAATCTGCACATCCTCAAAGATCTCATCCTGATAAAGATATGTCCCTTCCTCGATCATCTCGCCGATTCGTTTTGCCGCCTGGTTCCATGTAATCAGGATCCCATTCTCATCCGAAAACCCGCGTAAAAGTCTGATGCCTTTCCCGTCATGCATCTCCGACAAGTCTAGCCCTGTATGAAAGCTGGATCTGCCGCCAATGCCATATTCCTCTTTTAAGAATTTTACCTTTTCAGTCATACTCGCTTTGAGATTGTTCTGATAAAACTGGTAAATTCTTCGCTTACTTCCCTGCACATTATTACCCTGGCGCAACGCATAATCCACGATACTCTGCCCAAAAGTAACCCTATCCGGCTGTTCCTCTAAAAAACTGATTTGAGATTCCTGATCTTCAAAAGCCTGTTTACTGCGTGTTCCCTCTTCCATTTCCAAAAGCCGCAGGCCATCTATCAGCTCTGCAGTCATTCTCCAAGGCAAAATATCTTCCTCAGTTTTGGATAGATAATGACCTTTCCAAAACAATAATCCATTATCAAAGGGTTTATAGCCTACTCTCTCATCATTTATATCGAGTTCACAATATACATTAGGGAACAGCCTTTCAGTATATACTTCCCGTTTTACCTGATCATAATTTGCATCAAAAAAGAGGTAGACGTCTTCTACCTCCTTGCCGTTATCTTTTAATGCCTGTAAAATGATTTCCTGCTTCAGTTTTGTGTCTGAAAAGTAAGATACGTCCGGGTCTCGTTTGTATACACCTAGATCGTAATCAAATTCCTCTCTATTGTGCTCTCTACCTCCATCGTGATCTGCAGCATTTGGTTGGCCCACTTGATCGGATCCTCGTTCTTCATCTTCTCGCTCAGGCCCAGGTCTTCCGCTTGTTTCCTGATCAGGTTCTCCCGCATCTCTTCCGCCGTCTGGTTCACTTCCTTCAAGTGTGGCAGCAAGGTCCCCTTCAGGTTCATGCTCGAATAAGTGGCTCCCTTCTCCTCGTACAGAAATCGTGCTCTCCTCATTCCGTACTTGCCCACGGTTTCCTCCATGATCAGTTCCTCGTCGTCCTCCTGAAATTCCGGCAGGTAAACGTCTCCCACCTTCCTGTAGGTGATCTCCGCTCTCTCTTTCTCCAGATTCATATTCCCTCTCCTTTCTTCGTTGCTCAGCTTTTTCTTTATTATATGCCAAAGTACGCTGCCTGACAAGCTGCGCCTTTGCTTCTTTTTCTATACAGACAAGCACACCTTCTGCAGATCTCTGTACAATGCTGCCAATTTCCTGCAGCATTTCCTGCTGTAGTAAACGGTCCACCCTGATTCCTGTAAGATTAAAGTCCTTCTCCGAATACCGGGATACATCCATGCCGCATCTACGCAAGGCAATATACTGAACCGATTTGGTAAGGAAGGCATACAGTCTATCCAGATCGTCTGCAAAATCCGCTGTACATAGCTCCGGGCTTGCTTCAGTGATTTGATCCACCCACTCCAGATATTCTCCATCTACGGCTTCTTTTGCAGCTTCCTCTATTAAATCTTTCAGGTCTGCCTCGCCACTGCTTATCTGGTATACATCCGTCAGCTGCTCCGCTATACGTTCTTTGAGAGCCTCACTCTCTGTAATCTCCCATAGCCGTACCTGCACATTCTGACCTCTTCTGTTATGAGTGTCAGCTGCATCAAATATGTAGATGGACGTATCAAACCGGTCCTGTTCATTCAATCTGATCCCTTTGCAGCCTCTGTTGACGCTCCTACCCATTCTGTTCCACTGGTGCATAGTGGTTGCAGCCGTTGCTTCCGGTCTCTGCAGATAAACCGCAAGCTGATTTGCAAAACGATATTTATACATAAAGCTTGCCGTATTCAAAAAAGGGATCCATTCCGAGGAACCTTCACGCAAGCCGTCAAGATATGTTTCAGTCAGCTTCTTTAGTTGCTTTTCCTTTATCGCCATTTTCTGCTCCTTTACTCCAATTCATCCTCTTTCCAGAGCCTCATTTGCTGTACGTTCTCAGGCGGATCAATACCTGCTGACTGGCAAATTTCTTTTGCTGCGCTTCTGTCAAACAAGAAATCCTTATCCCAATTCTCGTCCACTACATCCGCCTCGTAAATCATTTTGTAGATTTCTCTCTCCATCATCAGAAGTGAAAACCTTCCCGGATCCGTTTCCGCTGTAAGTCCCTCCAGCTCCGGATATTTGTCGCTTATGTATATCATTGTGTTAAAAGCAGCCTCCGGATCGGCGTTGATCCAGGCACTACACGCTTCTTTCGTGTCTGCCATACCGCCTCTTGTAAGATCGGATTCCATCATCAAAGATGGGATCATTGCACCTTGCATAACAATCGGCCGATCAAAATCATATCTTTCCATAAAGCCCTGAATATATTCTCTTACATAATCTTTGCTATTTCCTTTTACCTCGGCTATCATGCGGACTGGATTCCCCTCTATACTTTCATTTTCCCGCACTGCCTTCATGTCGGTTTCCATGGTTTTCTCAATATTTTTCTGGTAGGTAAGCTGCGATACAAGTTCTGCCTGATACTCTAAATAGTCGGCCGCTTTTTCAGCGTCTCTAGCAGCTCTCACAAACGTCTCTGGCTTTTTCTCAATGGCAGATATCCAGCTCTATATATATGCTTTATGATTTTGAAAATGATGTTCATCCATTTGCACCGGCAGATTTTCACTCATAAAACAGCTGGAAAGTTCTGCAACCAATTCTTCGTAGGCATAAGCAGCACTTCCAAAGCCGCCTTCAACGCTGCGGTTCAATCTGCTTTCGTGCCCGGTGGCATGGGATAGCTCGTGAAGCACTGTCGCATTATATCCATAATCATCGTTAAAGTATTCTTTCAAAGGCAGATGTATTTTATCTTCTGCCGGCCTGTAAAACGCACTGTCAACACCATCATGGAGAATCTCAACACCCATGTTCTGTGAAATCTTTTGAATGAACTGTGCCTCGTCAATTTCTCGCGCTTCCGGTAATTCTAATTCTGGCATTCCTTCAATCTGGCAGCCGTTAAAGACATAGAAGTATTTCGCTCTCAAGGAAATTCCTTCTTTGTCCTCCCGCTCACCGTATTCTTTCCATGTAATGCATTTCTTTTCTTTCGTATCATATGGCATCCAGTATTCAACCTGCGTGCCTTTACTGCCCTTTGTAAGATGCCACTCTTTATCCTTTATCTGCTTAAAAGTGCACCATCTTGGATCTTTCCAACCGTGTGCTGCCTGTTGATACGATAGCCACATCCGGTTTATACCTCGGTACGCCGCACCACTGACCGCATTGACCGGCCTGCTTACAGGGCTTCTCCATTCCTGCTGCCAGCCCTCTGGATTCTCAGTAATAGATTTTATAAAGGCTTCTGACAGTCTCTCCCTATACTCTCTTACCTTCTTGTCCATCTTCATCCTCCGATAATAACTCCTCTTCTGCTATTGTTTCTGTATCGATAAAAATTGTAATTCTCTCGTTCATGGTCTCCTCCTAAATAAATATGTCCTCACCAAGTTCAGATTTCTGCTCCTGCTCATCTCGCAGTTCTATTACTTTTTCCGCAAGTGCACGAAAGTCACTGCTAAAAAAGCCTGCTTCATCGCTTTCCATAAACTGTTCGTATAGTTCTTCCTGCAGCTTTTCATTCTCTATGGTTTCGGGAAACTCCATCGCGAGTACAACTCTGAACTGGTCTTTGTATGACAGTTCGTTCAGTTGCTCTATGGGAATTTTTCGGGCTTCTGTAACTTCTTCCATAGAAAAACTAACCAGAGAATCAAAGTCGAGCCATTCTAATTGCGTACTGATAAATTGCTCAAGGGAACTGTATTGCGTAGAATCTGCCAAAACTCCATTGACAAAACGCTCCAGTCGGAGATCCTCCAGATTTACATTTACCTGTAGGTCATTCTCGTAGCGATTCAGCTGGAACGTTGCCGCATCTTCTCTTATCCAATCCGGAAGTTCTATCTCAGTTACCGTTGTATACGCAAGCCCAACCTGCCTTAAGTCTCCAAAATATGCTGAAGACCCATATTCTTTTGTGCAAAAATCATTGATCAGGTCTTTCGCCCTGTACATCAAGCTGACCTGTTCTTTTAAAGCATCTTCATTTAAGACAAAGGTTTCGCCGTTCCATTTATAGATCTCATCTTCGGTCTGCGCCTGGCTGTCATAATACTCATCATCAAGCAGCTCTAGCGCATCCGCATCATCGCATGATCTATCGGCTAAAGATGTTGCGTGCTCTTTCCAGTTCTTTGCCGCCTGCCAGACTTCTTCGCTGGTCAGCGTAAACTTCTTTATTTGCCCATCTACGTTTCTTTCAATTTCCATTATGTACCTCCTCCGTTGTTGCTCCCAAAATCCTAAATAAAAGGCGTCGGGCAGGGATTTATGTGATATGGCCGCCCTGCCAGATGCCCTTTCTTTAACATTTCATGGTGCTTTATGCAGCTTCGTTTTTCCCTTTGCTTAAAATCCCCATGCGCCGGAAATTTCTTTGGCGAGGGTAACTGCAACCAGTACGAGTCCGCATCCAATAGCAACGACCCCGATATGATCTTTTGCAAAATCCTTCGTTTTTTGTGATGGGATGATAAACATAAGGCCAATTACCACCAGTGCCGCTGCAACGGCAATCCAAATAAACGGCTGCCACTGCGTAATCAAAGCATTTAATCCATTTGCAAACTTTTCCATATTCTACCTCCTATTTTTCTGTAATTGTAACGGTTTCTGATTCTTTCTCTCTCTTTTTGCGGACAATCAGTAAGATGGCTGCGATCAGTCCACCAAATATGATGATGGCTGCACTTGCCAGCAAAATTTTCTGCAGCAATGTCATGCCTTCCCGCTCATATGTAACTGTGATCAGATATTCTGTCGAATCTGCATCTACTCCATTGGTATAGGTGGCTATAGCATCATACGTAGTAACCTGCGGGCTATCTGCTGTAAGGGTTTCGGTGTAGTAAGCTGTCCAGTCGCTGGTAAGTCTCTGGCCACTATACTCCGCATACCGGACTATTTTACCGTCTTTGTGCACATAACCACTGGTCCATTTAGCAGCTGTTATTTTATATTGGTCTGGCTCAAGTCCAAGGTGCGTCAGGATAGCTGATTCATAACCCGTAAAAGCTGGGCTGTCCGGATTATTTGGAATAGCTGTATCCCCCAGCATGTAGGTATCCACATCTTCATCACCCGTAAATGTTGCCTTGACCGTAAACGGTTTACTGTAGCTACTGCCGGTCTGTTTAACACGCTGCAGATTGCCAGTTACTGTGATACTCCTGCCGTCTGGCAGTGTTGCTGTAATCTCCTTGGTAGCCGGTGCGTCTGGTTTACTGTCGCTTCCAGTTATAGTCATCGTTCCGGTGGCTGCAGTGCGGGTTTGCTCTGTCCATTTGACATCTGCCAGCTGCAGGGTTTCCCCCGATTTCAGCTTCAGGGTATCTTTTACCTTTTTCCCGTTCAGACCGGTATATGTTTTCTCTCGTTTAACTGCTTGGTTATGCCCAGTTTCCTTAACGGCAACTGCAGTCGCCTTATATTTCTTGCCATCAATATGGATCACGGATTTCGCTTCTGTTAATTCTCCTTCTCCAAGGTCGGCAAGAGTGATCTGCGTGAGATTCTCACTGCTGGTGACAGCATATTCTTTGGTCTCTGTCGATGCAGCATAAGCTACACTGCTCATGGCAAGCATTATGGCAAGTGCCATAGCAAATATTCGCTTTGCTTTCATAGCGTTCCTCCTTTCTTTTTTGCAATAAAAAAGCAGTTAACATTTACAGCTAACTGCTTTCGTTTTCTATCAATTTTTTTGTTACTCTACATAATAACCAGTTTACCAATGTGTACGCAGATTCTGCAGCGAAGAGCATATATAGCAGATTATCTTGCGTAGATCATAAGATATCCGGCTTTCACCAGAGACTTCTTCATCATAGTCAGCTAAACCTATGATTCAGCCATTATGGTGAGATTGCCGCACAGTGGCAAACTGCGTAATATCTCAGGAAACCATTCTCCTTTATTTGAAACTATTTTTTCGATGCTGTATTTGATTTGCTGCAATCAAAAGGCTTATTGCTAAAGCTGCAGCCAGCAAACCGATGTAGAGCATCATATTGCTCTGGTCACCTGTCTGCGGAGTGAGGCTCACACTACCATTATCGCCGCCGCCAGGAGTGTTTGGATATTCCAAATCTACTGTGCCAACAGCTTTTACAGTCTGATCTTTATCATTGATATCCTTGTGTTCACCGACAATTTTGCCATCCAGATACAGCGTCTCAAATACAACGGTAGTCTTATTTGCCAGGCTGCCCGGCGCAAAGTTAAACGTCACTTTAACAGTTCCATTTGCCTTATCTGCAGTAAAGGTCTTGCTGGCGGTCAGCATTTTTCCATCCGCCAAAATCGCCTTGTCGGTCTCTTTATCCATCAACACTCCTTTGACCGTATAGGTTTTACCCGGAATGAGGTTCTTATACGTTACAATGTCTGTAATTTGCCCCTTCCCTGTCTTTGCTGCGCTGGTCTTCACTTCAGGGAACCTTACTGTCTGGTCCTTATCCTTGATATCCTTGTGGACTGCAACGGTCTTACCGCTAAAGGCAAGGTCTTCAAAGACGACCGTAGTCTTTCCTGCCAAATCCGCTGCGTTGAGGGTAAAGGTTAGCGTCACACTGCCGTTTGGCTCAGTCGGCGTGAAGGTCTTTGTCGCTGTTACTTTTTCACCATCAACGAGGAGTGCCTTTCCGGTTTCCTTATCCATCAGGGTACCGGATACAGTGTATTCCTTTCCCGGGATCAGATTGGTGTATGTCACTTCATCTGTGATAGTCACCTTCTTATCGGCATTTGCGATATGATCCTTTGTATCAGAATCCGTTGCATTGGTCTTAATTTCTGGGAAGTAAATGGTCTGTCCCTCATCGTTCAGGTCCTTATGCTCTGCAACGTCAACACGCTCGACTACACTTCCTTCATTCTTGACAACGAACTTATACAGTTCTTCGTACACGACGGTGGTCTTGCCTGCCAGTGCGCTTCCATCAAAGGTGAACTCCATGTCTACCATGCCGCTTGAAGTCTTCGGTGTGAATTTCTTCTCTGCAGTAACTTCCTTTCCGTCTGCCATAATCGCCTTTCCGGTTTCCTTATCCATCAGTACACCATGCAGGGTGTATTCCTGGTCAGGTGTCAGACCGGTATAGGATACGGTATCTATGATCGTGACCTTTCCATCGGCTCTTGCGATATGATCGAGTGTGTCACTGTCCTTTGCCGTAGTCCTGATGGTCGGATACGTCGGGGTCGGCCCCGGATTATCCGGAGTTGTCGGTGTCTCCGGCAGCCTGTCATTCTTAACTTTGTTTACCGTGATGTTCAGTACACCTGCATTGGTGTTGTTACGAGCATAGGTTTTTGCTGTCGTGTTCTTCAGGTCGATCAGCTTCATGGAAGCCAGATTATCTGCTGTTACCTGCTTGCCGTCAACCGTTAAAGTGCTTTCTGCCTCCAGGTTCTTATCCACTTCTCCGGATGCGCTCATATCAAGCTGTCCGGACTTGTCCAGTGTTACCGTGTAAGCGACCCCGTCCTCAAAGTTGAACACAGCCTTGCTGGACTGGATCTTCGTATCAAAGAGCAGGTTGCCGTCTTTATCAGTCTTCTGGATCTTTTCTCCCGGATTATCAGGATCATCAATCATCACCGGCGTCTTCACGATGCGCTCCAGCCTGATGCCGTCTGCGTAATCTGCCGGATCTACCGCTTTGTCATCCACGGTAACGCTGCTTACGGTTCCTTTAGATAAGGTCAGCTGTGCTGCCGCGTATGCGTAGTCAACGGATGCGGTCACTTCGGATGTTCCTTCCGGACATGTCAGTGCCAGAATCTTATTTGCCGGCTGGATGGATGTAAATCCGCCCTCTCCGGTTTCCGTATTCTTTGGTGCTTCGTACTTATATGTTACTTCGCTGAGCCAGTTGGTCTTTGTGACCTTTGGCTGATATTTGATCACTGTTTTGGAGCCGTCTGTTTCCTTTGTAAAGTTCTCATTTCCGTCTGCTCCGGTAGAAAGTTCTGTCGGTGCTTTGCCATCCAGGGTAGCCGTATAGGTCTGTCCGTCTGCCTTGTAGGTCATCACTGCGCCGTTTGCAAACTTAATCGCTGTTGACTGTCCATCTTGCAGTTTTACCTGTACATTGGTTCTGCCATCGAGTACCGCAACTTTCACATTGCTTCCTTCTTCTTCGAAAGAAGTATCCATTGCATAGTCTTTCCCATCGATGGTCACTTTTGCTGTGTTGTATTTGTACAGTACATCGAAATCAATCGTCAAGCCGTTTTCGCCGTCCTGCGTAGCAAAGCCAGACACGCCGATATCCTTGTAGTGCCAGCTCATCGTGTCTGCGGTCAGGACATCGACTGCGTCGAAGTAATACTTCGTACCATTTAACTTAAAGCCGTCCGGTGCAGAGATTTCTTTGATATAGTATCTACCAAGAGGCAGCTTAACGGTTGCTGCAGCATGACCGTTTGTTACTACCATTTTACCTACTAAGGTATCTGCAGAGATTGCTTTCTTATCGAACTTTTTATCAGATTTTACTGTGCCCTTTACTTCTTCTGCAGTATAAATACCAAAGACTGCGCCGTCTCCCGGCACATATTCTCCAGATTCATACTTCGTTTCAAAGAGCTTTTCAAGGTCGATCTTAACAGATACCGCGTCATTTTCGTATACGCCTGTATCCCAGACAAGTGGCGTATACTGGTCCTTATATTCTAAGGTCATTTTTTGCCATTCACCCTTGTTCACATGGCCCTGTGCGGATGAGATTTCTCTTACCCAGTATTCTCCAAGAGGCAGTGGAGAAGATTCTGCGATGCCTTTCAGGTTTGTCGTAATTACTTCTACAGGTTTACCGATTGGGTATACCATGGTATCGTCGATACTTGCAAATCTCAGGTCTGCACCTTCACCGCCGTCTGTTACCATCGGAACTGCGGTTGTAGTATCCGGATAGGTAACCTTAAAACCTTTGTCATAATCGGTATTGTTTGTCACAATATCGATGGTGTAATACACTTCTTTTTGTTCAGGACTTACTTCATGTCTTACTGCTTTCACATAATTTCTATCGTCTGCAATAAACTCAAAGGTATCCTTTGCAGGATCAAAATCTTTTTCGAACTGTTTATGCCAGTTCAAGTCGTTTCCGTTATATGTTACCTGCGGCAGCACAGTGTCGAACGCAAAAAGCTGACTCTGCAGCACGGTAATTCTGGTGAATGCCAGTCCGCCAGATAAGTACATTTCTGTTCTGATGCCATCGTGTGTTAGGAAATACACCAAAGCTTCGTCCATTGGCGTTCCGGTAAAGGTTGTCACGCCATCTTCTGTTACATGGCTGTAAATGCCTTCTGTTTCCGTAATTTTTGGCTCAGCTGCGCCTTCCGGCTCCTTGATCACTGTCGTGGTCTTTTCTGCCTCATTGTCTGCGACTGCGGATAAGTCAATCACATCATCCCAAGTAAAGGTAAAGCCATCCGGACACTTATAGTGCTGCGCCGTTGTAAAGCTATACTCCTGAAAGTAGGATTTATAGAACTTGCCTTCTGCAGTACATGGAACCCAGCGTTTTTCATCACCGTCTTTGACGAACATCTGATATTCCTTGTCTTCTCCGGTTCCCTTTTCAATCATGTAAACTCTTGGGAGTGGGTTTCCGTCAGCATCAATTCTGCCCGGTTCGTAGTAGTAATGACCGGTTTCTGCATCTTTGCACCAGCTCCATCCGGCAGGCACAACGATTTCCAGCGGTGTCGTAAAGACCGGATTTCCGTTTTCATCCGTTTTCTGTTCATAAGTCGGATTTCCGTTTTCATCCAGCACCGGATTTCCGTCAGCATCTACAATCGGTTTCGTTTCGTCATAGACCGCTTTCGGGTCGTATTCTTCTGGGTCTACCGGTTTAGCAGTAATATCATCTTTGTTATATGCGCTATGTACACCCTTAATATCTTCTTCCTCTGTAACATCACCTTCTTCTGCCAGCGGGTTCATTCTAACCATGTTGCCGCCGTCATAGTTCATGGTTACAAAGCCAAGATCCAGATCTCCGGATTTTAATACCGGATTGGTTACATCAATTTCTGCCACATAATCATCAGATACCGATTTCTTGGTTACATGAATATCAGTATAGTTGAAGCCACCCTTGGAATAGTTCAGCTTGTAGGAAACGGTATATTCATAGGTCATCTTGGTTTCATCATCTCTGACCTGATAAGTATTTTCAAAGGTTGCGCCGTTTAACGCCTTGATTTTGTAATCGGTAATGGTCGCATTAGCTTTTCCGAAGTCCTTAATCAGACCTTTATCCTTTACTTGCAGAATGGATGCGCCGTTTTCAAAGTTCTTTTCCCAAACTTCCTTTGCATCCTCCACATCTGCATGGTCACGGCTGGTTCTGCTCAGCTCCACTTTGCTGTCATCTGCAGAAAGGTAGGCTTCTACCGGAATTACACCGTCAGAATACAGGATATCCTCAGCAGCATAGATTTCAAATTTGGTATCTTTCAGCGTAATCTTATCCCAAATTGCTTTCCAAATGCTGTAGCCACCATCGCTGCCTTCTTTCCATCCTACCAGACCTTCTCCGGTCTTGGATATTTCGATAATGCCCTTTGCCGGGTTATTCGGCATATCCACAATGGCATAATAGGTTACATAATCCGTGCCGTCTTCGTGTGGGTCCTGTTCCTTAACGGTAAAGCGGTAGGTGTTATATGTGGTCTTATTGTCACCCTCAAACTGCTCTACTTTGTTTCCTTCGTCATCTCTGACCTGCACGGTTTCAAGGAAATCTTTTGGTGGACGAACTTCCTTTCCTTCATGATCGATGATTTCCACTTCTCCCATGTCGGCAATGGTGCCTTTTCCATTTTTATCGTACTGTCCTACATAGTAGCCTTCCGGTACGACAAGCTCCTCAATTTCGTAAATGCCGTATTCAATCTGGTACGGCAGCACGATCTCGCCGTTTTTGTTGGCATAGAACACATAATTGGAATCTGCATTATCGGTATAACTTGAGCCGTTCGGCAGGTATTTATTGTAGTTCGGGGAAACAGTCGGATCGTTCAGATCAGGATTTCCTTTATACCGGATTCTGAAAGCGGTTCTATCTGCGTCCCATCTTACGGTCTTTCCTGTTTCTGCATTTGTCTTTACCACCTTAATCTTGTTTTTCTTCGGCTGGTTATTTACCGCTTTAGAGATCTTCTGACCGTGTTCATTTACCACAACTTCAAAAGATTCCAAAACATAGCCTTCGGAATCCGCGGAAATTTCATTCACAATATATGTTCCGTATGGCAGGTCATAAACATAAATCTGACCGTCTTTCGATACTTCCAGCGGATGCTCTGCGTCCGCAGTATAACCTGAAGTATCTCTGACTACTCGGTACACATGCGCATATCGTTCATACTCTCCGGCAGCCGCTTCTTTTACGCCCTCATCTTCCACACGGATATACGGGTGGTCTTCCCAACCGCCTGATTTCAGCTGTATGGTCCATTTGGACTTGGTACTGTAATCTTTGATACCGTTATCCGAGTTTGTCTTATCAGTAAAAGGGTCCTGATCGTCTTTGGTTTTTACGATCTGCAGATCGCCACGATAGTTGTCGTTGATCCAGGTCTGCTGATGAAACTCATGGGTGAAGTCATATTGAATATCTCCCTCGCCCATTTTACCGGTAAGGTGGGTTTCTGTTCCATCTGCATCTATAATGGTGATATCGTACTGCATTTTGGACCAGTTTTCCGGATTATCCACACAGGTCTGGCTGTTGACAGATTCGCAGTGGTATTTCACCTTATATGTGCCTCTGACCGTAGTATTGCCCGGCAGATCTTTTGTGGTCGTAAATTCCGCAGGGTGTCTGCCGTCCGGTGTGATTTCTTCGATGGTGTATGTCACTTCATCGTCCCAGTCGCACCTGGTCGGCTGGACAGTACAGTGGGTTGTCGGAGGGTCCCCTTCAGCATGCTCTCTGGAGCCGCTGTCCACACTTGGAATATCTTCCGGGTTTACCCAAGGCTGATCGGATAAGTAGTCGGTAGAGCCAAGGTCGTCCAAGGTAATTTCATCTACCACCTCGCCGTCACGCTTCAGTACAAATGTGGAGCCTAAAGAAGCATCGCCCATACCGGTGCAGTTGTCATCATCCCAGCCCGGATTGACATCGTCCTTGTGTACAGGCCAGGTAAATTCCGGGAAAAACTCAGGTTCCGGTTTTTTATTTCCTTCTCCCGGTTCATCGGGGTCTTCCTTCGTCTTCATCTTAAAGTAAAAGTCGACCGGATCGTCTGCACCAAAAGCCAAGGTCTGATAGTGACCATCAGTCACATTCCATGCAAGGCAGTCCAGTTTAGTTGCTTCTTTAATATCTTTCTTACCGTGCTGCACGCCAGTCGGCAGGTCAGCTCCTTTATAGATCAGTTTGTACTGCGGGTGCTTACCGCCTTTTTTCTTTTCAAAGACAAATTTATTGCTTTTTTTCTTCCCGTTCATTACTTTGAGTTCACGAGTAATGTCGTTGGTATCCTCCAAATAGTAGTAATCGGCATTGGCTCTTGCAGCTTCCTTCTCTTCTTCCGGAAGATTTGCATATTTACGGTTTACACTCCAATACTCATTATTTACTTTTTCCATGAAAATTGGCTTAGCTTTTCTTTCTTCTTTTGCCGTAAACGATGGAATTTCTCTATGTTCCCGCATTGCCCGCAGCATATTGCGGTAGACTACGCCTGCCGGTCTATTCTTAATCGGTTTGTAGAAGAAATCCGCCGGAGTATTTCGCCATGATTTTGTACCCACATTGGCAACAGTCACATTCTTCGGAATCCCGCTGACAGAGCTTCTCAGGTTCTGCTGAAATTCCCAAATGATGGCCTGGGTTGCCACATACCAATCATCTGCGTTGCAGCCTTTTACGCTATCGCCAAGCAATTTTACCATATCTGAGGTCGATACATCCGGCTGTTTTCCGTACAGCAACGCAAATTCGATTCCCTTTTTCTGCTCTGCAGTGAGCTGTTTTAGGAATTCGATATCTTTCATCTGTTCTGCCTTATACACAATATTTCCGGAATTCGGATTTTTTACATCCTGCTCAAGGCAGTAAGCACGATAAGTCTGTCCTGTTCTTTTATTTTTCAGACTGTAAGCGTGTCTCGGACCCTGCTGTGCGTAACAATTATCGTCGATATTCCACTTGGTTGTGTACCAGCGGTTCGAGTAACGGCGAGAATCATTGTAGTAAGGCTTTCCATCGCTGCCTTCAAGTACGCTTCCGTTTCTGAAATATGCATGGGTCCACTCTCCGCTTGCAGCAAAGGTCTGCATCGGAAAGTATGTTACAACCATCACAACTGCCATCAGCAGAACTACAAGCTTTCGCAGGTATGGATGTTTTGTTACATCATACATTTTTGTTCCTCCTTTATTGATTGTTTTTTGAAAATCTATCTAAAAACGGCCCTGCAGACGCAGCGCCGTTGAATTTTTGCAAACAAAAAAGGAAAGACTGTTTTAATCTTTCCTTTTCTTCGTGCTTATGCTATATTATTTATGTTACCGTTCCCTATACTGGCAACAGGAAGGGGGTGTTCTCATGGAGCAAATTTTCTTGTCTT
This sequence comes from Emergencia sp. 1XD21-10, assembly GCF_009936045.1. Classification (GTDB taxonomy): domain Bacteria; phylum Bacillota; class Clostridia; order Peptostreptococcales; family Anaerovoracaceae; genus Senimuribacter; species Senimuribacter intestinalis. The sequence continues at coordinate 3,693 of NZ_QWEQ01000034.1, read as the reverse complement.
TTATTAACTCTGTTATAGCAAGTGTAGTTGCCTACTACATTTGCAAATGGCTCGATAGAGAAAATAGAAAACGGTAATGAGCATAATGAAAAACCCAGAGGTCGCAACTCTGGGTTTTTCCATTTGTCCTCATGGACTATTTTCTTGTCTTTTGCCTACTGGCATTATATATCATATCCAAAGCTTTGTCAAATATGACTGCTTTTCTTTGAGCTTGCCATACAGCTTTCAATTTGGTATACTTGATTTTGAGCTACCATACACGGTAGGCGGTTAGCCTGCATCCGCTATCTCTTAAGTTATGCTGAAAAATGCAAATCACAAGAGAAAGGAGGTAGGTAATATTTCTACATATGAAGAATTCTCGATTCTCATCGGCGTTGCCATGTCAATCGTTACGATTTTGATCTATGTAAAGAAATAACCGCCGTGTCTGGAAAACTAAGCGGTTAATTCTTTAACTCTTTTTTCAGGCTAACCGTCTATCGGTAGCTCATTTCTTTATTTCATATTATCACTTTCCATACAGTCTGTCAATCTCTTTACCAGAGCGACCAAATTTTATAGCTGTTACGATCCTTTTCGATATATACTGAGAAAAGATCTGCGCCATTCCAGTATTCATCTTCATCATTTGGACCACCAACACCTTCTATATTGGCATTTGCCCAGTATAATGGATTAGATCTATGTATATCTTCTAATTCGGCTTTCAAAATCGGTTTTAGTCTCTTTAAGATTGAATCCTTTGTATCATAATAGCTTATTCTATTGGGCCAAGCTACATCCCAACTCATATTATCCGGTGTAGCTGCTATAAAATCTGCTGGAATTTTTGTATTGCCATTTTTTGAATTTGTGTACACATAGGCTTCATATCCCCAAAGGCTATCCGACCATCCTTTTATATTCTTAAAATGATATGTGCTTCCGTCTTTTTTAGGAACTATAACTTCTCCGTTTTCATTGTCACTTCCATCAGGATTTGCATATTCATAAAGCGGAAATTTTAGGCTTTCCCCATACTTCCAAAGTTCCTCATAGATTTCATCAATGGTCCAGTCCGGAACATATTCTTTTGGTGCAGAAAAATATCCATAAACTTTTTTACCATTCACGGTTCTATAAGCTCTCACCTTCCATTCCCATGTTGTGAAATCAGTATCACCTTCTAAAAAGTTTGTCGCATAACTGTATTTATTAGACACAGTTTTGTATAACTTCCAGTTATCAGCGCCTTTCTTGCTTCTGTAAACCTGATAGCCTGTTGCTCCGGCTACCTTATTCCAATAAATTCTAACCTTCCACTCGGAAATGCAGTTTACTTTTGTAATCACGACTTTATTCGGTCTTGCGTATGTGCTTGTTACGGCAGAATATTTAGTGTAATAAGTGGTTCTTCCAATCTTCTTATATCCCCTGACCTTGTAGTAGTAGGTCTTGCCGGTGGTTCTACCGGTGTTGATATAAGACAGCGTATTGGCGCTGGTCGTCGTTTTTACCAGGCTGTATTTGCCGCCCTTGGAAGTGGCTCTATACACCTTATATCCATCAACGCCCTCAATCTTATTCCAAGTCACCTTGATTTTGGTATAGCTATATGTGCTTGCTTTCACACCCTTTGGTGTAATTGCCTTGACCTGGCTAGATGTCAGCTTCACAGATGCCGGTGCAGATACATCTGCATCTGCAGCAAACGCTGGTACTGCCATAGTTAAAACCATAGCCAGGGTTATAACCATTGTGATTAACTTCTTCATCTCAATTCCTCCTTAATTTCTTCTCCGCTTCTTTTTGCTCCCACATCCATCTTCGCAGAAGCATTTTCACAAGACCCTGCTTGTTATCGACACTTTCAAGATACTCTATGATATCTGCATCAGTATTTTTATTCAGTTTCACTCGCAGCTCTCTGATATTCTCTTTCAAATACTTCTTCTGTGCAAGATACTTTTCTGTCATTGAATTTCTCCATAGATTTTTTCTTATTTATAGTATACGATATAGCGCCCTATATTGTCAAGATAAATTCTCATATTCGTTCTCTATGCCTTCCAAGATTCTCGGAAAGGAGGGCGGGAAGCGGATCTCCCCGCCCGGGAAAAAATGAAACGTCGCGCTGTGCGTGCGCTTCTTCGTGTATTGCAATTAGTCTAAAACACTCCCTTTCACCTGTGAGACAGTGGCAAAAGGGAGTATGAAACATGTGCCAGGAAAGCACGCTACCATAATATCACCTTTTTACCGTCCCGTCAGGTACATTGTACGTTTTTTTGCTAAATTTATTTTGTCAAGCCCTTTTTTAAAAGTTTTCCGAGAAATTTTTCAATAGATTTTCTACAAGCATCTCATATGCTTTTTTACTCTGATATTCTGGCGGCAGCATTTTGATAATTCCTTTATCTACTGTCAAATGTGCCTTCCTACTGCGCTCTGGCTGCATAGTATAAATGATGTCACTAAGTTCCTTGGTATTCATTGTCTTTCCAAATGGCTTATATTTCCGATCATACAAACTACGTATCTTTTCCGCCGCCTCCAAACTCAACACCGTCTGCTCACCACTCAGTATGTAAACGATTCGATCCTGCACATCCAGCGGCAAATAGGAAATCTCACATCCGGCTTTTATGCTTACTTTTCTCACGTCCACCAGCTGCCTCATTCCCAAAGATAAATATGTCAGTCGAATATATCTTCGCAACTGGCGTTCCTCTGATTCATCAAAAATTGCATTTCGGACCCGCGGGTCCGTTTTGCATTTTTCAGCATACTCGTCCGCATAGCGCACCATAAAGGCTTTTTCTGTAATCGTGATATCTTCCCTGTAGCGATTGCTCTCGCCATAAAGGCACAATGCCGCATCGTCATCAAGTTGCCTGATTACGCAAGGCACGGTTTCAAGGCCAACTCGTTCTGCTGCAGTGAGCCTGGTCTTCCCAGCAATGAGCTCATACTTTACTTTCCCACTTGCATCTGCTCTGACAATCAGCGGCACCAGCACGCCGACAGATTTGATAGAGTCTGCCAGTTCTTCAACTTTCTCCTGCTGCATATGAAAATAGGATTTGCCGTAATCGCCGCCAAATGGCCTGATATCCGAAATCGGTATTTGTCTGATTTCCTCACACATTCTTACCTCCAACCCCTTTAATCATACTTTGGGGAATATATATCCCGTCTTCATACTCAAATATGTAAAATGTCTCATCTCTGACATAGTCTAAAAAAGCAGCTTCCGATTCAGTAACGAACCTTTCCACTATATCAATCGTTTCCTGCACTACATCCGGAGACAAATATCTCTCTGCAAGAAAGTAAATCGGTCTTGCCTGCCGCATGTAATAGCGCCCATCCTTAATAAGAAAAATATTTTCTAAAAGAATCTCGTTATATGATGGATGCGCTGGATTCACTCTTCTCATGCAGCTATCGGTAACTCCATAACGTCTGCATAAATTCGGTCTGGCTTCATAACATATGCATTTGCCTCTTTCGTCCAGGAATGGGCAACTTTCGAGTAAAATAACGGTTGCATCAAGGTTATAAAACCGCTTCTGAAACGCCGTATAACTATCCTGGATGGATTCTGCCATGACAGGGTGATTTTCCGCCACATACGCAGCCTGTTTCATCGCATTCATATATATGACAGGCAACTCTCCCACTTTTCCATTCATAATCAGCCAGGCT
>NZ_QWEQ01000033.1 GCF_009936045.1 Emergencia sp. 1XD21-10 | reverse complement strand
GAAGGACTGAGATTTGCGATCAGAGAAGGCGGCAGAACAGTAGGTTCCGGCGTTGTTACTGAGATCATCGAATAATTACGATATTGAGTCAATTTGAATAAATAAGTAGCTAAGACCTGCGAGTAGTCGCAGGTCTTCTATTATAATCATTATAAAAGAGTCTATATAGCAAAAAATAACAAAAAACTAACCAGCGTGTGGTATAATATAACTTATTAGACTAATTTCAAAAGAATCTTAAAAAATGCACACACTATTTAGTGTATGAAAGAGAGGATGGGCAGATGAAAAAATCAAGAGTGCTGATTTGTCTGATTATGACGCTTCTCATGCTGCTTCCAGCTTCATGGGTCTATGCGGATGAGTCGGAAGTGGCTCCAGCAGTTGATTCAGAGGAAGGAGCAGAACTGGAAACACCTTCGGAGCCCGAGCAGACAGAGGAAGGACAAGATATACAGGGTAGCCAAGCTGCAGATGATATGCAGAGCGCAGCGCCTTCTGACATTTCAGAAGAGGAAAACTCACAAGAGGATACTGCTGCGGAAGAAGAAAAAGAAGAGGAAGAGGAATTGATTCGCATTGATGATGAGGCGGTTCCTCTGGCAGGTACACCGGAAGATACAGAAACCAGTGGCTGGTCGTTGAGCAATGCGCTTTGTGTGGGATTGGCCTTTGTTGGTAGTGCAGTAATTCTGGCTATAGCCGTCATGAAATTCAGAAAAAAAGAAACGTCTGAAGGACGTAAGGAAAATTAGCAGCAAATGCTGTCTGCGATTCGCAGGTGACGTAATTCATCATATTTAGAAGGAAAAGGAAAGTCTCTCTACAGAAGACTTTCCTTTTCTTTTTTCTGCAATGATCAAGTTACAAGCTATAATTCTAAAAAATTCTTAAGAGGTATCGACAAAATTCTACAGACATAGTAAAATATTATGGTTACAAACTGTGACAACTTCAATATTTTGAGAGATATTAGAGGATACCGATGAGACAGGATAAACACGAGAAGAAACAGAACGGAGGCGCGTTTAGAGTATTTACCAGGATATGGTCGATTTTTTATATATTAGTGACCATTGCTTTTTTTGGTTTTTTTATTTATATGGACGTGCTGGCAATTAAGTATGTATGCATGGCAGCGGGGCTGATTATCATAATTTTGATTCTCACTTTTCCAGCGCTATTTTTCAAACGCTTTAAGAATTCCAGAAGAATTATTTCCCTGATTATTTCTATTGCACTGGTCGGGGCTTATGGCGCAGGGATTGTGTACATAAATGGAACGATTGATTTTATGGACAAAGTTACTACGGTAAAGGAGCAGACCGAACCTTACTATGTACTGGCGAAAGCAGACAGCACTTATGATGGGGCAGCTTCCATCACGGGAAAGGCTGTACAGACCTTCCTGACTAACGAAATTAACTATTCCGAAGCCAAGAATATGCTACAGGAAGAGGCGAATGTCACCTACGAAATGATTGAAGATTTGAGTACGCTGGCATCGGGTGTTTTAGACGGATCTTATGAATTGATTTTTATCAGTGAAGCGCATTATACTACGATGTGTAGCGAAAACAGCAGTTTTAAGGAAGGCAGTAAGATTGTGCATACAGTAAAGGTGCCGATTGAGACAACGAATATCGCAAAAGACGTCAACGTGACGAAGGATTCTTTTAATATTTACGTAAGCGGACTGGACACAGAAGGCTCTATTGATGTGGTTTCACGCTCCGATGTAAATATGATTGTTACAGTGAATCCGAGAACCCATAAGGTGCTTTTGACATCGATACCTAGAGATTACTACCTGGAGCTGCCGGATGCCGACGGCGCGAAGGATAAGCTGACGCATACCGGGGTACACGGAATCAAGGAAACCATTGCCGCAGTGGAAAAGATGACCGGACTTGATATGAACTATTATGTAAAGGTCAATTACACGACAGTTACCTCTTTGGTCGACGCCATCGGCGGCATTGATGTAGAGTCCGATTATACCTTTGTTACCCATGGCATGGGGGTTTACTATGAATTTTACGAAGGCACCAACTATCTGGACGGCGCAAGAGCACTGGCATTTGCAAGAGAGAGAAAGTCATTCAGCGACGGGGATTTGCAGAGAAACAAAAATCAGCAGAAGGTGCTGGAGGGAATTTTGAAAAAAGCGATTTCCAGTACGACGATTTTGACCAGATATACAGCGATTCTTGACTCTATCGAAGACTGTGTGGAAATCAATATGTCACAGGACGATATCCGCAACCTAATTAAAATGCAGACTGATGGGATGCCATCGTGGGATATAGAAAAGCAGAGCATTGTCGGAGTGTCCAGCAGCGAAGTCTGCTATTTGGATGGAATGAACCTTTATGCTTCTGTCGTGCTGCAGGATCAGGAAAGTATTGTCTCTGCGGTTGACCGGATTATCGCAGTCATGGAAGATGAAAAGGAATAAAAATAGAAACAGAATAGACGAGAACAAAGAGATGCCCGTGCGGCATCTCTTTTTAATCAATCTTTTAATATCACACCGCCGACTAGCAGATAGTAGTCGGGAATAGAAACACCGTCAGACCACTGTGCGGAAAAACCAAATTTATCCTCCACTAGTTTAACTGCCAGTATGCCGATAGACTCAAGGCCGTAGCGCATGATTTCGGGGTGGATGCAGGGAAGGCCGGAAAGACGGGCGCATTTTTTGCAAGCCACACATTCCTGTGCAGCTAGCCCATAGCTTCCGGGTGATTTTTTTTCCAGCTCGCGCATTTCCGCATCAAACCGGCTCTTTTCTGCGAAAAGCCAGTTCTGTGCTTCTTCTATGGTTGCGGCAGATGCGCAGCTGACGCGGTCGACAATCAGATGAAGCGATGAAAAGCCCCGCCAGAAATCAGCGGGCTCAAAGTCAAAAGCAGGGCAGGACCAGGTTTTCTGATAACCAGAGCATTGACGGCACTTGCTGTGGGTCAGCTCAAAATCAAAATACTGATTCATCAGTTCATCGATAGGTATATGTGTTTCGAATCGTTGGATTTTACTCATGTTTTAGTTTTCCTTCTACAATCATTCTTGCGATAATCTCCGCACAGAACGCGACAGCAGTAGCGCAGTGGAATGTTCCGTTGTGATCCATATACCCCTGATCGCCTTCCGGCGTCTTCCAGTCATAAACAGCGCCCATGGTATGAATCATAACATCTTTGCAGAGGATGCCGCCGTATTCTTCACGGAACTTATCCGCAACCTCTCTAACCATTACATGACAGGCGTCATAATCGCCGGCCAGGTCATCAATTGGTCGCCCGTAGCAGATACTGATTGCCCATGCCGCTGCGTTGAGTGCGCCGCAGGTACCTTCCAGACAGCAACCGCAGCCTCCAGCAATACCAAAACATGCCTTGAGCATATCTTTGGTGATTCCAAAGTCAGGAAATGCGGAATAAAGACCGTTTAGCATGCTCTGGATGCAGTTGCCGTAGTCAGTTTCCGTCTGAATGCCGACGTTCATCGCTTTTTTTATCAGGGCTTCTTTTTCTTCCTGGGGTAATTTTGTATAGTCTTGCATCATCATAACTCCTCTCAGTTTTTACTATGTAGTAAGTTAAAATTATTTTAGCGGAAAAGCGAAAAAAAAACAAGATATCCGCTTCGATGACAAGATAGTTAGCAAATTAATAAATTGAAATGGTAATTTTGAAGTGATAAAATTGCTTTAACTAAGTAATTTTGTATCTGAAAGGAGAAGTTTGATGAAACTGGTTGTGGTAGGCGGCGTAGCTGGCGGTGCATCTGCAGCAGCAAGAGCTCGCAGAATTGACGCGAAAGCAGAGATTGTAATCTATGAAAGGGGGGAGCATGTTTCGTTTTCCAATTGCTCACTTCCATACTACCTCGGAGGTGTTGTGGGATCTGATGAAGACCTGATTATGATGTTTCCGGAGGATTTTAAGAACAATCATGATATAGATGTATATACAGGACATGAGGTGACTGCGATAAACCGTGACAGAAAGACTGTGAACGTAAAGAATTTGAATACCGGTGAGGAATTTGAGGATTCCTATGACAAGCTGGTGCTTTCTCCGGGCGCGAAGCCTGTAATGCCAAAGAGTATTAGGGGAATTGACGCAGGCAATGTGTTTACTATCAGAAATGTGACGGATATCAGTAGACTAAAGGTCTATCTGGACGCTGCCGGAATAAACAATGTTGCAGTTGTCGGTGGCGGCTTTATCGGAATTGAAACAGCCGAAAACCTACGGGAAGCTGGAAAGCAGGTATCTGTCATTGAGGGAACAGCGCAGATTATGGCGCCTTATGACTACGATATGGTGCAGATTTTGCATAAGGAACTGGATGACCACGGAATCAACTTGTATCTGGAGTCATCGGTTACAGCTATAGAAGACGGAAAGGTAACAGCGGTAAAGGACGGTAAAGCCTTCAGCATCGATGCGGACGCGGTTATTATGGCTGTGGGTGTGGCGCCGGAAACGGAACTTGCTGAAAAGGCTGGTCTTGAAATCGGGCAGAGCAGAGGCATCAAGGTCAATCATAACTATCAGACCACCGACCCGGATATTTACGCTGTTGGAGATGCCATAGAATCTTTTAACAGTCTGACACATAAACCGGGCAGAATTGCGCTGGCAGGACCTGCGCAGCGACAGGCAAGAGCGGCGGCGGATCACATCTATGGAATTTCTGCAAACAACAAAGGCTTTATCGGTTCCTCTTGCATCAAGCTGTTTGGACTTAATGCAGCGTGCACCGGACTCAACGAAAAGACAGCACAGCAGGAGGGTTTCTCCTATGATTCTGTGATGATCTTCCCTTCAGATAGAGTGGGCATTATGCCGGGCGCGAACTATATGGTATTTAAGCTGATTTTCGAAGTTCCTACGGGCAGGATTCTGGGCGCGCAGGCAATTGGAACCGGTGAGACTGATAAGAGAATTAACGTGATTGCCACGATGATTACTATGGGAGGCACACTAGAAGATTTGAAAGAGCTGGAGCTGTGCTACGCGCCATCGTTTTCGACTGCAAAGGACGTTGTGAATCTGGCGGCACTGGTAGCGCTCAATGTACTCAACGGCAGAATCAAACAGGTGCATGTCAGCCAGGTTCGCGCTCTGGCGGAAAGCGGTGCCTGCATTATCGATGTCAGAAGCCCAGAGGAATTTGAAGGGGGACATCTCAAGTGCGCAAAGAATATTCCGCTGGGGCAGCTGCGCGGCAGACTTTCCGAAATTCCAAAGGACGTGCCGGTATATCTGCACTGCCGTTCCAGTCAGAGATCCTATTATGCGACATGTTGTCTGCAGGGCAACGGGTTTGAGAATATTGCAAATATCAGCGGTTCCTTCTTGGGCATCAGCCTGTATGAATACTTCAATGATAAGGTTTTAAACAGGGAACCAATTGTGACAGCATATAACTTTGACTAATAGTAGCCAATTGATGAACTTTTCAGAAATGGCAACTCGGTCAATAAAAATAGCAAGGTAATCAGTGCATTATCCGACAGGTATGGTATAATAATGACAGCATTAGTGGCATTTTGCTACATAATGCGAAAAATTATTGCGTTATAGCATGGATTTTTTTACGCTGGCTGAATGATTGCAAATATTTTGCGAAAATTACTAGATTTTGAACTAATGTGTGAAATGGAAGACATGGTATAATGCAAGTGTGAAATTATTTCTTATCATACTTAGGAGGTTTTTAGTTATGACAGAAACTAAAAAAACTGGCGAACGTCTTCCTAACGTGTTCGAGGCCTTTTTACCGGTTCTCGTACTGTTAGGTTTGATGCTTGCGAACTTTTTGTTTGAGTGGGGCAACGACCCGCACATCTACGTACTGCTTGCAGCGATTACCTGCTGCGTAGTAGGCAAACTTTGCAACGTACCTTTATCTGAAATGATGGCGGCAGGTTTTGCTTCTATCAGCCAGATTTTGGAAGCGCTGTTCATCCTGCTCTTCGTAGGATGCTTGGTTGGATCCTTTGAATGGGCTGGTGTAATCCCTGCTATCGTATACTACGGTCTGCAGATTTTCACACCTGCAGTTTTTCTTCCGGCAGTTGTTGTACTGTGCGCGATCGTAGGTTTATCCCTGGGATCTTCCTACACTGTATCCGCTACACTGGGTATCGCGTTTATGAGTATCGGTGCAACCATGGGTATCAACCCTGCTATGATTGCTGGTGCGGTTCTTTCCGGCGCTTGTACCGGAGATAAGTTCTCACCGCTGTCCGATTCCACAAACCTGGCTGCGGCAGCTTCTCAGACCGGTCTGTTCGACCATGTAAAAGCAATGATCGGAACGACTTTCCCTGCGTTCCTAATCGCATTCGTTATTTACTGCGTAATGTCCCTGACAGGAAAAGCAGGTACATATGATCCTGAGTTGGTAGACGGTTTATCTAATGCGATTAAAGACAACTTCGCATACATGAGCCCGGTACTTCTGTTACCGGTTGCAGTTATCATCTTGGTTGCAATACTGCAGATGCCAGGCATCCCGGGTGTACTGCTTGCGTCATTGACAGGTTGTATCTTTGCAGTCATCTTCCAGGGTGCAAGCTTTGCGGAATGTATTGCAATGGTGCACTACGGATACTCTGCTGAAACTGGCAATGAACTGGCTGACACACTGCTGAACAGAGGCGGTATGGACTCCATGCTCTGGACTATTAATATGGCGCTCATTGCCATCGGCTTCGGCGGCATGTACTCCAGATGTGGCGCTGTAGAAAGACTGCTGGGCGGAATGATTAAGAAGATTAGGACGCCGTTCCACCTGATGGCTGCAGTAATTGTTACCGCAATGTTCTGTATCCTGACTATGTGTGACCAGTATCTGGGACTCATCATTCCACCTGCAATGTACAAAGAAAAGATCGACGATATGGGTCTTTCCAGAAATGTTCTTTCCAGATGTACAGAAGACGGCGGAACACTGTTCTCCGCACTGGTACCTTGGTCTTCCTGCGGTGTATATCACTCCTCCATGCTGGGCGTAAGCACCATGGCTTATCTGCCGTACTGCTTCACCAACATCCTGAATCCGATTATCTCCCTGGCTACAGCAGCTTGGGGGGGCAACATCATCTTCGCAGATGGTTCTCGTACCGGATTCTTTGGAGGCAAAGTGAAGGCTGGCAAACCGGCTGGGGCACCTGCTGAAGAGCACGAACATGCGCTCAAGAGACTTGCTGAACTCAGAGCTGACGGAACTTACAAAGAAATCGGCAAATAAACCGGCAAGTGAATCTAACATAAAAAATTACGCATACCCGTTTTACGGGTATGCGCTTTTTGCAAAAGAAAAGTAAAGGAATGAACAGATTATGACTTATAAGGGTATTGTAAAAGAACGGGATTTAAAGAGAAAAACGATATTATTAATCGGCGGCATTATCATACTCTACCTTTCATTTAGACAGCAGAATTACTTCTATATGATTTTGGCAGTAATTCTTACCTTAGCCATCTTTTTTGAAAAAACTCATTTGGTATCGGAAAGAGGCGTTGAAATCAGGTACAAACTGTTTGCCTGGAAGGTAGTAAATAGATGGGAATGGGACCAGATTACCGCAATCCGTCCCGACTTTAAAAAAGCCAAACCGAACATTCTTCTTGAAATCGCCAAAGATGTGGCGATTAGACCTTTTGTGTTTACGGAGGAAGACGCCTGGGGCGTGATGGAATTGGCAAAGAAAATGAATCCGAATGCGTATGTAGATGATCGGACGCAGGAAGAGAGAAGAGAAGACGCGGACGAATACAACAGAAAATTGGATGAAGAAAGAATGCGCAAGGCGCGAGCAAAGCAAGAAGCCAAAGCAAAGGCAAGAAAAAAGCATTCTAAAAAATAGTTTAAAATAAGGTAAAAAAGAGCTCTGCTTTATGCAGAGTCTTTTCTTTTAGAATCTTCAGTTTTCGGTTGTTTGCTGGCTTCTTTGCTGGCGGCAAACTCCATATACAGGATGCTGACCATGATGATGAGCGCACCCAGCCAGCCAGTGAACCGCATGGTTTCACCCAGCAGAATGACTGATAGAATGCAGCCGGAGGCTGGTTCCAAGGCGAAGATGACCCCGACCCGGTCAGGAGATACGAAAGCTTCTAGATGGGTCTGAAGGCAGAAGGAAACAGCGCTGCAGAATACGCCCATAAGGATAATGGCAATCAGCTGGCTGCTACCGGTCAGGGAATAATGGATATCACCGGTGATGCTTGCGATGAGCGTGCCCCACAGAGAAATGAACCCCATGAGGAATACGGTAAAGAGGGACGAATCGACTCTCGGATTTTTTGAAACCTTTTCAACCAGTATGATATGAAACGAGCCGGCTACAGCAGCTAGAATACATAGTAAATCTCCGGAATTGATGACGAGTCCACCCATACCAGGCGCGTAGCATAGCAGGAAGACGCCGACAAGACAGAGCAGAGCGCTGATTACGATGATCTTAGAAATTTTGATTTTAAACAGGGCCCGGTTCAGGACCGGAATCATCAGGAACGACAAGGTGGTAAAGAAAGAAGATCTGACCGAGGTCGTATACTTAATGCCCCAGATGCCGAAGGCAAACATGAGGAATACGGCAAAAGACAACAAGAATGCGTACTTGATGACGTCTCTGTTCAGCAATTTAAACTTCCGATGAAAGGCGATGGCAAGACACAGCGCGGCGATGCCGAACCTGAGTGAAATGATATAGAAAGTAGGGCATGCCTCTACGTATTTTGTAAGAGGATAGCTGAGCCCCCAAAATAGTGCAGCGACCATCAGTCCGACGGCAGCAGTGCGTTCACTTAACTTGTGATTTTGATTAGGCATCTTTAGAGTCTCCTTTCAGTCTGATCACAGCATATTGTAATTCTACGCCTTTCATGGAAAAATTCATATTAAATGTGGTTCGCACATCTTCGATATAGAGTTCCAATTCCGGCTCTGTCGGAATGGATATGGTCTGCGCACTGTGAAAGCCTACATCGTCGTTAAAATCAAAGGCGGACAGATAAGCGAAAATATTCCGGTTCTTTGTCAGGGAATATTTCATCACCGAGTACATTCCCGGCGTCAGATTCAGACTGACATTGAAATCAATTTCGTCTTTGAACTCGTTGAGGATGGTTTTTGCCTGGTGGGCAGTGGTTTCCTTTGTGCACATTTCATAAATCTCTTCGTTGAAGTTGCTTACGATGATGACATAGGCAGTATTGCTGTCAGAGTGGGTTTCGATGACACAGTACTGTTTTCCCCAGCACAGGAGATTTCCTTTCAGGAAGGAAAGCAGCTGACAGGCAAAATAGCCGGGCTTGCAGGTGCCGTTTGCCGTCAGTAGGGCAGGCTGACCGCCCAAAATCATTTCTCCAGTATCGTAATCACGAAGCGGTAGTTGAATTTCTTTTTCTTCAGAACGAATCAGCTTGTGAATCAGGTGAATCGGGTAAGCGATGGAATCGTTCCCCGATGAGATGACGGAAAATGGTATATGATTTTGCTTTCTGCATTCTACCTCAAACCCTGCGGAGAGCAGGAGGTTTTGGAATTTGTCAATTTGCTGTGAACTGTCGTCATCGCTACAAAGAAGCACGACGGTTTCCGGATGCAGGTTGGCCAGCTTCGAGAAGATATGAAATCCCATGACAGCAAAATCTTCACAGCGGATTTGCACAATCAGATTGTGTGAAATATAAGCTAGTGGTGTGGTGTGGATGTCCGCATCAATTTCCAGTTTCAATGTATTGACTAAAGACGTGCTGTTCTTCTGTGAGTTTAGGGAAGAAAGCAGGTTGCGGATCAGTGTGATGGCTTTATTGGGCGGGATTAATGTCAGCGTTTCCCGATGGAATTCGCTTTTTACCATTGGCATATACATCTCCCTGTGCGCTTGCGGAGAATGGCCGAACCACTTGCGGAAATATTTTTCGTAATAGGAAGTCGTAGAAAAACCAACATCCTTGGCAATCTGACTGATTTTTTTGTTGGTATCAAGAAGCTGAATTTCAGACCATTCTACCCGGGCAAAGCACAGGAATTCCCGAAAATTCATACCGGTACAGTCCTTGATAATATGGGAAAGATAAAAAGTGCTCAAATGCTCGATTTCCGCCAGATCGTCCAGGGTAATCTTCTCCGCGTAGTTCTGATAGATATAGCCGATGATATGGCTGATTCTTTCGATGGTCACAGGGTTGCTGCTCTCAAAATTAATCACCATTTCGCCGTTGAAGGCAAAGAGATTGAAAATCCTTTCCAAATATTTGATGACCTCAATCATGGCGTAAGTGCATTCTGTCTTGTAACGGGAACTTCGAATGGAATACTGCAGCAAAATGTCCAGCAGCTTTTCCTGCAGATTATCGTGCTTACTGCTGCGCCCTTTGTTGGTGTAGGTGCGGTAGCATGCTTTGCTCAGGGAAGGAAAATACTGGGAAAAATAATGAGTGCTGATCTGAATCAAAGCGACAATATTATCCGGATCTTCCGAGGTCAGACTGTGAACCTCATGACCTGAGTTGGTAAAGATATCTCTTTCGTGGAGGGTATAGCTGCAATAGCCGTTTTTCAGGGTGACCTGCCCTTTGAGCACAAAAACAAATTCAATATCCTGGTGATAGTGAATCGGGTAATCTTCTATATTCGCAATGGTAATGTTGATGGGAAAATCATCCTGATACGTGATTTTTTCAAAAAGCATGGCGACACCTGCCGTTTCCTATGATAGTTAAAATTGTAACATAAATGCTGGCCCTTTGAAAGCGATTGGGCTGATTTTTTTGCGCAATATAATTGATTTTTACGGCAAAATAATTGTTGAATATGGGGATAAATCTAATTAGAATAAGATTAATAAGACTGACATAGTGTCTGCAAGGGCAGATGATAGAAGGAGGAACTATGATGAGTAATGAAGTAAGAGTTGCGGTTGTAACAGGTGCGTCCGGTGGAATCGGTTCCGCAATTGTAAAGAAATTTTATGAGAATGGATACAGTGTGGCAATGTGTGATATCAACGAAGAAGCGTTGAAAGCGGTTGCGGCTGGTTTGAAATTAGATGAAGCAAGAGTTGCAATCTGTCCGGTGAATATCACAGAAGAAGAACAGGTTATCGCTACCATCGCAGCCGTGAAGGAAAGATTCGGGAGAATCGATGCGCTGGTCAACGTAGCGGCTATCATTGGCGAATATGGCTTGACTGTTGACTGCACGTTAGATAACTTCAAAAATATTTATAACGTAAACGTATTCGGCACTTTTGCAATGATGAAGCATACCCTGCCAATCATGCTGGAGCAGAAGCACGGCAATATCGTAAACTTCGGTTCCGTTTCCGGTATGAGCGGTTATACCTGCGAAATCGGTTACGGTTCCAGCAAATGGGCTGTCATCGGTATGACTAAGAACGTTGCCAACGAATATGGACAGTACGGCATTCGCTCCAACTCCATTTCACCGGGCTGGGTCAATACCGCTATGTTCCAAAAATCTGTAGCGGATTTTGCTGACATGGAAGATGCAAGCATCACCCTTGGGCCTCTGGGACGTCCTGCAGAACCGTACGAAATGGCAGATATCGTTTATTTCATGTGCCAGCCGGAAGCAAACTTCCTCAATGGATCCAACGTGCTTGCTGACGGCGGTATGATGCTTGGCTAAACCAATATCGAAGAAAGGGGATTTAAACTTATGTTAAATGAAAGATTGACGCGGATGAGAAACAAGCTGTGGAATACCCGTCCATGCATTACGGCGGAACGGCTTGTTCTCGCCACAGAAGCGTATCAGAAATTTGCAGGCGATGCGATTCCGGTATTCCGGGCGAGAGTTGTCAACTACATTATGGAAAATATGACGACGCTGATTATGGAAGATGAACTGATTGTTGGTACGGCGACCAACAAATACAGAGGTGCAAACTTGCACCCGGAATTTCAGTCCAGCTCTTGGTATATCAGTGATATTAACGAGTTCGCAACCAGAACCAAAGACCCATATGATATTTCAGAAGAAGACAAGAAGCTGATTCTGGAATATCTGCCGTACTGGGAAGGCAGATCCATGGAAGACATGTCCAAGACAGCCCTTCCTGCGCATATCGAGGAATGCATCCAGGACGATATTATTACGGTCGGTCTGAGAAATGGCGTTTCCGGCGAAACCACCTGCGACCACGAAAAACTTTTGACCATCGGTCTGCGCGGTTACATGGAAGAATGTCAGGCGAACATCGATAATATGATCTGCGAATGTCAGGCAGACGAAGAAAAGGTCAACTTCTGGCAGGCGTGCATCATTCAGTGCCAGGGTCTGATTACCTATGCCCACAGAATGGCAGAGGAAGCAGAACGGCAGGCAGCAGAATGTAAAGATGAAAAGAGAAAGCAAGAACTTCTCGGCATCGCTGCAAACTGCCGCGTGGTACCGGAAAATCCACCGCAGACATTCTGGCAGGCGCTGCAGATGATTTGGTTTGCACACGTATACTTCCATATCGAAGTCTGCACCACCGCAAACGGATACGGCAGATTTGACCAGTACATGTGGCCTTACTACAAAAAAGACGTCATCGACGAAAAGAATATTACACAGGAAGAAGCGATGGAAATGCTGGAATGCCTGTACCTGAAATCCTGCGAGGTTTACGAAGTCAGAGATAAATGGTACGCGACTTCCTTCGCCGGTTATCCGATGTGGGAAATCCTGCTGGTCGGCGGTCAGACCCCGGACGGCAAAGACGCCACTAACGAACTGTCCTATCTGTGTCTGGAAGCCGCAAATCAGCTGAAGACGACTCAGCCGGTTATGGGTGTACGAGTTTGGGAAGGTACACCGGAAGATCTGATTCGCAAAGGCTGCGAAATGATTCAGGACGGTCAGGCAAACCCTGGATTCTTCAACGACGATGTTGCGATGAAGATGACCCTGGGCAAAGGCTGCACCATGGAAGAGGCCAGAGACTGGACCATCGTAGGATGTATTCAGCCGGGTCCTGGCGGCGGTTCCACAGACGGTTCACCGGATGCAGGCTATGTCAACATGGGTAAAATGCTGGAGTTCGTACTCCACAACGGTGTTGATCCGTCCACCGGTAAGCTGATGGGACTTCAGACAGGAGATCCAAGAGACTTTAAAAATATCGATGATTTGAAGGATGCGCTGAAGAAACAGATTCTGCACCACTACAAGTTGGTTGCAACCGGTTATAAAGTGATGCAGAGCATGCATATGACCAGATTCCCGGTGATTTTTGCGGGCATGGTGACCAAAGGCTGTGTAGAAAGCGGTAAGTCCGTACAGCACGGCGGTGCAAAGTATACCACTGCAGGCATGTACGTTACCGGCGCAGCAAACCTGGCTGACTCTATCGTTGCCATCGAAAAGTGTGTATTTGAAGACAAAGACATCACCATGGATGAGCTGATTACTGCCATCGACAAGAACTTTGAGGGCGAGGAAAGAATGCGTCAGTTGCTTTTGAACAAACCTGCGAAATTCGGCAACGATGATGAGCACGTAGACGGCGTTTATAAGGAAATGA
Source organism: Emergencia sp. 1XD21-10 (assembly GCF_009936045.1). Lineage (GTDB taxonomy): Bacteria > Bacillota > Clostridia > Peptostreptococcales > Anaerovoracaceae > Senimuribacter > Senimuribacter intestinalis. The sequence continues at coordinate 6,486 of NZ_QWEQ01000033.1, read as the reverse complement.
TGCACTTTATCGCGGATAACGTGCAGACCTGGCCGGATGCAAGAGGCGGCTGGTTCTCCTTTAACGTACACTCTCAGACTGTAAACGTTTCTCACGGTATGGTCTGCGGTGCAACCCCTGACGGAAGACTGGCAGGAGAGCCGTTCTGCGACAACGCTTCTCCGATGATGGGTCGCGATACCAGCGGTCCGACTGCCACTGTAAAATCTGTTGCTTCCATGGGTCAGGATAAATTCCACGACGGTGCGCTGTTCAACCTGCGCTTTGACCCGAAGGGCGTAGAAGGCGAAAAGGGGCTGCAGAGAATTGAAGGAGTTATTAAAACTTACTTCAATAATGGCGGTAACCACATTCAGATTAACGTAGTAGACGATGAAACCCTGAAAGCAGCACAGAAAGATCCAGAGCATTACAAGGGTCTGATGGTTCGTGTAGCAGGCTATATGGCTTACTTTACAGAACTTGACAAGAGCGCGCAGGATACCATTATCTACAGAACGACCCACTTTAAAGAGGCGTAAGACTTTAGAATTTTAACATTTGGAGACGAAGATGGAAAACAAAGAAATGACGGCGTTAGTCGGATCCATACAGAAATTCAGCACGGAAGACGGACCGGGCATCAGAACCACAGTGTTTCTCAAAGGCTGTCCTCTGGACTGCGCCTGGTGCCACAATCCGGAGCTTATTGACTTTGCGCAGCAGGTCATCGAGATGCCTAACAGTTGCATTAAATGCGGCTACTGCGTGAAAGACTGTCCGAAGCACGCTGTCTTCGTCGACAGTGAAAATGTAATTAAAATTAACCGGGAACTTTGCGACAGCTGCATGGAGTGCACAAAGATTTGCTATGCAAGAGCGCTTCTGCCTGTCGCCAAGACCATGACCGTGTCGGAAGTTCTAAAGGAAGTAGAAAAAGACATGGGCTTTTATGAGACCACTGGCGGAGGGATGACTGTCAGCGGCGGTGAGATGCTTGCTCAGCCGGAGTTTGTAAATGCTTTGGTGGATGGGGCGGCAGACCTTGATATTCCTGTCTGTTTGGACACTTCCGGCTTTGGAAATGGGGATTGGCTTGTGAAACTTTCCGAAAAAGCAAATGTCACGCATGTGCTTTACGACATGAAATCCATCGACGGTGCAGTGCATCAGGCGTATGTGGGGCAGAGCAATCAGGTGATTTTAGAAAATTTGTCGCGACTTGCCGCGTCACCTGAGACTTGCGAGAAGCTGCAGATGCGCATGCCGCTTATTAGCGGCGTCAACGACACGTGGGAAATCATCGAGAAAACGGCGGCATTTTATAAAGACCATGGCATCAAACGGGTCACTCTGCTGCCGTATCACAATCTGGGCATTTCCAAGAAAAAGCATATCGGCGGCGAGCAGATGCAGTTTGAACCGCCTACAGACGAATACGTGGAGGAAATCAAAGCCTATTTTGAAGCACACGCCGGGATGGAAGTGGAGATTCTGGGAAAACTGTAGTTTAAGAAAAAGTGTAAAAGCCAGCTGGGCAGTGATGCCGGCTGGCTTTTTGTGCGTGTGAGGAAAACGGTGCATCTGTCGAATGACTGACTTTGCATATCAATGCAGTTTGCGCCCACAGCCGGGGCAATAGCGGATGTCTTCTGGCTTTTCCTTTTTTTGTTCTGTCTGCGCCACAAAACCGGCGGAAAGGATACCGGTAGGAATGGCGACCATGCCGACGCCGAGGAACGTGAGAATGACGCCGCAGACTTTGCCAGCAAGGGTAACCGGCACCATATCCCCGTAGCCGACGGTGAGCAGTGTGTTAGCCGCCCACCAGAAGCCGGAAAAGGCATTGGAAAATACCTCCGGCTGTGCTTCGTGCTCCAGACCGTACATTAAAAGGGAGGCGGTAATCATTAAAATTAGAACGATGAATATGGAAGACAGAAGTTGCCCTCTTTTTTTCTTTAAGACAGTAGCAATCGCTTTTAGTGGATCGGCATAGTGTTGTATGCGGAAAATACGCAGGATTCGGATGATGCGGAACATGCGCAGTACGACGGCACTTTTTGCAAAAAAGAAAGGGAGATAGTAAGGCACGCAGGAGAGAAAATCCACCATGCCCGCCCAGGAAAAGATGAATTTTATCCGCGCACGGGAAACGGAAACACCTCGGTATAGATAAGAGGCGGTCCAGATACGTAGAATATAGTCTATGGTAAAAAATGCTACCGTAACGCCTTCTGCGGCGCGCATTGTCGTCAGATAAGGCGCAGACTCCGGAAAGGTCTCAAACAGCGCAATAAAAATATTGACAAGAACAGCAGTAACCAGCGCTAAATCATAAACTCTGCTGGGAATATCGCTGCGGCTGCCTACCTGAATAATGGTAAAAACTCGTTTCTTTTTGTTGATGGTGTCCATAGTATGGCGCTCTCCTTTTCTGATGCATTCTTCTTCTATTATATAGTCCATAGTGAAAAAATCAATAGACAGGAGGGATGGGCATAACGAACCGATAAAAATCGTTTAGAGCTGCTTGGATGCTGACAATACTGACATTTCCACGGATTTTTGTCAGTTCTGTCAGCATTTCGACTGCGCGGGGTTAGGGTTTTGCTGATATTTTGTCAGCGTCAATACCTCAGAAACGCTTCACATGGTTGACGTGTGGGAGGCGCAGAATAAACCAAAGCGATTTATAGACCAGGCTGGCGCGTGAGGAAAAGAAAAGTAAAGAATATTTTTGAAAGAAATTCAAAAAAACATTGACATTGACAGTGCGCTTTGATACACTTAATAAGCAACTTTATGATTATTCGTAACAGAGCTGGTTCCCCTGGCTCTGAATTTTGAGTTAAACGGAGGACAATCGACATGAGAGTTAAAGTTACATTAGCATGCACTGAGTGCAAGCAGAGAAACTACAATACCATGAAAAACAAGAAGAACGATCCTGATCGTATCGAGTTAAAGAAGTATTGCAAATTCTGCAAAAAAGAGACTCTTCACAAGGAGACTAAATAAGGAGAATTCATCATGGCAAACAAAGACCAAGTTAAGAAGGCAGCAGACAAAGCCAAGAAGACCGGCGCCAAGGATTATTTCAAAGGTATTAAGCTGGAGATGGGCAAAGTCGTATGGCCTACCAGAAAGGAACTGGGCACCTTTACAGGTGTGGTAATTGCTACATGTGCCGTTTTCGCACTGGGATTCTGGTTAATTGATACAGGTGTATTGGCTGCTCTGAGAGCGGTTTTAGGTATCACCCTAAACTAATTTAAGAGAAGAAGGTACGTAATATGTCTGATATTGAAAACAACAATGTAGCTTCTCCTTTGATGGGAGAAGGTATTAGAGGCGATGGCCAGGCCAAGTGGTATGTGGTGCATACCTATTCGGGTCATGAAAACAAAGTAAAAGTGAATATCGAGAAGATGGTTGAAAACCGCGGTATGCAGGATTTAATTTTAGACATCATCGTGCCGACAGAAGACAGAGTCGAAATCAAAGACGGCCAGAGAAAAATTAAAACCAGGAAGATGTTTCCGGGTTATGTAATTATAAAGATGATTGTTACCAATGAATCCTGGTATCTTGTGAGAAATACGCAGGGTGTTACCGGGTTCGTAGGTCATGGCTCCGACCCTATTCCATTGACTGACGAAGAAGTCGCCAGAATGGGAATAGAAAAAGTTTACATCGATCTGGACGTTGAAATCGGAGATACAGTACGTGTCATCAATGGACCTTTCGAAAGCTTCATGGGTGAAGTGATGGAAATCAACAAAGAGAAACAGGTACTGACTGTCAAAGTTTCAATGTTCGGTAGAGATACCCCTGTTGAACTTGAGTTTGGACAGGTAGACAAACTATAGCATAGACTATAGAGAAAGGAGAAGAAAGATGGCTAAAAAAGTTGAAGGTTATATTAAACTTCAGATTGCGGCCGGCAATGCTACTCCAGCACCTCCGGTAGGACCTGCACTGGGTCAGAAGGGCGTGAACATCATGGACTTCTGTAAACAGTTCAATGCCAGAACACAGGATCAGCCGGGAATGATTATTCCTGTAGTGATTACTGTATATGCGGACAGATCTTTCACTTTTGTGACGAAGACACCGCCGGCAGCAGTTTTACTGAAGAAAGCAGCAGGATTAGATGCAGCATCCGGAGAACCTAACAAGAAAAAAGTTGCTACACTGACTTATGCACAGGTAGAAGAAATCGCAAAGACAAAGATGCCAGACCTGAATGCAGCAACTCTTGAAGCAGCAACAGACATGATCAAGGGAACTGCAAGAAGCATGGGAATCGTTGTTGAAGGCTAATGAGATGGGAGACCGAGGCTTGCACAAGAAAAGACAAGCAGAGGTTGTTAGTACCACAAGGAGGTAAGAAACATGCCAAAAAGAGGCAAAGGTTACAAAGAAGCAGCTGCTAAATTTGAAAAAGCAAAGCTGCACGAAGTAAGTGAAGCGATGAAACTCGCTTGCGAAACTTCCAGAGCTAAGTTTGACGAAACTGTAGAAGTACACGTAAAACTTGGTGTAGACGGAAGACATGCTGACCAGCAGGTTAGAGGTGCAATTGTACTGCCTAACGGAACTGGTAAAAGTGTAAAAGTTTTAGTATTTGCAAAAGGTCCTAAGGCTGAAGAAGCTGAAAAGGCCGGTGCAGACTACGTTGGAGCAGAAGAACTGGCTCAGAAGATTCAGACTGAAAACTGGTTCGATTTTGACGTAGTAGTTGCTACACCTGACATGATGGGTGTTGTTGGTAGATTAGGTAAAGTTTTAGGTCCTAAGGGATTAATGCCAAACCCTAAATCAGGCACAGTAACAATGGATCTTGAGAAAGCATTAGCAGAGATTAAAGCTGGTAAAGTTGAATATCGTCTGGATAAGCAGAACATCATCCATACTCCAATCGGAAAGAGCTCATTTGGTCCGGAAAAGCTGGAAGAAAACTTCAAAGCACTTCTGGAAGCAATCGTAAAAGCAAAACCGGCTACTGCAAAAGGGCAGTATCTGAGAAGCGTTACCGTTGCAGCTACAATGGGTCCTGGAATCAAAATCAATCCGGCACTGATTGGCTAATCAAAACTAAATTTGAGATTTAACCGTAGACAGCGGGTGCCTTTTAAGGCTTAATTTCCCGCCGAGGTACAATATATAGATATTGACCCTGTCTACAAAGGCAGGGTTTCCTTTATTTATTGCGTACCATATTCGCGAGTTGCCCTTGAGCAATTCCAGAAAGGAGAATAAAAAGTATGTCAGTAGAAGCTAAACAGCAGAAACAGGTAATCATTGACGAAATTAAAGCTAAGCTGGAAAATGCACAGGCCGCAGTCGTAGTTGACTATATGGGCATCAACGTTGCAGAAGCTGATGCTATGAGAAAGAAACTTCGTGAAGCAAACGTTGATTATACCGTTTACAAGAACACTTTAATCAAAAGAGCAATCGAAGGAACTGATTATGCTCCCCTTGCAGAAGTACTTGACGGACCAAGCGCACTGGCTATCAGCACAGAAGATGCAACTGCTCCGGCAAGAACTCTTAACGAGTTAATCAAAGAATACAAAAAAATGGAATTCAAAGCAGGTGTTGTAGAAGGTACTTACTATGATAAAGCAGGTATCGAACAGGTTGCAGACATTCCGTCCAGAGATGTACTCATTGCTAAATTTATGGGCAGCATCCAGTCACCAGTTAGCAAGTTTGTCAGAACTTTGGCAGCAATTGCTGAAGAAAAGGAAGCGTAAAGCTTTCGCATGGTGCTCATGCACCGAATTTAAAGTGAATTAAAATCGAAATAAAGGAGAAAAGAAAATGAATAAAGAACAGATCATTGAAGCTATCAAAGCGATGTCCGTTTTAGAATTAAACGAATTAGTTAAAGCTTGCGAAGAAGAATTTGGCGTATCCGCAGCAGCTCCAGTAGCAGTAGCAGGCGCAGTAGCAGGCGGTGCTGCTGAAGAAGAACAGTCCGAATTCACAGTAGTTCTGGCTGAAGTAGGCGCAGAAAAGATTAAGGTTATCAAGGCTGTTAGAGAAATTACCGGTCTGGGCCTGAAAGAAGCTAAAGAAGTTGTTGACGGTGCTCCTTCCAACCTCAAAGAGGGCGTTGACAAGGCTGAAGCAGAAGCAATCAAGGCTCAGCTGGAAGAAGTTGGAGCTAAAGTTGAACTGAAATAGTTCTAATCAATAATAAAGCCAAGATTAGACGGGCTTCCTTTCGAGGAGGCCTGTTTTTATATACACTTTCCAAAGAAGGGTAGGCTCCTTGTCATTTTGCGCTTGCCAGGAGGCATAAAAAGGCGATGCGTGAAGTTTTTGGAAGACTAGCGACAAAGTTGCCGCATGCAGCATTAAACATGTGAAACAGGCATATAGAAGGTCTAAAGTTCAAAAAAGACATGAAAAAAGAGAAAAAGGTACTTGACGGAAGGGGAAAAGGGTGATATATTAAGAAAGCTGTCTTGCAGGGGGAACCCCACAGGCAGG
>NZ_QWEQ01000032.1 GCF_009936045.1 Emergencia sp. 1XD21-10 | reverse complement strand
AGAAAAGGAGAAGAAAAAAGCTCGAAAAAACTTCAAAAAAGAGGTTGACATAAGAGCCAAAGAGTGGTAAGATAAATAAGCTGTCGCAAGGACAGCAGTCCGCTTGAAAGAGCAGACAGAACCTAGACAACTTCATAGTGTAGAAATTTAGTCAAAACAAATTTGAACAATCAGCAAATTGGTAAGAGATTACTAGTTTGTGAGAGTTCGCGACAATTTCTTAAAAGAAGAACAATAATTCTAAGAAGAATATATTGCAAGAGCGCAAAGCGTTCAGAATCCGAACAAGGATTTCTTAAGGAAAGATATTTAAGACATTAGTCTTTGATATACCATTTAATTAAGAGTTTGATCCTGGCTCAG
>NZ_QWEQ01000031.1 GCF_009936045.1 Emergencia sp. 1XD21-10 | reverse complement strand
CATAGCTTTTTACATCCTCCACTCTTGCGTACCTGACATTTACTTAGGCAAACTGGAATTCACCTTGGCAATTGACCCCTTCTCATAAAAAAATCCTCCTTAATTAGTTCATATATATATAACTAATTAAAAAGGAATTTTGGGACAGTAATTTTAAATTTTTTAAAGCTTGGTTTTTCAAAAATCAGTTCTCGTCATTTTGAAATAACTATAAGCTACTAATGATGAATTTAGTTTAACCTCTCATTATGATTCTAAAAGAGTTATACTTTCTGCAATTTTTATGACTTCATCTTTCGATACAGTACCGGCAACATCCAGGGTATAATCGCCGATTTGCCATACAATATAGCTCATATTATCATCGCAGTAGACCTGTGCCTGATAAATATTTACTCGTGACACTTCTCCATGCATAGTTTCATTATCTATACTTGCGGCATATGTACTGCTGAGCTGCACTGTCATATAAATATATTTGTTTTTATCAGACACATATAGCTTGGAATTTTCCACTTCTTCATTGTCTTCTGATGAAAGACTGTAACCTTCTGGCAGATAGACAGGTTCAAAATTTGGTAATTCTCCTGCAGTACCCGGTTGCTCAATAGGTTTGATCTGGGTACTGACGCTGCCTTTTTCAGCGAAGTAATTAAATACCCGTTCTCTTACACCGGTAACTGATGTGACGAACAGCCCCATCATCATAATCAGCACGGCAACTAAAATCATAATCGTCCTCATTCTTTTTCGAGCAGACCGCTTTTTCTGTATTGGCTTCGCATATAACGGAATTTCTTTTCCACTTAAAATATCATCTGCGTATTTTTCCCTTGATTTTGCCAGTTCCACACCAATAGCTTCCAGCAATTCTTCTGCTTTCTTTTCTACCTCATTGCCTGCCATAGTTACCTCCCTTCTCTTTCAATCAGAATACTTTGCATTCGTATTCTAGTTCTGTATAGCCGCTTTCTTACAGCCTCTTCACTCAAATCTATCATTTCTCCGATTTCTTTGTTATCATATCCTTCTCCATATTTCAGGCAAAGGATATCTTTATCCTTATTATCCAGCTTGGACAAAAGTTCCTGTACTTCTAAACCAAATCCATATTGATCGTGAAACGCATCTATATCCAGATAATCCATACTGAGCAGCCTGGATTCTAAATCTTCCTGTTCCACACTTACATTTTTTTGATTTTTGTATAGCATTGTAAGCGCCGTATTTCTGACTGCTGCACAAAGATAGTTTTTTATCTCATCCTGCGGCAGTTCAAATTTATCTTCATGCCCAGCAATAAACTTCAGTAATACTTCCTGATAAGCGTCTTCTACTAAATATGAATCCCTTAATATTTCTCTGGCAATATGCTGGATTAATTTCTTGTATTTTCGTTCAATTAGTTCAATTACTTTAGTTCTCGCATCTTCGCTCATTCTTTACCCCTTGTTTCATAGAAAACGACTTATTATAATTAATTCTATATGATAGTTACAAAAAATTCTATGAATATCTGTATTTTTAATATCTCGTAAAATTTACTAATACAACCATGTGAACACTCTGCACTGCGCTTATTATCGAAATCATACTTTCTTAGCTAAATAGTACTAAGTAGTTGTATCTTTTCTTAATTGCTTTACTTCTATATCTAATATATCATAAATATTGATGAATTACAACAGTTTTGCACAAACGTCAACATCAAACCGGAAGCAATCATCTGCGTACCATTGTCACGCTAAATATTAGAAATGACAAAGAAAAATGCTGATGACAACTGAAAAAGAAGCAATCTTATTGCTGCTTCCCACAAAACGATATTATCCCTGCGAGTGTTCCCTTTCTCGCATTTTAAAAAAACAAATGGTTAAAATGTGGTTAAATTCTATAGAAACTAGATACGTAAAAGAGTTGTCCGGCAGGCGTACCATTCTCCTGCGTCTCTAGGGGGTCCCCCTGTCAAGCCATCGGCGTGTGGACGGGTACGAAATCCTCCGCCTCAGACAACTCTCTTTTTCTTAATAAGGTCATTATATCAGAAGAACTTGCCTTTTCAATAAACTTTTATAATTTCCGTTATTGTTCCTCAAAAAACTTTTTTCGCACAGTATGCTCTCGACAATTCCCGCTGCAAAAGCGCTAAAAGTTTCCACACCAGTTTCCACACTTTAAGGGAATAAAATGGCATAAAACGACGATTCTAGTATTCTCAAAAATTTTAAAAGAAAAAAGCAACCCCTCGAAACGGCTTAAATTCAAGCTATTTCAAGAGGTTTTTATCTGGAGCTCCCGGCCGGGATCGAACCGGCGACCTGCGCGTTACGAATGCGCTGCTCTGCCAACTGAGCCACGGAAGCATATTCTGCGGGCGGCAATCGCAAACAGCGCCGCCCGTCAGCTATATTCAATTATTTAATGACCTCATAATTACAACCCGGAAAACTCAGGTCAAACCTGCAGATACCCTTATAGTCACAGTAAGTACAAGGAGACTGTTTCTCCGTTTTCTTCGGGTGGATGGCGATTCTGCCATCAGAAAGCTGTCTGCACAGCTTCTCAATCTGCACATCTACATCTGCCTGTAGCTGCTCAAATTGTTCATCGCTGAGAAGAAACCCTTCGGAGGTTGCAGAAACCTCACCAGTAGTGTTTCTTCGCAGAGGCAGAATATCCGAAAATCCGCTGAACTCGCCAGCGATATCTTCGATAACCGCACCGCTGTCTACCATTATACCACTTAATCGGAAAAATTTCCTCATTTCTTTTGAAATTTTTTCAAAAAATTTTTCCCGCTCTGTTCCAGTCAAATCCACTCGCTGGTCTGCAATGTGAAAATAGAATACTCCGGCAGGCTTTCTCTGTTTTTCCTGCGCCGCTTTGAGATATAGCATAAGCTGCAAACGGTATCCGGCTCTGGCTTCTTTTTCATTGAAGGTTTCCCTGCCGGTCTTATAGTCTACAATTTTAACCCGGTCGCCTTCTAAAATATCCAATCTGTCAATTTTGCCTTCGATATAAACCGTACTGCTCCCTAGATCCACTTCAATAGGCGCTATACTGCGTTCTCTTCCAAAAGGCACCTCGTAAAGACTTTTCTTGATATTTCCTGCCCGCACCTGCTCCACAAGCGCCCAGCAGACATGAAAGCATGTATCCTCAATACGCCTGGTCTTGTAGCGTTCTTCATTGCCGAAATCAAAAATTCCTTCCCGGTAATTTGCAGCTTCCAGCTTTGCAATATCGCTGACAAAACTGCGGCATTCATCCTCCGAAATACTATCCCATCGATCTTCTGCCGTCAGTTTCCGTGAAACCTCCATTAAACACCGATGGTAGATATCCCCGATTTCTCTGCTCGACGCCTCATAAATCCGCCGCTCCTGCGGTCTAAGCCCATATGCAATAAAATGAGAAAAGGGACAACGACTGAACTTCTCCAGCCTGGACGGGCTCAGGGTCATCGGCAAATTCATTTCCTTTTTATATAGCAGCGCCGCCAGTTCTGGCGAAATATCCTTCTGCGCATTGGTAAAGGACAGTCCCTTAGAAACTCGCTGCAGGCTTTCCGGTTCATGACACTGGTACCAATGTATTACAGCTCTCCACCTGCTGTCCAGCTTTTCGCCCCGCCTTACAGAAAGCAGCGCTTCCGTCAAATGGCGCAAGGTATTGACCCTGCCACCTACTACTGCATCGAGATCGCCGCTGCTGATTACATCTGTCTGCACGGTAATATTGGGAAACAGTCTGCGCAGTGTATCGATAATCTCAGATGGGCGGCTTTCCTTACCGTCTCCGTCGCTGGCAGAATAGCTAATCCACAGGTAATCCGACGCCTTTGACAGATTCCTGTAAATCGCCAGCTGTTCTTCCATGACACGAATTTTTTCTACTTTACAGATTTCTTTTCCTTCCTCTGCGAAAAATTCCAGCTCTTCCATACTGAAAAGTCCCTCAGAAGAAGCATTTGCAGGAAGCAGACCTTCATTAGCGCCGATGATAACCACCGCTTTCACCTGACCGCTTCTGGTTCTCTGCATGGTTCCCATGAGAATATCGTCCGCAGTCGGCGGCAGCACACCAATTTCAAGCTGAGACAGTCCGGTAATCAAGAGCTCTACGAAATCTTTCCGGCTAAACTGCTCTTCCCCGGCAAGCTCTGCAATCTGATCCAAGAGTCCAACCATCTGCCCCCAAATCTGTGCAGTCTCCTCCGCCAGATCAAAAAGACCCTGCGCCTCCTGCACGCGAAGTAACTCCGCAATCCGCACGCCTAGCCCGCAGTTTTCTATCAAAAAATCATAGTATCGGCAGACAAAATCGCCCATAGATACCGTCTCACCGCAAATTATTTTAAGCTCGGCAAACAGCTCCATCGCCTTTTCTCTTATGACGTTAAGCTCCTCAAGACCGTCATCTCCGTACTCCATCTGACCCTTGACAAAAGGCGCCAGCCACATGTTTCCCTTGATTCTATACTGAATGGAGTAGTTCTCAAGGCGCTCAATTTCTTCATCAGAAAGACTGGAAAACCCAGTTTTCAGCACTTTAAAAATATCGCTGCTCCGATAGTTATACACCACTGTTTCCAACAGTCCCACCGCAAAAATTGCAATAGGTGAACTCAGGACAGACCGCTTTTTGTCATCAAAAACAGGCAGACCCCATTCTTCAAAAACTCTTCCTATAATAGAGCCACGCACGGTCTGATCATTACAAATTACTACGATATCCCGATAGCGAAAGCCCTTGTCCCGGATTAAATGCAAAATATACGATGCTGCTGACTCTGCCTCACTGTACATATTGGCAGCCTGCACCAGCGTAACCGGCGCGTCTTTTCCGCCAAGGGCAGGAAAATCACCAGTCCGCTGCCCCACCGCATAAAACTCTTTTTCAATATGGGAGATGGCTGGATTTCTCACCGCATCAAAGCCAGTCCCTTCAGCAACCTGCTGCATCCTGCATTCCATATCATAGGCTTCCGCTTGTTTCCGTAAATTCCTCATGACAATTTCCGGCAGCAGAAACAGTTCTTCATCTCTGCAGCCTTTGTCGCAGGTCAAAAATACGCTGACTTCCTTTGCAGTTGCTATGAGATTTCCCAGCACATCCAAGGCTTTCGGCGCAAAACTGTCAAAGCCGTATACCCAAATCCTGCTCTCGGAAATCCACGCAGATGAACGAATCTTACTCATATACAGGTCGATATAATCCTCAGAGTCAGTATATCTATCCTTAATTTTCTTCTGATATTCACTGAAAATCAGCACAAGATCATCAAGTTTCGCCCGCAGAACGCTTTCTTCAGAAAGCGCCTGGCTTAGTTCCGCCAAGTCCTGCGGATTCACATTATACTGCTTCATCTCCGAAATAAAGTTATTCGTCATCTCGATAAATGCCGGTTTTCTGAGACTGCCTTTAAACACTTGCAGCTTGTCCTCGCATTTTCCGGCAATCTGGGTCAGCAGCATATGTCTGCCGTATTTATCGATAAAGGTTTTGTTGCCGCCCCCCTGCTGCGAAAGCAATCTGCTTCCAAGGCGCGACATGCCGATAATCTCCACGTCCATCATGCTTTCTGCATGCAAAAACAAGAAAGCCTGCTTCTCTGCTTCCAGCGTGTACTGATCCGGCACGATGACAATCGTCCTGCCTGGATTTTTCCGAATATCCTCGTAGATGAACTTTTCCTTTTCGATACTTTCTCTTCCGTAAAAGATTTGCAGCATAGTGATTCCTCAAATTCTAAAGAATGCCGTACAGATCTTCAGCTTTTGTGATACAGTACTCCGGTCTGTCAGGACCAGTCAAATCAGCTTCCGTAATAGCTTCTGCCCAGCCCACCATAACCGCCTTCATGCCGGCATTGTGGGCACATTTAATATCGAACATGCTATCGCCTACCATCAGCGTTTCCTCTGCCTTTGCGCAAAGCCGCTCAAGGGCAATCAGCGCAGGCTCAGGATCCGGCTTATGCTTGTCCGTATCTTCACAAGTTACGATGCAGTTGATCACTTCCATGACACCAAACTTTCTGAGCCCGATCATCGTGGAGTTCCGCAGTCTGGAAGTTACAATACCCACCTGATACCCCTTTTCCTTAAGACCCTGCAAAAGCTCTGTCATGCCGGGAAAGGGCTCTATCATGTCCTCATAAATATCCTTCTGATGGCTCCTGTACATGTCGATGGCATCTTCCGGATTCATATCCGGAAAGTTCTTCACCATACTAATGCCCAAAGGCTCTCCGAAGGTCGCCTTAATATCTGCTTCATCGGCTTCTTTTCCATGAACCGTCCTGAAAACATGCTGCCAGGAATCAATAATCAGTCTATTGGTATTTGCAACCGTTCCGTCAAAATCAAATAAAATCGTCTTTATTGCCATGACAGGCTCCTTTTTCTAGAATTTCATCGTCAGCGCAATCTTTTTCTTCTCCGGATCTACGCTGAGAATTTTTACTTTCACAGTATCTCCCACGGACACCACGTCCATCGGGTGCTTGATAAACTTGTTAGAAAGCTGAGACACATGCACCAGTCCGTCCTGCTTGACGCCGATATCCACAAAAGCGCCGAAGTCCACCACGTTGCGGACGGTTCCAGTTAGCTCCATGTCCACCTTCAAATCCTCAAAACTCCTAACGTCGTTTCTGAAAATCACCGGTGGCGCGTCTTCACGAGGGTCTCTTGCCGGTTTTTTCATTTCTGCGATGATATCGCTTAGAGTCATTTCACCGATGCCCAGATCCTCCGCCATTTTCTTTACACTTTCCGAAGGTTTTTTCGCAGGGTACGCCTCCCAAATTTTCTCATCGATATTCTTTGCACCGCCGCTTAAGATTTCCTCCTTGGTAATGCCGATTTTGTTCATCATTTCCTCGGCAGCTTTGTAAGATTCAGGATGTACAGAGGTACTGTCAAGAGGCTCGCTGCCGTCTGCAATTCGCATAAAACCTGCACACTGCTTAAACGCCTTTTCTCCCAGCTTGGAAACTTTCATCAGTTCTTTTCTGTTTTTGAATCTGCCGTTTTCTTCTCTATATGCCACGATGTTCTTGGCGATACCCATGTTGACACCTGCGATATAAGAAAGAAGGGATGGAGAAGCGGTATTCAAATCCACACCAACTCTGTTTACGCAGTCCTCAACCACGTTAGTCAACGCTGTATCCAGCTGCTTCTGGTTGATATCGTGCTGATACTGTCCTACGCCGATGTGCTTTGGATCGATTTTTACCAGCTCAGCCAGCGGATCCTGCAGACGTCTGCCCAGCGACATAGCGCCTCTGGTGGTAACATCAAGGTCAGGATATTCTTCTGTCGCCAGCTTGGAAGCCGAGTAAACGGAAGCGCCCGCTTCGTTGACGATGGTGTACTGAATATCGTAATCGTGCTTTTTCAGGAAGTTTGCAACTACTTCTTCGGTTTCTCTGGAAGCAGTGCCGTTTCCGATTACGATGATATCCGTACCGAATTTATTGATAATCTTTTCCAAAGTTCTCTCCGTTCCAGCTACATCATTTTTTGGCTCGGTCGGATAGATGGTGGTGTAGGCTTTCAGCTTTCCAGTCTCGTCCAGCACCGCAACTTTACAACCAGTTCTGTAGCCTGGGTCAATGGAAATTATTTTCTTTCCCTTGACAGGCGGCACCATCAAAAGCTTTTCTGTATTCTTTGCAAAGACCTTTACCGCCTCAGTTTCCGCTCTCTCTGTCAGAACATTACGCATTTCACGCTCGATGGACGGCGCAATGAGACGCTTGTAAGAATCCGCGATGGTCTCCTCCAAAATCTCGGTGAAGATGGATTTTCCGCGAATGACCTGCTTTGCGATAAGGCCTGTAATTTCTTCGCTGTCGATAGCGACTTTTACTTTCAATTTCTTTTCTTTTTCACCGCGATTGACCGCAAGAACTCTGTGGTTCGGCATTTTAGCAATCGCTTCGCTGCTGCCGTAATACATTTCGTAGACAGTCTTCTCCTCTGGATCCGTTGCTTCTGTAGCAATCTGTCCCTTGGCAAAGGTCTTTTCTCTGATTGCCTTGGTCAAATCTGCGTCATCGGCAATCATCTCTGCGATGATGTCCATAGCGCCCTGCACAGCGTCTTCCGCCGTCTCCACTTCTTTTTCCGGATTAATAAAATCTGCCGCAAAGTCCAGAGGATTGCCCTCTTTCTTCTGCTGGGCATAGAAGATCATTGCCAGAGGCTCCAGTCCTCTTTCTTTTGCTTTGGAAGCTCTAGTTGCCTTTTTCTGTTTATATGGCTTATACAGGTCTTCTACACGCTGCAAAACCTCCGCTTTTTGGATTTCGGCTTTCAGCTCTTCGGTCAGCTTGCCCTGTTCTTCAATAAGACGGAGCACCTCTTCCTTTCGGCTTTCCAGGTTGCGCAAGTACTGCAGTCTCTCGTCCATATCGCGAAGAGTCACGTCAGTCAGACCGCCGGTCACTTCCTTTCTGTAACGAGCGATAAAGGGAATCGTATTTCCCTCATCGATGAGCGCAACTGTGCTTTCCACCTGCGCTGTTTTGACTTTAAATTCACTTGCTAGTTTTTCAATAATGTTCATATTAATCTTCGTCCCTCTGTTTCAGTTTTTCATTAATAAAGTAGTCGATGTCTCCGTCCATCACTGCGCCTACATTGCCGACTTCTGCACCGGTACGGTGATCTTTTACCATGGTGTATGGCTGGAAAACGTAGGAGCGAATCTGGGAACCCCAGGTAATCAGGGAAAAGTCACCTTTCAGTTCCTTTAAGTTTTCCTTGTGCTCCTGCTCTTTCAGTTCCATCAGCTTGGATGCCAGAATCTTCATCGCCATCTCCTTGTTCTGGTGCTGACTTCTCTCGTTCTGGCAAGTTACTACAATGTGGGTCGGCAGATGTGTGATTCGGATCGCCGAATCGGTCTTGTTGACATGCTGACCCCCTGCCCCACTGCTCCTGTAGGTGTCAATGCGCAGATCCTCTGGGTCAATTTCTACAGACATATCATCTTCGATTTCCGGCATAACTTCCAGCGCCGCAAAAGAAGTCTGTCTCTTTCCTGCTGAGTTAAACGGAGAAATTCTGACTAGACGGTGCACACCTTTTTCGTTCTTCAAATAACCGTAAGCATTTTCACCCTCTACAATTAAAGTTGCGCTCTTAATGCCCGCCTCGGTATCATCCTGCATGTCGACCAAAGTCACTTTATATCCTTTCTTCTCCGACCACCGGACGTACATTCTGTAAAGCATCTGCGCCCAGTCCATAGCATCTACGCCGCCTGTTCCCGCATGTACGGAAATAATAGCGTTGTTATGGTCGTATTTTCCAGATAACAAAGTGTCCAGTTTCAGTGTCTCCAGCTGCTGCTGCAGATTTCCGAAGGCTTCTACGATGGAATCAGCTTCTTCCTCGTCTTCCATTTCTTCTGCCAGTTCCATCAGTTCTTCCATATCGTCAAAGCCTTTTTCCAGAGATTCATATTTTTCAAGTCTGGTTTCCAGGCTCTTCTTTTTCTTTAAAATGTTCTGTGCCGTGTCGGGATTGTTCCAGAATTCCGGATCCTCCGTCTGCACGCTGAGTTCTTCTAATTGCTTCCTAAGACCCGCAAGGTCAAAGGGACTCACCTACCTCTTTGAGATTCGCCTTTGCAATCGGCAGGTCAGATTTCATCTGATCGAATTGAATCATTTTCTCACATCCTTTACTGTTAAATTCATATTTTATTATTTTATCATAAAAATTCCGGCTTTACATCTGTTTTACACCGGTTTTCTAAAAAAACTGTGCCAGTGCGCCATGGCTTCGATGACTTTCACTGCGAGTCTGTTATTCACAAAATCTCCTCACCGAAAAATCTTAACTCACTTCCCGACTTTCTTCAAAAAATGTATAAAAAGAATCTCCCCACACCTCGCAGAACTTACATTTCACGCAAGATGTTATCTGTAAGGCATTGAATTCTACATAAAATGTAAGTTTTCTCGCGGAAATCCCCGAATTATATATGCAGAACACTATACACGGCTGAAATATTCTCTTGGGCTTATACATTTTTTGAAGATTCCATAGTTTTCGGTTAAGATTCGAGACTTCTCTTATACACTTTTATTGAAAAAACCGGATATAAGTTAAGATATCAAGCTGCGAACGCCGCACTTTGCTAAAATTTCTTCTGCACACCGCAATGCTGGCAGGTCCTTTCTTCTGCAGCCTTCGCATGATTCTCAAAATAGGGCTCTGCCCACTTTGCAATATCGATCAGCACCGGCAATACAGTCCTGCCCTTTTCTGTCAAACCATATTCCACCCGCGGTGGAATTTCATCGTAGGATCTTCGCAGTACAATTCCCTCTTTAATTAAATCCTTCAAATTTGCCGCCAGAACTGCGTCAGTTATATTGCGCATTTCTTTGCGAATTTCGCTATAACGCACCGGTTCTTTCCCCGCTAGTACACAAATAATACGGGATTTCCATTTTCCACCAAAGACTTCCAGTCCATATTCCAAAGGGCAGCGAATGTCCTTCTCCAGTTTTGCCTGATACATGCTTATCCTCCTTTTCCGTCAGTTTGCATTATATCAATTTTACTATTTTTTTACAAGTCACTATTCTTTTTAATAGTTACTAATAAATATAATCATATCTTATTTTTTAGTAGCGAATTTGTTATAATATGGTCAAACATACATTATTAGGAGGAATATTTCGATGTTAAGTGAAGCTGTAAAAAATTTACTCAATGAACAGTTGTGGTATATTGCCACCTTTTCCGACGAACCCAACGCTGTACCGGTAGGATTTAAGATGGTATCAGACGATGAAAAGCTGATAGTCGGAGATGTTTTCATGGAAACCACTGCAAAAAATATTCAGGTAACCGGCAAGGCTGCGGTTTCTGTATGCAACCCTGCTACTTCCGAGGGCTATCAGATCAAAGGTTCCGCCGAATACCTGAGCGAAGGTCCGGTAGTAGACATGCTTAAAAAGGTTGCCGCCGAAAAATTTGGCGGTGCGCTGGCCGCAAAAGGTGCAGTTGTTATCACCCCCGAAAAAGTGATTGTAACCACACCGGGACCGGATAACAAAAAAGAGCTGTAAGCTTGGACGCGAAAGAAATCCGCACATCTTCAAAAATGAACCGTGCGGATTTTTTAATATGTTCTCTCTTCCGTGAAAACCCGTTCCATCGGATAGTCCCACTCATCTACAGGCAGTCTTTCTACCTTCTGCACTTCAAAAGCAGCAGCGATGACAACCGCATTTACACACTGCGGCAGAAATCTATCATAGTAGCCAGCTCCCATACCCATGCGGTTCCCCTTTTCATCAAAGGCAGTACATGGACAAATCACCAGATCAATATCCTCCGGCGACACAACAATGGAATGCTCTCGCACTGGCTCCATAATGCCGTAGGCACCTTTTTCCCATGCACCCTCTTTTTTCTTTGGTTCCAGCGCAATCATCTCCCCCGGACCTGTACATAGCGGATAAACAATCCGCTTACCGGCATGTTCTGCAATCTGCTCCAGCTTTTCAAGGCGCACTTCACCCCGCACGCCCTTATATAACATGATGATTTCAGCCTCTTGAAACTCCGCTGAGACTGCGATATGCTCCGAAATTTTTGCGGACAACTCCTGCCTCTGTACACCGCCCAGGCAATCTCTTGCAGAAATTGCACTTTTGCGAATTTGCTCTCTATCGTTCAATTTTTCTCTCCTTACATGATAACCAGCACAAGTTGTGCAAATTTACATGTTTACATCTTCCATGCACAACCCCAATCATCGTAAGTTGTGCAAGCTCTAGCAAACCCAAGATTCCTACACAACTCTAATAGTAAAATGCTATATATACCCTCGATATCCGACTTCGGCTCCGATTCAGGTTATGTGTCCGCGATAAAACTGCTCAAATTTGCACAACCTTTCCCCCATATCTTAAAGAGAATCAAAAAAGTTGTGCAGAGGCATGATAAAAAAGCCAATCTGCACAACTGATAACTCTATGGGGTTTGCATCAAGCCTAAAAACGCTCAATTTTGCACAACTTTACTCCTCTTTCGCCTCCGCCGTCTTTGGCGGCATCAGCTCAGACAATTGGGCAACGTTTCGCTATCGCTTCACTCCTCCGGTCTCCAGTCTACAATCGACTGGCTCCCTTCGCTGTCCGATTTTCCATTCCCACTGAAGTGGGGGAAAATCAGCTAGGATCTCCCGCAGCAGTTCTTATATTTCTTACCGCTGCCACAAGGGCATGGATCATTTCTGCCGACTTTCGGCTGATCGCGTCTGTAGGTTTCCGGCTTGTTTTCCCGCTCCGGCACCTGCGCACCTTCTGGAAGCTGCCCTTCGCCCTGCATTGCTCGAACGGTATCGTCCTCAACAAAGTCTGATTTCGTTGCTTTCTCAGCTTCCATGATGGCTTTTCTTTCTGTTCTTGTTTCAACAGTTACGTTATAGCAGTACTTCACCGTGTCTTCCTGAATTGCGCTGATCATCTGCTCAAACATGTCAAAGCCTTCTTTTGCGTAAGCTGCAGCAGGATCCTGCTGCCCCAAAGCACGCAGACCGATACCGGATTTCAGCTGATCCATAGCGTCGATGTGATCCATCCAAAGATTATCTACGACACGAAGAAGAATCATGCGCTCAACTTCTCGCATCTGCTCCGCACCGATTTCAGCTTCCTTCAACTCATACAGTTTTTCAAACTCAGCGATAACCGACTCACGCAAAGACTCTTCTGTCATATCGCGAAGTTCTTCTGCTGTATGGGAACTCTTTCCGCGATAATTTGCGGTAATCTTGCGCAGGTTCTTGTTCATCGTCTCAAAATCCCATTCCTCAGGGAATTTGGAATCTACTACAATCGGATCGATGATTGCATTTACAATCGTCTTCATCATATTGATGATATACTCTCGCAAATCTTCACCAAAGAGCACCTTGCGGCGTTCTTCGTAGATGATTTCTCTCTGCTTGTTCATGACATTGTCATACTGCAATACATATTTTCTGATGCCGAAGTTCTTGCCTTCCACCTTTTTCTGTGCACCTTCGATGGCACGGGAAAGCATGCCTGCTTCAATCGCTTCATCCTCTTCAAGCCCCATTCTGTCAACCAGCTTCTGCATTCTCTCGCCGCCAAAGAGGCGAAGCAGTTCATCTTCCAATGAGATAAAGAACTGAGTCTGACCAGGGTCGCCCTGACGACCGGAACGACCTCGCAACTGGTTATCAATACGTCTGGATTCGTGGCGTTCAGTACCGATGATGCAAAGCCCGCCAAGTTCCACAACTTTCTGCTGTTCTTCTTTTCTCTCTTCCTTAAACTGCTGATGCAGCTGATTAAATTTTTCTCTGGCTTCATTGAGCGCCGGATCATCAGATTTGATAAAGCTGGATGCGAAGGAAATCGCTTCGTCAGAATAGCCCTGCTTCTTCATTTCCCGTTTCGCTTCAAATTCCGGATTGCCACCCAGGATAATATCGGTACCACGACCTGCCATATTAGTCGCAATGGTTACCATGCCAAGGCGACCTGCTTCTGCAACGATTTCGGCTTCCTTATCATGCTGCTTCGCA
This sequence comes from Emergencia sp. 1XD21-10, assembly GCF_009936045.1. Lineage (GTDB taxonomy): Bacteria > Bacillota > Clostridia > Peptostreptococcales > Anaerovoracaceae > Senimuribacter > Senimuribacter intestinalis. The sequence goes on along the minus strand of NZ_QWEQ01000031.1, from coordinate 14,488 downwards.
TTGAGCACGTTGTGTTTTACACCGCGCTTTTTTAGCATATCGCTGATCATCTCGGATTTTTCAATAGAAATGGTACCTACCAACACTGGCTGTCCAGTTTCGTGCACCTGGGCAACTCTATTTGCGATAGCTTTGACTTTACCCCGCTCTGTCTGGTAAACGGAATCGTCCAAATCTTTTCTGGCGATTTCGCGGTTGGTTGGAATCACCACGACATCCATATTGTAGATGTCGCGGAATTCCTCTTCCTCAGTCTTCGCCGTACCGGTCATGCCTGCCAGCTTGTTGTACATTCTGAAATAATTCTGCAAAGTGATGGTTGCCAGCGTCTTAGATTCTGAGCGAACCGCTACTCTTTCCTTTGCTTCGATTGCCTGATGCAGACCGTTGGAGAATCTTCTTCCGAACATAAGACGACCGGTGAACTCGTCAACGATGATGATTTCTCCATCTTTTACGATATAGTCTACATCTCGCTCCATCAGATTACGCGCCTTCAGAGCCTGCAGCACGTGATGGTTGATCTCCATATTCTCAGGGTCGCCATAGTTATCCACCTTAAAGAAGGCTTCCGCCTTGGCAACGCCTTCATCCGTCAGCGCTGCCTGCTGGTCTTTTTCTTCTACCGTAAAGTCCGTTTCCTTAGTCAGCGTCGTAACAAAGCGGTCCGCAGTTTTATATAAATCCGTAGATTTTGCACCTTTGCCGGAAATAATCAGCGGCGTTCTAGCTTCATCTACTAAAATGGAGTCGACTTCGTCAATGATGGCAAAGTTCAGGTCGCGCTGCATGAGTTCTTCCTGATAAATTACCATATTGTCTCTCAAATAATCGAAGCCGAATTCGTTATTGGTTCCGTAAGTGATATCCGCCATATAAGCAGCTTTTCTCTCTTCGCCGGAGATTCCGTGAATAACACAGCCCACGGAGAGCCCCAGGAAGGAATAGAGTTTACCCATCCATTCTGCGTCACGCTTTGCCAGATAGTCGTTGACTGTAATCACATGCACCCCCTTGCCTTCTAAGGCATTGAGGTATGCTGCCAGCGTTGCCACCAAGGTCTTACCTTCACCAGTTTTCATTTCGGAAATTCTTCCCTGATGTAAAACCACCCCGCCTATCAGCTGTACGCGGAAATGTTTCATGCCCAGGCTTCGCACCGCCCCTTCACGGCAGACCGCAAAAGCCTCTGGTAAAATGTCATCCAGTGTTTCACCATTTGCAAGCCTCTCCTTCAGTTTTGGCGTCATTGCCTGCAGTTCCTCATCGGATAACTTCTGCATATCCTCGTCTAGTGCCTCAACCTGATCTACTATTTTAGATATTTTCTTAATTTCTTTTTCATTTAGATCACCAAAGATCTTTTCCATCAGTCCCATAGTCTGTATTAATTCCCCTTTCTGTTCGTCTGCTCTTCTTCAGGTTTTTCCGTAACTCTTAAATTAATTTCAATTGCTTTGCGTTCGTCAGCCTTGATAACCCGACCTTCAAATAATTTATTTCCTACTTCATATTCAAAAGTATCTCCCGCCTTCGGCAGTTTATCAAGCTGCAGTACAACCCAGCCGTTGACGGTAGTTGCATCTAGCTCTACCTCTTCATCAAAGTAATCAAACATTTTCTCTACGTTAGTACTGCACAGGACTCTATAGCTTCCATCCTGCAGCTGCGTAATCTCCTGAGATTCCACTTCGTCATGCTCGTCGTAAATATCACCGACCAGCTCTTCAATAATATCCTCCATCGTGACAAGCCCCGCCGTCCCGCCGTATTCATCGACGATAATAGCGATATGGGTTTTGTTCACCTGCAGCTTTTTTAAAAGATCTGCCGCTTTCATAGAACCTGCTACGTAAACTACAGGTTTTACATAGTCAGAGATTGTCTTCTTAGAACCAGAAATGTAATTGTGAAAATCCTTCTGATTGAGAACTCCCAATATCTTATCCAAATCATCCTCATAAACCGGCAATCTCGAATAGCCGGTTTCCATAAACATCTTCGCTACATCTTTCTTCGTAGAATCAATTTCGATTGCCTTAATATCTACACGGGGTGTCAGCACATCCCACGCTTCAAGTTCATTAAATTCGATAGCATTCTGAATCAGCTCGCTTTGCTCTGCCGCCAGATTCCCTTCCGTTTCAGCTTCCTCCACAATAGTCAAAAGCTCGTCTTCCGTAATTCCCCTGTTATCTACCACCTTAAAAATCTTCGCAAGAAGTTTCTTCCATTGGCTAAAAACGAAGTTGATTGGCGTTAAAATCACCATCAGCACATTGATAAAACCTGATGAAAACATAGCAAAACTTTCTGGACTCTCCTTCGCCAGGCTCTTTGGAGAAATCTCACCAAAAATCAATACGACGACGGTGACAACTACAGTTGAAAGTGTTGCCCCATATTGCGGCGTTAATTCCAGAAATAAAGCTGTCGCAACTGCGGTCATCCCTATATTTACAATATTGTTTCCGATTAAAATCGTCGAAAGTAAATTATCGTATTTGCTTTCTAACTCCAATACTCGTTTTGCTCGTTTATCCCCATCTCCTGCCAGATTCTTCAGTCTGATCCGGTTAAGCGATGTGAACGCCGTTTCTGTTGCCGAAAAATACGCCGACAAAACCACAAAAATAACAATAATCCCGATAGAATACCCTATATGACTATCCATATATTTCCTGTTTTCCTCCTCATATTTTGAATTAAAAAAAGGTACTTGTAACATAGTATTTTACCACATATATCAAAAAAAATAAAGGATTTCACACAAACTCCAACTTTTTTCTGATAGGAATTCGTGCTATACTAAGCATATAAACAAAATACGGAGGAATACGACATGTCCAAAAAAACCGAACTTTTAAAACTGCTCAGTGAAAATACAGGAATCTTTCTTTCCGGTCAGAAAATCGGAGAAGAATTACAGGTTTCCAGAAACGCCATCTGGAAAGCTATGAAGCAGCTTAAAGATGAAGGTTATCATATAGAAAGCAAGCCCAGCGTCGGCTATCGTCTAAAAACAAAGAGCAACATTCTCACCGATGCCTCTGTCGTCGGCGATCTTCGCTACCCCTGTGATCTGCGCGTCTTTGACACCGTGGATTCCACCAACAATGTAGCGAAGGAAATCACCGTTGGAAATAAACCCGTTATGGTGATTGCCAACAAGCAGGAAGCCGGCAGGGGTCGTCTGGGCAGAATGTTTGCTTCACCCTCAGGAACTGGACTGTACATGACCATTGCCCTGCGACCAACCTTTGATTTGAATAAATCCCTCTACGTTACTATGGCCGTAGCTGTGGCAGTCTGCCGCGCCTTGGAAAAAGTAGCCGGCGTCAAAGTAAAAATCAAATGGGTCAATGACCTTTTTTATAAGAACAAAAAAATCTGCGGCATCCTCACAGAGGCGCAGACCAATTTTGAATCAGGAAAAATTGACAGCCTGATCATTGGGATCGGTGTCAACTGTTTCCCCGGCAGCTTTCCAGAAGATCTGAAAGATATCGTCGGCTGTGTATCCGACAAGAAGAACGCCTTCTCCCGCGGAAAGCTGGCAGCTGAAATCTATAATCAGACTCTAGAAATACTGGAAAATCTAGAAAGCAAGTCTTTCCTCATCGAATACCGCACAAAGTGTTTTCTCTTAGGCAAAAATATCCGTATTCATGCCAATCTTAATGAAACATCCATTAAAGCCAGAGCCATCGATATCGACGACAATGGCGGACTGGTAGTGGAATACATGGAAGGTCCTAAAATGCGTCAGATTGAAACCCTCACCACGGGGGAGGTATCCGTGCGACTAGAAGAATAGCTGCTTCTGTCCTGTGGAAAAATACATATTTTCAAAGAAAATCCCGAAAATATGCACATTAGTCTGCATATTTTCGGGATTTTTGCGTTATATATGCACATTCGCCGCACCGAACCGACAATCCGGCTGCTATTTCAGAGGTTTTTATTGAAAAAAATGCATATCAGGAGAAGAAACATCAAAAATATGCAGATTTCCTCAAGAGTTTATGCATATTTTAGGCTCTTTTCCCGGATATATGTACAAGTAGTAAAAAACCTTTTGATTTTTATATATTTATTGGATTATTTAATTTCCTCAAAGGAAGCCGGCTCGCCATCTTTAAATTCCACTGCATAGCCGAATCCTGGCTCCGGCATCCAGTCCCACATGCTGCCCTTTGCTGCCGGAAAAAGTTCCTGCATAACGGCAGAAATTACACCGCCGTGACAGATTACGACTGTGATTGCGTCCTTGCCGTCGTGGCGATGAGAAAGTTCTTTCAAACGGTGATAACCGACAAGTTCCCTAAGGCCGGCAGAAATTCTGGCTGCAAAGGCATTTTTCGTCTCGCCGCCAGTCAAAACCGCCTCACCGGTCTCGTCCCAGCACCAAGCAGAAAATTCCTCATTATCCTTTAGCTCCTCGTAGGATTTGCACTCGTGATCTCCAAACTCCATCTCCCGCAAATTGCGAATCACACCATGATTACGCTCTCCAAAAATCAGCTCAAAGGTTTGCTCCGTGCGCAAAAGTCCTGTCGTATAGCAGTCTGCGTCCTCCGGAATTTGCGGATATATGCCGCCAGAAGCAGCTTTCTCCAGTGCCGCGATACCTTCATCCGCCAACGGTAAGTCCGCCGCACCATAAAACCATTTTTTCTGATTTCCTTCCGTAATTCCATGTCTGATCAGGTAAATTTTTGATACCATTGTCTCACCTTAATTATTTAATCTTGCTGCCGATTCCGCAGAAAATACGAATCACTTCGTCTGCCTCCTGCCCCAAATAGGTCATACACCTGCTGGTGGCTTCTCTCCATGCCCGTTCGGTCTTGTCCATAGGCACCACTCCCTGAGAAATATCATCGCAGATAATAATTTTGTCCCGCAGCTTATCAATATTGTCTTCCAGACACTCCTTCGCATTGACATCTTCCTTAATGCATGCCAGCACAAAACGGTCCAGATTATCAATAACCTTTCTATCAAAGTTCAGCACCATGGACTCCATATCGCAATGGTGTACATCTTTTTCCGTCAAGTCGTAGTTCTCAAGCGCATAATCCAATTTTCCCTGATACGCACCACCGAAAATAAAAATCATTTCTTTTCCCGTCCTTTCTTAAAGCACCGCCAGCGCAAAAATGCCTGCCAGTTCACCGATACAAATGGTATACCCCGCAATATCGCCGCTCATACCACCTAATTGTTTCCTCGCATAAAGACATGCGATAAAGCCGACAACAGCAATCACTGCGCTGCAAATCAGCATCTTAATCCATCCTGCGCCTAGAAGCACAGAAAGCCCCATTACAAGCCCTGTTTGCAGCAGCACGGAAAGCCGATACTTCCATCTGCCCGGAGCTTTGTAGTCTTCCACATACTGGCTGTGCCCAATAGGCTGATACACAAGCACCGCAAGTCCGCTAATCGCCCGGCTTACCACAGGTAAAGTCAAAAGATCTGCATAGCTAATTCTATAAATCGCCGTCGACATAGCTGCAAACCATGCAAGAAGCAGAAACGCTACCGTCACCACCGCAAAAGCACCGACTGTGGAATCCTTTAGAATCCTCTGCCGCTCTTCTAATGGACGTCTGGACATAATTGCATCGTTACAGTCCATAAAGCCGTCCATGTGCATAAACCCGCATATAGCAAAAATATAAAACATCATAAGGAAGCTGATCAAAAGCGGAGATAATTCTATCCGCAGCATGATCCAAAACAGTCCCATCCAAAGTAAACCGATCACCAGCCCGATGGATGGCAGAAATGCCAGCATCATGTTTTTTAACTGGCTGTCCCACCGTTTATACGGACAGGGAAGCGTAATAAAATTTCCCCATGCCATAAAAAAACCAATTATAAATTTCTTCATTTATCTTCCTCACAGTATTCGTATATATGTCCAAAAGCCACTTCGATGACTTTATCGCAGGTCTTTGCAAGGGTCCTGTCGATGAGCGCAAGGGCTTTTCTGTAGCTTTCGGTGTAGTGGTCGAACACTCTGCTGTCAGAGTAAATATAGTCTGATACGAACACTGTATTTCCCGTCTTTTCTGCAAAGCGCACCAGTTCTTTGCAAACCCGCTCGCCTGCACCAAGGTCAATAGTTCCATCCTGCCTGAACATCTCGTTGGAAAGCAGCGCCGTCACACTATCAAGAAGAAAGGCTCCACCTGCGTCCACTTCTCCATCTAAAGCTTTTTCAATCTGGATTCCCTGTTCAATGGTCTCAAAGCCCCATCCCTCCCGGTCACCGATGTGTCGGGTAATTCGCTCTCTATCTTCATCGTCGGTAGGAATCATGGTTGCCAGATAATACAAAGGAACTCCTTCCTCCTGAGACATTCTCTTTGCAATCCGCTGGGCATACATGGACTTCCCATTCTTGCAGCCGCCGCTGATAAATACATTCATTAGAATAAATTTTCCCTTCTAATTTCTTCTAAGTAATCGCCGTCAATAGACGCTTCTTCCAAGGTCTTCATGATATTCATGGACGCAATGGCAGTTTCGATAATTTTAAATGCAATCGGGCAGCCGCTTCCTTCTCCAAGACGCATGCCAAGATCAAACATCGGCGCAAGACCCAGTCGATCCATTGCAATCACATAACCGATTTCGTAGGATTTGTGGGAAGCAAACATATAATCCACCACCCTCGGATTCAGTTCCTTGGCAACACAAGCTGCAACAACAGAAATAAAACCGTCAATTACAACCGGAATCCTGTAAATACCTGCACCCAAAAATGCACCTACCATAGCACAGATATCGTAGCCTCCAACTTTTGCCAGCTTCTCTATAGGATCGCTCATGCACCAGCTGTTGACTGCATCGTCTACGATTTTCAGCTTCTTAGCAAGTCCCTCATCGTTAAGTCCGCCGCCTCTGCCGACTACGTCCTTTGCAGGTGCGCCGGTCAATGCGCTCAAAACTGCAGAACTGGTAGTCGTATTTCCGATACCCATTTCACCGACGCCCATAAGCTGTACGCCAGCTTTTTTTGCCGCCTCCGCTGCTTCAATCCCGATGAGAATAGCTCTTACCGCCTCCTCTCTGGTCATAGCGGCTTCCTTTGCCAGATTCCGCGTACCGTTTGCAATTCGTCTATTTACGATTTTGACAGGAATCTTTCCCTCTTCTGTCAGCATAGCATCCGTATAAAGTTCCTGCGGAATTTCCATGGCAACGCCCACATCTGTTACTAAAAGATCAATGCCATAATACTTTGCCATGGAGCTGACTCCGGTATATCTTCTGGTAAAATTGATAGTCTGGGACAAAGTAACAGACTGCGGTGCAGACGCGACGCCCTCTGCAACGACACCATTATCTGAAGACATGATGACAACACACTGCTTCGACACATCATTTCCTACAGCTTTTCCGGAAATCCCTGCAATTTTTATGGAGATATCCTCAAGCTTACCTAAACTTCCCGGCGGTTTTGCCAGGTAATCCTGCCGCTGTTTTGCTGCTGCCATTGCCCCTTCATCCAAGGTTTCTATTTTTCCAATTAGCTCAAATAATTTCTTTTCGTTGCTCATCTTTTGTAACCTTTCTTCTACATCTCTCTTTCATTCACAATAAATCTATTTTACCACAATTCCAAACGAGGGAAAAGCACGGATTTTTCATTGAAGCCTATAAACACATCAGCATATAGGACGGCAGATAAACTGTTTGGCCTTCTTTTCTGTAATTTCTATGTCGCTTCAGTCAGTTTTTGCGCCACTGTATTTTCAAAAAACATGCCTTCATTTGTACAAAATACAACTACCCCTTTGCTTTTTTGTATGAAAAAAAATGTTCTCCGCTTGTAATGTTTTCCTTTTTTTAATATAATTGAGATACGAAATAATTCTGATTAATAAAGAGGATTTAATTTTATGAGTAAAAAAATGCGCAGTAACATCTTACTGCTGATTACAGCAGTCATCTGGGGTTCCGCTTTTGTTGCCCAAAAAGCGGGCGCTTCATTGGAGCCTTTCACATACAACGGAATTCGTATGTTTATCGGCGGACTTGTGCTGATTCCCGTCATTTACGTGTTTAAAGCACTGAGCAAGGACAAAGAGGAAACACCTAAAACAGAAGCGGAGCTTGCCGCTGAGAGAAAAACCCTCATCGTCGGAGGTATCTCCTGCGGTGTCGTCCTATGTATCGCTTCTACCCTGCAGCAGTTCGGACTATATTTTGAAACTAGTGCCGGAAAGGCTGGATTCATCACATCCCTTTACATCGTCATCGTACCGGTACTGGGTTTATTCCTGCGACAAAAGGTAAAACCTATTGTCTGGGGCTGCATTGTCATGGGCGCATTCGGATTCTATCTGCTGACCATGGCAGGAAAAGGAGAAGGCTTTACCATTCATACCGGTGAACTGTTTGTTCTGATTTGTGCAGTCGCTTTCTCTTGTCACATTCTGGTAGTTGATCACTTTTCTCCAAAATGCGACGGTATCAAGCTTTCCTGCATCCAGTTCCTGACCGCCGGTATAATCGGAATCATATGTATGTTCATCTTTGAAACACCAATACTTGCAGATATTTTAGACTGTTGGCTGCCGATTCTGTACTGCGGCGTCATCTCCTCAGGTGTTGCCTATACTTGTCAGGTTTTAGGTCAAAAAGACGCAGAGCCTGCTGCGGCCTCTTTGATTCTAAGTCTGGAATCTGTATTCTCTGTGCTCTTCGGCGCACTGATTCTAGGCGAACGGCTCACACTGCTGGAGGGGCTGGGCTGCATTGTCATCTTCATTGCAGTTATAATACCACAGCTTCCATCCAAAGAAGAGCGCTTACAGGCAAAATAACAATAATAAGCACACACTTCCAAAAGTATAATAAGAAACGCGAAATTGGGTCAGTTCCACTGTGCCCCTTTTCGCGTTTTCTGAAGAAATCACCAACCAAAGCAAACGCGCAGGCCTTGCAAGACTGCGCGTTTTGTCGTATACTGAAAGTATCAAATTGGAAATACCAAAACTTAACAGAACAGGAAGTGATACCAATGATTAATCGAAAGGAAGCTTTGGAACTTTTGAAAAAATATAACAAGGAGGAGTTTCACATCCATCACGGCATTACACTGGAATGTGTCATGCGCTACATGGCGAAAAAACAGGGATTTGACGAGGATGCGGAATTCTGGGCAATTTGCGGATTGCTGCACGACATCGATTTTGAGATGTGGCCGGAAGAGCACTGCAAAAAAGCGCCGGAACTCCTGCGTGAAGCCGGTGTGGACGAAGCGATTATCCATGCGGTTTGTTCCCACGGCTACGGTCTATGTTCTGACGTAGAACCGACCCACCTGATGGAAAAAATCCTATTTGCGGCAGACGAACTGACCGGACTCATCGGCGCTGCTGTTATTTTGCGCCCTTCCAAAAGCTGCAAGGATATGGATTTAAAATCTTTAAAGAAAAAATTTAAGGACAAGCGCTTTGCTGCAGGCTGTGACAGAGATGTCATCAGAACCGGCGCTGAACAGCTGGGCTGGGAACTGGAAACACTCATGGCTGAGGTCCTCGAAGCCATGCAGGCTTGCGAAGACGAAATCGCAGAATTGGAGAAATAAATCATGTTTTACGAAATGACCATTGCAGGCTGCAAGCGCCAGCTGCCTCTTTGCAAAATCAACGATGAACTTTATATCGGCGCATTCATCATGTTCAGTGATGTAGAAATTACTCGCGCCAGCGCCGCAGCGCTTCTGGAAAAAGCGCCGGAATTTGACGTAATCATTACTGCCGAATCCAAAGGCATTCCCCTTGCTTACGAAATGGCAAGACAAGCTGGCATCAACGATTATATCGTTGCCAGAAAGGGACCGAAACTCTATATGCAGAATGTCATCACCACAGAGGTGGACTCTATCACTACCGACCACATTCAGACACTGTGCCTGGGTCAGACGGAAATTGATAAAATGAAAGGCAAAAAAGTGCTTATCATCGACGACGTCATCAGTACCGGCGAATCTCTGCTTTCTATAGAAACCCTGCTGAAACAGGTCGGCTGCGAAATCGCAGGCAGAATGGCAGTCCTTGCAGAAGGCGAGGCTGCAGACCGAGACGATATTATTTTCCTGGAAAAACTTCCTCTTTTCAACGCAGATGGAACAGTAAAATAGCATACAAAAAGCTGCCAAGGGGAAACCCACAGGCAGCTTTTTTCACAATTTTAGAATCTCAACGACAGGCAAGTCAGACTTCCGTCAATCTTTCTAAATTCTCCGGTGTCCACCAGTACAATCGGGTATCCTAAATCCTCGATGATTTTCTGTGTCTTAGGATAGCCTTCCGGTACAAGTACTGTGCCATTGATGTTCATACTGTTGATTGCATAAAGCTCGTCTGTATCGACGACAAACCGGTTAAAATCCTTGAACGCAGGCATCTCATTCATAACAGGCGTAACCAGCATGTTGTTATTTTCAAGATAGATGACAAAGTCCTTCAAATGCAGCCCCTCTGTTACAGGAACAGTTGAAGAAGTGTAACCGAATTTCGTCACGATATCATTAAACTGCTTTGCGCCCTCTTTATTAGTACGGTCAGACAGACCAACATAGAAGTGATCCCCAACTCTCATGACATCGCCGCCTTCCATGGTTCCCGGTGCTTCGATGTAGAAAATCTGAGAATCGTCGTAAAACTTTTTGATTGCGTCGATAATCTCGTGCTTCTCACCATTTCTTGAATCCGTAGCCGGGTTGGTGATAACTGCACAGCGCTCCATTACTACAGCAGGGTCTTCCACAAAACAGGAATCTGGATATCTTTCGTCTGCTTCCAATTCTGTGACATCCAGTCCCAAACTCCGAAGGACTTCAACATATTTATCATGTTGCTTTATCGCTCTCTCATAATCCGGTGTGCCATCACAAAACTGTGCAGTGGAAATGCCGTCAATCAGCGCTTTACAGGGTTTTCTTGTAATTGCTCTCGTAAACATACTATTTCCTCCTTATTCTTGCGAGTTCCTCACTATAGATATAATATATCTCAAACCACCCGATTTTAAAAGCGCATATTTATCATATTTTTCATGATTTTTATACATAGAAACTGCCTGCATTCTATTCTATTTATCTCCGTCTTCCTCTTTCTCCACCAGCTTACCATACACGACCATTCTGGCGTCTTCAAACTCATAAGTGCAGGTACTGAGCATCACAATCCGATCTTCTGCGCTTACCTCCACCTCATCAATATTGATCAGGCTGTTCTTCTTGATCTGTGCCAGATAGTTGGCTTTTTCCTCGTAGCTGTCAAACTGACATTTGTACATCGGGCTGTCCGCCGGTATACGAATCACACCGAAAATCTCAACATCATACTCGTGTTTCGGTGTAATCAGCTGCATCACCGGATGCTTGTCATAATATCGCTTGCTCTCATATTCTGTCAAAGAGTGGAACATGCTACCGTCTTTCATGCGGTGTCCATAAATTATCGTATTAAAGTCTCTGAAAGGCTTTTCCACGCGGTAATCGATAAACAGTGAGCCTTTTCCATTCCACTCTCCGTTTACCATGCGGTACAAATAGTAGCTGTTATCGTCGCCCTGCACTACCGGATAATTGATAACCGTACCTTCTGAATAAAGCCATGCTTTCACATCCTTGTTCTGCTTCCGCAATGCTTTGAAATTGATGTTCTCTATATCCTCCATATCTTCTATGCCAGCAAGAAGCTGCAGCTGTTCATAAGCTTTGGTTCCCTCGTGATACTCGCTTAAAATTCCCACGATTTTATAGATACAGACACCGATAATAATCAAAAGCACAAGGATGATAATTTTATATATAATTTTACCTTTCTTTTTCTCCTGCTTCTCCATAAATCTCATCTCCTTTGTCCTTATTGTATCATAAAATAATTTCCATTTCATTGTTTTGCGCATAATTTTTTCTCAGGGTCAAATATTAAATCCATGGAATTGATAGTATTTATTTTAGGCGGCGTTTTTTATGGTCTTACGGAAATTCTTTATCGTGGCTACACGCATTGGTCCATGGTACTGACTGGCGGTGCCGTCGCCTTCACTTTTTATTTGCTGACACCGTTTCTCCTTCATACGAACATTTTCTTTGCCGCAGCGGTCGGCGCTCTCATCGTAACATTTTACGAATTTTCTATGGGCGTTGTCGTAAACCTGTGGCTGCAGTGGGATGTCTGGGATTACTCTGCACTGCCCGGCAATATTTTAGGACAGGTCTGCCCAAAATATACAGCCTACTGGTTTGTATTATGCCTTGCCTTCTTCGCATTGATAAAATATAATAAAGGTATATTTCTATACTGAAAATGCGACAGGAGATTTCATTATGCCAAGATATGATTACGGTAAGCTGCAAAACGGCAGTGATATAAGAGGAATTGCTTTAGAAGGCGTAGAAGGTGAACATGTGAACCTGGACACTGAAGCCGCAGGAAGAATCGCCAGAGGATTTTTATTCTGGCTGCACCATACCACTGGTAAAGAAGCAGCACAGCTGACGGTTTCTATCGGCAGAGATCCGAGACTTTCCGGCGAAGCTATAGTAAAAGCATTCTGCGATGCCCTCGCGCCATACGGCTGCAAAATTTTAGACGCAGGACTGGCTTCCACGCCCGCCATGTTTATGTCCACTATCTTTGAAGAGTATCAGTGTGACGGTGCAGTTATGGTAACCGCCAGCCATCTTCCCTGGAACCGCAACGGCATGAAGTTTTTCAGCAAAGAAGGCGGACTTAACAAAGGCGATATCGCTGACATTATTACCTTTGCAGAGTCCGACTCAGTACTTAATTCAATCAGACCCGGCGCGCCATCGGAAATAAAAGAAATTCCGCTGCTGGATACTTATGCTGCCCATCTGCGCAAACTGATTACAGACGGCGCTGCCGCCGGCGACACGCCGCTTTCCGGCATGAAGATTACCGTAGACGCAGGTAATGGCTCCGGCGGATTTTACGCGGAAAAGGTACTAGCGCCACTGGGTGCGGACGTTTCTTCCAGTCAGTTCCTTGAACCGGACGGACATTTTCCAAACCATGCACCGAATCCGGAGGACAAAAAAGCCATGGCGGCGATATGTCAGCAGGTTCGTACCTGCGGTGCCGATTTGGGGCTGATTTTTGATACGGATGTGGACCGTTCCTCTGCGGTCGATGAACACGGCAACGAAATCAACCGAAACGGCATTGTTGCAATGGCTGCGGCTCTGATTGCAGACCAATACCCAGGTACAACAGTTGTTACAGACAGCATTACCAGTAAGCAGCTGACTGCTTTCCTCGAAGATACGCTCGGTCTTTCTCATCTGCGGTTTAAGCGCGGCTACAAAAATGTGATTAACAAATCCATAGAACTCTGCGAATCCGGCGTAGACAGTCAGCTCGCCATCGAAACCAGCGGTCACGCAGCATACAAAGAAAATTATTTTCTCGACGACGGCGCTTACCTCGCCACAAAAATTGTCATCAAAGCAGCGCTGCTGTTTCGTGAGGGGCGCGGCATCTCCAGTCTAATTTCCGAGATGAAAATGCCAGCAGAATCCATCGAAGTTCGTTTTCCGATTCTGGCAGAGGACTTTGCCTCCTACGGTGACCAAATTCTAAAAGATTTGGAAATACTGGCAGACTCCGGTCAAATCAAAGGCGCTTCGCTGGTAACACCAAACTACGAAGGGGTTCGCATCGACTTTGCCCAGCCGTCTTGCACTGGCTGGCTCCTTCTTCGCAAATCTCTGCACGATCCAATCATGCCACTGAATATCGAATCCGATGTGGAAGGTGGTACCGATGAAATCCGCAGAATGCTGAAGCCTCTGCTGGCAGGCTACGATAAACTGGATATCAGTAAGTTATAAAATTAGTCAATGCACGCTGTCGCAGTCTCATATTGCGGCAGCGGTTCTTTTCTCCGCAATTCCGCCCTTTGCGAAGTGCGGCAAAATCTGCGTTTCAATAATATGATTAATAAGAACACTGCTGACATTCTGATTGCTGTCGTCCATAGTTAGAATCAGATTTTTACCAATTGTATATCCGTTTTGCTGATAGATATTTAGTTTTTCTGCAGTCCTCTGACAGTACCCTAAATCCGAGAGCAATCCCAAATGCTCCCAAATTATTACATTCCCATCTGGAAGCAGAATTGTGAAATCCGGATAAATCACACTGCCTACGCCTTTCCGATAAACGAAAATCTCCTCATAATGAAACGGAATCCCATAGGCATAAAGGGCATTGGCGATCAGCTGCTCTGATTTAGAGCGTACCAACTCTCCATAATCCGTTTCGTGTTTGTGGCTCAGCGCATTGAAAGGCGCTTTTTTATAGGGCTGATTTAGCCGGGCTTCAAGAGTCTTCTTCTCTCGTAACTTGATGATTTGAAGGTTTGTCAAACATATGTTACACCGTCATGCAAAAAATTAAATAAAGTATCTTTAGGAGAAAGCCACTTT
>NZ_QWEQ01000030.1 GCF_009936045.1 Emergencia sp. 1XD21-10 | reverse complement strand
GGTAACTTAACTTTAACACAAAAATGAGATCTTGCAATTTTTTTATTCAGTTGTAACACATCTATTGTAAACCTACAGGAACTCAAGCGCTCCGAATTTGAGGGACTTGACTTATACTTCAAAAATGAGTAAAATAATATAGTCCTGATGTTCCCGTATCGGGAATGTCAGGACTTCTCTTATAAAATCAGAAGTTAGTCATAAGAGCATACATCATTTACATCAAATCGTACACATACACGATGTAAAAGTGATTCATAGTATGACCTGATTACAGATTGACAATCTGGAGAATCGAGAAAATAGGACAGTAAAACAGATTATGGAGGAACTTATCAATATGACCGATTTCGTCCCGACGATGAAACCAATGGACAATTAAAAGTTTTTGATAAAGCTGTATTTTGATATGCTCCCCATATGGTAGACAATGGAAATATCCAAAACTATCATATGGGGAGTATATCGTTTATGCGGGTTTGCAGACTTGGAAAAATTGCATAGTTTTCAAAAATGAGTGGGCAGTTCCATAACGGGATTGCCCATTTTTAGTAGGCTATATTTTACTTTTAAGAAAATTAGTTTACGAATTAAAAGAGTTAAAATAAAGCAGAAAAATTGTGACAGAGAATAATTGAACGAACTGTATTTTCATGTTAAACTGAACATATGAATATTATTATTGAAACGAGAAATTTTGAAAAACTGCATACGGAAGAATTGAAAGTAAAATGCCCAGCTTGTCTGGATCAGCTTTGGGAAAGTCAGTGGGTTCGCCGCAGTATAACAAGAGCAGACATGGCGCAGGCGGAGGAACTGCAGGCTTTGGGAGATAAAATCGCGCAGTCAGCAGATGTGACTGTAGTTTTGGCGTCGGGGCAGATGGCGAAGCTGCTTCGCGCTGGTATTTCTGCAGCAGAGCCAGTAGAGGAAAAGTCAAAGGTCATCGTCTTTGGCGACACCTTTTCGCCGTCAGCCTATGCGTCATTGCTGCATTCATTGGAAGGGAAATCCTTTACACTTCTTGCTATATCAGAGGCGGAAGAGAGTTTGCAGCTTCGAGGGGCGTACAGCGTGCTCAAGCAGCAGCTTATTTCCAGCTGCGGAAAGGAACAGGCTGCTGAGCGGATTTTTGCCATTGCAGGAAAAGAAAGTAAATTTCTGACAGTGGAAGCAGCCGCGGAGGATTATCCATTGCTATCTTATCCGGAAATTCCGGCGGCATATGGAGCTGGAACCTCAGCCCTTCTGCTTGCACTCGCCATTAAAGGCGTAAATTTGGAGTTGTATTTGTCAGGGTTTTACGATATGCTGGCGTCACCGTCCTGGGATTTGGATGGTGTAGATTACGCAGTAGGGCGCGCAGCATATCGAAAAGCATGCGGTAAGGACAGCGGCGCCGGTGAGGAGCTGCTGCTTGTCTGGCAGAATCAGCTTGTAGATTTTGGCGCGTGGTATGGCAGCTGCAGGAGAATGCCTTCGCAGTCGGCGAATGTGGAACTTGAATCAGCTTTTCAGACCCTGCTCCTTGTAGAGAAGGACAGTTTGGATATTATGATGCCATACTTTGACGGATGTAACGAAGATGGCTCCCTGAATCTTCTGATGGCAGAGGAAGCAAATCGCCACTTTGAAAAAACAGCCTGCGGTGTGAAAGTTTCTTTGACCCATATGGACGACTATAATCTGGGACAATTATTCGCGTTTATGCAGCTTTCAAAGGGGATCACGGATTTACTGGTTATAGCCCAGTAAGAATGAAATAATTTATTTCAGGGGTTTACTTTATTTTTTATTGTGATATAATTAGAAAAAAGGAAAGTTAATTTTTTAACAAAACTTTTGAATAAAATTAACAATCATTAAGTAGGAGGTTATTATAATGAAAAAAGTTGGTGTATTAGGAACCGGCACTATGGGCGCTGGCATCATTCAGGTACTTGCACAGAACGGATACGAAGTAGTACTGAGAGCCAGAAGACAGACTTCTGTAGATAAAGGTATTGCTACCGTAGAAAAGAATCTGGATAAGATGATCAAGAAAGAAAAAATCACTGCAGAAGACAAGACAGCTATCATGGGCAGAATCCAGGGTTCCACTGATATCAGCATTGTAAAAGATGCAGACCTGATTATTGAGGCAGCAACAGAAGATATGGAAGCAAAGAAAGCTTTGTTTGCTGAACTGGATCAGCTGGTTAAGCCAGAAGCAATCATTGCTACAAATACATCTTCCCTGTCCATTACCGAAATCGCTGCTGCAACAGGCAGACCTGACAAAGTAATCGGTATGCACTTCTTCAACCCTGTTCCTGCTATGAAATTAGTAGAAATCATTCAGGGGCTGACAACTTCCGATGAAACTAAGGCAACAATCGTAGAACTGGCAGAGAAACTGGGTAAGACTCCAGTAGAAGTTGCAGAAGCACCAGGATTTGTTGTAAACAGAATTTTAATTCCGATGATTAACGAAGGTATCGGCATTCTGGCTGACGGCGTTGCTGATGCGAAAGGCATCGACACAGCTATGAAGCTGGGCGCTAACCACCCGATGGGACCGCTTGAACTGGGCGATCTGATTGGTCTTGATGTATGCCTTGCAATTATGGATGTACTGTATAGCGAATACGGTGATCCTAAGTACAGAGCACATGTGCTGCTGAGAAAAATGGTAAGAGCCGGTAAGCTGGGAAGAAAGACCGGTATCGGTTTCTACGATTATACAAAATAAATAGAACATATGCACAAAAGGGGCTGTCTCAAGATAAAATGAGACAGCTTCTTGTTTTAGGTCAGCGCCTCCGCTTGAAGAAGTTAGAGCGGCAGTTTTGTGTACGGAAGTAAGATTAACAGCAAGAGAATGAAGACATGTCGTGCCGGTGATTTGCCCCTGTGCCACATTTGGGATTGATTTCTGTATACATGGCGGAGACCTATGAAAAAGTGCCACATATAAAAGTGTTTTAAGAAAAAATGGCAGATGCAGAAAGAAATGCAGACAAATAGTCGGAAAAACTTTGGCACTCTACAGTAAAATATCAAAAAAGTGGATATCAGGAGGCAGGCACGCCAGTATTTTAGAAAATAAATTCAAATATGGCGTTTGGCGAGTGGCTGATGCCATTTATACAAAAAAACTCTTAGAATATGGCGTTTTCCAGAGGGTGAACGCCATAGATACAAAAAAACATTGAGATTGTGGCGCGTCGGTTTCTCCGCATTTGACCTGAATCTTTTTTCGGCTCAATATCACTTTTTATTTGAAATGTCTCCGCAGAAATATTAGTTTGTCAGCAGTTTTCGCGGTCCTTTTACAAAAAAATACCCTTTTCATTGGTTTCACATTGTATTATAATGAAATTAGAGTTTTCGTCTTTTGATGGTAAGGGCTTTTTCTATTTTAGAAAGCCGCATCTTAAACGTTTTCCCTTAATAAATAATTTTCAATTAAAGCTATTATCACTATACACAGAAAGGAACAGGCCTTAGGGTCTGATTATTACATGCCAAGAAAGAAATTAGAAGAAACACAGAAAATAGAAACACAGGCAGCAGAAATCAAGCCTGCAAAGAGAAGGGGTCGTCCGCCGAAGGCAGAAACTTTGGCAAAGCGTGCAGCGGAAGCTGCACAGGTGGATGAAGGAGCAGCTGCAATTGTCAGGAAAATTGATGAACCTGCAGAGCCAAAGCCTGTGAAACGGAGGGGGCGCCCGCCAAAGGCAGAGACGCTGGCGCGAAAAGCGCGGGAAGAGGCGGCTTTGCAGGAAGCATTGCAGGCAGAAAAGCCTGCGATGGAAATTTTACAGAGGTCAGAGGAAGACAAGATAGAGCCGGAAGTGGAATTGCAGCCATTGGGCCCTGAGGCAGGACAGGTCCAAGAAGCAGGAGCGCAGGTGCTCGCACATGAGGAGGCTCACCCTGTGCGCAGAAAAGTCCCTACCCACAAGGAACAGGAACGTCCGGAAGTGGAGGGAATTTTGGAAATTGCTGAAGGTGGTTTCGGATTTTTGCGTTTTAATAATTTCCTGACCAGTGACAGGGATGTATATGTTTCACCAACGCAGATTAGAAGATTTAATCTGAAGACGGGTGATTTGATTAAAGGAATTTCCAGACTGCCTAACGAGGGCGAACGCTTCGGCGCGCTGCTTTATGTGCTGACGGTCAACGGGGATGAACCGGGTGTGGCTATGCGCAGACCGGATTTTGAGGATTTGACGCCGATTTTCCCAAGGGAAAGACTGACCTTGGAGGATCGCAGCAAAGAACTTGCTATGCGTCTCATTGACCTGATTGCGCCTATTGGAAAAGGACAGAGAGGTCTGATTGTGGCACCGCCAAAAGCTGGCAAGACGACTCTTTTGAAGAGTATTGCCAATAACATCGAGAAAAAACACCCGGAAGTGGAGATGATTGTTTTGCTCATTGACGAACGTCCGGAAGAAGTGACCGACATGAAACGCTCCCTTAGCGGCGGCGAAGTTATCTATTCTACCTTTGATGAAATGCCGCAGCACCACGTAAAGGTTGCGGAGATGGTTCTGGCAAGGGCACAGCGCCTGGCAGAGCACGGCAAAGATGTAGTCATCCTGCTTGACAGTATTACCAGACTGGCAAGAGCCTACAATCTGGTGGTTCCAGCTTCAGGAAGAACTTTGTCCGGCGGACTTGATCCAGGTGCTCTTCACAAGCCGAAGAAATTTTTCGGTGCAGCAAGAAATATCGAAGAGGGTGGCAGCATCACCATTTTGGCGACAGCGCTGGTTGAAACAGGAAGCCGCATGGATGATGTTATATTTGAGGAATTTAAGGGTACAGGTAATATGGAAGTCCATCTGGACAGGAAATTGTCAGAGAAGAGAATATTCCCTGCCATCGACTTGAACAAATCTGGAACCCGTAAGGAGGATTTGCTGATGAGTCAGGATGAGATGGAAGCAATCTGGGCAATGAGAAGAGCTCTTGCGAACAGTCCTGTGCAGGAAGTGACAGAGACGATTATCGACAATCTGGCGCATACCAGAAACAATGAAAATTTTATCCAGATTATAAAAAAGATTTTTATACAGCAGTAGATAGAGGTTAATTATGGATTTGAGCAAGATTTTTTTGAAAGACGCATGCCCAACGCCCGTTGGTGGACAGGCGGTCATGGAGGGGATTATGATGAAAGGACTGTCGCGCACTGCGGTTGCGGTGAGGCTGCCTGACGGACGAATCCACATGAAAACAGAGCCGAATAAGAAAATGGGAAAGTGGACAAAGATTCCGATTATCAGAGGGGTTGTTGCCTTTGTCATGTCTTTGGTGCAGGGGACCGGCATTCTGATGTATTCTGCGGACGTGTTGGAAGCCAGCTGGTCCAGTGAGGAAAACGCAGAAGAGGACAAAATGGAAGCATGGCTTAACAGACATTTTGGGGAGAAGGGCGCATGGAATCTGATGATTTACCTTTCCGTGATTTTGGCTCTCGCCATGACAATCGGTTTGTTTATTTTGCTTCCGACAGTAGTGACAAATTTGCTTCAGCCGATTATTGACAGCGATTTTGCTTTTAATTTGATTGAAGGCATCATGCGAATTGGAATTTTTGTGATTTATCTGGGGCTGATCAGCCAGATGAAGGATATCAAGACGGTGTTTCAGTACCACGGTGCCGAACATAAGTGCATTCACTGTTTTGAAAACAATTTAGAGTTGACTCCTGCCAATGCGCAGCAGTTTTATACACTGCACCCGAGGTGCGGAACCAGCTTTTTGCTCTTTGTTATGGTTATCAGTTTCGTGCTTCACCTATTCCTTGGCTGGCCGGATTTGGTACTCCGAATTGTGTCAAGGCTGCTGCTGGTACCGGTGGTTGCAGGACTTTCCTACGAGCTTTTGAAGTGGGCAGGAAGGAGTGACAGCTGGGTTGTCAAGATTCTTAGCCTGCCGGGACTGTACTTACAAAAGTTGACTACAAAGAATCCGTCCGATGACCAGTTGGAAGTTGCTATTTGTGCTATGAAAGCAGTTATGGTGCCTGAGGATACGCCGTATTTTGAGGGGATTTGTGACCTTGAAGGAAATTTGATACAGGAGCATAAGATAGAGAGAAAGAGCAAGGAGGACGCTAAGCAGGGCCAGCAGGAATCTGCGGATGCGCAGGGATAAAGAGGAGTAAAGAATGAGCCTTTCGGTGAAAGAAATTTTAAATATCGGCAAAAGACAGCTTGAAGAACGCCAAATCGGTGATGCAGCAATCGACTGCAAACTGTTGTATTGCTATTTAATGAAAATTACTAGCGCACAGTTGATTTTGGAATATCAGAAGATTTTGCCGGACAGTTTGTGCGATGAGTATTTTACACTGTTGGATTTGCGGAGCAGCGGAAAGCCGCTCCAGTATATTACTGGTACGCAGGATTTTATGGGCCTGGAATTTAACGTGAATGAAAGCGTGCTGATTCCCCGTCAGGACACGGAAACACTGGTAGAGGATGCTATGGGTGTAATTTCTGATGGAACACTGCGTGGAGAGGCGTTTCTCCCAAAGAGAAAAAAGGATTGGGAGGTGCTGGATCTTTGCTGCGGCAGTGGCGCAATCGGACTTTCTCTCGCAAAGCTTTGCAAAGGAACCAAGGTGACCTGCTCGGATATTAGTAAAGACGCCCTTGCGGTCGCAAAGGAAAATGCCGGAAAGCTGGGGGTCAAAGTGACTTTTCAGGAGGGAAATCTGCTGCTTCCATTTAAGGGTCGGTTTAAAAACAAGCGGTTTGACATGATTATCTCTAATCCTCCTTACATAAAAACTTCTGTGATTCCAACGCTGCAGCGTGAGGTTCGCGACCACGAGCCAATGATGGCGCTGGACGGCGGAGCAGGTGGACTAGACTTCTACGGAAGGATTATTGCGGACGCTGCTGACTGTCTGAAAAAAGATGGCGTGCTGATGTTTGAAATCGGTCACGATCAGAGGGAAGCTGTATGCAGTCTCATTGAACAAACTGAGCAGTTTGCCTGCGTGACCTGTCTGCAGGATTTGGCAGGACGTGATAGAATCGTAGCGGCAGTACTGAAAGGGAAGAAATAGGGGATTGCAGAAAACTTTGCAAGGGAGCGCGGTGTGATGAAACTAACCATTCGGAACGGCAGACTGCCGGATTTGGACAGAGTTTGGGAAATCGAAAAGCAGGCATTTCCGCCAGCGGAGGCGGCTTTGCGAGAGACTTATGAGTATCGCTTGAAGAACATCAGCGACTGGTTCTTTGTGGGAGAGCTTGATGGTGAGATTGTCAGCGCGGTAGTGGGAAGACTGACGCAGCGGGATGTGTTTTCTGATGCGCTTTATGAAAATATATCCCTTGAGGCGGGTCCGTATTTTGCGATTTTATCAGTTCTGACATCGGACGAACACAGAAAGAAAGGCTTTGCCGGGCAGGTTTTGGAGTACAGTATTGAGGCGGCAAGGCAGGCAGGGCTTAAGGGAATAATCCTGGCGTGCAAGGATTATTTAATTGCATATTATGAGAAATTCGGCTTTCAGAAAATCGGGGTGTCAGAGTCGGCTCACGGTGGTGCAGTCTGGAATGATATGCGGCTGGAATTTGAAAAAGAGAAAACTATACCTGAAGGGGTATAAATTATAAAAATAGAATGCGGAAATATACCCTAAAGGGTATATAATAGAAAAAATGATTGAAAATGCACCCGATAGGGTGTAATATGTAAATATGAATAGAATTGGATATTATAT
Organism: Emergencia sp. 1XD21-10; assembly: GCF_009936045.1. GTDB lineage: Bacteria > Bacillota > Clostridia > Peptostreptococcales > Anaerovoracaceae > Senimuribacter > Senimuribacter intestinalis. The sequence goes on along the minus strand of NZ_QWEQ01000030.1, from coordinate 27,244 downwards.
AAAACAAGAAAGAAAAAAGTTAGGGTTGACGCAAGAGGAATTTGCTATACGTTCGGGCCTTGGACTGCGTTTTGTCAGAGAGTTAGAGCAGGGGAAGGAAACTGTACGACTGGATAAGGTAAATCAGGCACTTGCGATGTTTGGCATGGAAGCAATGCCTGTTAAAAAGGAGAGATAGAATGCCATTAGAGTATCGAAAAGGATATGTATATATCCAAAATCAGTACGCAGGGGTAGTAGCAGAAACAGAGGAAGGATATACTTTTTCTTATGATAATGAATATAGAAACAAGGAAAACGCAGTGGCAGTTAGCTTGACACTACCTTTAAGCGAGAAGGGTTATAGTGCTAGCATGCTATTTTCTTTTTTTGATGGTCTTGTTCCAGAAGGCTGGCTTCTTGATGTTGCAAGCAGGAACTGGAAAATCAATGCTAACGACCGGTTTGGTCTACTGCTTTTAACTTGTAGGGATTGTATCGGTGATGTGTCGATCAGAACGGAGAAAGAATAGAGATGAAATGCTTATACTGTCAAAAGGATATTAGGGATTCGGTGTCGCTGGAGGAGAAAGATTCTTGCTGGCACAAGAAGTGTGTAAAAGCTTTTTTTGGTACGGATAAAATGCCTATTTTAGATGTGACAAAAGAGGGATTAAATCAGTTAGCAAGGAAGACGGTAAATAAAGGATTGACAGTTCCTGGGGTGCAGAAGAAGCTTTCACTGCACTTATCCACAGAAACGGAATCCCGTCTTACACTTGTAGACTATCCAACGGGTTATATTTTAAAGCCGCAAACTGACGAATTTGAGAAGCTTCCGGAGTTTGAAGATTTGGCGATGAGGTTAGCAAGGATTGCGGGGGTAAAGACAGTGCCTCACGGACTGGTGAAAATTCATGACGAATACGCATATATTACAAGACGCATTGACAGACTTATAGATGGGGATTCGGTAGAACTGTATGCCATGGAGGACTTTTGCCAGCTTTCGGGAAGATTGACCTTGGACAAATATAAAGCGTCATACGAAATATGTGGAAAAATAATTAATGCGTATTCGGTTAATAGGGGCTTTGATTTATCAGAACTTTATATGCGGCTAGTGTTTTCTTATATTATTGGAAACTCTGATATGCATTTAAAGAATTTTTCTTTAATAGAAACTGCGCCGGCAAATAGAGAATTTTGCCTGTCGCAAGCATATGATTTACTGCCTGTTAATGTGATTATACCGGAAGATACTGATGAAACAGCGCTTACCTTAAATGGAAAGAGAAAAAGGTTGAAGAGAAGGGATTTCTTGGAGTTTGCTGCACATTGCGGGATTCCTGAAAAATCTGCTGAAAAGATGATTGGAAGGATATGTGGACTGAAGGACGCCTTTTTTTTGCAATGTGAGGATTCATATTTAACGGAAGAAATGAAAGAAAGTTTAAAAGCATTGATTTCTGCTAGAATCGCTGCAATCAGCTCTTGAAGTCATTGGAATTACATGGTATGATGTATAAATGATATAAACGATTTTTATAAAGGAAGGTTATGAGAATGAAAGATATACAGCTTAGAGAACTTCACAGAAACACCGCCTCCTATGCCGACAAGGAAGTTGTTGTCAGAGGCTGGGTCAGAACCAATAGAAGTTCTAATAAGTTTGGATTTATAGAACTCAACGACGGTACTTTTTTCAAGTCCGTGCAGGTTGTTTATGAGGCTGACAAAATCAGCAACTTTGAAGAAGTTGCAAAGGCCCCGATTGCATCTGCTTGGCTGGTTCGCGGCACACTGGTGCTGACACCGGAAGCAAAGCAGCCTTTTGAAATCAAGGCAGAAGAGGTGACGATGGAGGCGGATTCTGCCGCAGATTATCCGTTGCAGAAGAAACGCCACTCCATGGAGTTCCTTAGAGAGATTGCGCATCTGAGACCTAGAAGCAACACCTTCTCTGCGGTGTTCAGAGTGCGTTCTCTGGTAGCTTACGCCGTGCACAAATTCTTTCAGGAGCAGGATTTTGTCTATGCACATACTCCGATTATTACGGGCAGTGACTGCGAGGGTGCAGGTGAGATGTTCCGCATTACGACTTTAGATATGGACAATCTGCCTATGACTGAAGATGGAAAGATCGACTACAGCCAGGATTTCTTCGGCAAGGAAACCAGTTTGACTGTAAGCGGACAGCTGGAAGCAGAGACCTTTGCTATGGCATTCAGAAACGTATACACCTTTGGACCGACCTTTAGAGCAGAAAATTCCAATACTACAAGACACGCTTCTGAGTTTTGGATGATTGAGCCGGAAATTGCGTTTGCTGATTTGAACGATAATATGGATTTAGCGGAAGCTATGGTAAAATATATTATCAACTACGTGCGCGAGCATGCACCGGAAGAGATGGCGTTTTTCAATAGCTTCATTGATAAAGGGCTGTTGGAAAGACTGGATAATATCGTAAATTCCGATTTTGGCAGAGTCACCTATACTGAAGCAGTAGATTTGCTGCTGAAGTCCGGCAAGGAGTTCCAGTATCCGGTAGAATGGGGTATTGACCTGCAGACAGAGCATGAGCGCTATTTGACAGAAGAAGTATTCAAGAAGCCGATTTTCGTTACGGATTATCCAAAGGATATCAAGGCATTCTATATGCGATTAAACGATGACAACAAGACCGTTGCAGCCTGCGACTTGCTGGTGCCGGGTGTTGGTGAAATCATCGGCGGAAGCCAGAGAGAAGAGCGTCTGGACGTGCTTACTGCCCGCATGGCAGAACTTGGTCTTGATGAAAAAGACTACTGGTGGTACCTGGATCTGCGTAAATACGGCGGCGTAAAACATGCCGGCTACGGTTTAGGCTTTGAGAGAATGATTATGTACTTGACCGGAATGGGCAACATCAGAGATGTTCTGCCGTTCCCAAGAACACCGAAAACTGCAGAATTTTAAAAAGATATGACAAAGAGCCTGGGTAACCGAAAGCCCTGGCTCTTTTTGCAAGAAGAAAGGTTATGTCAGATCAGTTATGTGAGGAGGAACAGATGAAACAGGAGTTGCTGGAAAAAGCGATTGCGCTGCGCCATGAGCTGCATCGATACCCGGAACTTTCGGAAAAGGAAGTGCGTACAAAGAAAATACTGATGGAGTTTATCAAGGTAAATACAGATTTGCAGGTGGTCGATAGAGGACAGTGGTTTTATGCGGTATATGAGCCAAAGAAAAAGAGCGAAAAAGGAAGGATCGCTTTTCGTGCGGATATGGACGCTATTTCAGTCTTTGAAGATAGCAATTTGCCTTATGCTTCTGAAAATCCAGGTGTTGCCCACAAGTGCGGACACGATGGGCACAGCGCTGCCTTGGCAGCCTTTGCCATGGAACTTTCCGAAACAGGGACAGACAGGGAGGTATATTTGATTTTTCAGCATGCGGAAGAAAACGGCGCTGGCGGCAAAGTTTGTGCGCAGTTGATTGAAGAAAAACAAATTGAAACGGTTTATGCGCTGCACAATTTTCCGGGCTTTGAAGAAGGGGCGCTGCTTCTTCGGGAAGGTACGATTAACTGTGCATCCATGGGCATGGAGCTGACGTTTACAGGAGTTTCCGCCCATGCAAGTCAGCCTGAAAAGGGGAGGAATCCTGCAGCGGTGATTAGCAGATTGGTGCTGGAGTTAGAAAAGATGGCTGCACCGGAATGTCATGAAGGACTGATTTTGGCGACGGTAGTGCAGGTGGATATCGGCGAAAGAGCTTTTGGGGTAGCAGCCCATAAGGGTAAACTGCTTTTGACTATTCGGGGACAAATTGAAGATGAGATGAATGCATTGCGGGACCGGATAGAAAATTTTGCAAAGGAGCAGGCGCAGCAGTATGGTCTTCTACTGGAAACTGCTTATCACGATGTGTTCCCGGAGACTTATAATCACGGAGAAAGCATTGAAAAAATCCGAAATATTGCCGATGAAAAAGGCTGGAAGACCCAGACTTTGGAAAACCCGATTAGAAGTTCGGAAGACTTCGGCTGGTATCTGAAAAAAGCATCCGGCGCGCTGGTTTGGATGGGCGCGGGTATGGAATGTACGCCGATTCATTCAGCAGAATTTGACTATAATGACAATCTGATTGAAAGGAGTGTATCATTTTTTCAAAGTCTGCTGTAACTATATAAAGGGATTAAATTCTTACAATTTTCCTACAGCTATTGACAGCGATAAAACTTTGCAATAAACTGAAGTTAAGTCAAAGATTAAATAGCGGACGATTTTTACAGGGGATAAATGGCAGTACTTTAGGGGGAATTAGAGATGAGAAGCAGATATAGCATTTGGCTTAAAATTGGAATCGTTGTTTTTGCAGCAGGCTTGATTTTTTTATGCACGATGGTCGTAAGGGATTCGGGCGAGTTTTACGCAGAGAGTAAGGATGGACTTTGGAAGGGGTACATATCCAGAAGCGCCGGTAGAGGCGAAGGAACATATCAGGTGTATGTGTGCTATTTGGGCAATGAAGAGGGAAATATTGGCGAAATAGAAGTGCAGCCGTTTTGCAGCAAGAAAGCAAAACCTTGCAGAATAGTGGCAGAAAGCGTGCCAATCTCAGTTTCGAAGCATTTTTCGCAGGGAGCACCAAAGAAAGCATATAGACTGGCGCAAACGGCGATAAACGAAGCGGACAAGATTACCCTTGGAATCAGCTGGAAAGATAAGGACGGGGAGGTTCGATATTCCAGTTTACTATTTAGCAGTTAAATGAAAAGCAAGGAGGCTGTAATGAGGCAGCCTTTTTCATTTGGGAAAAATTTCATGGAATAGTCGAACTATTCGAAAATCCGATAGACTATAAGAGAAGAATGTGTTATACTATTGACATACGCAAAATTAATGTAGGAGGTCTTATCGATGAAAGGCTACACAAGCGAAACAATTAGAAATGTTGCTTTATTAGGACATGGCGGATGTGGTAAAACTACATTCCTGGAAGCCGCTCTGTTAGAAACAGGCGTAATCACAAAATTGGGTAAAGTCGAGGACGGAAATACAGTATCCGACTACGACAAAATGGAAATTGAAAAAGGTTATTCCATTAATACTTCTGTTGTTCCAATTGAGTGGAAGAACAGCAAGATTAATTTTATCGATACACCGGGATATTTCGACTTTGTCGGCGAAGTAAATGCGGCCCTTCGCGCTGCTGAGGCTGCTGTGATTCTGGTAGATGCAGGTTCAGGTATTCAGGTAGGAACCGAAGCTGCATGGAATGCTTGTGAAAGATATAAGAAACCTAGATTCATCGTTATCAATAAGAGAGATAAGGACGAATTTGACTTTTATAAAACCTTTGATGAACTGAAGGCAAAATTCGGTGAAACACTGATTCCATTCAGCTGGCCACTTTCTGCAGAAATCGACGAAGAGCTGAAAGAAGCAATCGCAATGGCTGACGATGAACTGATGGAAAAATACTTCAACGGAGATGATTTTTCTGATGAAGAAGTAAGAAATGGCTTAATCAAAGGCATTTCCGAAGGCGTTATTGTCCCTGTATGCTCTTCGGCATTTCAGCTGGGACAAGGTATTGAAGGTCTTCTAGACCTGTTGCTGACCTATGTTCCTACACCGCTGCAGCATGGTGCATATCCGGGATTCAACGACAAGAACGAGCCGGTAGAAAAAATTTCTGTCACCGACGCACCGATGTCTGCGTTTGTATTTAAGACAATTGTTGACCCGTTTGTAGGAAAAATTTCCATCATGAAGGTGGTAACCGGTAAGATTAACTCCGGTACAGAAGTTTACAACGAGAGAGCAGGAAAAGCTGAAAAGCTTGGCAAGCTGTTCTTCCTCAGAGGTAAAGAACAGCTGGAACTGAACTATGCAGAAGCAGGCGACATTGTAGCCGTTGCAAAACTGCAGTATACCGTTTCAGGCGATACCCTTTGCGACAAGAGCGATATCGTAAGATATCTGCCACTGGATTATCCATCTCCGACTTATTACGTCGCAATTGAAGCTGCTGATAAGGGAGACGAAGAAAAGATGGGAACAGGTCTTTCAAGACTGAGAGAAGAAGATCCGTCCTTTGTAGTAGAAAGAAACGCTGAAACCCATCAGACCCTTCTTGGCGGTCAGGGCGATATCCAGCTGGGTATCATTATGGCGAAGTTAAAAGACAGATTCGGTGTTACTGTTAAGGTTGTGCCGCAGAAGATTGCTTACAGAGAAACCATCAAGGGCAATTCTGATGTACAGGGTAAACATAAGAAACAGTCCGGAGGCGCTGGTCAGTACGGTGACGTACACATCAGATTCTCACCATCTCAGCAGGAATTTGAATTCTCCGAAGAACTCTTCGGCGGTTCTATTCCAAAGAACTACGTGCCTGCTGTTGAAAAAGGACTCATTGAAAGTATGCAGAAAGGTCCTCTTGCAGGCTGCAAGGTAGTAAACGTTAAGGCTGTATTGTACGATGGTTCTTACCACGATGTAGACTCCAACGAAGTATCCTTCAAGATTGCTGCATCTCTGGCATTCAAGAAAGGTATCGTCGAAGCAAAGCCTTGCCTTCTGGAGCCGATTATGCACATGGAAATCTTCGTTTCCGATGATTACATGGGTGACGTAATGGGCGACATGAACAAGAGAAGAGGCAAGATTTTAGGTATGGAACCACAGAATGGAGGCGGACAGAAGATTCTTGCAGAAGCGCCGCAGGCTGAGCTCTTCGATTATGCGCTGGTTCTTCGCTCCATGACTCAGGGTAGAGGCGTCTTTGAAATGAGATTTGAAAGATACGAAGAAGTGCCAAAACAGCTGTCTGAAAAGATTATCGCTGACTATCAGGCACAGCAGGAAAAATAATTAGATAAAATAATTTCAGAATCCCGGAAGTCGGTGGCTTTTGGGATTCTGTTTTTTCTTTAGCCTTTATGCCATTCCAAACTTTTGCAGTGTGGCGTGCATAATCGGTGTGGACAAATGGGGCAGTGTTTGGTATAATACAAGATACGAACAAATGTTTGCAAAGAGGAGAGGTTAGCGTATTATGGCAAAGAAAGCGAAAACAGTATATGTCTGTCAGGAATGCGGCTACGAAAGCAGTAAATGGGTTGGACAGTGTATTTGCGGTGCATGGAACAGCATGGTAGAGGAGAAGATTGTAGAGGCACCGACAAATGATACGAGACGAAGAGCCTCCGCAGGAGCTAAACCATCTAAACTAAAGGAAATTGGTGCGGGAGGAGATTACGTTCGGATTGATACAGGCATCGGGGAACTGAACCGGGTACTAGGAGGAGGGTTGGTGAAGGGCTCTTTGACTTTGATCTCAGGCGAACCGGGTATCGGCAAGTCTACGATGATTATACAGGCAGCTGCTAATTTGGCTAAGTCACTGGGTACGGTTCTCTATATCTCGGGAGAAGAGTCTGAGGCACAGATTAAAATGCGGGCAGATCGGGTTTGCGGAGAACTGAACGAGAACCTCTATATTCTGGCGGAAACCAACATGGAAAATATTGTTGCAGCCTGCGAAAATCTTAAACCGAAGTTTTTAATTATAGATTCCATTCAAACTATGTATACACAGACTTTGGACTCAGTGCCCGGCAGTGTGTCTCAGGTCAGAGATGTGGGAAACCAATTGATGAAACTTGGAAAAACAGGAGATATCCCTGTGTTTATCGTTGCCCATGTTACCAAGAATGGAGAGTTGGCTGGACCCAAGATTGTGGAACATCTGGTGGACTGCGTGCTGAATTTTACCGGGGAGAGAGATCATGACCTGCGAATTCTTCGCGTGTTTAAAAACCGATTTGGAACTACCAGTGAAATCGGTGCCTTTCAGATGGAGGAAGGTGGTTTGCGCGAGATTAAGAATCTGTCGGCCACTTTTTTAGAAAGCACTGCAGTAAAGAGTGAAGGCTCTGTCATCACCGCAGTATACGAAGGGAGCAGACCGGTACTTTTTGAAATTCAGGCATTAACTGCGCCTGCTAACGTAGGATTTGCGAGACGAACGGCAGTCGGCGTGGATCATCAGAGACTTAGTATGATTTTAGCTGTACTGGAGAAGAAAGCCGGTATAACGATGATTAATCAGGACGTTTATGTCAATGTGGTAGGCGGTATGCGGCCAGACAGCACGTCCATAGATTTAGGGGTAGCGTTGGCGGTTTATTCCTCCATGCGAGGGGTTGTTAGCCAAAAGCGAGTTATGGCAATCGGCGAGGTAGGTCTGACTGGCGATTTGCGCTCTGTGCAGAATGCTGAAAAAATCGTCATGGAAGCAGTACGTATGGGGTATGAGCAGATTATCCTGCCTAAGAAAAACGCCGATCGCATTGATACAAAAAAACTGGGAAGCTGCAGTATGATTGGTGCAGAAAACATTTATCAGGCAATTGATGCTTTCCGCGGAGAATGAGTAGAAACAATTGTGAATTTACATAGCAACAGGGCAGTAAAACGGCGCTGCGAGAGTCCGGTTTACTGCCTCTATTTTTGAATTTATTTTATTTGTACTGATTCATGTAATGCAGGGCATCGTTCTCGTTCAGGTTGAATATTGTGACAAGCTTGCGTAGAATTTTTTCTTCAGAAATCCCTTCGGAGCGATTATCAAGAATCAGTACTCGGATACTTTGAACAAGCCCTTGTTGGATCCCTTGTTCAAGCCCCTGTTGGATCCCTTGTTCAAGTCCCCTTTCTAGTCCTTGCTTGAGTCCTTGCTCAATCCCCTTCTTGAGTCCCTTGTTCATACCAATTTCAATGCCTTTATTTTCAGCTTCCTGAAGCCGTTCGGCTCGTTCTTCTTCCTCCAGCAATCGTTTTGTCGCCAAATCATGTTCGCGCATTTCAATTTCCATCTGACGAACTCTGGCATAAAAATCTTCTGATGCACGCTGAAATACTTTTTCTGCCATCTGAATTGCTTCACCTCCATCTTCAATTAGGGTCTTTAAATAATTTGCGGATTTTTCTTCGCCTGCCAGTTTCAGATAGGCGGCAAGCTGCTCCACGTTGTTCATTGCTTCCATTGGTTTATCTGTCTGCACTTTTCCCAGCTCGATGAAATGCATTTCCAGTCGGTCACTAAGCAGGTGGCGGCAGGAATCCTCCCACAGATGGAATGTAGTATGAATGCCAGGAATGTTCGGGAACAGGGTTCCCGTTACAATGGAGATAACAATGCTTTTTCCCATTTTATCATAATCTTCTCCCTTTTCCAATGACAAATTAACCAGTTTCCCACCGTACTGCACACAGCGATTTGGATAGTGTTTCAAATTTCCATTTTGTAGCTCAATATCAAAGAGCTCGTTTTGTGATGTGCGGGCTTTGATATCCAGAGTTGTTTCTTTATCAGCTGGATAAGTGCGATAATTGATAGGGTTGAGAATTTCAATGCTTGTGATAGGATTTTTCTCTTTGCAGAGAATGACATTGAGAAAAGCAATTAGAGCATCTTTGCTTTCTTTTGTATTTTGCCCAAAGACATAATGAAATACCCAGTCATCCTCATAGCCGATGAGCCAGCGGTTAGGATTTTTGAAGAAAGTGTCATCGACGTGCTGAGAATTCGGTGAGTTATTTTTACTATTTTGTTTATTCATGGTAACCTCCAATCTTATTTCCAATAAATATATTTTATGGAAGTATAACCCATGCTAAAGAGTAAAACAAGGTCGATGTCGGATTTTGATATTTTTTTGTAGGATTTTGACACTTTTTTGTAAAAAGCTTGCATGGGAGGGGGTCTTACTATGCTGAGAATATCGAAAATAGGAAGTACAAGATAGAAGAGTTCAAAAAAAGACTCAGAGATTAGAAAACCTCTGAGTCTTAATATAACGAATCTTTACTATGATTTATAAAAGAAACTGCGATCCTGTTTCACTAAGTCCAGTTCAAACCAGAAGGTGCTGCCTTTGCCAAGCTTGCTGTTGACGCCATAGTTTGCTTTGTGTAGGGTCAGGATTTCCTTGACTATAGAAAGTCCCAGCCCGCTGCCGTCGGTCGGTCTTACGTGGTGAGTACTGGATTTGTAGTATCTCTCCCACACGTGATTGATTTCATCAGGGGCGATGCCAGCACCGTGGTCGATGACTTCACACCGAACTTTACGACCAGCCTTTTTCAGGTTGATGATAATGACCATGTCTTCACCGCAGTATTTTACAGCATTGGTGATTAGGTTGGACAGAACTTGTTTGATTCTGGCTTCGTCGCCGTTGACTATCATCGGGGCAGAACAGTTGAACTTAATCTTGTAGCCTTCCTGTTCAGCCAGCAAATCATAGGAAGCCAGCAGCGACTCTGCTGTAGCTTTTAAGTCGAAGTTGGTGCGCTCCAGCGAAATAGTTCTGTTTTGCATGCGGGACAGATTGAGCATGTCATTTACCAGTATGTTTAAACGATCTGTTTCGTCGATGATGACTGCCAGATGTGCATCGCGCTTCTTGGGATTGTTACCGGAAAGGTCACGAATCATCTCCGCATAAGATTTAATCATCGTAAGCGGGGTTCTAAGATCGTGGGATACGTTGGCTATCAGGTCTTTCTGGTACATATCGGTTTTCTCCAGTTCTCTGGAGGCATTGGTTAATGTATTTGCCAGGTCAGTAATTTCCGAATAATGACCACCTTGGAATTTGATACCGTAATGTCCTTTTCCCATCTCGGCTGCAGAATGGGTGATATTTTTAATTGGTCTGGAAATTCTGCGGGCAAGATACAGAGCCAGTGCAAGAGCTAGCAGTGTAGCGATGATGGTGATATAAATCAGCTGCACACGCAGGATAGAGACAGTTGATTTTACCGGGTACAAAGGCGAGAATATGTACATGACAAGTTCTGAACTACCGCTGGAATCAGGCAAAAGTACGCTGGGAGAGGAAAGATAGCAGGCGTAGCCTAAGGTTTTCGTTTTTTCTCCTGTCAACGGATTGGTATCTTCAGAAATGGTCGCAACTTTGTTGAGAGGACTCTCCTTCAGCTTTGTCAGCAGGGTCTGCATTTGCAAGTTGTATTTATATCTGTAAAGGGAAATATGATCCTTGTAGCTTGGGGCAATCTGTACAGAACCGTCGACACTGTCGACCTGAATATAGATATCTTCGTTCGTCACGTAAATGTCATCTAGAACCTCAGTCAGACGGTAAAGATTTTTTCCGCTATCTTCGTATGCATCAATGACTATGTTGGCGATTTTGGTGATTTCACCGGTTTTCATGTGGTCATAATAGTTATTGAGAAAGAAAATTTGCAGAAACCAGATTAAGCCGATTAAAAGCATAGCAAAACCGATGAAGTAAATCCAAAGTTTAAAACGTATGCTTTTAAAATCGAATCTATTCTTCAAATTCAAATTTGTATCCCACCCCTCTGAGTGTTACGATGTAATCCCGATATGGGCCCAGGTTATTTCTCAGATTTTTAATATGGGTATCAATCGTTCTGTCATCGCCGAAGAAGTCGTAGCCCCAGATGTCAGAGAGCAGCTTATCTCTGGATAATGCCAGATTTTTATGCTCGATGAGATAGAAAAGAAGTTCATATTCTTTTGGAGTCAATTCAACACGTTGGCCGTCTACGGTAACAGTTCTAGCTGCCATATTGATTTCCAGTCCATTAAACTGCAGTACGTCGGATTTGCTTTGGGAGACTGCATTCCTGCGAGCGAGAATTACATTGATTCTTGCCATCAGTTCTTTCGGGCTGAAAGGCTTTACGATGTAATCATCAATGCCCAGTTCGAAACCGAAAAGTTTATCGTATTCTTCGCCTCTTGCTGACAGCATGATGATAGGTACGTCCTGAATTTTTTTTATCTCTTTGCAGGCGGAAAAGCCGTCCAGCTTTGGCATCATGATATCAAGAATGACAAGGTCATATTCGTTGAGCTTGCAGAGACCTACGGCGCTCATTCCGTCTTCGGCTTCGGTTACTTCATATCCGTTAAATTCAGCGTATTCTTTGATGACTTCACGTATCTTAGGCTCGTCATCAACAACTAAAAGTTTATACATAAATAATCCTCCTCTTGATAGAATATTGACGATTCAATGTACTTAATTATATCATACAGTTTCATTGTGTTCATTACATGAAGACTGTATAGTTAATTTTAACACAAAAGACGTGCAATTAACAAGAAATTTGTATACACAGGAGGGTTGACACAAGACGCGGGAATGCACTATACTGTATTTATATAGATGTAAAGTGGGGGATTAGGCTTCTCCCGCCTTGCAAACCGATTAGTAGGGGCTGTGCTTGTCTTATTCTCCCTGAAGATCGGTATGCACGCTGTATGTATTTTTAAAGGAAGGGGGAGAGCATATGTTTAAGAAACTAATCAGAGGATTAGTAACATTGTTAGGTGCAATCTTAGGTTACGGTCTATCTGAACTGCTGGTGCTTTGGTATACTAAAAGCGGTGGAAACCTGAGTGAGTATTTTACTGGGGGAGAGCAGCTCGGAATCGAAATCGCTTTTGCTATTATATTTGGAATTATTTTTTTCAGATTGACACCGGCGATTAGAAGGCAGAGTGTAAAAGTAGCAGATAATATTGAGGACGATCTCAGAGGAGTGTCAGCAAATGATTTGGTTACAGGTGTAGTAGGGCTTATTTTGGGGCTTCTCATTGCGTTGCTTTTGACACAGATTTATGCAAGCATCAAGAATACGTATCTCTATACCAGTTTGACGATTATTTCCTATGTGTTATTCGGATATCTGGGGGTAGTCATCGCGACGAAGAAGAGCAGAGAAATTTTCAGCCTTTTCATGGGCGTGCGCAGACAGAACCAGCAGAATCAGCAGGGACAACAAGGGTCAGAATCCACCTTGTTTGGCAAAGGTAAGAAGAAAAATGATGGAATCCCAAAGATTTTTGATACCAGTGTCATCATCGACGGCAGAATTGCAGAGATTATGAAGACTGGTTTTCTGGAAGGACCAATTGTGATTCCTGAATTTGTGCTTGTAGAACTACGTCATATTGCGGATTCTTCCGATTCTCTGAAACGGACAAGAGGCAGACGCGGTCTTGATATTCTCAATAAGATTCAGGATGACTATGGTATTGAAATCTATAATACTGATAACGAAAAATCTCTGCGGGAAATTCCGGAAGTCGATGTGAAACTTTTGAAATTGGCGCAGCTGATGAACGGAAAAGTCGTAACTAATGATTTTAATTTGAACAAAGTGGCAACCATCAACGGTGTAGGCGTGCTCAATATAAACGAGCTTGCCAATACACTGAAACCGGTGGTTCTGCCAGGTGAAGAGATGACCGTGACTCTGGTAAAACAGGGGAAGGATAACAGTCAGGCGATTGCTTATCTGGATGACGGCACCATGATTGTCGTTGAAGATGGTAGAAGAATGATTGGCAAGACGACCCGCATCAATGTGACCAGTGTGCTGCAGACATCCGCGGGAAGAATGATTTTCGGCAGACTGAAAAAATAGCCTGTGGCGAAAGATGATGATTTATGTTAAATGGAACGAAGGTATATGCGATTATCGGTGCTGCCGGATCTGGTAAACGAATGGCAGCACCGCTTCCAAAACAATTTTTAACGATTGACGGAAAGACCATACTTGAAAAGACAGTGCAGAAGTTTCTTTCAAATTCTGTTGTCGATGGAACCGTAATTGTAACGGGGGCAGATTATATGAACCTTTGCCGCCGATTTTTTGCTATAGAGATTGAAGCCGGGCAGGTACATCTGGTTACTGGCGGACAGGAGCGGCAGGATTCTATTTATAACGGACTTAAAGTTTTGCATGAAATCGGTGCAGCAGATAGCATTGTGCTTATTCACGATGGAGTCAGACCTTATGTCAGCACGCAGCTGATTACGGCAGTTGTGGAGAAAGCAAAATGCACTGGTGCGGCAATTCCTGCTGTGCCGCCTAAAGATACTATAAGACACAACTGGCAGGGAACTTTAGACCGAAGTCAGCTTTTTTGCGTGCAGACACCGCAGGCATTTCAGTTTGCGCTGATAGAGCGCGCCTATGAAAAGGCGGCAGAAGACGGCTTTTACGGAACTGATGATGCTAGCCTTGTAGAAAGACTGGGTCAGAAAGTATCTATTGTTCCCGGCGAGTATACCAACCTAAAAATTACTACACCGGAGGATTTACAGATGGAAACAAGAATCGGCACGGGCTATGATGTACACCGGCTGACAGAAGATAGAAAGTTAATACTCGGCGGCGTTGAAATTCCTCATGACAAGGGGCTCGACGGACACTCTGATGCTGACGTGCTTGTCCATGCACTGATGGATGCTATGCTAGGTGCTGCTGCTCTTGGCGATATCGGAAAGCTCTTTCCCGACACTGATGAAGCGTACCATGGGATTTCCAGTCTGAAGCTTCTAGCGGAAGTTGGAAAACGTTTAGCAGAGGAGGGATATTCCCTGGGAAATGCCGATGTAACTGTGGTGTGTCAGCGACCCAAGCTGGCACCGTTTATAGGGCAAATGTGCGAGAACATCGCAAAGACCCTGAAGGTGCCCGAAAGTAAGATCAGTATAAAAGCAACCACTACAGAAAAATTGGGTTTTGCCGGAAGAGGAGAGGGCATTGCGGCAGAGGCTGTGTGTCTTTTGAATCGGTAGAATCCGTCCAGAAAGGATCGTGAAAATAAAATGAGATTATCAAAAATGCATATTAAAACTTTAAGGGAAGTGCCAAACGAAGCGGAAATTTCCAGTCATATTCTGCTGCTTCGCACCGGCATGATTCGCAAGCTGGTTTCCGGCGTGTACGGTTTTATGCCGCTGGGCTGGAGATCAGTTCGTAAAATCGAAGAAATCGTAAGACAGGAAATGGACGCAACTGGCGCCCAGGAAATTCATATGTCTGCAGTGCAGCCTGCTGAACTCTGGGAAGAATCCGGCAGATGGTACGCATACGGACCTGAGCTTTGGAGACTGAAGGACAGAAACGGCAGAGATTTCTGTCTGGGACCTACACACGAAGAAATTTTCACCGATGTCATCAGAAATGATGTATCGTCTTATAGACAGCTTCCGATGAACCTGTATCAGATTCAGACTAAGTACAGAGATGAGGCAAGACCTAGGTTTGGTCTGATGAGAAGCAGAGAGTTCATCATGAAGGATGCTTATTCTTTCGATAAGGACTATGCAGGTCTTGACGAAAGTTACAAGACCATGTATGACGCTTACGACAGAATTTTCACCCGTTGTGGTTTGACCTTCAGACCGGTAGAAGCGGATACAGGCGCAATCGGAGGCAGCAACTCTCATGAGTTTACCGCCCTTTCCGAAGTCGGTGAAAGTGAAATCGCATACTGCGAAAGCTGTACCATGGCGGCTACCACTGAAAGAGCTGAGTGTGTAGACGCACCAGCGCAGACCGATGTGGAACTGCTTCCTATGGAGGAAGTGCATACACCGGGCACTAAGACCATCGAAGAAGTTGCAAACTTCTTAGGGCTTGATCAGACGCAGACTATCAAAGCGTTGCTCTTTGTCACTTACGATGAGAAAGGTGAAGAAAACGGTTATGTGGCAGCCTTTGTCAGAGGCGACAGAGAGCTGAACATGATTAAGCTGGTCAACGCACTGAAGATTCCAGAACATGCTATCGCATTTGCTGATGAAGAAAAGATGGCAGCAGCAACAGGCTGTGTTGGCGGTTTTACAGGTCCTTGCGGACTCCACGACTGTACCATTGTTGTGGATAGTGAACTTCCTGGTCTTGCAAACCTTTGCGCAGGCGCAAATAAGGCAGATCACCATGTGAAAAATGTCAACTACGGAAGAGATTATAAAGGGGACATTGTAACCGATTTGAAGGTGCTCAAAGAAGGAGATCCTTGTCCAATCTGCGGTGCACCGGTAAAACATGCCAGAGGTATCGAAGTGGGTCAGGTGTTTAAACTGGGAACCAAATATTCTGAGTCCATGGGCGCTAACTATGTAGACGAAAATCAGAAGGAACAGCCGATAGTCATGGGCTGCTACGGCATTGGCGTAACCAGAACCCTGGCGGCTGTTGTGGAGCAGCACCACGATGAAAACGGTATTATCTGGCCAATGTCAGTAGCGCCTTACCATGCAATTATCACTTTGGTAAAACCGGACGATGAAGTGCAGGCAGGCGTAGCAGAAAGAATCTATCAGGAACTGTTAGACGCCAGAGTGGAGGTTCTGCTGGACGACAGAAAAGAGCGCCCAGGTGTTAAGTTTAAGGACGCAGATCTTCTGGGTATTCCAGTGAGAATCACCGTAGGAAAGCTGGCAGGTGAAGATAAGGTAGAATACAAGCTGAGAAGGGATGCCGAGAAGGAAGAGATTTCTGTCAGCGAAGCAATTGCAAGGGCAATTGAAATTGTAAACAGGGAAAAATAAAGCGGAATTTAAATGGGTAAAACGAGCGGAGTAAAAGAGAATATATATTTTCAGTTGTTTTGGTCCTTTTTCAAGCTGGGGCTGTTCACTATCGGCGGTGGGATGGCGATGATTCCTTTGATTCAGGGAATCGTAGTTGATGAGAAACACTGGATGACAGAAGAGGAAGCTGTGGACTGTATTGCAGTCAGCCAAGGTCTTCCGGGGGTAGTTGCCATCAATATGGCGACCTATATCGGACATCAGAAAAAAGGCATTGGCGGCGCGCTGGCTGCGACAATCGGCGTGATACTTCCCAGCTTTATCATCATCATCGCCATTGTAAAACTTCTGCAGGGGATTGGCGACAATCCTTATGTGCAGGGAGCTTTGGTCGGCATTAAGGCAGCGGCGACAGGTCTGATTGCATTTTCTGCCTACAAAGTCGGAAAGCAGGTTTTGAAGAAGCCTTTCCAGTGGATTTTGGCGCTGGCATCCTTCGGGCTCATAGCAGGACTTTCTGTCAGTGCGGTATGGGCAATTGTGGGTGGTATCGCAGCCGGCCTTGTTTATACTGCAGTGATGGAAAAGCGAAAGAACCGTGATGGAGGTGAGCGTGTATGATCTACCTTCAGCTGTTCTTTGTCTTTGCAAAGATAGGACTCTTTGGCTTTGGCGGTGGGATGGCAATGCTGCCGATTATTTACCAGGGAGCGAAGCAGTTTGGACTGATGTCTGCTGATGAATTTTCCAATCTGGTCGCAATTTCTCAGGTGACTCCGGGACCGATTGCAGTGAATGCTGCAACCTATGTTGGTTTTAACTGTGCCGGATACGGTGGTGCTTTTGCAGCAACCCTTGGCGTAGCACTGCCCTCTTTTATCCTGGTGATTCTGGTATGTTATTTTATCAATAAATTCAAAGAAAGTAAGATTATCGACGGTGCTTTTGCTGGAATCAGACCGGTTACGGTAGGGCTCATTGCAGCGGCGGTCATCTTTATGGGTGAGAGCGCCTTTGCTGCGCTGAATCCGGTGGCAATTGTTATTGCGCTGGCGACGGTAATCTTAGCAGGAAAGTTTAAGGTAAGCCCCATCGCAATCATCGTCGGTGCGGGCGTGTTAGGAGCGATATTATGTGGGTAGGCGGCGTAAGGGTAGTCATTACCAATGAAGAAAAAGACAAAATTTTAATGGTAAGGCAGCACCACGAGGACAGAGATATCTGGATGGTTCCTGGCGGCGGTATTGAAGAAGGCGAAAACTCCATCGAAGCTGCGGTTCGGGAAGCGAAGGAAGAAACCGGTCTTGATATTGAAGTTGTGGGCGTAGCATGGCACATTGAAGAGGTTTCACCAGAAAGAGGGCAGCGCTTTGTCAACTATATGCTGGGAGAAATCAGAGGTGGTCAGCTGGGGCTTGGCAAAGACCCTGAGTTTGATGACGATCATCAGGTGCTCCGCGAGGTTCGCTTTATGTCCCGCGAAGAAATCAACACGCTGGAGCATATATATCCAAAATTTTTCAATGATGAAATTTGGGGTATATTAGAAGAAGAACGAAATGGCATGACCTATTATAAATTAAGATATAAAGAATAAAGGAGACGAATAGAATGAAAACAGTAACCATCGAAATGGAAAATGGCGGTATCATGAAGGGCGAGCTTTTCGAAGACGTTGCGCCGATTACCGTAGAAAATTTTGAGAAATTAGCAAACGAAGGTTTTTATAACGGATTGACTTTCCACAGAGTTATTCCGGGCTTTATGATTCAGGGCGGCTGTCCGAAGGGCAACGGCACCGGCGGACCGGGATACTGTATCAAGGGGGAATTCACCTCAAATGGTGTAAAGAATGATCTGAAGCATACCACTGGAGTTCTGTCCATGGCAAGATCGATGATGCCGGATTCTGCAGGCTCCCAGTTTTTTATCATGGTAGCTGATGCGCCGCACCTTGACGGTCAGTACGCTTCTTTTGGAAAAATTACAGAAGGTATGGAGGTTGCACAGGATATAGTCAATGTGAAAAGAGACCGCATGGACTGCCCGCTGGAACCAGTAAAGATTAAGACGATTGTAGTTGAGTAAAGATTTGGTTAAAAGTAGGAGGAATTTGTAAGATGGCTTTTTGGAAAGATGTGAGAGAGGATATTCAAACTGTGCTGAAGAAAGACCCTGCAGCGAGAAACAGTTTGGAGGTTCTGCTCTGTTACCCGGGCATCTGGGCACTGATTTGGCATAAGCCGGCTCATTTTCTCTACAAACATAATATTAAATTGCTTGCAAGAATGATTTCTCAGCTGACTAGATTTTTCACCGGTATAGAAATTCATCCGGGAGCCACCATCGGTAGGAGGTGTTTTATTGACCACGGCATGGCGGTGGTTATCGGTGAAACCACGGAAATCGGCGATGATGTGACGCTTTATCAGGGCGTGACCTTAGGCGGTACCGGAAAGGACACCGGAAAAAGGCATCCTACTATCGGAAATCGTGTCATTGTCAGCTCCGGCGCCAGAGTCCTTGGACCTTTTTCTGTGGGGGACGATGTAAAAATTGGCGCAGGTTCCATCGTTCTTAATGAGATTCCGCCAGGTTGCACGGTAGTTGGCATTCCGGGAAAAATCGTAAGACGTTACGGTGAAAGCACAGAAGATTTGAACCAGGTGGATTTACCCGACCCGGTAGCCACAGAACTTGAATGTCTGCGCAGAAGAGTGGTTATGCTGGAGAATAAACTAAATCAGCTTGCAAGCAAGGAACAGAAAGGAAATGAAGATGAAAATCTATAATACACTGACTAGAAAAAAAGAAGAATTTGTACCGATTCGCGAGGGGGAAGTTTCTATCTATGTCTGTGGTCCTACTGTATATAACTTTTTTCACATTGGAAACGCCAGACCTTTCGTTGTATTTGACACGCTGAGAAAGTACATGGAATACAGCGGCTATAAAGTAAAGTTTGTGCAGAACTTTACCGATGTTGACGATAAGATTATCAACAGAGCCAGAGAGGAGGGCATTACTGCGCCGGAAGTTTCCGAAAAATATATCGGTGAATACTATAAGGATGCGGCTGCGCTTAACGTTAAGAAAGCAGATGTACACCCGAGGGTATCTGAGCACATTCAGGAAATTATCGACTTCGTACAGACGCTCTGCGATAAAGGCTACGCCTATGAGGCGGACGGCGACGTATATTTCTCTACCAGAAAGTTTCCTGAATACGGAAAGCTTTCTAAGCAGAACATCGATGATTTGGAGTCCGGCGCTAGAATTGCGGTGGGCGAAGTAAAGCAGGACCCGCTGGATTTTGCACTGTGGAAGGCAAGAAAAACTGAAGATGAAATCGCATGGGAATCCCCATGGGGTATGGGAAGACCTGGCTGGCACATCGAGTGCTCTGCTATGTCCAAAAAGCACCTGGGCGATACCATCGATATCCACGCGGGTGGACAGGACCTGCAGTTCCCGCATCACGAGAACGAAATTGCACAGTCTGAGTGCTGCAATGGCGTACCCTTTGCCCACTACTGGATGCACAACGGTTATATCACCATTGACAACGAGAAAATGTCTAAATCCAAGGGCAACTTCTTTACTGTAAGAGACATTCTAAAGGAGTATAGCGGAGAGGTTATGCGCTTCTTCCTGCTTTCCGGTCATTACAGAAGCCCGATTAACTTCTCTGACGCTCTGATGGAGCAGGCGAAGAACGGTCTTTCCAGAATGGCAAACTGTAAAGAAAACCTGACGTATCTGACGACAGCAGGGGCAGAAGGTCCTATGACCGAGGCAGAAAAAGAGCAGCTGAAAGGTTACGATACATTCCGGGCGGCATTTGTGAAAGCTATGGACGATGATTTGAATACTGCTGACGCAATCAGTGCAGTCTTCGAGCTGGTAACCGCGGCAAATACTGCAGTAAAGGACGGCGCGACAAGAGAATTTGCGAAAGCGTCTTTGGATACGCTGATGGAATTTGCTGACGTGCTAGGTCTTTTGCAGGTAGAAGAAGACAGCGCCATCGACGAAGAAATTCAGAAGCTGGTTGATGAGAGGCAGGAAGCGAGAAAGGCAAAGAATTTTGCAAGAGCTGACGAAATCAGAGATCTGTTGAAGGAAAAGGGCATTACACTCAAGGACACCCCACAGGGCGTGCAGATAATAAAAGAGTAATATGGAACAATTCAATCCAAGGGAAATAAACACAACGGCATTGGCTTTTATAGGCGATGCCGTTTATGAAGTATTTATAAGAAAACATGTGATGGAAAGCGGTCAGAAAAATGCGGACATGCTGCATAAGATGGCGGTGACTTATGTGCGAGCGGAGGCGCAGGCAAAAGCTATAAAATCCTTGATGAGGGACTTTCTCACAGAAGAGGAAACTGCGATTGTAAAGCGTGCCAGAAATCACAAAAGCGTATCAAAATCCAGAAGCGCAGGACCGGTGGCGTATAAGCTGGCGACGGCTTTTGAGGCTTTAATCGGATATCTATATCTGGATGGACAGGATGAACGCATGACAGAAATAGTAAAGGAAGCCGTGGGCAGAATAGAAGGAGATAAGAATGAGTAAAGCAGATGTGTTATTTGTCAATATGTGCCGCGGCATTTTAGACCATGGCTTTTCTACAGAAGGACAGCAGGTTCGTGCAAAATGGGCAGACGGTGCTCCCGCGCACACCATCAAGAATTTCGGGGTAGTGAATCGCTATGATTTACAGGAAGAGTTTCCGGCGCTGACCCTGCGCCCGACTGCAATCAAGTCTGCGGTGGATGAAATGCTGTGGATTTGGCAGAAGAAGTCAAATAATGTAAATGATCTGAACAGCCATATTTGGGATTCCTGGGCTGATGAAACCGGCTCTATTGGAAAAGCCTATGGCTATCAGTTAGGTGTGAAATATCGCTTTGCCCAAGGCGAGATGGATCAGGTGGACAATGTCATTTGGCAGCTTCGCAATACGCCGTACTCCAGACGGATTATGACTAACATTTATAATTTCAATGATTTAATGGAAATGGGACTGGAGCCGTGCGCATACAGTATGACTTTTAATGTGACGGGAGATAGACTGAACGCTATTTTGAATCAGCGTTCGCAGGATATTCTGACCGCCAACAATTGGAATGTAGTGCAGTATTCCGTACTGGTACATATGCTGGCGCAGGTTTGCGGACTGGTTCCTGGCGAACTGGTGCACGTTATCGCTGACGCCCATATTTACGATCGCCATGTGCCGATTGTAGAGGAACTAATCGAAAGACCTCAGTATCCGGCGCCGAAGTTCAGACTCAATCCGGACGTAAAGGATTTTTATGACTTTACCGTGGACGACATTATAATCGAAGATTACCAGAAAAATCCACAGGTAAAAAACATCCCTGTGGCGATTTAATTGCGGTAATTCAGCTATGGTATTTCAGCTGCGATGGCATTGCCAAATTTTGAAATTTTTTGCGGTTTTGTCAATAAATCGGCAAAAATCTCGGCTAATATTGCGGTTTTCGATGCAATTTTGACAAAATTGACAAGAAATCGGAAATCTGTCAATTTTGTCAAGGTTTTGGAGTGAAAACATTGCCTGGATTGACAAAAAACAAAAGTTTTGGCAATTTTGTCAAAGTTGATAGGAAAATATCGTTGTTTGCGCGATAAATATCGGCTGAACATTGACAAAAAATTAGGAAAAAGAATAATTTGTCAATGTTGCCGATCGAAAGATAGCATCCACTAGGGCGAAGGGAGATTTTATGAAACTGATACTTGCGACAGACAAAAACTGGGCCATTGGCAATCAGGGCGGACTGCTCTGTCACCTTTCAGGTGATTTGAAATATTTTAAGGAGAGAACGACCGGAAAAACTGTGGTGATGGGCAGAGCGACACTGGAAAGTTTGCCCGGCGGCAAACCGCTTCCAAACCGTGAAAATATTGTGCTTTCCACCAGAGCCGATTACGCGCCTTCCGGCGTAACCGTGGTGCATTCTGAAGAAGAACTTTCTGCGGTGCTGGCAGGCCTGGATTCTGACGAAGTCATGATTATCGGCGGTGGAAAGGTCTACAGAGATTTTTTGCCTAAATGTGACACCTGCTATATTACTAAGATTTACGCGGAATTTCCGGCAGATACCTGGTTTGTCAATCTGGATGAAATGCCGGAATTTGAGGTAGTTTGGGAAAGTGAACTGCAGGAGGAAAAAGGAATCTGTTACCAGTTTTTTGAATATAGGAGAAAAGAAGATGGCAAAAAATAAAAGAGACTGGGCATCCATTAACGCCCGCAAGGGCAAAGCCTACAGAGCGCCAGAGGAAGCGAAGGCAAGCCGCAGAAGTGAGAGAAATACAAAGTCTGCGGGAACTAAAACGAGACAAGGTGAAGAAAAGTTTTGGCAGGCAGAGCTTCCGGCAGGCGCGATTTTAGGCAGAAACCCTGTGATAGAAGCGCTTAGAAATGACAGAGAAATGGAAAAAATTCTGGTCGGAAAAGGCGCAGAGGGCTCCATTGCGAAGATTATTGCCATGGCAAAAGAAAAGGCAATTCCCATTTATCAGAGCGATAAACAGACTCTGGACAGAATTGCCGGCGGTGCGCCTCACCAGGGGGTCATTGCCTATGCTTCAGCCTACCATTATAGTGAGATGGAGGATATCTATGCCAAAGCAGAGGCGGCGGGAGAGCAGCCTTTAATTGTGATTCTCGACAATCTGGAAGATCCGCATAATCTGGGCGCAATCATGCGTAGTGCCGAGTGCGCAGGTGCTCATGGCGTGATTATTCCAAAACGCCGCTCTTGCGGATTGACGGAAACCGTAGCAAAATCTTCTGCTGGTGCAGTCGAGTACATGCCTTGTGTCAAAGTTGCCAACATTGGACAGGCAATTGATGCACTGAAAGAAGATGGATTCTGGATTGCTGCCTGTGATATGGACGGTGTGACCTATTATCAGCAGGATTTAACCGGAAAACTTGCAATCGTGATTGGAAGTGAGGGGGCTGGCATTAGCCCGCTGGTTAAAAAGAAGTGTGATTTTACAGTTTCCATGCCGATGGTTGGAAATATCACTTCTTTGAACGCCTCCAATGCGGCGGCAGTTTTGCTATATGAGGTGCGCAGACAGAGAGATGGAAAATAATAAAGATTTAAATATCCTTACCGATGAATCCATTGTAAAAATGGCGCAGGAGGGAAGTAGTACTGCTTATGAATATCTCATTGACAAGTATAAAGAACTTGCCAAGATGAAGTCCAAGACTTACTTTATTGCTGGCGGTGATATAGAGGATGTAGTGCAGGAAGGTATGATTGGGATTTTTAAAGCGATTCGTGACTATGACGAGACCCAGGCAGCTTCTTTTCGTACCTTTGCGGAGCTTTGCGTCAATCGCCAGATTATTACTGCAATTAAAGCGGCGAATCGTCAGAAACATCAGATTCTCAATGAGTCTGTGTCCCTGAACTCTCAGGCGGAGAATGCTGAAAATGGGGAAGCAGCCGCTTTGTCAGAGCGACTTGCGGCAAATAGCGCAGATACGGACCCAGAAGCGATGATGCTGATGAGAGAAGTCGTAGATTTTCTGAAAGCCAACGAGCATGATATTTTTAGTCCTCTGGAAAAAAAGGTGTGGAACCATATGCTCAAAGGAGAAGAGTATAGGGAAATTGCGGGGCATCTGCACCGCTCTACTAAGACAGTGGACAATGCTATTCAGCGAATCAAGAAAAAGATACAGCGATTTTTAGAAAATTGAATTGGAGAAAGCGGGAAGAAAGGCTTTATACGTAGCAAAGGCATAAAACCTTGTGCGCAACCGCTTTTTATCGATTTTCATGACCGCGGTGAAGATTTGTAAATTTGCCATTGACAAAGAGCCGAAAATATAGTAATATATAGAACGATTGGTATGCTGTTGTAGCTCAGTAGGTAGAGCACTTCCTTGGTAAGGAAGAGGTTCGGCAGTTCGAATCTGCTCAACAGCTCCAAGTATAGAAGACGTTGGAATTCCAGCGTCTTTTGTTTTTGTGTGATGAAAGATTGCCTCTTGTAAATTGCAGAGAATCAGAAAAGGGCGAGGTTTCAGCTTCATTGTTACTTCTCAGGTACTCATTTAATTCTCAAATTCTATATTTTGCAGGGCGAAGATGATGCACTGATTGATGAATTCATTTCTGCTTAGGTCTGCCTTTCCTGCATTTTCATCGATGGATTTTAATAGGTCAGAGGTAAGCCGTATGGAAATTACTTCTTTATCTTGTTTCTGTGGAATAAATTTTGCCATAATTCAAATCCTTTCTTTACATAATTGTATTCGCTGTGATATGATTTGTATGTATTCAAAAAATAATGCTAAAAAATGAATACAAAAATAAATGTAAATATATTTTGAAGCTATCCTAAACGCGGCTTAGCGCGGCTTAAATGCAGTTAGCATGATAAAAGAAATATTTTGTTTATTAAAGGACTTGAAATTTTTGGTAGTATGTGACAAAATATAACAAGAATCTAACCCAAATCATGATATGATAAGTCCACTGAGTTAATATTATAATTTCATGCAGTTGAATTGCCGGTGTGCTGCGGCTGCAGTGAAATCAACAATGAAAAGAATAAGGGCTTTATAGGAGAAAGGAAGAAAATATGAAAACATTAAAAAAGTTTAGCTGCTTGATTATGGCACTCATGATTGCAATGTCACTGCAGCTGAGTTTTGCAGCAGCAGAGATTTCGGATGGAGAAAGCCCTTCGATTTCCGATGAAAAAATTACAAGAGATAATTACAATGATTACGTAGATGCAATGGAGGCGGAATTAAACGGAGACAATGTAATTGCGCCGGATTACACAGATGAAAAAACCTTTGGAACCTATGCGCGGCTGCATTTTGATGGATGGAACGTACAGGTTACTGATTATAAGTTTGATGGTCTGCAGGTTACACTGACCTTGCAGGCAGATGAAGGATATGTGCTGCCTGCCGCTTTGCCAGACAGAGAGAGTAGGCCCGGATCGGGAAATTGGATTGCGCAGGTGCCGAGACTGGTCGGATCGACTGCCAATGATAACAAATATACAGTAGATGAAAACGGAATCGGTACTTTGACTTTCAGAGCAAGAAACGAGGCTGACGCAAGCTCAGGGATTGTCGGTGCACGATTGGATTCCCAGGATTCTTACTATTCTGTGCCTGTACTCGTTTTTGCGGCGGCGGTTCCTCAGGGAGAGAAAGAATCCACTTATCTGAAGGATTATCGTTTTGCCAATGTGGAGCACAGAGCAAACTACAAGACCGGCTATCTTGGCTATGAGCATACAGTAAAGCCAGAATCTTTCCGACTGACAGGTTCAAGAACCTATCTGACAAAACAAAATACAGATTTGAAAATCTATGTACGTGCGCAGGAAAACTTTGCGCCGATGGAAGTGGGCGGATATATTAAAACGGGAATTACAGACAGTCCGGATAAAACTGATTATTCAAATCGATATATTGTTTTTAATGTGGGACGAAACAACGTGTCTTCTAAAGAAATCTTTTACCAGCCAACTCTCTTTACTGTAAATGTTTGGGATGCGGCACAGAGTACGTGGGTGAGAGTTGCTGCATACGATTATTATCATGAGGATAATGAAATCAGATTTGCAGAACTTTTAGGAAATCGTTTTGATGTAGAAGGCAAAAAGATTACAAGTCTCAATCTGCAGACTTATCAGTATGACCAGACGATGAGTCAGATTCAGACTTCGAAGCTAGATTCGCGGGAAGTTGGACTGGATTATACCCTTTCCACAAAGAAAGATGATTTTGATGTGCAGTGGGTGAACAGCGGTACTGAAAAGGTTGACGAAAGCGATGCTTCCAGCCTGAGATTCCGTCAGGGTGATATTTATGTTACACCGAGATATACAGATTGCTTTACTGTAACCTTTGTGGATTATAACGGCAACGTTTTAAAGAGTGAAGAAGTGCTCGCCGGTCAGGATGCAGCAGCTCCTGAAGATCCTGTGCGCAGCGGCTACCGCTTTACGGGATGGGATAAAGAATTTACCAATGTACAGGAGGATCTGACCGTCACAGCGCAGTACCGGAGTACCTATATTCCGGTAACGCCGCCGACAGAAATTGAGGATCCGGATGTTCCCCTTGATCCAAATCCGGGAGAAGAAAATCCAGACGATCCTGGCGATGTGGATATTGATGAGCCGGATGTACCTTTAGCACCTGGCATTGATATTGACGAACCTGATACTCCAAAGGCTGATAAACCGAATAAAACTGAAAAGAAGAATGACAACGGTACTGTAAAGAACAGTTCACCAAAGACCGGAGATGACGCATTTTTGTGGCTGGCAGTATGGATGATGATTCTAGCAGCAGCAGGGACTGGCTGTGCAGCACTAATCTATAAACGGAAATAGAATAGACGCAAGTAGAGCTACAGTGAAAAAGGACGTATGTAAAACGTCCTTTTTTGATGCAGCTGTATTCATTGGCAGATTGCTTTGGTTTTACCGCAGTTTTACCATGGAAATGACTTGTAAACTACAGAAAACTATGCTAAAATATTCTTTAGGTTTGAGCAAAACCCAATAAGCAGATTTGGGGACGCCCAAGTCCGCCTTTCTAAAAAATAACGTTATACAATTAGGAGGAAAACAAAAATGGCAAAAGCAAAATTTGAGAGAACCAAACCGCATATCAATATCGGAACCATTGGTCACGTAGACCACGGTAAGACAACGCTGACAGCAGCAATCACAACCACCCTGTATCAGAGATATCAGCTGGGTGAAAAGGTAGCATTCGACCAGATCGATAAGGCACCAGAAGAAAAAGAAAGAGGAATCACCATTTCTACAGCACACGT
>NZ_QWEQ01000029.1 GCF_009936045.1 Emergencia sp. 1XD21-10 | reverse complement strand
AACTTAACTTTAACACAAAAATGAGATCTTGCAATTTTTTTATTCAGTTGTAACACATCTATTGTAAACCTACAAAAATTAAAAATCTTTTTTTACATTTTTTGCCCGAGTACAAACATTCTGCCTGTGCTGGTCCCTTTCCTTCAGCCTAGTCTCAAAATCAGCGGCACTACAATCGGCACTGCTGCGCTTTGCACAACCCCGCTGATAAAAGAATATATGGCAATGTCGCTTCTCGTGGAACGTTCGATAATCGGCAGGCAAACATCCATAGACGAACATGCCGGCACCGCCATTGCCTCCAGATATCCTATCTTTTTTGCCACCAGCGGTACAATCAAAATTGATATAAACTCCCGCATAACGTTGTGCATAAAGCAAATAGCACTTGCGGTCACAAGTCCTGCTTCCATAATCAGTCCCGGTGCAAAGGTATACCAGCCAAAACCGCCGCCCACTGCAAGGGCTTCCTGCAGCGAGATTTCGGAAAGAATCGGCACACAGACCACCGCCCCAATCAGGGTTCCTGCCATCACTGCCACTGGAAAGAGAAATACACGCACGCCCACCTGTCTAAAATGCTGCATCGCTGTACCGTCCACGCCCATATCAAAGCCGACAAAAAACAGCAGTACGCAGAGTCCTGCATTTATCATCACGTTAATTAGATTTGAAAAAACTTCCATATCCGAAAAAATATGTGGTATACAAAAATGTCCAAAGAGCAGTCCGCCCGCCACACAAAGAACGATGATAGCAGTCATGAAGTTCATCTTGTTGTCCGAAGATTCTTCGTCTGCGTCTCCTTCGGTTTTTATTTCCGTTTCCGACGTCATTTCTTGCACCATCCCGCCGCGGTCTTCCTTACTTTGAAGATTTCCAAACCGGTCAATCCTCATCAGTTTACGAACTGCCGTCATGGTTATGATGGAAAACAAAATGATGGAAATCGACATAATCAGTGCATAGAGTCCAATTGAATTGAGATTCTCCACCACCTCTCGGTTAGCACCCATTCGCATGCCCATGGAAAAAATCAATATGATAATCGCAAAGGTCTGCAGTCTTCCAGTCCATCGAATCAAAGTCTCGTGATTGCGCAGTTTGCTCCCAAAGAAATAACCAATTACCGCCATCGACAGGTATAGTGCTAAATCCGCCATGCCATATCTCCTTTTTTAACATGCTATGGTTCATTATAATATAAAAACAACAGGCTGACAATAGTTGCCAACCTGTTCTATAAAAAGTATCATTAGCCATCAATACTGACAAAATGATAGCAGCGTGTAGGATTTTGTCAGCAAATCGTAAAGACCCCGTCTTAATACGCCTGAAAACCTGACAGTACTGACAGAATCAAAAATAATTGTCAGTCCTGTCAGGTTTTTTGATAAAAACACAGACAAAACTGACAAAAATCTATAAAGCTGTCAGCTTTGTCAGTTCCAGAAAATCATTAAACGTTTTCGTGCGTTTTACGTGATCGGTTCTCATTGTTTCTGTTATGCCATCACAAAGCCCAGCGCGATAAATCCAACTGTCGCAATAGCAAAGGGAAGTGCTACAAGCGGTCCCGAAGTACGGAAATACTCTGCATTGGTAATTTGTGTGGAAGCAGAAGTCAAGATAACTGTGTCCGAATACAGACAGATATGACCTCCAGAGGATACTGTTTCACGTAAGCATCTATGTCCGACCACTCCCCTTCCTCCTGCGTACCCAAAATCAGTTGAATTTTTTTATGCACTGGCATTCCACTGTCTTTCATCGCTTTCATTGCGTAAAGAGAAGCAATAATTGCGCCTTTATCGTCCAAAGTGCCTCTTCCGTACAGTTTGCTTTCCTTTTGTACGAGAACAAAAGGAGGCGTCTGCCAAGCTGCTAGATTCCCCGCCGGAACGACATCTACATGCGCTAAAATCCCCACTGTTTCGTCACCATCGCCCAGCTCAATCACGCCTACCTGCTCATCAAGGGCACTTTTTGCGGAAAGTCCCATATCGCGAGCCAGCTTCAAAATATATCGAAGCGCTTTCCTCACTTCCTTTCGATTCTCTGTGGTACTGGGAATGGCGACAAATCCGGCTAAATCCCTTATCATGAATTCTCTTTGCCCTGCAATATAAGACTTCACTGCTGATATTTCCATTGTTTCACCTCCTCACAAAAAAATCATAAACCTCGGGGTAACCCCGAGGTCAATGATTTTCTGCAAACTTTTTTATTTTTTTCCTTTTCTTTGTCTGTGAATCGGCGCATAAATCTTGTATAGCCCACGCCGTACGCCACCAACATAATAATTGGTATCTTCACGACCATAAAATATTCCCGTCAGTTTTATGCCCTGGTCAGCCGCATAATTCAACATAGGCTGAATCATTTCAAGTGGCTGACTGCTGTAATGCATCTCTGTAATCAATCAGTAGTCCTCCTGCTCCAAAATTGCACTTTCACTTAAATTGGATGGATTCAACTTCTATACGCCAGCAACGGAAAGATATCTCTTGAGCTTTGGCGCTTCCTCATTTAAATCATAGTAAAAAGACATAGATACACTGCCCCAGTCCTCTTTATCAAAATCAAAACACTCCTGCAAATACCACACCATATGGCTTGCTTCTTCAAAACATCCCGGTCTTCTGAACTCCGCCGGCATAGAGCCAATCTGAAATTTTCCAAGAAGAAGCAGTTCGCTTCTGTAGATATACCGAGGGCTTTTGAAATTTCTCCTACGGTCAGATACATGACCTGCCTCCTTGTCTGCTACTGTATTTTTATGCCAGTTCCTTTTCTAGTTATTCGTCCCAAGGTTATTATACCATTATTTTTTACTTTTTCAATATATGTGGATAACGGTATTACATTCATCTACCGCCACATTCCCCATCTCTACCAAGGAGAATATCAAGACCGTGAGGCAGTGCCGGCAGAATAAATTCCAGCTGCTCTTTTACCGCCTTAGGGCTTCCCGGCAGATTGATAATCAGCGTCTTTCCACGGAGGACTGCGACTCCGCGAGAAAGCATCGCTTTTGGCGTAATTTCAAAAGATTTAGCGCGCATATACTCTGCAATTCCCGGCACATTTCGCTCTGCCACTGCAAGGGTTGCTTCCGGTGTTACATCTCTAGGTGAAAGACCTGTGCCTCCGGTCGTCAAAATTAAATCCAGCTTCTCTACATCGCAGAGATTACGCAGGGTCTGTTCGATTACAGACTGCTCATCGGGAAGTAATACACTGCAAACAACCTGATAACTGTCTTCTTCAACGTCCTCCAGCAGCTTTATGATGAGAGGCCCGCTTTCATCTTTTCTCTCGCCTTTAGCGCCTTTATCGCTAAGGATCATTACTGCCGTTCTATACGTCTGATTACTGATGTGATTCTTTTTCTCTGAAAATGACATGACCGCTTTTGCCTCCTTCTTTTTCTTCAAGGTGAATTTCTCCGATCTCCATGAATTTATCCATGGCTTTACACATGTCATAGACGGTTAACAGCGCCACGCTGACTCCCGTTAGTGCCTCCATTTCCACGCCGGTTTTTCCGCTGGACTTTGCAGTACAGATACAGGTAATAATGCAATGGATATCATCCAGCATCCAGTCCACAGAAAGGCCTGCTAATGGCAGCAGATGACACATCGGAATCAGTTCCCACGTCTTTTTAGCCGCCATAATCCCCGCTGTGGTTGCAACTGTCAGCACATCGCCCTTTGCAACGCGCCCCTCTATCACCGCAGCATAAGCCTGCTGTGACATCTTGATACAGCCTCTTGCTACAGCGCGCCGCTCTGTTACATCCTTTTCCGCCACATCTACCATCCGCGCATTTCCCTTTTCATCAAAGTGTGTCAGCTTCATGTTCATCCTCCGTTATCACTTCCAGCCTATCTCCGACTTTTACTTTTCCACCCTTGATTACCTTTGCAAATACGCCTTCTGTCGGCATAATACATTTGCCGACAGCCTGTGCAATGGCGCATCCGTGATGACATTCTTTTCCGATTTGCGTAAGGACCAGTTTCGCATCTCCAATCTGAAATATACTGCCAAGGGGAAGCCGTGCAAAATCCACGCCGCTTACCACCAAATTTTCACCAAAATCCCCATCATCCACTGAAACTCCCAGCGCCTTAAAAGCCTCTATCTTTTCCCAGGAAAGAAGGGAAACCTGCCTATGCCACGTTCCTGCATGAGCATCGCCTACAAGACCATGGTTTTCTAAAAAAACTGCCTTTCCCACGTTTTTCTTTACAGTCCCCTTTTTTTCACTGGTACACACTGCTTTTACAATTCCTATCATTGTCATCCTCCTATCTGGTACATACTGCGCGTTTCACTGTTGCCTGTATCTGATGTGCAAAACATATGCCGGCTGGGCTTGCTGAAAATTCCATCTGTAATTGCCGACAAAATCTCTGTATCCGTCGCCTTTGACCGCAAAAGCTTTCGCAAATCAATGCCCATACTATGATGCAAACAGGGTTTTAAGAAGCCTCCGGCAGTCAAACGAATCCGATTACATTCTTTACAAAAACTATGGGACATTGGACTAATCATGCCGATTCTTCCACAGAATCCGCCCAGCTTGTAATAAACTGCTGGACCGTTACCCCGCTGCTCAAGTGTCAGCTGCGGGGTGCCGTAAACCTCCTCCAATACTTTCAGCACCGTCTCTTGCGTATATCCTGCAAACTCCTTTCCAGGTCCCATAGGCATCATTTCAATAAAACGCACATCCATAGGATAGTCCTTTGCCAGGGCTGCCAACGCTGCAATTTCATTCAGGTTATATTCTTCCAAAGTCACTGTATTGACCTTGACCGCAAGATTTTCTTGTTTACAACAGGCGTCCAGAGCCTCAATGACCTGCTTTAATTCTCCTCCTCTTGTGAGAGTTCGATAGCAATCCTCCTTCAGCGTATCTATACTGATGTTAATACCGTCAATTCCTGCATCTAACAAGCCCGGCAGCTGCTCCTTGAGTAACAGACCGTTGGTTGTCAGAGTTACTTCTTGGATTTCAGAAATCCCCTTAAGGCCTCTGACGAGGTGGGAGATATCTTTTCGCACCAAAGGTTCTCCGCCTGTCAGCTTTATTTTGCGAACGCCGCATTTTGCAAACAAGCCGGCCAAACGAAGAATTTCCTCAAGGGATAAAATCTCTCCATGCGCACATGGGTCGATTCCTTCAGGCGGCATACAGTATCTGCACCGCAAATTACATCGATCTGTCACTGAAAGGCGCAGATAGTCTATATTTCGTTCAAATTGATCTTTCATTTTTTCTCAAAGCCTCCATCCCTGTACTTTACCACTGCATGACCACAGTGAGTCAATCTGCACCCTCTGTTTTCGTCAAAATCTTTATTAGCAATGTGGCATAAAAAGGCGCTGGCAATGCCGGTATGTACCACAACTAAGAATTTTTTCTCCTTGGGATGTGCCTCCATCATTCGAAAAAGGGTTTCCTCCATCCGGCTTGCTGCCTCTGCAAAGGTTTCCCCTGCTGGCGGTGGCACTGACAGGTGCAAGCCCCGCAGTGCATACTGCAACGGAAATTCCTTTTCAATCTGTTTGAAATACATACCTTCCCACAGCCCCATGTCCATTTCAGAAAGCCCGCTTTCCACTCGAATTTCTCGCGTGCCTTCAGCTAATACCACAGCTGTCTGTTTGCTTCTTAGAAGCGGGCTGCAATAAACTGCTTTTACACTTTTGACTCTGCGAAAAAAGGAGGTTTCCATCAGTTTCTCAACCTGTTCAAATCCGGAAGGCGCTAAGGGTGGGTCGCTGCCTTTTCCCAGACAGACTCTACCGTTTTCCTGTAAAATTGAAACTCCATGGCGCACCAAATAAAAAGTTCTGTCACTCATTTTAATTCTCCGTTTTTTCACCTTTCCTTAGGGCAGCCCGCACTGCAATCATCTCCGCTGCAATGCTGACAGAAATTTCCGCCGGTGTCTGTGCACCGATGGAAAGACCGATGGGCGAATGAATTCTTGCAATATCCGCTTCTGAAAAGCCATCACCAAGAAGCCGTGTACGTGTTGTCTGCACTTTGCTTCTACTGCCGATCATCCCCGTATAAGCTGTGTGCTTTACCAAAACTTGACGCAGCACCGTATAATCAAAGGCATGACCGCGGGTCATAATCACCGCAAAGTCTGCTTCGTCTAGCCGCAAACGATCGTTAACACAATCAAAGGATCCGCAAATAACTTCTTTTGCCAAAGGAAAATCTGACGGATCTGCAAATTCCTCCAAACTGTCATATACGACACAAGAAAAATCTATTCCGCTCAGCACCGGCACCAATTTTCTGGCAATATGACCTCCTCCGAAAATGTAGACCTTTCCTTTCACTGCCAGCGGCTGAATGTAGTAGCTTCCCGTCTCCCTCCAAGAAGCTGTAGCCGCCGTGCTCAAACAGTTTAAATACTGAATTGCAGACTTTGCCCCTGCTACCACTTCCGTCTCTGAAAGGACGCTGACAGTGCTGTGCTGCCTTTCATCCACCTCAAATACAATCCAGCGGTTTTCGTTGCTTTCTGCCTCCTTGCAGATAGTTTCATAAAGAGCGCAGTTTTCATCTGATGGTGCGATATACTGCAAATATACTCTGATATCGCCGCCGCAAATCATTCCCAAATCCTGTACGTCATTGGGGTGCAGCATAAAAAAATCCGTTTTAGAGCGACCTTTTTTCATCACATCCGCCGCCATCTTGGAAACCCTATGCTCCACAGCTCCTCCGCCGATTGTTCCAAAGCACTGCCCAGTTTGACTGACTGCCATACTAGTACCTGCGCCTCTGGGCGCCGAGCCTTCGCTTGAGATAATCGTAATCAGCGTACACGCCTTTCCTTCCTCCAAGTTTTCCTTAATAAATCGACAAATCTGCTTCATTTCTACCTCCTGTTAACGTCTGTACCAGTCAAAACAGCCCAAAAATATTTCCTGACCGCAAGTTTTAAGCTGTTTGCAAAACAGCTCATAGGAACCGATTAACTGCCTGCAAGATGGCGTTAAGGTGGATCCTCCGCCTCCTATCCCGCCCGGATTTTTGCAAAGCATGGAAAATCCGGCTCGTCGCTCTGCATTTTTAATAAGCTTCCACCCGTAGCTATAGGCAATGCCCATTTCCTCACATGCTTTTTTTAATGAACCTAAGCGATCCACAAAATTCAACAAGTAAACCAATTTTTCGTCAAAAAATATCTCTCCATACTGCAAAGACACCTGACATGTAAAGGTAAAAGGTGTCACCCTGCTTCCCATAAGCGTTTCCCTCTCCCAAGCCTGTTTCTTCTCCACTAAAAGACGATAGTCTTCCTTCGTATCCATGTCCATAAGTACAAAGGGATCCTCCACCGCTATCTCTGTGACAGCCTGGATTTTTTTCAACACCCCGTAAAGCCCTTCCCGTCCGTCATGGGAGAGAATTTTCTCATAAGCAGCCTCCGAAAAAATCACAGGATGTCCGCTGATACCGTTATGCACAGGATATACAACGCCTTCACTTTTTTCCGCTGCGCAAAGGAGCTTCTCCACGGTTTCTTCTGTCACCGCGGGAATGTCTACCGGCCACAGAATCACGTGCTCCGCCCTGTCTTTCATATAGTCAAATCCCATGCAGATGGAGTCGAACATATGACTTTTCCTGTATGCGCCGTTATATAAAATAGTAATATCTTCCTGCTGCAAAACATAGTTCATCTCTTCAGCCCGATATCCTGTTACCACTGCAATTTCCGTCACCTTCTTTGCTTTGAGCAGATGCAGAATAGATTGCAATACTGTAGTTTCTCCAAAAGGCATCAAAGGCTTAAAATTGCCCATACGTGAAGACAGTCCTGCCGCCGGTATCACAGCAGCAAAGGTTTTTTTCTTCATCGCTCAGTACCTCCCAAATGTACAATTGGGAAAATGACAAACCTCGCACAGTTGACACAGTCCCCCTTCTGCTAAGGCCAGCATATCTTCTTTTGTTATTTTCACATCAGTAAACAGCTGGGGCAGCAATACGTCTAAAACTGTAACCGGCAGACTGATAGCCGCTCCCGGTACGCCGACCAGCGCAGCTTTGCCCAAATAAGAAACCAAGGTCATATTGCCCGGCTGACTTGGCACACCATATGTGATAATCTCAGCACCACACGCTTTGATTGCCGCTGGTGTCAAATCATCAGGATCCACCGACATACCACCTGAGAAAAGTAAAAGTTCTGCACCCTGATCCAAATATGACTGCGCCGCTTCGACAATCTGTTCCTGTCTGTCATCGCAAATTGTTGCGCCAAGCACTTCGCAAGGAAAAGCTGTCAGCTTCTTTTTCGCTACCATTTCAAATTTATCGGCAATTCGTCCCTCATATATTTCCGACCCGGTGATGATAATACCGACCTTTTTCTTTTTATAGGGCAAAAGAGACAATAGTTTTTCATTCTGACATAGTTTCTCTGCCTGTTCAATTTGCTCTTCCGTTGTCACCAGCGGTATGATTCTCATAGAAGCCATTCTGTCTCCTTTCTGAACGGGATAATGATCCGGCAAAGTCGTTATAGTAATGTCACCTATTCGATTTATTTCCGAAAGGAGTCTGCGATTTACCCGAAACATTCCGGAGGTATCTGCTTTCAATACCATTTTTCCTTCAGATGGTCCCTCGTAATGTGCATCCTGCAACGACGCCATAGTGGCAAGACGCTGTGCCGCCTCCTCTTCATGTATTTCCCCAGCCTTATCTTCCCAAATGAAAATATGCTTCTTACCAATTGCCAATAAAGCTTCTATATCCTTCTTAGAAATCACATGTCCGCGGCGAAATGCCGCACCTTTAAATCCGTCTCTCATGGCGGTAATATCGTGACATAATCTTTGTCCGACGGCATCTTCTACTCTGATTTTTCTCATTTTCCATTTTCCTTCCTTATTTACTCTGTCAGCAGCATGACGGCAGCAGGCGGCAAATAAATCTCGACCTCTGTACAGTCCTTCTTCTGCATCTCATCTAGTCCAAAAGGCAGCTGGCAGCGCAGAATCGTTTCTGCTTTTGCTCCATGGGGTCTGAGCAAAAGAATGAAGCAGTCCGGATTTTCCAAATATCCTTCTACTGTACATTTGCAACGATTTTCCCTTGGATTCCCTGGTCTTACCAGCCTGAAATCCCCCTCTCTGATTCCAACATAGCAGGCTGCGCCGGCTCTGTCCTGCGCCTTCTTCGCCCAAAGCTTTAGATTCCAGTCCTGCGCATATACCCATCCGCCCGATTGACATATTGCCCGAGAAAAATTTCTACAGCCTAAAAGCTGTGCGCCTTTTTTCGTTTTGGGATTGCGATAAAGTTCTGTCTTTTCTCCGATGTTCTCTATAACGCCTTCACCCATAACTGCAATACGTCTTGCCATACGATAGCTCTCCTCTATATCGTGGGAAACTAAAATAGCAGTTTTTCCAAAGTCTCTCAGCAACAGCTTAATCTCCTGCTCCATCTTCTGACGAAGATGAGAGTCAAGCGCCGAAAAGGGCTCGTCCAAAAGCAGTATTTCCGGAGCTGAAAGCAACATTCGAGCGAGGGAAGTTCGCTGTCTTTGTCCACCGGAAAGCTGCGCAGGATAGTGATTCATCAAATCCTTTAATCCCATTCGTTCAATCATATCCAAAGCTAAGCTTTTCCGAAGGGATTTTTTTCTGCGATAAGCGCCTGCCATAATATTTTCCAGTACCGTCATTGAGGAAAACAGGGCATAATCCTGAAACAAAAGCCCCGTATGCCTCTGCTGCGGCGGCAAGTCGATACCCTTTGCTGAATCAAATAGCACCTTTTGATTCAGTACAATCCGGCCGCAATCTGGTTTTTCAATTCCTGCAATGCATTTGAGGGTCATCGTTTTCCCGCACCCTGAAGAACCTAATATTGCCAACGTTTCTTCACCTGCCTGAAACTGTACTGACAGCTGAAAATTCCCAAGTCTCTTTTCAATATCTACTTCTACGGCCACTTTTCTTTCCCCTTTCCTGCTTTCTTTCCAGCAGATTCACAGCTAAAAGTACAATAAAGGAAATACCCAAATTGACAAGTACCCACCTGCCCGCTAGCCCGTCCTGTCCGGTCTGCCACAGTTGGTAAACTGTCGTTGAAATTGTAGCGGTTTTTCCCGGCATGTACCCTGACACCATACTGGTTGCTCCATATTCGCCAAGACCTCTTGCAAAAGTCAAAACCGTTCCTGCAAGAATTCCCTGTCTGCATTCCGCCATACGAATATGCCAAAAAACATACGTATCCGTCAGCCCTAAGGTTCTGCCCGCATATGCCAAATTTTCATCGAAGGATTCAAATGCACCTCGCGCCGTTCTATACATCAGCGGAAAAACGACTACTGCAGTTGCAAAGATAGCAGACCACCACTGCATAGTCAGTTTGACATCGAACATCTCAAGAAGCCAGCTTCCAACCATTCGCCTTGGACCCAGTATTTTCAGCAGCAGAAAGCCTATCACCGTAGGCGGCAGTACAAGGGGCAGGGTTAGAGCTACGTCTAAACAGCCTTTGACAAGTCGCGGTAATTTGGAAATGTAGTATGCCGCAGCAATCCCTGAAAAAAATACCAAAACTGTACTGATTAAGGCAATACGCAGCGAATTCAGCAGCGGAAACCAATCCATACTTTTCTCTCCTTCTATACTTCAAGTTATCACTGCTACACGGGTGTAAAGCCATACTTTAAAAATACAGCAGCAGCTTCTTCGCCCTGCAAAAAGTCTAAAAATGCTTTTGCCTCTTCAAGTTTTTTTGATGTATCCAGCAAAGCCGCCGGATAGATAACCTGTCCGCACATCTTTTCCTCCGCAGTATCCACTACGGTTAATCCCGCAGTCTTTGCATCTGTCTCATAGATAATGCCGCAATCTACCATTGCCTCTGTCAACTGGGTTGTAACTTCTTTTACATTGCTGCCGTAGGTAATCAGTCCTGCCTTAGACAGCGCCTGTTCTGAAAGCCCCAGGTAATCCAAAATCTTCTGGGTATACTGCCCTACAGGTACATCGCTGTTACCCATGGCTAAAATAATCGTTCCCTCTTCAAGCCCTTTTTTTAGATCCTCAAAGGATTCTATTTCTGCGGGATTTCCCTCCGGCACTGTTAGAACCACCTTGTTCTCCAAAATATCAAAGCGGCTGTCCTCTACACGGTCAGAAAGAGCATCCATCTGCTGCTGGGCTGCGGATATAAAGATGTCGCACGCTCCACCTTCTTCAATTTGGGTCAGCAGCGTTCCTGAAGAGTCGAAATTAAATACCAGCTTTACTTCTTTATTCTCCTGCATATATGTATTTCCAAGTTCTGTCAAGACTTCAGTCATAGAAGCTGCTGCAAATACGTGCAGCTCTGCAGGCTCTGTTTCTTTCTCCCTTTCTCCGCAGCTCCCGAGTAAAAGCAGAAGTATCATTGTCAGCAATATTGCTGCCTGTTTACATGTTTTTTTCATCGCTTGCCTCCTCATCATACCGTTATATTCCTACAAGAATAACGGTGCTTCCAGCAAAGCAGGAATTCTTTCATTCCTGCCTTACTTTTCCATATTGGTTATATCAGCTTTTCCAAAGTTCTGCGGGTTAGTACTTCTAGCAGATGTACCTTATAGGCATTTTCTGCAAGGGGTACACAATCTTCAACAGCAAGGGCTGCTGCTTCCTCTGCTACTTGGCGAGTCAGATCTTTTCCGCGAAGAAACTCTTCTACTTGGTGCATCCGCTTTGGAACCGGCGCTGCCGCTCCAAATACGACTCTGATGTCCTTGACCTTCTGTCCGTCCATATCCGCATTTAACGCGATGCTTAGGATTGGGAAATCGATGGACTTTCTGGTTCTATGCTTGTAGTAAATCTGCTTGTTTCCGGCTGCCGCTTGCGGCACACGAATTTTCGTAACGATTTCGCCTTTTTCCAGCACGGTAGAGCCCATAACAGCCGCCTTAAAGAAATGCTCTGCCAAAATCTCCCGTTCATTTGTTACGATCATCGCATCAAGTGCAATTAGGGCTGTGCCTACATCCGTAGGACTGACAGCTACACATCCGCAGTTTAAGCAGCGCTCTGCCTCCTGCAAAATTTCTTCTATGTTGAGGGTCGTAGAAATTTCTTTATACAGTTCCCGCTCCTCTAAAGGTGCATTGGCAGTCTTTGCTTTTTCCGTTTTCTGCAGCGCATATGAGCTGAAGGAGATTTTTTCGCCTCTTTCAGTCTGTACCACTTCCTCCATTCCGCCGATGGTTTCGCAGATGGACTTTGCACAGTTTCTTCCTTGGAAAATTGCCTTGACTGCAGTTGCCGGGCCATAGGCTGCATCTCCTGCTGCAAAGATTGCTTCTTCAAAGGTCTTTCCGCTTTCTTTTTCAGAAAGCGCAATCAGTCTGCCGCCGCTGCTTAAGGACTCAAAGCCTTCTAAATCAATGGTCTGTCCGATTGCAACTATGACATTATCTGCCTCAAGCTCTCTGGTTACATCCTGAACCGGCGCAATATTCCCAAGCCCCGTTTCATCCTCATCGATTTTTTCCATTTGCTGTAGTACCAGCGTTTTAACTTCTCCGTTTTCTCCTTTGATGACCTTCTGCAAGGTGGTCAAATCCAGAATTTGTACGCCCTCTTCCAGCGCTTCTGTAATTTCCTCCTCTTCTGCCGGCATTTCGTCATATGGCAGAATACTCAGCAGAGTAACTTCCTTTGCTCCCATCTTTCTTGCACTTCGACAAACGTCGAAGGAAGTATTACCGCCGCCGATAACGACTACTTTTTCTCCCAGCTTCTGCGGTACTCTGTCCGCTGCTTTTTGCAGAAATTCAAGGGCATTGAGTACGCCTTCTGCATCTTTTCCCTCAAATTCAAGACCCAGTGAAACCCATGCACCAATTCCTACAAGAACAATATCACATTCCTTGTATAAATCCTCCAGTGTAACAGTTTCTCCTACCTTGGTATTCATCCTGAAGTTCACACCCAGACCCAGCAAGATTTCCTTATATCTTGCCAAGATTTCCTTTGGCAGTCTGTAGGACGGAATTCCGTAATACAGCATACCGCCGATTTCCGGATTCTGATCCAGTATCGTCACTGTATGTCCCGCCTGCCGCAGATAAAATGCCGCTGATAATCCGGCAGGACCACTGCCGATAACGGTAACCTTTTTGCCGCTTTCTTTCTTAGGCGGGGTAATGAA
This sequence comes from Emergencia sp. 1XD21-10, assembly GCF_009936045.1. Classification (GTDB taxonomy): domain Bacteria; phylum Bacillota; class Clostridia; order Peptostreptococcales; family Anaerovoracaceae; genus Senimuribacter; species Senimuribacter intestinalis. The sequence continues at coordinate 24,259 of NZ_QWEQ01000029.1, read as the reverse complement.
ATCTTCCGGATGTTCCAGCACATAATCGCCGAGAAAACGTTCTGCTTCCCTAACGGAGACACTTTCATCAAATTTCTTTCTGTTGCAGGTCTGCTCACAGGTATGAGGACAGATTCTGCCCGTTACCGCTGCCAATGGATTGACTTCAAAGAGAATCTTTGCAGCACCTGCAATATCGCCGCTGCGCAGCCGCTCCATATAAGCCGGTATGTTGGTAGAGTTTGGACACTCCACTTGGCACGGCGGATCGCAGACTTTGAAAGCTCCGAAAACTGAATGATATAGATTGTTTCCTACCACTGCGTTGCAGCGTTCTCCGCCTTTTCTAAGACAGTTAAACTTATCGCCCTGATAGCGATAATACCAGCAGCGTACCTGTTGGCAGATGTTGCCGCCGACTGTCGCAACGTGTCTGATTTGTGGCGATGCAACTGTTCTTGCCGCCTCTGCCAATGCCGGAAAAATTTGGTTGATTTCCGCATTTTTCTCAATTTCAGAAAGTGTTGTTGCCGCGCCCAGCGTTAAATAGTTTTCATCGTTGGTAATACCTTGTAAATCCTCCGCCTTTTTCAAAGATACTATTTCATTAATTTGCTGTGGCAAAATGCCTTCCCTAATGACGCCGATCAGGTCTGTGCCGCCTCCCATAGGCCAGGAGGAATCACCTTTTTCCTTCAGCAGCGCGGAAGCTTCCTTTGCGCTTCCTGCATAATATACTTCTAAATCTTTCATGCTCTGTTTCCTCCCTTTTCCATCAGTTTGTTTAAAACTTTCGCAGGTGTAATGGACTGATCGTCAATTCTGATTCCCACAGCATTATAAATTGCGTTGGCAATGGCTGCACCGGCGCCTGTAAATGCCCCTTCTGCCATGCCTGCAGCGCCATATTTTCCAAGACCTTTCCATTCCTCTATCAAAACAGGGATAATCTGTTTTGGAAAATCTGCCATGGTCATCATTTTATAGTCGATATAGTTATTGTTTAAAACAGTTCCAGTCTCTTTATCGTAGTGAAGTTCTTCAAAGAGGACTTCTCCGATTCCCATGGCCTGTCCGCTGATCTGATGACTTTCTGCTCCGGAGGCGTGCATAACGCAGCCCACATCATTGAGGACTACCATATCGGTTACCTCAACCTGGCCTGTTTCAATATCTACCTCTACATCTGCAAACCATGCGCCAAATGGCAATCCTGCTTCCTCTCTCACATTATGGCGCGCATGATGAATATGAATTGGTACACAGTCGGTATGCAGCATGAACCATTCAACACCAATACGGTTTTCCGGCTTTACCTTTTCAAAGACATACCCATCTTCGATTTCCAATTCTTCCGGACTTTTTTCCATATATTCGCCGACTCTGCGCAGGATTTCACTCTTTAGCTTCTGCGCACCTTCTGCCATCGCCTCTGCGTAAAGGAAAGAAACGACACTGTCTGTCGGTGCATTATCCCGCAGTCCCAATTCCGTATCGCCAAGTGGTGTCCACAGAATATCTTCCGGTTTAATATTGAGATAATGCAGATTTTCTGCACAGGCAAAGACTGCCGCACTGTTGCCGCCAGCCCCTGTTTCTGAGGTCGGCGCTTGAATAATTACCGACATATCCGGATTCAGTCTGATGCTCACTTCATAGAAGCCGCGCGTTAATTCATTAAGCTCCGCATGCCACTGATTCCATACAGCTACACCCATGCCACGTTTTTTACATCCTTCAATCAACTGCCCTTCACCGGCCTTATGGCGATTTTTCCAGCCGATTATTTTTGCACCTTCGTCCAGCACTCTGCAAATACTCCGATTCTTTTCCCCCGGCCAATTAAAGTCATTGGTGCAGTTCAGCTTAATAATATCTATCACATCAATGCCGGTTCTTTCCGCCAGTTCATCTAACAGCGACATAAAGCACCAGCAAAGCTGCACATTCCCGATACCGCGTACGACACCACCCGGAACTTTATTTGTAAACCAAGTATAGGAATACAGGCTGACATGTTCAACAGGAGCAAAGGCTCTGTTCATGGTTTCACTGACAATGAACTCTACATTATGGTCACAGCCGCCGATATATGCGCCGCTGTTTCCCTCTGCGATCATTTCCATACCGGTAATCTTTCCGCTATTTGTGCAGGCTGCTTTAATTTTATATCGATTTTCACTTCGGGTTTCGTGAAACTCTTCATGGTTTGTCATCTTATATCTGACAGGCCGGCCTCCCGCTCTTTTTGACAGATACGCAGTAATCATAAAGAAGATATCTTCCCCAGTGTTCCATTTACCCATATGTGCGCCGCTGTTTCCGTTTCTGACACGGATTTTATTTAACGGAACGTGGGTATAATCGTGAAGATACATTCTGGTTTGGTCACTCATATAATGGTTGGTCCAAACGTCCATTTTGTCCTCATCCCAGCGTATCACGCAGCCTCTGTACTCCAAACAGCCATGGGTGCTGACCCCGCCATAGGTTTTTTCTACCTCCAGTACAAAGTCAGCTTCCCGCAAAGATTTTTCTACATCTCCTCTCTTATAGAAGAGATGGTTCTCAATTCCATCTTCACTGTGTCTAAGCTGGTTTGTAGAAGGGTTCAGTTCCGGATGCAAAATCGGTGCATCCGGCTTTTTCGCCTCATCCATTTCATATACAGCCGGAAGAATTTCCCACTTAATGTCGATTAGTTTTAAAGCTTCATCTGCAATTTCAGGGGTTTCAGCCGCAACTGCAACTCCCATATGATCTCCGACCCAAAGACCTGTCTGCGGTAAGAAATCCCTGTCCCAATAACGCGTAATCGTATCCGACTCTTTTGGCGTAATGGCAATATCTGTCCACGCATGGGTGGTTCTGCCAAGCGCCCGGATTTCTTCATCGTCATAGCGAAGCACTGCAAAAACGCCCGGCAGTTCCTCGGCTTTCGTCGTATTCATCTTTAAAATTCTTGCATGGGGATACGGGCACTGCAAAATCTTTGCATAGAGCATGCCCGGCAGTTTTCCCTTCAAGGTGATATCATCCAAATACTGGGTTTTCCCGAGGGTCTTCTCCTTGGCATCAATCTTCGGACGATATGTACCCATATAACGTTTTTGCTCTCTCGGCACATAGGCAATCCTATCTTTACTCATTTGAAGCCTCCTTTGCCTCTTCCCTGCACTTGCAAATATGGTCTGCGGCTTTTTCTACCGCTTTGTGGATTCCGTGATAGCAACCGCAGCGGCAAATATGACCTGACAATGCTTCCGTAATTTCTTCGTCTGTGGGGTTTGGATTTTCATTGAGTAAAGAATGCGTTTCCATAACAAAGCCCGGCGTACAAAAACCACACTGCATGGCAGTCCCTTCTCCGGGTCCGTATGTATTGACAAAAGCATCAACCACAGGATCACTTCCATCTAAGCCCTCTATAGTCAAAATATCACATCCATCTGCATCGGTTACCAGCATCATACACGAAAGTGCTGATTTACCATTTATTAAAACCGTACACGCACCACAAGCACCCTGCTCGCAGGATACGCGTACGCCTGTCAAACCGAAGTGTTCTCTCAGCACCTTTGACAGTGTATCCGCCTCTTCATAATCCCTTCCCTTTTTCAAGGCATAGGCACGTCCATTTACATTCATTTGAATTACATCTTTGTTCATTTTGTTTGCCCCTTTCTCTCCATGGCAATCACTTTTTACTTATACCTATAAATACAGCAAAAAATATGCCAAAGGCTGTTTTCATGATTTTCTGTTGTTTTTCAACCCTTTTCGGGTCCCCATCTTTTTCTTTTGTCGGCGATAGTTTCTAAATTGAAACATTTATCGATTTTGGTTTCATTTTTGTAACTTCACAATTTTATCAAGTACAGCCTCCGGCGTAATGGACTGCTCGTCAACCCTTATCCCCACCGCATTATATATGGCGTTTGCAATGGCTGCTCCCGTTCCCGTAAAAGCGCCTTCTGCCATGCCAGCTGCACCATATCTGCCAAGTCCTTGCCATTCTTCTACCAAAATCGGTGTAATCTGCTTTGGAAAATCCGCCATGGTCATCATCTTGTAATCGATGTAGTTGTTATTGAGTATTGTTCCTGTTTCAAAGTCATAGTGCAGCTGCTCCATCAGCACCTCGCCTACGCCCATAGCCTGTCCGCTGATCTGATGACTTTCTGCGCCGGAAGCGTGCATAACACACCCCACATCGTTGACAACGACCATATCGACAACTTCTACATTGCCCAGCTCTGTATCCACTTCAACTTCCACAAACCAGGCTCCGAAAGGAAGCCCCGCCTGTTCTCTCACGTTGTGTCTTGCATGATGAATATGAATCGGCACACAATCTGTATGTAGCATAAACCACTCTACACCGACTCTGTTCTCCGGATTAGCTCGCTCATAGACTTCCCCGTGTTCAATGTCTAAAAGAGAAGGTTCTTTCTCCATATATTCGCCGACTCTGCGCAAAATCTCAGCTTTCAATTTCTCTGCAGCCTCTACCATTGCCTCGGCATAAAGGAAAGAAATTACACTGTCGGTTGGCGCATTATCTCTTAATCCCAGTTCTGTATCGCCAAGAGGCGTCCACAAAATATCCTCCGGTTTTACATCCAGATAGGCAAGATTTTCCGCACAGGCAAAAACTGCGGCGCTGTTGCCTCCTGCACCAGTCTCTGAGGTTGGCGCTTGAATGATTACAGACATATCGGGATTTAATCGAATGCTGACTTCGTAAAACCCTCGTGTCAGCTCGTTTAATTCTGCGTGCCATTGATTCCAGATAGCTACTCCCTTGCCTCTTTTCTTGTACCCATCAATGAAAGGACCCTTGCCCGCCTTGTGGCGATTACCCCAGCCGATTGCCTCTGCGCCGAGGTCTAACACCTTGCAAATGCTGTGATTGGCTTCTCCCTGCCAGTTGACATCGTTACCACAATTCATTTTTAAAATTTCCAGCACATCAATGCCCGTTTTTTCTGCCAGTTCATCAAGCAACGCCATGAAGGTCCAACATAGCTGCACATTACCAATGCCGCGTACCACGCCGCCCGGAATTCTGTTGGTGAACCAGGTATAGGAATGCATTCGGATATGGTTTACCGGCGCAAAGTCTCTGTCCAGCACTTCCCGTACCAGAAACTCCACATTATGGTCGCAGGCTCCAATATATGCCCCCGTATTACCCTCGCAAATCATATCCAGCGCCAGCACCTTTCCTTCCTTGGTGCATCCGGCCTTTACTCTGTACCGATTTAGATTTCTTGTCTCATGGAATTCCTCATGGTTGGTCATCTTGTAGCGCACCGGTTTTCCTGCCCGCTTAGATAAGTAAGCTGTAATGATGAAAAAGATATCTTCTCCTGTATTCCATTTTCCCATATGTGCGCCGCTGTTTCCGTTTCTGACGCGGATTTTGTTAAGAGGCACGTGGGTGTAATCATGGAGAAACATTCTCGTCTGATCGGACATATAGTGGTTGGTCCATACATCCATCTTGTCCTCTCTCCAGTCGATGACACAGCCACGGTACTCCAAGCAGCCGTGAGTCGATACCCCACCATAGGTCTTGTCCACTTCTAAAATAAAGTCTGCAGCTTCCATATTTTTGTCCACATCTCCGCGACTGTAGTAAAGATCGTTTTCAATGCCATCTTCACTGTGGCGCAGCTGGTTTGTCGTCTCATCTAATTCCGGATGAATGATAACCGCATCTGCTTGTTTGGCTTCCTCCATCTCATAAATAGCGGGCAAAATTTCCCACTTGATCTCCACCAGTTTTAGCGCCTCTTCAGCAATCTCCGGTGACTCCGCTGCAACTGCTACGCCCATATGGTCGCCAACCCAAAGTCCTGTTTCCGGCAAAAACTCCCGATCCCAATATCGCATGACGGTGTCGACATCCTTCGGTGTAATCGCAATATCTGTCCAGCAATGGGTAGTTCTTCCTAATGCGCGAATTTCCGGATCGTCACATCGAAGCACTGCCCACACACCAGGCAAGGCCTCTGCTTTTTCCGTATTCATCTTAAGAACCTTCGCATGTGGATAAGGACACTCTAAAATCTTTGCATAGAGCATTCCCGGCAGTTTTCCCTTCAAGGTAATATCGTCGAGATATTGGGTTTTCCCCAAAGTTTTCTCCTTAGCATCAATCTTTGGCCTGTATGTACCCATATAGCGTTTCTGTTCCCTTGGTACATAATGGGTTTTTACTTTCTCCATGACTTTCTACTCCTTCCTCCATATATCTTTATATAAAGCAAAATATATGCCAGTACTCTTCTGCGCAGCATAACTCTCTGTCCTGCTGTAAATTTCAATCCTTTCAACTAAATCATGTTCTCTCCAACGTTCCTTTTATTGTTTCAATTTCGATATACAGTTTCATCATTGCAACCTTTTCTTGAAACATGTATCTAAAGAAATAACAGGGAGCACAACTTAAAATCATGCCACCTGTTATTTTATTTAGCCGTTTGAATTTGCTTTCATGTCAATTACCATGTAGTCGTGGGCCGATGCCGGCATCAAGGTATTCTTTGCAAGGCCTCGATAATCCTTACCGTACATATCCCAAATATTGGTATTGCACATCAGTTCCTGGGTTCTGCCTATAAACTCACCATTTTCATACACCATGCCAAATTGTATCGGAAGGGCGTAGCCTCCTATGTTGTTGTAGGAACCCGCCAAAGAGAAGAATACATAGATTGCCCGCTCCTCTCCTACCAGGGTATCCAGTGCTTGGTGCTGACCAGTAATTGTCAGACCCACAGGACGGATTTCAGGAATTCCTGTGCCTCCAATGCCGCCCAGACAAGGCACATTCTCTGGCTTGGCCTCTGCACTTCCCGTATTTTCAAGCCCGTATTTCAGACTGACGCTTTTATCGGTGTACGGTCTTAAAAAAGTACCGTCTTTGACAAACTCTACCACGCCGCCGTCGATGATGGTGCCCTCCGCATCAAAGAAAGGTCTTCCAATATACTTTGCAGGATCACTATACTGTATCAAGTTAAAATCCTTGTTGAACACCTGCTTGCCCTGCTGCCCGCAAAGCAGCGAGCCGCCGGCACCATAATGCTGCCCGTTGAGTTCCCGTTCAAAACAGGTGTTGATGAATCCATAATAAACGTTGAAGCAATCCGTTGTCGATATAATAATCGGATAAGTTTTTCCCTCTTCGACGGTGATTACATTCTCATAATTTGCAAGAACCCGCTCTGCATGGGCAAATATCTCATCAGGCTCGAAGGTTCTGCTTTTATACGGAATTGCGCCATCGCTGATGTTGATTCCATCACGCATTTTTAGATTGATTTCCCCTAAATAATACCGGTCTTTGAAAGACAAATCCAATCCTTGGGTATTTTCAAGCTTATGCTCTTCTTCTACAATCCGAATAGAATTGCTGAAAATAATGCCCGGAAATCTCTTTTTTAAGCGAATTACCAAATCCTCACACTGATTCTCGAACGCCTTATAATCCGGCTCTTTTTCTCCTTCTGTCATATCCATGTGACAAACTTTTTCTTCTTCCGGAGCCGGCTCATACGGCACTTGATAGCGGAGCATTTCCTCCGCCCCGCGAAACATCTTCTCTTCGTCGCAGTCACTTTCAGTGTATTTCAGCCCAATTAAACCGTTGTCATAAACGCGAAAGCCTTTCTTCTTGCTCCGGCGCTTGCGAGTTGCGTCCAATCTCGAATTGAGGAATACAGCTGCATACTCAGTGCTGTTAATTTCATATTTTTCTCTGATCATTGCCATTCCTCCTTATACGACACTCATAGACTTAAATCTGACATACGGTCCGCCGTCAGAAGTTGCAAGTCCTAGCTGTGGCGGCTTACCGCAGCGAATATAGTATGCCGGCTTCAAAATAACCTCAGCCGTTCTGCCCTCGATGGCTGCCAGCGCATCTTTACATCTTGAAAAAATTAGTGATACAGCAACTGGTTTTGTAATCTTTCCATTTTCAATCAGGTAACATCTACCGGGCGCAATACTGAACACATCCATGCCTCCACCTGCGATATAGGTATCAGCAAAAATGCCCTTTTCGATTCCTTTGAATAAATCTTCCATAGGCATAGTGCCCGGATTAAGGTAAACCGTGGTCATTCTCACCATAGGCTCCCATGTATAATCAATCGCTCTGGCATTTCCCGTCATCGGAAGATTTAGTTCAGCTGCTGCAGCAGCATTTGTCATTCTATCACCGACACAGCCTTCTTTTACAATAGCAGTTGGTCTCGACCTAGTTCCCTCATCATCAAAAGGCAAATAAATAGATGACTCAATTTCTCCATCATCCACAATGGAAATACCCCTATCACAAAACTCCTCGCCCATATTCCAAATCTTTTCCATACCTGGTGAATCTACGAAGAAATCGCCTTCACTTTTATGCCCCACACTTTCGTGGCAGAGAAGTCCGGTATTCTCTGGAGAAAATACTACAGGGTAGGCGCCTGGCTCTACACTGACACACTCGCGCACAAACTCTTCTGCCTTCTGAATGTGCTCCGTAATCTCTCTGTCCACACTTTCATCAAGGTCAGATAACCGATGTCCAAACTTTTCATAATTTTCTACAAGCACATTCTCTCCGCAAGCAAAAGTTCCGGACAGTACCAGCGATAAAACCTCTTCATCGTAATAAAGATTTGCACCTTTGCTGGAATAAAACTCTCTCACATTGTGAATTAGAAGCAGCTGCGTTGTTAAATCGGTCATCAAAGAACACTGAGATACGTACTGCTTTGGATATTTTGAAACCACTGCAATTTTCTCATCCAAAGACAGGCTTTGAAATCCGTCCTCATAAGAAAGCTTTCGATACTGATTTGCCTCCAGCTTCTTTATAATCGGGCAATCGTATACATTGGGATTTGGCGTAGCCTTTTCCGCCAGCACATCAATTTCCGTCTGAATGTTCTCTTTTCCGGTAAAGGAACTGTAGTACCAGCGATGACCGTCGTAAATGCGAAGGAATATACCTTCAACATCTTTCTCTTTTATTTCTGCCAAAACTTCTACGTCATAAGTCAGCTGGGTTTCACTGTAATTGTCAATTCTAATATCCGTATACAGGTTTTCCGGAAACTTATACATAGCGTTTTCCCCCTTTATAAACAGTAAACGGCTCTTTGATTACGCTGGGTTCATCGTAAATACATTTTTGCAAAATCAACAAATCAGCAGCTTTTCCAGGCTCTACGCTCCCGTGGCTGTCTTCTACGCCAATGAGCTGCGCCGCAACGCAAGTTGCACTTTTCACCGCCTGCACCGGACTCATACCCGCTTCAATCATATAGAGAAATTCATCTCTTGCGCTGCCAAACTGGTTAAACGGCGTACCTGCGTCTGTTCCCAGTGCAATCTTTACACCGGACTTTAAAGCAAGCTGAAAACTTGCCCTGTGCGCCTCCTTTGCCGTTTGTGCCTTTTCTACTAAATAGGCCGGCAGACTGTCCTTTTGTTTTAAAATCTCATAGACCGCTACCAAGGTCGGCACATAGAAAGTTCCCTTTTCCAGCATCCAGCCAATGACTTCCTCGTCCAGATAAAATCCATGCTCTACAGAATGAATACCTGCACGCACTGCATTTTTAATTCCTGCATTGCCCTGAGCGTGAGTCGCAGTCCGAACGCCTGCATGTTCTGCTTCTTCGATACCTGCTCTCAGCTCTTCATAGGTCAGCTGCGTTGATGTAGTTTTCACGCCTTTCGTCATCACGCCGCCAGTTGCCATCATTTTCAGATGACCTGCACCATCCTTTAAAAGCTGTCTGACGGCCTTTCTCATCTCATCAGGACTATCTACCTCTACGCCAAGCTGCCACCCGTGACCGCCGGTCATGCAAATCAGCTTACCACACGGCAAAATATCAGGTCCTGCAATCTGGTCTGCTTTCTTTGCTCTTGCAAGGTCAATATCGATATTCCGTGGATCTCCCATGCCTCTTACATAGGTGATTCCATTTTTTAGCAGCGCATCCATATGGTTGATTGCATCTATTGTCAGTGCTGCATCGCTTCTTGCCGCTATAACACCGGGATCAGGACAGAAAGGATCCATACAGAGATGTACATGACAATCTATCAGCCCCGGCATAATGGTCTTTTCAGTACAATTCACCCGCTCTGTGTCTTCTCCAAAGGAAAGCTGCCCGTGGGGGCAGACTTCCTTTATCATATCACCTTCGATATAGACATCGTAACCTTTACGGCTCTCTCCTTCATATACGTCTATCACATTTGCATTTTCAAGTAAAATCTTATTCTCCATCATAATTTCCCCTTTTCAATTACAGCAGTTCCTTAAATTCTTCTGTTGAATACGCAAGTCCGGCCTTTTTCTTTTCAAGGGCATCCTGCAACGCCGCGAAGTTCTTCTTCGTTACTGGATACTTATAAAGTGCTATGGTTGCTAAGATAAAGAATATCGTCGGAATCACAGTAATCACTGTGTTAAGTCCGGACAGTACTTCCGGAGTCTGTTCTGCCGCCATACCGTCATAGCCGATAAAGGTAAGAGAAAGACCTGCAACCCACATTGCAAGGGCTCCGCCAGCTTTTTGGATAAAGGACATTAAGGCCACAATACTTCCTTCACGGCGTTTTCCATTGACAAACTCATCTACTTCACAGCTGTCATAGGACAAGGTAACATAGTGTGCAACAAAACATCCGTTGCAGAGTACCAGCCCAACGATATAAATGTAGAAGGCAATTCTATTTTCCAAACTCATAAAGAAACAGATAATACCTACAATAACCTGAATTATGGCTACACCCATCAAAACTTCTCTCTTGCCTATACTGTTACAAAGCTTATTGGCAAATGGGAGCATTACCATAATCGCTACACTGAATACTATCCAGAACAGACTCTGCTCCTCAGGAGTCAATCTTGCCAGATTATTCATAACATAGACTAAATTGGTAGAAATTAGAAGCAGTCCAAACAAAGCAAGCATCATAGAAATTGTCAAAATTTTAAAAGTGCGAATCTTAAACAGTTCTTTAAAGGTTGCCAGCAGGTTTTCTGTTTTCACATTTTCGGACTTCTGATAAGGCTGATCCCATCCTTTTGTGAAATAAACGCATACCGCACAAGTGATTAAAAGAATTGCCCCAGTAATCCATGCAGTATATTTCCAAGCGTCAGCTTCTTCTCCTCCATGGTTCAGGGTCCAGCTGAGTACCCACATCGGACCTGACGTACACAAAATTAGAATCGCATTTTCTAAAATCATAACTACAGTTCTAAGGGTATTTCTTTCGTTATAATCGGTAGTAATCTCTGCTCCAAAAGCAAAGAATGGAATTACCCACATTGTGAGAGTCAGCCAAAAACCCAGTGCTGCCACAACATAGTATGCCATTTGTGCAATTCCTGTAAAGTTTACCGGTGTAAAAAGCATAATTACAAATAATGCCAACGGAATAATCGCTCTGCACATATACGCCCTTCTTCTACCCATTGGGGACGTACAGTTATCCGACAATTTTCCCACAATTGGGTCTGTAATTGCATCCCACAGCACGCCGATTAAAGCAATCGTACCCGCTAACGCTGCAGGAGCTCCAGCCACGTCGGTCATAAAATATACGAAGTAAACATTAAATAAGTTCAGTGGCATCGCTTCACCAAATCCGCCCATACTATAGGCGATCTTGGCTCTCAAAGGTAATTTCTTGTCCATATGTATCCTCCTTTTCCATTATGGCACTGTGAACAGCCTTGTGCTGTCTTCTTTCATATATAAAGCAAGGAGTATGCCAATGCGTTTTTTTCAAATCAGCCGCTTGAATCCCTTAATTTTTCAATGATTTTGAAAAAAACTTTCGGCATGTGCCTAATTTTCTCCAAGAACTGCGTTTCATGTTTGAAACATTGCATTTTTTTAGTCCTAAAAAAGTAACATTTCCTTGACAGGTCGCCGTACCAGTTTTATAATTCTACCATATCATAAATGGAGGAAAAATACATGAGCAGATTAGTTAAAATTCAGCCTACCGTCCAGCAAGTTGCCAATGCCATATCCACGGTTCTAAACATCGAAACCTTGATTCTCGATGAGAATTTAAAGATTATTGCCGGTACAGGCCAGTATCAGGAACGCATCGGCACCTATGAAGCAGAAAGCCGTTACGTCGAAGAATTTCTGTACAAATACCTCCTGCGTGTAGGCGGCACCTATGTGGTAGACGATATCAAGGATCCCCTGTATGGTCCTACAGAATGGATCAGTGGGGAAAAAGCCGAAATCTGCTGCACGATCTCCTATCACGAGAAACATATTGGCATCATTTCACTGGTTGCTTTTACAGAAGAACAATACAATCATCTGATTGATAACCAGTTTTCAATTTGCAACTACTTAAAAAATATGGCAACGCTCCTTTCCTCCTATTTAGAAAATATCGACCATGTGCGGGACTTAAACGTGCAGTCTAACCTGCTGACTGAAATTGTCAACGGTTCCCCACAAGGTATTGTTGTCATCGATCGTGATGGCTATATCACTAATGCAAACAAAAAAGCAGAATACCACATTTTAACAAATGCTAATCTCAGCTGGGGTCTTATCGGACTTCATCTTGATGCATTCTGGCCTGCTGCCACCGCTATCTTTTTAAATACAAAGACAGGATTTCAGAACAGAGAGCTTCATTTCAAAGAAGAGAATATTAAAATCATGGCTTCATGCAAGCCTGTTTATGATGAAAATGCGCTGCAACGGGTTATTATTTTCTTTGACGATATTGCTGAAGTCAAGAAAACTGCCTACAAAGTGTTAGGCTCAAACACTATGAATTTCGATTCTATTATCAGCTGCAGCGATGAAATCGCAAAGGTAAAAGAATTTGCCCGTAATATTGCAAAAAGCACCTCAACCGTACTGATTACCGGCGAAAGCGGCGTAGGCAAAGAAATGTTTGCTCGTGCCATTTATGCAGAAAGTCCTAGATTTAGCGCACCATTTGTCACAATTAACTGTGGCGCTATTCCGGAAAACCTTATCGAAAGTGAGCTTTTTGGCTATGCTGACGGTGCATTTACGGGAGCTTCGAAAGGCGGACACATCGGTAAATTTGAAGCCGCAAACGGCGGCACCATATTCATCGACGAAATCGGAGAGCTTCCTCTTGCTATGCAGGTCAAACTTCTTCACGTCATCCAAAACAGGCAGATTGAACGAATCGGCAGTAACAAGCTCATCGATATTGATGTACGTATCATCGCTGCGACCAACAGAAATCTAGCAGAAATGTGTAAAACAAAGGAATTCCGCGAGGATTTGTATTATCGTCTCAATGTAATCCCTATCACAATACCGCCTCTTCGCAAGCGAACAGACGATATACTCCCTCTAGCCAAATACTTCTTGGAAAAATATGCACAAATGTTAGGCAAAGAGCATCTGGATTTTTCGCCTGAGGCCGCAGATTTGCTACTTCTCCACCGTTGGCCCGGCAATGTACGTGAAATCGAAAATGTTGTAGAATACATTTCCAATGTTGCCCAAGGCACATTGGTTTTGCCGGCAGACTTTCCGCCGCTCTTCCAGTCCCTAACCCACTCCAAAATAAAAGCAGACGAAAGAGAAACTCTGAAATCCAATGTAGAAAAATATGAAAATCTGGTTCTGTATAAACATCTGCAAGACTTAGAAAGCGGAGTCATCACTCGTGAAGAACTGGCAAAAAAGATGGGAATCAGCAGAACCACCCTCTACCGAAAGCTGAAAAAGCTGGAAGAGGGTTCTCCGGATCAATAACCGAAGACACATTGACAAAAGATAAAGTTCCAGACCTTTAAACTGTAGTGCGTGGCAACATCATCCCCATAATCATATATATTGCAATAAAAAACCTCAAAAATATGCATATTTTTCTCGAAAGGTGTGCATTTTTTGAGGTTTTTCTTTACAAAACATGTAAACTTTCAACAAATATAACTGCTGAACAGACGTAAAAAATGGATGGTTTACACAAACCACCCATTTTATTTATGCTATTAATCTACAGCTGTTTTCTTCTAGGATCTCTTTTTCCTAATTCCATATACTGTGCCGCAAAGTCCAAGGACTGCTGCGCCAAGCACTACAAGCCATGTCAGCATATTTGCTGTATCGCCTGTTTTTGGAATCCACCAAGGCAGTTCATCTGTATCTGCCGGTTCATTCTCGTTCAAAATATCCTTGATTTCGCTCGGGTCTTTGATATTCTTATCTGGTTTCCCGTCTCCATCTGTATCGATATTGGTATCTGGCTTGCCGTCTCCGTCCGTATCTACATTCAGATCCGGAATACCATCGCCATCGGTGTCGATATTGATATCCGGTTTACCGTCTCCATCTGTATCGATATTGATATCCGGTTTGCCGTCCCCATTGGTATCTACATTGATATCCGGTTTACCGTCTCCATTGGTATCTACATTTACATCCGGTTTGCCGTCTCCGTTAGTGTCGATATCCACGTCTGGTTTGCCATCTCCATCTGTATCCTTGTTGATATCCGGCTTGCCATCTCCATTGGTATCTACATTTACATCCGGTTTGCCATCTCCGTTAGTGTCAATATCTAAATCTGGTTTGCCATCTCCATCTGTATCCTTGTTGATGTCTGGCTTTCCGTCTCCGTCTGTGTCGATGTCCACATCCGGTTTGCCGTCTCCATCTGTATCCTTGTTGATGTCTGGTTTACCATCTCCGTTGGTATCTACATTCACATCCGGTTTGCCGTCTCCGTCTGTATCGATGTCCACATCCGGCTTACCATCTCCATCGGTATCTTTGTTGATATCTGGTTTACCGTCTCCGTCTGTGTCGATGTCTACATCCGGTTTATCGTCCCCATCAGTGTCGATGTTGATGTCTGGCTTATCATCTCCATCGGTGTCGATGTTGATGTCTGGGATACCGTCGTCATCTGTGTCGATATTGATATCCGGAATACCGTCTCCGTTGGTATCTTTGTTGATATCCGGGTCAATCAGCACTGGTGAACGAAGGTTGAAAGTCAGTTCTATCGTTGTTTTATTCCCATTGGCATCTTCTACCTCCGCAGTGATAAGATACTTGCCCTTTTCAGAAAGATCTATCTCATCAATCGGCTCGCCCGTAGCATCGGTAATCACAATATCATCTGTTTTAATCTTCAACGGTTGTTTATCTGCACCAAGCAAAGGATGCCCTGCCTTATCAACAAAGGCATATCTTGTATTAAGCAGCGTCTCAAAGTAAGATACATCTGCCACACCCTTTTCTGTTTTTTGTGATACGCTGTCTCTATAGATTCCGTGAAGTCTATAATTGTTTTCATCCGCTGTCGCACCGCCTGGTGGATCAATTCGTTCTACTTCTACCGGCGGTAATTTTTGACCCGGAATTACCTGATCTGGATCGTCCGGATTTATCTCACCATCTGATCCCGCAGGCTTCAAAACAGGTGTTGGCGGTGCAATATATGGAAAATCCTTATCTGGATCAAATTTTGTTGTATCATCCTCTACCTTTGTTGCCTGCGCCTCTGAGCCAGTATAGTTTGTTCCTCCGTAATACTTCGCTTCAACAACAAACTCTCCTGCCTCCGGAACCGGCGGCGTAGTTGTTCTGAATGAAACACTCTTCGTAACTGTCTTTGAGTTATAGCCATCTGTGGTTCCGGTTTCTACTGTACCCGCGCTTCTGGTTTTGCTGTCATTGAGGCTGACCAGATTTCCCACCTTTACGCCATTGATATAGAACTGAATAAATCCATCCGGCGCTTCACAAGTTGTTGCTTCTCCCTTTTTCGGTAGAACAGTTGCTGTAAAGTCCATCTGTGTCAGTTTCATCGCTTTCTTTCCATCAGCGTCTGTAACTTCTTCCATCGTAGGTTTGTAAGTCACATCTACAAGACGAGTATCTGCTGGTGTAATGGATGCTGACAGGCTAGTCTGATGTCCCCAGAAAGTTTTGCTAAAATCTGCATCCTTCGCATATTCCATGTAGTTTACTGTAATTGAATATCCTCCGGCATTTTTAATTCCGGCATCACTGCTACCTTCTCCTGTCGGTTTTCCGTCAGCGCCGGTTAAACGCACTGCGGAAGGCTTCATCTCTTCAACCTTAGAAATTTTACCACCGTGCGGCTGCGGTACTGTAATCTCCTGCTTCGCAATCTCCTCTTTGAGCTGATCCCAGTTAAAGGTCAGTCCGTCATAACGCTTGTTCAGCTGTTTTTTCAGCTCCGCACTAAACTCGTCCGTATCTACGGTAAATGTAACGTAACGCTTGGTTTCACTTGGATTTCCTGGTTTAGGAACTAGGTTCGTAAACGGATATTCTGTATCTATCAGTGTGCCGTCAGCTGCCAAAAGCTTTAGATTGGAAATTGCTACAGTTTTTCCTACAGCAGACGCAGGAAGCCAGAAATACAATTGCTTCGTGCTGTCCAGCTTCATAGCAAGACCGTATTCTGGGCTTACAGGCACGCCATCAACTGCAACAGAATAGCTTTGCAGATAATCGCCAGGCTGTAAAGTATGACTTACGCCGTCCTTATCTTCATATGCATAGCTGGAAAGGTCTACCTTTACCATAGTAAGGGAAGTACCGTCGGAACTGATAACCGACGCCCCTTGAATACTATATTTAGTTGCAGTTCCTGAATTCGCAGCCGGGCAGAAAGAGCCACCGGTGACGATAACTTTACCGCCTTTTGCGCCAACATCGAACTGGGTGCCATTGTTATTTGAATGCGGCAGCAGGGTACCGCCGGTAATCACGATCTCATGCGGCGTGCTTGCAGATCCATGACCTAAGTTATCGCCGCTACCGCAAGCGCCGCCAAAGGCGTTTCCGTGATCCTTTCCTGTTGCTGTAATGTATCCGCCGTTGATAGTAATATCTCCAGGAATTTTCCCAATATGACCGACACCTGCAGCACTTGCACCCCAACCAGCGCCAATGCCTGCGCCGTGATAGCTGGCAGTGGCATCGATGATGCCGCCGTTGATAACAACACCGCCGCCATCTTTAGAACAACCGGCACCGCCAGGGTAACCACCGCCGATACCTGCGCCCGCGCTGCTGCTTGTGCCATTGGTATATGCATTTACTGTGATATTACCACCGTTTACAGTAATTTGACCGCTATTTTCGGCTACATTACCTCCAATACATGCCGCATTTTGTCCGCTGTACACAGTGAGGGAGCCAGGATTTTTGCTGTCCATCAGCCATGCAGGATCATCTTTCTTTGCCGCCTCTCCGTTTATGGTACAATCCTTCGTCAGTCTGCCGCCATAGACCGCAACTGGGTTTTTGAGACTGTCATCAATGGTAAGCGCCGATCCATAAGATACATGAATACCTGCATTAGACGCGCCAGTTGATGGATTCAGTGTATTTTTGCTCCCATCCTTCAGTGTTAAATATAAAGTGGTCTGATCCGCCACAGTGTTAGGAATCAAATTAATCGGAGATGCTGCTGTATTTTTAATAGATACACCGTCCAATGTCAGATTTGCCTTCACGCCCTGCGCAATTGCAATCGTATGGGTATTACTGGTTCCTGACAGAGTCAGTGCTCTATTGGTATTTATAACAATCGCATTGCCGCTCAGGTAAACTTCGCTGTCGTTGGTCGTACCAGAAGTCAGTTCCTGACCATCATCTGCTGTAATGGTTAAGCCACCAGCGCTATAGCTTGCATCCAGTAATGCCGAACTGTCTATTCTGACAACTGCTACAAGCGCTTCCACATCGTCTGTCAAAGCATATCCTTCCGGCAAAGAAGCCGTAAAGGTGTACTCTCCCGCGGTTACGCCATCACCGATTTCGCCGAAATCCCAAGTGATTTCAACACTCTTTTCTGTACCATCCGCAAGTACTGCTTCGATAGACTTCGGTAAATACTCCTTCAGAAGTTCTGCTGTAACAGGATTCTCTTCATCTGCCGTAGGGCTCACCCACCATATTTTAGCCTTCTTGTCATAGGTCAATATCTCAGAATCATCTACCCATTTCCAAGAAGAAATTACAATAGGTTCTCTGTTCTCAGTATCATCGCCTGAGAGTTCCATGCCCGGCTTGTTCTCTTCTGATGGTTCACCACTGGTATGGTCTGGAGTCACAGTAACTCCGTTCTCACTATCACTTACAGTGTTTCCTTCTGCATTGACTAGGAATAAATCATTGAATCCAGCCGAATAAGCAAAAACAACCATAAAGCATAGCAACATACTAATTGCTTTCTTTTTTAATGATTTACTTTTCATCATTTCTCCTTTCTTAATAAAGTATACTAAAATATCAATAAAAAGCAGCAAGACAATATACGCTACACAAAATTATTACTTTTTACGCAGCGTCACTTTTACCATTCATTAGGGAAAGCATGTATTGACTTTGCTTTCTCTTTCTGTCTTATTACAGAAAAATCGCTCTTTATCTCATAATAAATTGTAACCCCCCCCCTGCATTTTGTCAAGCTTTATTCCATGTGCTAACGCTATAGAGAGAAGTCGCGCAGATGTCAAGGTTTTTTTAGAAAATATTTTACAGCAAGTAAAAACGGGTTTAAATTCATTAAAATTTCGTTTAAAAAAATGAATTTATGTATAGGAATTCAAAAAAATAATTCATAACACGTAAAATGATAACTAACTTTATTTAAAGAGATTTTACAGATTCCATAAAAATGTATACTAAATAGAAGTCACATTTTAAGCCACTTCAAACGCATTCTGCTTATCCACTTATCCTACGGCGACTAAACTGCCTTCAGAACAATCCCTTGTTTTTTAAGTTCTTCAGCAAATCGTTCCGAAGCCGTAATTCCGTCAAAAATCTTCCTTGGATAATCATTAACCCATCGTTCGGCTTCTTTAACAGAATGGCAATTCACCGTCCGGTCAAAATCTGAACCCTTCGGAAATCGTCGTCGAACCATTTTGTTGTTACATTCATTACTTCCGCGTTCATGTGGAGAATTTGGATGGCAGAAGTAAATATCCGTCCTCTTTCCTTTACGATACAATGCCTGTTCCATGCTATTCCAATCAGAAAATTCACTGCCATTATCTACTGTAATCGTCTTAAATATCTGATAAAACGCTCTCCCCGTGCGTTTCTCAATTCGGTTGATCGCTTTCCTTACTTCATCCGCAGTATGATATGATAGTTCTTCTATAATAGTCATACGTGTAACACGTTCAATCAGAACCAGTAAACATTTTCTATTAATTTGCTTTCCCAGAACACAGTCCCCTTCCCAATGTCCAAAAATTCCTCGTTCCTCAACCTCTTGCGGTCGATGTTCAATAGTTCTTTCCTCTTCCTTTTTTCTCGCAGAACATTCCCGATTCTTTTTTCTTTCGGCATCATGCCTCATGCGGTGATATCCACCTTCCGGCAAATCCAACCGTTTTAGTTTCCTAAAAAATCCCTGATCAATACCTTTATATATAGTATTAGGTGACAGAACCGGATCCGCAAACCCCTTTTCTTTATATTCGTTAGAAATCAGCACTGCCTCTGGTGAGCGATCCTTCTTCAAAATCGAGTTCTCAATATAGTCCCGCATTTCCGGATCCTTTAGAATTTTAGGCAGCGGTCCGGTCTTTCCCAAATGTTCACAATATTTCCGCTCTGCAATCTCTGCACTATACCTCATTTCAATGGTTAAATCCGTTCTAGTATACTCGTATTCCCCTCGGTGTATTTCATTATAAATTGTCGCTAAGCAGCAACCAACCGCATCCGCGATAACCTGCTTATGTATCCCTTTATTCAACATCCGTTCTATAGTCTGTCTTTCATCCCAGGTTAAATGATCTCCACTTTTTTTCTTTTCACTTTTGTTTCTACTCCGCATGGCCTGGTAGTATTCTGTACTTCCTGGTTCTGGTTTCTTTATACCCATATTTTCCTGTACCTTTCCCTTCATGTTTCATGCCAATTAATTTATCCTATATCCAATTATATCTGACCGACTGTCTCTTCGGTTCAAAAGTATTTTATACTAAGTATAACAGAAAATCATTACCATTCATTTCCAGATTTACTCTGCAGACAAAACTACACTTCAAATTGTGATTCCTTTTTAGCTGTAATCTCCTTTTGCAGCTGTTCATAATCCTCTTTATTCAGCCAATGTTCCAATGTGTCATCCAGACTCCTGCGCAGCCATGCCAATGCTTCACGTAACTGATAATTATCCGTACGGCAATAAGGTAAAATACGATGTCTTTGCTGTGGCGTTTCGATTCGATATAAAGCTGCAGCTGCATATTCGTTGCCCTTAGCTGCTGATTTCGCATACCATTCTCTTGCGCTGTTAATATCTCCACTCTGCTTTGCCAATGTCCCCAACTGGTACATCGCCAAAGTATTATCCAAATCTGCAGATGATCGAAGATATTCAACAGCCTTTTCATAGTTAATAGCTGTTCCCTGACCTCGAAGATACATCATGCCAACTCGATAGTTTAACATATCATCCTTAGGTTCCATCTGCAAAAATTCGTGCAACGCACTCTGATAGTATTGGTATGCCTTCTCTTCATTTACTCTTGTTCCAATTCCGTTTTCATAAAGGGCTCCTGCCTTGAATGCTGCAAACGCATTATCATGATCAGCTGCGCTAATAAAATAGCCCAATGCTTTTTCCTCATCTCCTACTACACCCTCACCTGAAAGATACAGTTTCCCCAGCTGGTACATCGCCAAGGCATTATCCAAATCTGCAGATGCTTGGAGATGTTCAACAGCCTTTTCATAGTCAATAGGTGTTCCTTTCCCATGAAGATACATCATGCCAATTCGGTAATATAATGTTTCATCTTTTTCTTCTACTTTCAAATACTGCTGCAAGGCTTTTTCGTAAAATGCATAGGATGCGTCCGAATCAGGCTGTACAATTTTCCCTTTCTCATAAATCTGCCCTAACTGATACATCGCATACATGTTCTCATTCTCCACAGCCTGCTTCAAATATTCAATTCCTTTTTCTACATTTTTCTCTGGATTCTCATCCATAAGATGCAGTCTTCCAAGCTGATAAATAGCAAGCTGATGATTTAACTCTGCAGCTTCATGTAAAAATGCTTCTGCAGATCTATAATCAACCGCAGTTCCACGGCCATTTAGATACATGGTTCCGATTCGGTACAGCATATTATCATCTTTTCCATCCTGTTTTAAAAATGCATAGAGTGCATCTGCATAATAGAAATATGCTTTTTCTACGTTTTTATCAGCCACTTCTCCCTGTTCATAAATTTGTCCTAATTTGTACTGTGCATACGGATTATTCAATTCTGCAGCATCTATGTAATAATTCAGCGCTATATCCACATTCCGCTCCACTCCATTGCCTTGCAGGTATAGTCCTCCTAACAAATACATGGCATAACTGTGTTCTTCATCTGCAGCTTCCTGCAAATAGATTGCCGCCTTTTTTGCATCTTTTTCAGTTCCCTGTCCATATAAATGTTGTTTTCCTATCCGGTAGGCACAATATCTAGGATTACTTTCATAGCAAGCCATGAATCCTTTCAACGCTTCTTCATAATATGACTGGGCCAGCTCTTCATCAGGATCCACACCACGTCCAAAATGATAGATATTTCCCAGTTCGCCTATAGCTAAGACATTACCATTTTGAGATAATTGCTGCAGTGTCTCCATCGCATCAGCATAATTATGGTCAACGTATATCAAATCTCGTGTTTCACTGTATCCGTCTTTCCAGTTAAGATAATATTCCTTTAACTTTTCTGGTTCAAACAACAACTCAGCTGCTACATCATCACAATCACCCAAAATTTCTTCCTGCAAATCCGGTTCCGGTGCTTTTTCCTGTTCTTCATTTTCCCGTGCGTCCTCTTGCCAGTCAGGTTCTAATGCCTCCGGCTCCGGCTCTGGCATCAGAATAGTCTCTTCCGTCTGCTTCACAGACTTATCATAATCTTTCAGTTGCCGTAAAATTGCATTTCCCATTCGGTAATATAGGTCATCCAGTTTATTCAGCATGTATGGATCATTATTCTCGCCATATGCTGCCTGGTATCGATTCTCTTGCAGCCTTAATTTAGCCTGTAGGATTTCAAAATCGCCCTCATGGTATTTCTTTATATATAGCTCTGTCAAATCGTCAATTTCTGTCCTTAGATGTGACATTGCACTGTTTCTGTAATTGCATACACCCTTGTTTTCCGGCAGCTTTTCATAAAGCGCAAGAAAACGGCTGCGAAATTCTTTATCATCATACAGTACATACTCTTTCATACTTTGTACCAACCTCTGACGGATTAAATTATTAATCTCGATATTCAATTCCTTGTCATTGACCAGCTCACTAACGATTGTACTTTTTGCCGTTTTTAGACTGCTTTCCCGAAACCGACCTACGTATTCTTCCTTTTCTACAATATTTCCTTTTTCATCCAAGATAGGTATCCGCTCCATCTTTCCTGTTTCTGGATTCAATTCTTTCTTATACTGCCATTTCCCATCCACCTGTACGACTTCGTACTGCTCATACCGCTTTTTCGGGCGCATCGGTACTGGCTCTACGGTACTGATATGCACATGAATATTGTCAGTATTGTAGTGAAACGATGCTGACCAAATACCGTTCTGCAATCCCTCTTTCTCCAGCATTTTATTGATTGCGCTTCTGGCCACATTCCGCATCCTTTTCTCATCCAAAATCTGCAGAGTGCTGTCATATACGCCCATCTGTGCAAGCCAGTCATTATCAAAAGACAGCACTGTTTGCCACATCAGGCTGCCTTTGTCCTGTGCATCTGTATATACTGTTTTTAGACTCTGTATCTCATCCTTGCTCAAATTATCCTTTTGTGCCGTAAAAAGACCTGATATTTTTTCTGGTTTTTCAAAATCCATGCCCAAGGACTTATCAGGATTTCCCATGTAGTCCATATATCCGGCAAAGATGTCATACTCCTCAATGTATTTCCTCCGCACCGCTTCCGGTCTATCAATATAAGAAATAAAACCTGCAAAGTATTTCTGATCCGGTCCGCAAAATGTCGTCACCACAACAACGCCCGGTGATTTATTACTCAATACTGCTCACTCCCTTCATCTATCAATCCTTCTAGCTTTGCAAAAATACGTTCGCAGCGTGTAACAAGTCTTTGGAGATTCTCCTGTTCTGCACGCTGCAGCGCAAGTAAATCGGTTGCAAATGCCCTATATTTCTGGTCAAGGGTTTCCACTTCTGTACGCATTGCATAACCGTCCATGAGCTGGCGCACAAGTTCTGACATACTGATATCTCTTTCCTTTGCTGCCTTTTTCAACATGGTATGCGTACGTTCATCCACGTTTCTTACATAAATCGTTTTCACTTCTTAACGCCTCCTTGCTTTTGTCTGCGGTCATCTTTTAGTTGCTTCTCACGCTCTAGCTTGCGCTTCCACTGACGCTGGGATTCTTCTATCACTGGCGATGGTTCCCGATCTGCAGAATAGCATGCAGTATATCCTCTTTCAATCAGGATTGTATTCACTGCGTCAAGGGTAAGCTGCACAACCTGCTCTGTTTGTCTTGCTGCAGCTCTGGTGCTTTCCAGGACTTCTGCATATCTCTCATAAATAATCTGGGCAAAACGCTCTTCCATGGATTGTCTCACATTATGCTGCAGGAGGATATATTCCAAAGCCGCTGTTTCTGATTTTAAATGCCTTTCTTCCATGACTTGATGGATGATTTCTAAGGACTTTTCTGATAAAATGTAATTTTTGCGTACCAAGTTAAGGACTCCTTTCCGATTATTGCATACAGATGATTTCTGTATAATGAGGAAAAAGTGCAAGCGAGGAAAACCTCTGGCACTGCCAGAGTTGCACAGAATGTGCAAGCGGTTTTCCCTTATGCTCTTTTCCAGTATAAAAGAAGAAACGAGAGGACGAGTTTCCACCGATGAGGAATGTCCGAAGGACTGACGACTCTTCAGGTTCATGTTAGCACCCCCTCATCAAAAAATCCAAAAGCTGCTGCGTTAATACAATCTCCTTTTGAAATTGAGGACGTAGGATTACATTCCAGCGTCCGCCTTCCTCCACTGTTATAACCCCCACATGCTTGGCATCCTCTATCATTCTCCGATACCGATTCAGGATAATCTGTGCTTTTTCTTGAGGCATGACAATCCAACTTTTGTGGCAAAACTCCACATTGGCTTTTGCCTGTAAAATGACTTTTTTCACATCGTTTAATTTAAACTCAAATGC
>NZ_QWEQ01000028.1 GCF_009936045.1 Emergencia sp. 1XD21-10 | reverse complement strand
CTGGCCCGGTAATATCAGAGAACTTGAAAATATAGCGACCTATTATCAGACACTTTCTGCTTTACCTCCTCAGATTAGCCAGCAGAACGGTAACGGAATTCCACTGAGGCTGTCCGGTGTCAGCATCAATCTCGCTATTTTAAAGGAAATCCGAGACCACACGCAGCTCTCTCACGGCATTGGCAGAGTTGCACTGATTCAAAGTCTGAGCCAGCGAAACATAAAAATCAGCGATTTTAGATTGCGCAGCGAATTGGCTGCACTGCAGGAAAAGGGGTATATCGAAGTCGGAAAAGGTCGTCTTGGCACAAAAATTACCGAAACCGGTCTTGACTTTCTTGCTCATTCCAATGACGCCATGTAGCTTTGTCCACGTATAAATATTTAAATAGAAACCATTAAATTTACGAAAGGGAACTCAACTATGACCAACGTAGAAAAAAAACTTTACGCAGTCCTTTTGATTGCACTCTTCACTGCTTTTGCGCTCCTCTCAGGCAGCCAACACACCTTTGCTAGCGAAATTACCGGCGAAGACGTCATCAAAAATTCCAAAGCGGGCATTTTGTACGAAGCAACGACAGGAACTGTTGTCTGTGAGAAAAATGCAGATATGCAGCTCCCACCCGCCAGCATGACTAAAGTTATGACCGCCATTTTGGTTCTGGAACAAAACCCTAATCTCGAAGGCGAGCTTACAGTAAACAAAAACGCCGTCAGACACTACTACTGCAGTTACATGGAACCGCAGAGGCACCTCCTCGCCGGCGAAGTCATCTCTTACGAGGAGTGCATGAAATACCTGCTGATTCCATCAGGAAACGAAGCCGCTACCGCCTTCGCCTTCGAACTGTGCGATACTTTCTCCGAATTCGTCGACATGATGAACGCAAAAGCAAAAGAAATCGGCTGCAAAAATACCAATTTCAAAGATCCTGTCGGGCTATCTTCCAGCGATCATTACACCACGCCGCGCGACATGGTAAAAATCTGCGAATACGCAATGCAGTTTGATAAATTCCGCGAAATCGTCGCTATGGAAGACGGTGCAGTTCCTGCTTCCAACGTGAGAGAAAAAGGCTTTGACTACTACACTACCAACTACGTAAAGTATCCCGACGACCGTTACGAAAGCCCTTATTCTCAGTACGTAACAGGTATCAAAACTGGCTATACCCCTGCTGCCGGCTGGTGTCTGTCCAGCTGTATGGAAAAAGACGGTCTGGTGTGGTATACCGTTGTCATGGGTGGAGATGAACTGGATAACGGCGATGGACGAATCCTGCAGGGTGACTTCATTGACACAATTGCTCTTTACGAACAGACCGAAGGACTAACTGCCGATGATTTAAAAAAGCCCATCAGCCCGCTTCTCATCGGAGGTATCGCTGTTGCCGCAATCGCCATCATCATTTTAGTATTCTTCGCTATGAAGAAGAAAAAGACCAGCTAAACAGCTAGTCCTTAAAAAAACCTTCGACTAAATCTTGCAAAGTAATATGGAAGAAAAAATCATATACCATATCGTCAAAGCGCTGCCACATCGGCAGCGTTTTGCATTTGCTCCTTTGCGGGCAGCTTTCCGCTCCTTTCTGCAAACACGCTACAGTTGCCAGCGTTCCTTCCGCCAGTTCTAAAATCTCTCCAACGGTGTATTCCTGCGGTCTGCGGGTCAGCTTATAGCCGCCGCCCTTGCCGCGAGCACCGACAAGGAGTTTTTCCTTGACCAACACCTTTAAAATAATTTCAAGGTACTTTTTGGAAATTCCCTGCCTCATGGCAATTTCGTCCAGTGGTATAAATTTATCCGTATTCTGCTCTGCAAGGTCAATCATTACTCGCAGTGCATATCTGCCTTTCGTAGAAATCATAGTGCGCCTCCTTTTGGGTTAAACCTATTATACTACAAGTTTTTAGGTTTTTTCAAGGGCGCCAGTCTGTTTTCTACGGCAAATCCATAAAAAATTTCTAACAAATAGGTGACATAGAGAAACATTGACAAATCCTTGAATTTTTTGTATTTTTGTCAACAAGCACGAAGAAAACAGAGGGTTTTCCGGTCATTTTAAGACACTAAATTGACAAAAACACGCAGATGAGCATAATTTGTCAATATCGACAGCTGTAAAAGAAAACTTGAGCAAACGCCGGCGATTTTTCCTATTTACCTATTGACAAAATAGGTTTATAGTTGTATGATATTCCCATAAAACAAACAGAAAGGGGCTTTAACATGTCAAAGATATACACTTCCGCCGACCAACTCATCGGCGGCACACCGCTTTTAGAGCTTAAGAATATTGAAAGTGCACTGAATTTAAAAGCAAAAGTCCTGGTAAAACTGGAGTATTTCAACCCTGCCGGTTCAGTCAAGGACCGCATTGCCAAAGCCATGATTGATGACGCTGAACGGTCCGGAAAACTGCATCCAAATTCAGTCATTATTGAACCTACCTCTGGCAATACCGGTATCGGGCTTGCAGCTGTTGCTGCCGCAAGAGGTTACCGCATTATCATTGTAATGCCAGAAACTATGTCCATTGAACGCAGGCAGCTCATGCAGGCTTATGGCGCAGAGCTGGTGCTGACAGAAGGCGCAAAAGGCATGAAAGGCGCTATCGCAAAAGCGAAAGAACTTGCAGAAACTATTCCAAATAGTTTCATTGCCGGTCAGTTCGTGAATCCTGCTAATCCAAAGATTCATCATGAAACTACCGGACCCGAAATTTTTGAAGACACCGATGGACAGGTTGATATCTTCGTAGCAGGAGTCGGCACCGGCGGCACCATTACCGGAGCTGGTCAATATTTGAAAGAGCAGAATCCCGCCATCAATGTGGTCGCTGTTGAACCTGCTTCTTCAGCAGTTTTATCCACCGGCGCTGCCGGCTCCCATAAAATTCAAGGAATCGGCGCCGGCTTTGTTCCGGAGGTACTGGACACCCAAGTCTATGATGAAATCATTACCGTATCAGACGATAACGCCTTTCACGCAGGTCGCCTTATCGCAAGCAGAGAAGGAATCCTGGTTGGCATTTCCTCCGGTGCTGCCCTTCATGCTGCTGTAACCCTTGCAAAACGTCCGGAAAACGAGGGAAAGACTATCGTCGCCATTCTTCCAGATACGGGCGACAGGTATCTGTCCACGCCTCTCTTTGCAAAATAATCATGTTAAAGTGCGCAATGTGCATCATTGATTCAAAAAATTCAAATGCACCATTAGCTCGTTTTCGCTTAAAATGGTGCATTTTTATCTCGTTTTTTCACTGTACCTCTTCAACAGGAAAGCTCAAAGTCGCTTTGAACTGGTCACAGTCGATGTTAATGTCAAAAGCCCCTCCAAGCGCACCTGCATAGGTGCTGACAATAGCAAGTCCCAGTCCGTTCCCCTCGCTGGAACGAGCTTTATCACCGCGGGCAAACCGCTCCACAATATCCTCCGCATTGAAGTCCATAAAGTAGCCCGCAGTATTGGTAATTTCCAGGCAAAGTCTTCTCTCTGTAGCCCTGTCTGCAAAATAGGTTCGTACAAAAACTCTCGTTCCTTTTGCGGAATATTTCAGTGCATTCTCAATCAAATTTTGGCAGATACGGTACATGTGCAAATTGTCCGTCGTCAGGTGTGTGTCTTCCTCAGTCATGGAAGTAACAAAGTACAGCCCGCTCTCCTGAATTTGACTGTCCATATCAGCAAAAATCTGCTTAATTAGCATGTTGATTTCCACCGGCTCTAGGTTAATCTGGATATTGCCACTGCTGGCTTTCGCCAAAGAGAAGAGACTTTCTATCATTTCCTTCAGCTTTTGCGCTTTGTCAGAAATTACGTCCACGTAATCCCTCGCCACATCATCCAGTTCTTCTTTTTTCAAAAGCTCCAAATATCCCACCATAGAAGTCAGCGGCGTTTTTAAATCGTGAGATACATTGGAGATCAGATCTACCTTCAGCTGCTCGCTCTTCGCCTCTTTTTCCAGACTCTTACGCTCCAGTTCGATGGCCTCCAAAAGCCTTGCCTTGTTGATATCAGTTACCTTTTCCATCATCATATCAAGGCGCCCTCGCATAAATTTTTCCACGTGAACCTTACACAGCATATAGAGCAAAATGACCGTCCCAATCAGATAGTAGCTAGTCGCCAGATTCGCGTAATAATAATAGTAATACGATGTCATCTGCTGAAAGCGATAAAACAGCAGCGCAACTATAAGGAGTACAACAAATATGGTCAGAAGAATTTTTTGCTGCTGCCTTTGCTTCTGTTTCCATTCCTGATAAAAGTCACCGTTTTGCGGAATCCAGCTCCGATAAATGCGCGAAAGCGCCTCAGGAATTAACAGCGCCATCGCACCTGCCATGGGAAAATACCCCACAATTCCGATTGTCCAAACCTCCTTAGTTGTCAGACGCCCCAGATAGTGCAGTATGAGCACTGCCGTGAAGATACCGATAATTGCCAGGACGATTCCAAAAAAAAGCTTACGATTTTCTTTCAATACTCCCTTTACTTTTTTAATTGAACTTTTCCATTTTGTATCCAATTCCCCACACCACCTTTATGTATCTTGGATTTTTCGTATCAATTTCAATTTTTTCCCGGATATGTCTGATGTGTACCATGACGGTGTTTTCCACAGCAAAGGTCGCCTCTTCACCCCAAACGTTTTCATAGATTTGTTCGGCAGGAAAAACTCTTCCGGCGTTTTCCATCAGCAGTTTGAGGATTTTGTACTCCGTCGCCGTCAGCTTAACCTCCTCGCCCTCCACGATGACGTTCTTCTGGCGTCTGTCC
This sequence comes from Emergencia sp. 1XD21-10, assembly GCF_009936045.1. Taxonomy (GTDB): domain Bacteria; phylum Bacillota; class Clostridia; order Peptostreptococcales; family Anaerovoracaceae; genus Senimuribacter; species Senimuribacter intestinalis. The sequence continues at coordinate 34,942 of NZ_QWEQ01000028.1, read as the reverse complement.
AAAACCAGCCCGCCGTTGACAACTTTATCCTCGTCAGATTTAGGACTGCCGCCGCCCCACATGTGGTAACGGCGCAGCTGTGCCTTTACACGGGCAATGAGTTCTGCCGCATTATACGGCTTGCTGATATAATCATCTGCTCCCAGAATCAAGCCGGACACCTTATCGCTTTCTTCCGTCTTCGCTGACAAAATGATACAGGGAATCTTATGATTCTCCCTGATTTTCATCAGCGCAGAAAGTCCGTTCAGCCGCGGCATCATGACATCCAGCAGAATCAGATCCACCGGATTTTTTTCAAGGACCTCTAGCGCCTCCATTCCATCATAGGCTGTAAGAATGAAATATCCCTCCAGTTTCAAAAGCTTCCCCAGAGAGTCAACAATTTCCCTGTTATCATCTACAATTAAAATGGTCTCTGCATCCATGTCAGTTTAACCTCCTCCATATCCTGTCATTACTTTACAAAATTCCCTTTATAAAAAACATAATGAAATTCTTAAAAAAACCTTAATTCTCCGGATCATCTCGCAGCATACGGCGCATTTCCCGCAAAAATAATGTAACTGTCGCCGCTACGGCGATTGCATCCGCCACCGGTTCTGCCAAAAATACGGCAAAAACCTTGTCCATAAAGAATACCGGCAGCAGGAAAATCAGCGGAATCAATACGATAATCTTTCTAAAAATCGCCAAAAATGCACTAATTTTCGCATTTCCAAAAGCAATAAACGACTGCTGGCAGGAAATCTGCAACCCCATTAAAAGAGAGGTCGCCATATAAATGCGCAGCGCCCATGTTGTAAATTCTACCAGCTGCGGATCATCGGTGAATATTCCCGCAAAGACAGAAGGCACCAGTTCCGCCAAAAGCCAAATTATTGCCGCATATACAAAGCAGCTGACCGTCTGCAGTTTAACCGCCTGCTTCAGTCTGGTCATATTTTTTGCGCCAAAGCTGTAACTGATAATCGGCTGGCCGCCCTGCGTCAACCCCTGCATAGGCAGCATAGAAAACTGCATAACGCTGGATAGAATCGTCATAGAGCCAACGGCTATATCTCCTCCATATTTCAGCAGCGACGTATTGAAACATAAGGTCAGAAGACTTTCTGTAGACATCATCACAAAAGGTGCAATGCCAAGTGCGACACACGGCAGCAAAATTGATTTTTCTGGCTTCAGATATTCTCTCTTTAGACGCAGCACCGTCTTTTTCCCCCGCAAAAATCGATATGCCCATAGGGCGCTGATAGCCTGGGATATTACCGTTGCAGTTGCTGCACCTCGCACGCCCATATGCAGTCCGAAAATGAAAATCGGATCCAATACAATATTCGTTACAGCGCCGATGACAACAGTCATCATGCTGATCTTCGCAAAGCCCTGCGCCGAGATAAAGGCGTTAAGGCCTAACGTCGCCTGTACAAACACGGTTCCCAGCGCATAAATGGTGATGTACTGCTGCGCATAGTCTATGGTGTTCTCACTAGCGCCAAAGAGAAGCAAAAGCGGCTCTTTAAACATCAGCACCACTGCGGTCAGCACCGCCGCAGTCATCAAAAGGGCAGAAAAACAGTTGCCCAAAATTTTCTCCGCTGTGATATTATCCTGTTTCCCCATAAAAATGCTGGCGCGGGGCGCACCGCCCATGCCCATCAAATAGGCAAAAGCCGATACAATCATGATAATCGGAAAACAAATCCCCACACCTGTCAGCGCTGCAGCGCCCTCACCCGGAATATGCCCGATATACATTCTGTCCACCATGTTATAAAGTGCATTAACTACCTGAGATGTAATGGCAGGAACAGCCAGCACAAACAGCAGACGCCCTACAGACGTCTGCCCTAAATCCACTTCATTAGCCTGTTTAAGCCTCATTACCGTTATACTCTCCTTTGCAAAGCAGACCTCCGACCAGCACGAAGTAGTCTGGCACTTTCCCCTCTTCAATCCACTGCAGATTGATTCCCAGCAGCTTGCTTGCAGTCAGTCCTACATTGCCGCCAAGGGATTCCACTGAATAGCGCATTTTTTCCGGAAAGCGACACGGCTGTCCAAGGGGTTTGCTGCAGTTATCCTCACCGCAAATATGACAGCTTCCTGCACTTAGGGATCTGCTGCCCGGCTGCCTTTCTTCTGCTGCGAAAAGTTCTGCTGTTAACGCCTTCTTCACCTCAGTCATCAGATTCTCCCAGTCATCTTTTTCCTCCTCTGCAAGAATCATTTTCTTTCCAACGACATGCAAGGTGTCAAATTGTTTCCAGTAGTCTTCTACCGGGTCAAAGTCATAGGATGGGCAAGACCATTTTCTGTCATAATTTCCGCAGACTTTACAGCATTCTAAAAATTCCTCCACATTGACGTAGCCTTCGATATAAGTCGGCATGTCAATTGTCTTTTCAAATGTTTCAATTTTCATAGTTCCAGTTTACCATAAAATGATTTTGTGGTAAACTGGTTATATACCATTCTTCTGGAGGTTGCACATGGCATTTGGATTATTTAAGAAAAAACATACCGCAGATATTATCTATATGAACGGACACGTCTATACCCAGGACCCCGCGTTTCCGTGGGCAAGCGCTGTTGCCTGCAAAGACGGCAAAGTCCTCGCCGTAGGCGATTTTGAGGGGATGGACGAAATTGTATCTTCCGACACCCAGGTCATTGACTTAAAAGAGCAGTACTTGTTCCCGGGTTTCATGGAGGTACACAATACGGATATCCTGAAAGCTTTTGAGGACATGTATCTGGAAATCGACCCGGTATGGGATCTGGACACTGTTTTAGAGGAAGTCGCCGCTTATGCTGAAAATACGGATCGCGATATCATCTTTGCATACGGCTACAACGAAAACATTCTCGCTGACTATGAAGAAGCTGAGGAAGTGCAGGGACTTTTGGACGAGATTACGCAGGACAAGCCGGTGCTGCTTCTTGGAACCAGTGGTGTGCACTGCTGGTTCAACTCTCTGGCAATGGATATGGTCAGCGAATCTGCGGAGGAAGACGGCATGCAGTACATTTCTGCAGACTATGTGCTAAGCGTGCTGAGTCCTCTCGATTTTGAAGAGGTGGAGGCTGCGGTGATTGCGTCCTCTGGCGCACTCTGCGACAGAGGCATTACTTCAATCTTTCCGCTCAATACCCCAGACTATTTCCAGCACCTTTATCGGGACTGTCTGGTTGCCCTCATCGGTGAGAGTATACCTGTCAAACAGCGGCTGTTTTCCAGTCTCTACATCAACCGCCCTATTGCACCGGAACTGATTTTACACAAGCTGACCGCCGGAAAAACCGCATGCATTGAGCTGGACAACCTGATTACCTATGACTTCCTGAAGCTGGAAGTCTGCGACGACGAAAATCTCGCCTTTTTCTCAGAGGATGCGCTGAAGACCATCTGTCAGGCAGTCTGCGATAAAGGCTACAATATTCACTTGGACGCACTGGATCAGACTTCTATAGAAAAAGCCCGTGCTGCCTTTGTTTTCCTGCGCTCAAAGGGCTGCAAGCATAACACCCTGGTGCTGGCGGCGGACAATGCGGTTTCTAATTCTGAAGTAAATTCTACAGAGGAAGGATTCCTGACTACCTGGTCTACGGACTGCCTGAATCAGTCTGTTTATTCCCATGTAGGAAGTGTTTCTGAAGCAGTCGACATGCTGACTGTCGGCGCTGCCGAGCTTTTGGGCTGCGGCAAAGAGTACGGCAGTATCGAGCAAGGAAAACGTGCTGACTTCACTGTCTTTTCAGAAAATCCATTTGAAAAAAGTGTGCAGTACTTTTCTTCCATGCATGCTTCTATGACAATTGTCGACAGCCAAGTGGTCTACGATCTGGAAACTGCCTGCGATAACGAAATGTATGACCTTCTAGTCACAATGCGCTTATAAATTTAGGAGTTTTGTGGTAGAATATAGATAATAACACTAAATCCATAGGGCAATCCCAAAGGAGACTTCATGAACAAGAGTAAATTTATCTGTTTGACCCTGTGTCTGACTTTGTTTGCTGCTGTCTTATGCACAACCAGCTGCGAAAATAAAGGCGACACTGCAGAAATTATCCATCCGATTACAATCACCATCAGCATTGACTATCCAAAAAAATCGGAACTCCCTGACATCGAAACCACTGCTTTTAAAATCGAAGAAAATTCCTCTGTGTTGGAGGCAATTCAGATTTACTGCAACGTCAACGACATGTCAGTTAATGTAGAAACTACCGATGGAACAATCGTAGGCATTAATGACCTAAACAATGGGGATTTTCATCCGAACAGAATCTGGCAGTACAAAGTCAACGGACAGCTGTGCGCCGATTCTGCCGGCGACTATGTCCTGCAGGACGGCGATGTGCTGGAATGGGTTTATAAGAAAATAGATTGATGTAGATTAATGCAAATTAACAGCCGGAGCTAAATGCTCCGGCCGTTTCTTTCCTTTCACTCAGTCTCCACGTCTCTCCTACACTGCAAGACTGTAGAATCTGTCTCTATGCATATTTTGAAGAATTATGTCGATAATATGCACAACCGTATGCATATTTTTAAAGAAAATGCCTTTAATATGCATATTTGTCTTATAAAAACCGAAAAAGCTGCCGAAAGAACAGTAAAATTTTCATCCAGCAGCTTATTTGTACATATTTTGAGGATTTTTTCAAAAAATATGTAGAGTATCGTGCATATTTCGGAGATTTTTCTCGAAAATATGCAATTTGTAATTCTTCACTTTATATTGCACAAAGGCTGTTTTATCAGCGCTATTGTAACCTGCTCTCAGTCTCTCAAACACCCAACAGGTACCACATATACACCGTCTTTTCTCTGATATGCAAACTCCCCCCTCGTAAGAACCATCAAAAAAGTTGGTTCTTCAAGTTTACTTCCTTTTCCACTCTGGTTATATCTCTGAACCAGCGCCTTTAACTCCAAGAGATGTGCCGCTAAAATTCTTGTAAGATATTGATTTTTCATGCTTTCGCCTCAATTCAAGTCTGCTCTAATGTCTCTCCAAGGCGGTGGAAAATACCACCTGGGTTTCGGTCTTCCCGAAAACCTGCAGTTTGCCAAGGAACTCGTCCAAAAGGCTGGTGGAGGAAAACACTACCTTCAAAATCATAGAATAGGGACCTGTGATGTGGTTGCATTCCAACACGCTCTTTTCTGACTTGACAAAATCATAGAATTTCGGGCAGTCCTCCGGCTCCACAGTAATCATGATAAACGCCTTGATTCCGTAGCCCAGTTTCTCCAAATCCAAATGGGCGTGATATCCTTTAATATATCCGTCCTTTTCCAATTTATCAATTCGGGCAGAAACCGCCGGCGTTGTCAGATATACCAGAGCTGACAGTTCCTTCATCGGCGTGCGTGCATTTTTTCTAAGCTGATTTAAAATCTTGATATCGATATCGTCTAAGTTTCTCATAAAACCCTGCCTTCGTCAAATTTCAATACTAACTATACCACAACTCCACAAAAAACAGAACCCAAAAGTTAAAAAACTTTTTAGGTTCTGCTTTTTGATTATTAGGAACTATTATTATGCTTTGGTGATTGCTTCTTTAATTTTTGCAGGCATTACTCTGCATTCGTCTTCTGTGTTGGAAGCCACGGAAACACGAATTCCTCTGCCCATTGGAATACAGAAAATATCCATTTCCTGCAGCAGTTCTCCTGCTGCCTCCGGTTTCTCACAAGGAATTGTGATGAAAAATCCACTGTCATACGGGCAGGCAGTCAGACCTGCTTTTTCTGCCTCTTCCATAAAAATGGCGCCGCGTCTTCTGAGAATCTGCAGATAATGTTCTCTTTCTTCAGTCACCTTCGCCATCAACGCTGGGTCTTCCACGATATTTGCCAGCACCTTCATAGCAGCTCTGTTGCCGTTAGACCAGGATGCTCTGCATTCCACGCTCATCACATCCACAAATTCCTTTGCAACTTCAGCAGTCTGCGCCATGCAAAGGAGCGCGCCGCAGCGCATGCCGTACATTGTATAGCCTTTGGAAGCACTGAATGCAATCAGCGGCAGAATGTGCGCAGGAAGACCTGCCAGTTTCTTTAAGAAAAATCTATATTCTACTGCGTCACCGGAGAAATCCAGATATGCGATATCAACAAGGAGTGCAATCTTCTTACCTTTACCTTCATACGTATCAAGCACAGCCAGCACCTGATTCCAGTCTTCCTCCGTGAAAGTATAGCCAGTTGGGTTGTGCGCTGGTGTATTGATGATAATCAGCGTTTCATCCTGCTCTGCTAAAATAGCGGCAAGTTCTGTCTCAAAAGACTTGCTGTCAAATTTCAGTTTTTCATTGAAAAGACGATAAGTAGAAACGCTGCGGCCGATTTCTGATGCTATCAGATTATATGGATTCCAGTGCCAATCACTGACCAAAATTTTATCTCCGAAAGCTGTATATGCGGAAATGGCATTTCTGATGGAACCGGTACCGCCCGGCGTATAACAGCTTTCTACGAATACCCCCTCCGGCATATCGTCTAGGAAAACAGCCTTTTTTACTGCTTCTCTATATTCAGGCAATCCCAGAATCGGTGCGTAAGCTGCATAGTCTTCCGGCTGCAGACTGCGGATACATTCCATAACCGACTCCAGCACAACCAACTTTCCTTCATCGTTAAGCAGTACACCGATGGTGGAATCGATTACGTTCTCTTTTCCTTTTTCTGCAATTCTTGCTTTTGCTTTGGAAGAAACTCCGAAAAGCTTATCTGGCGCTCCGATGGTTTTTCTTCCGTTTTGCTGTGCCATAATCATTTCGCACATACCTCCTAAAAATTTCTATCTTTATTATTTGCTTTCTATGTTATACCGGATAGGCTCTGTTTGTCAAATCATATTTATCCGGATCGATTTTATGCGCCTTTGCGTCTCTGTATTTGAAGTACTCCGTTGCCACCTTCGGAAACAGTGCGTAAGACAGTACATCTTCGTCCTGCGTTTTAAACACGGAAATTTCTTTTTCCAAAGTTTCCAGCTCTGGTTCCAGCAAATCCGCCGGACGGCAGGTAATCGGCTCGGCATCACCAATAGCCTTTTTCTGCACTTCCGGATTAAACGGCTTTACAGTCTTACCATATTCACCACGTAGGATTGCCTTCGTTTCCTGAGACATGATTTTATAGCGCTCGCCGGTCAGCACGTTGAGCACCGCCTGGGTTCCCACAATCTGTGAGGACGGCGTTACCAGCGGCGGTTCGCCGAGATCGGCACGCACCCTTGGAATTTCTTCCAGCACTTCATAAAATCTATCTTCTGCCCCCTGTTCCTTCAGCTGAGAAACCAGATTGGACAGCATGCCACCCGGCACCTGATAAAGCAGCGTCTTTACATCAACTGTCAGCATTTTCGGATCAAGAAGTCCGCTGGCAATGGAACTGTCACGAAGAGGTCTGAAATAGTCTGCAATCTCTGCCAAAAGATTTTGATCAAGTCCTGTGTCGTAAGGTGTTCCTGCAAAAGTTGCCACCATAACCTCGGTTGCCGGCTGACTGGTTCCCATAGAGAATGGGGAAATTGCTGTATCAATCACATCGCAGCCAGCTTCTACACCTTTTACATAAGTAATCGGTGCAACGCCGCTAGTGCAGTGACTGTGCAGAGAGATGGGAACTTTCACCTGGGTTTTCAGTTCTCTTACCAGGCGGTCAGCCATATCCGGGGTTAAAATGCCTGCCATATCCTTGATGCAGATAGAATCTGCACCCAGGCTTTCCATATCTGAGGCGAGTTTTTTCCAATAATCTAGTGTGTACGCACTGCCAGTAGTGTAAGACATTGCAAGCTGCACATTGCCGCCTTCTTTTTTTGCGGCACGCACAGCTGTCTCCACATTGCGCAAGTCGTTAAATGCGTCAAAAATTCGCAAAATATCAATGCCGTTTGCAATGGATTTCTGTACAAAGTATTCCACTACATCATCAGCATAATGTCTATATCCGAGGATATTCTGTCCGCGAAACAGCATCTGTAGTTTACTGTTTTTAAGTCTGCGACGCAGCGTTCTAAGGCGCTGCCACGGGTCCTCATTTAAGAACCGAAGAGAAGCATCGTAAGTCGCACCACCCCAGCATTCAATAGAGTGATATCCAACCTGATCCATCTTTTCCAGAATTGGAATCATATCCTCTGTTTTCATTCTTGTTGCTATGAGAGACTGATGTGCGTCTCTCAAAACGGTCTCGGTTATTTTTAACTTTTTATTATTCATGTTATTACTCCTTTATACGCCGAAGATTGCCATAAATACGCCTGCAGCAACAGCAGTGCCGATTACGCCTGCCACGTTAGGCCCCATAGCGTGCATCAGCAGGAAGTTGGTCGGATCATCTTCTGCGCCGACTTTCTGGGATACGCGGGCTGCCATCGGCACAGCGGAAACTCCTGCGGAGCCGATGAGCGGGTTGATTTTACCGCCGGAAATCTTACACATCAGTTTTCCAAAGAGTACGCCAGCTGCTGTACCAAAGCAGAAGGCTGCAAGCCCTATGCCCACGATTTTCAGCGTGCTCCAGTTGAGGAAAGCCTCTGCGCTGGTGGTTGCTCCCACGGAAGTTCCAAGCAATATAACGACGATATACATCAGTGCATTGGACGCTGTGTCAGTCAGCTGTCTTACAACGCCGCTTTCTCTAAAGAGATTTCCCAGCATCAGCATACCTACGAGCGGCGTAGTGGACGGCAGAAGGCCGCACACTACGATGGTAACCACAATAGGAAAAAGAATTTTCTCTCTTTTGGAGACCGGACGAAGCTGTTCCATTTTAATGGAACGCTCTTCCTTTGTGGTCAAAGCTCGCATAATAGGAGGCTGGATGATCGGAACCAGTGACATATAGGAATATGCTGCTACGGCAATAGGCCCCATAATGTCAGTCTGGTGCAGTTTCATCGCTAAAAATATAGAAGTCGGGCCGTCGGCTCCGCCAATAATAGCGATTGCCGCTGCCGCCATATCGTTAAATCCGATAAGCATGGCGAGCATGTATGCGCCAAAGATTCCAAATTGTGCCGCCGCACCAAGCAGAAAACTCTTTGGGTTTGCAATCAGCGGCCCGAAGTCTGTCATTGCGCCAACGCCCAGGAAAATGAGTGATGGCAAAATCGTCCACTCATCTAGCAGATAAAAGTAGTGGAGCAGTCCTCCCTCTTCCATGATGGGAGGATAAATATTGACAAGCAGCATGCCGAAGGAAATCGGCAGCAGCAGAAGCGGTTCGTACTGCTTGGCAATCGCTAAGTATAAGAATCCACATGCAACCGCAAGCATTAGCAGATTGCCTATGGTCAAATCGAAAAAGGCAGTCTGATGGATTAAATTTCCTAAAGTTGTGATAATATATTCCATGTTTTTCCCCTAAGTTTATGCAATGGTTGCTACACTCTGTCCGGATTCTACGCTGTCTCCCTCTGCAGCGGTAATGGAGGTGAGCTGACCGTCTTTTGGCGCTACTACTGGAATTTCCATCTTCATCGCTTCCAGAATCAGAATAGTATCACCTTTTTTCAGGTTATCGCCCACTTTCGCAGAGATTTTCCATACCTTTCCTGCAGTTCCTGTAGTAACAGCTTCACCCTCACCTTCGGCAGCGGCTGTCTGCACAGGCGCAGCAGGTGCAGGCGCAGCAGCAGACGCTGCTGGCTGCGCGGCAGGTGCTCCCGCCCCCTTTTTCTCTACTTCTACCTCGTATGTCACTCCATTGACTTTAATGATATATGTTTCCATAGTTTTCCTCTCTTACTTTCCTCTTCTCTTTATAGATCGAACAATATATGCGCCATCGGCTTCATTCTCAAAAGATGCTCCGCCATTTTCTGCGGCTTTTGCTGCTGCAATAGCCGCCGTAATGACTGCAATTAAAGCGCCGTCATCTTTGCCGTCTGCAGCAGTTGCAGGACTGCTTGCTGCATCCGTCTTTGCCGCCTCTTCTTTCTGTTTCTTAGAGGCACCCGGCTGCGGTATGAACTTGAACAGGGAAATAATGCAGCTGATTAAAACCAGCATGACGAATACGGTGCCCATACCAAGCAGCGTATTCATTCCCGCTTTCGATAATATTTCTGTAATTGTCATTGACTGCCTCCCTAATACAAATTAGCAAAGGTCTCAAAAGCGCCAACCAGATATTTTCTGCTGTCCGCCGGGTCAATTACTTTATCGACATAATCATGTCTTGCCAGTGCTCTTGCCCCGCTATGGCTCTTCTCATAGTCAGCAATGCGCTGCTCTATCATCGTGGAATCTGCCTGTGGGTAAAGAATTTCAACGGCCTGTTTTGCATTAATCAGGTTTACTTTTGCGCCGTCCCACATAAATACATAGTCAGCACCCAGTCCTTTACTGTTCATGATACTGTAAGCGCTTCCGTAAATTTCTCCTGTAATCAGATTTACTTTCGGCGCCTTCGCCTTCGTCAGAGCCCTAATCATTCGACCGGCTGCCTTCGGCAGATAGATTTCCTGTTCCTCCGATGTGTCGAAGCCTTCTGTATCGGTTAGGGTCAAAATCGGGAAGGAGAATTTATCGCACAGTTCTATAAAAGTTGCCGCCTTATCAAAGCCTTCAGCACTGATTCTTCTCATACCTGCCTTGGATTTCTGGTTTGCAATCGCACCGATTACTATACCGTCCAGCATGATAAATCCGGTTACCATATCCTCGCCGCAGTCTCTTCTGGTTTCAAAGAAAAAGCCGTTATCGGATATCTCCTTCAAAATCGCTCTGCCGTCACCACTCAGCCCAGCCAGATTCGGACAAAGTCTGTTCAAATCGTCGTTGCAAGGCTTCTGCCGCGGCTTTCTTTCTGTATTCGCCGGAATCAGCGTGTGTACCAGCGTCCGAATGGAGTCCTTTATTTCATCAAAGCTCATACTTGCGTCAGTGAAGTCCGCCTGGTCTACAATTTCGTCAAAACTGCGGTCGATGGAACTTGCCGAATTTACGAAAAGCTGTCCGTGTTCTTTTTCAACAAAGACGAAGTCCGCCATGTTTGCTGCGATGGACATGCCGCCGCCACACATACCGACTACCGCCATAATCTGAGGAATCAAATCTGAAGCCTGCGCCTGTAAAGCATAAAGTCTTGCAAATTTGTCCAGACTGTCAAGACCTTCTTCAATACGGAACCCATGACAGTCCAAAAGCCCAATAATCGGTGCTTTTGCTTTCATAGCAAGCTGATAGAGCCTGTTGATTTTCTGTCCATGCATTTCACCATAAGTGCCGCCCAGCACTTCCACATCCTGACTGAATATATAAACCAGCTGTCCGTCGATGGTGCCGTATCCTGTGATAACACCATCAGATGGTTTGTCCTGCGTATCCGGCGTATAAAAATCGGTCAGTCTTGCAGTAACCGCCTCTCCGATTTCCATAAAGCTGCCCGGATCCAAAATCTGACAAATCATTTTCTGTGCACCGGTAAATTCTTTTTTATTGCTCACGATTTTATTTCCCCATCTTTCTTTTGGAATTTTTTCTTTATTCTATATAGCAGGCGCCCCAATTGCAATACTTCAAAAAAAGTACTTGATTTTTTAAGAATGCCGCTACTTTCAGTTAATTTTTTTAATTTTTCCAGAAGAATAATTTAAAATTCATATTCACCTCTCCATAGCTATGGTATAATGAACGCATGTAATTGAATCGGCGTCGCCGCAATCAAAATGCAAAAGGAGTTACTATGGCTTTCAAAACGAATCCCCGTCTGCTATTAGTTGCAGACCACTTCTTCACATTACGCACTTTAGAGGAACAACTTCGGTCTTTTCTTCCAAAAGAAATTTCTATCACCTTATACAATGTCTCCGCAGGAGATTCTACTGTCCTTAGCGGACAGTACTTTGGTGTTTTTTCCGGCGAAAAAGTTTACCAGCAATTTCTTGACAGTGGGCTTTCGGATTATCTGGAAGAAACTTTAGTCGGCAGCCGTACCATTACCAGCCACAAGCTGGACAAGATTCTTTTCCTGCCTCGCGATCGGGAAATCCTCGTCGTCATGGAATCCCGCACTTCCGCCGAGGAAGTCATCAGCGATTTGCAGAGAAGCGGCTTTAACTTTTATCAGTTCGTACCATACTCACCAGACTGCGATTTTTCCGCAAAAGCAAGGCCTATCGCGATTACTGCCGATGCCATGATTCACGTGCCTGCCGGCGTTGAAAACGTCTACAATATCGGCGCAAAAATTTTCGATTTTTCCACCATCATACAAATTATGGATTCCTATCATTTGCTGGAATCCAACCTGCAATCCTACGCAAAGCAGTATCTGGACGACCTCTTAATCTTTGCAAGACGAATCTCCGATGCTGCCAACGAAGCGGGCAAAACTTCCAAGGCAGTGCGCACCGCTCTTTGCGGACCTAATTGCTATGCAAAATATAAATTCCGAGACATTATTGGGCAAAGTCCTTGCATTTCCAAGGTGAAATCTACCGCCGAAAAAATTGCTGCCACAGATATGTCTGTTCTCATTGAGGGCGACAGCGGAACCGGAAAGTCTATCTTTGCAAGCGCAATTCACCACGCTTCCGCAAGACAAGGTGCACCTTTTGTTTCCATCAACTTTGCTGCGCTGTCTGACGCCCAAATCGAGACAGAACTTTTTGGCTGCGAAGAAGACGGCACAATCGGGCTTTTTCAGCTGGCAGAAGGCGGCAGCATTTTCCTCGATGAAATAGACGAAGCCTCCCTGAAAGTGCAAGCCCAGATTCTTCAAATCATGCAGACTGGCGAAATCATAAAAACCGGCGGCAAGCGTCACTTCCCCGTCGACGTCCGTATCATTGCCGCCACCAATTGCAACTTAGAAGAAATGACTGCAGAAAAAACTTTTCGTAAAGATTTGTTCTACCGCTTAAAAGAAGGCTATCTTTATCTACCGCCCCTTTCTCAGCATAAGGAAGATATTCCCCTTCTCGTTACCCACTGGATGAACACCCTGTTCTGCATCAACAAGGAAATCACGCCTCTTGCCATGGAGGCTCTGATGCAAAGGGAGTGGCAGGGCAATATTCGCGAGCTTTTTGCCACCATTAAATTTACTCTTGCGGTCTGCGAAAGCGATACCATCACGCCCGAGGATTTTCCCTATGATAGTGCCTCCACTGCTGAAAGCGGATTCCACTTTGCTTCTGCTGAAAAAACTGATGATATCTCTAAGCTTATTTTGTCTGCCATTCGGGAAATTAACCAAAGAAGCGAAATTGCTGGCAGAAGCCGAATTTACTGGTTTCTCCATGATGCCGGCTACGGCATATCCGAATACAAAATCCGCAAATATATTTCCATGCTAGCTGAGCAGGGGCTAATTTCTGCAACCCATGGAAAGTACGGCATGTCCCTGACCGACAAAGGGCTGATGATTTTAGAAAGCCGAAAATAGATTTAGTGTTGTCTTGGTGCCCGCTATGCATATTTCTTGAAAAAGCATCAAAAATATGCACACATTCCTGCATATTTTTCTAAAAAACTCAAAATTTACGCACAAAAAACGCTGTCAGACAGGTTTCCAACCCGGACTGGCAGCATTGCCTGCCTGCCGTTTAAAATACCTTTCGGATTGCCGCAACCAGTCCTGCACGACCATTTCCATCATCGTTTTGATAAATGCTTATTCGTTACGTTGATAATTATCAAGCATGCTGCTGTGAAATACGTTGTAACGATGGCGGGAAACTTCCATTTTTAATTTACCAATACGGGTGGTAATGTATTTTGGGGCGGATTCCGTTTCGATAATCAGTGCGTTCAGTACTTCTCATAGGTGCCGGCTTGTAATTTTTCAGCATATTCTGCTTGAAGAAACTGGTTGAGTAAACATTCCATAAGTTCTCCAAAAGCTTCTTCTCTACTAAAAAAAGACCTACAAAAACTCCTGATTTAGTGCAAAATTAAGTTGAGCCATATTGAACCTCCATTTAGTTATTCGTGTTTTGTTTTTTATATTTTAACCGAATGGTGAACACTTGTGGCTCTTTTTTATTTTTCTAATTTACACCAGTTTACAGACTTAATCCCTTTATTCTATCCCTTCTTTCCAAATTTACACAAATAAAAATCCGCCCCTTTCATCGCATATAACGCTAAAAAGGGGCAGATTACATGAATACCCTATATTTTTATCAATGCTTTTGATAGCTGATAAATGTACCTAGTCTGTCGTTTACAACCATTTTATGATCCACTGCTTTCTCTCCATTGATAAATACGTATTCGATGCCTTCCGGCAAAATATTCAAATCAGAAAAAGTAGCGCCGTCTTTGACGGTATCTGGATTAAATATTGTCAAATCTGCATCACAGCCGATTTCGATTCTCCCTTTATTATCCAGATTCAATCGCTTTGCCGGCTCTAAGGTCATCTTTCGAATAGCATCAATCATCGGCAGAACTTTGTCTTCTCTGACATACTTTCCGAGCACTCTCGGAAATGTGCCAGCAGCTCTTGGATGACCATTGCCGTTATTGATAATGCCGTCACTGCCCACCATTCCATTTTTATTGGCGATGGCGCCGGCAATTTCCTCTTCGTTCATGACAAATGCAACCGCAAGCATGTCAGGGTATTCTTCCCGGACTTTTTCAAAGGTCTCTTTATCACAGCGAACATCCTTGTAAGGATCGTCCGTTAGAAGTATGTCACTGTAATCCTTATGCCAGCCTTCAATGCAGCCGTCCTCAAAAACAGCAGATCCCATATGGGTAGAAAAGGCATTATACGGATAAGTATCATAATCCAGCCTCGGGTTCCTCTCCATTGCCTGGTTAATAGCATCCAATGATTCCTGCATCAACCCCATGGCGGAACAACTGGACAAATGAGAGATCTGGAATTTCATCGGAATCGCATCTGCAATTTTAATCATCTCGTAAATCGGTTCGATATCCCGCAGACAATCCTCCCTGTAGTGGGCAGATACCAGCAGGTTCGGATCGTCGGTACAACCGATAGCATACAGAACTTCCTCGGTTGTAATGCCGGGATCGTATTCAATACCAAAAGAAATACCGTATGCGCCATGGCTTAGTTCTCTTCTAAGTAAGGTTCTGATCTGCTCTCTCTGCTCCTTTGTCGCAGCCTCATATCTTCCGACATTCAGCTGATAGCGGAAGGTATTATACCCTGCCAGCATAATATAATTAATCGGACATCCGCCCAGTCTATCGATAACTTCTTTAAAGTAAGCCAAGTCCTGCTTCTGCATACCGCAGTTACCGCCTACCGCCGTGGTGACTCCCATATTCAGCATCATCTGTGCAATGACATAGGTTTCCCCTTCTTGCTTAAAATCCTCCTCGTGCATATGAATATCTATAAAACCAGGAGAAACTACACTTCCAGAAGCATCGATGACATTGGCAGCTTCCGGACACGCAGATCCGATATAGGTAATCTTACCGTCAGCAACACCAATATTGCTTTTTCTCATCTCTCCGGTCGCAAAATCCGGATACTGTCCATTCTTTATCAGTAAGTCCAACATGCGCAAGCACCTCCTATGAATTTTTTTAGATTTAAAGTGTACGCCTTTATAACCTTTATACAACTTTTCTATCGTCATGCAATTGGTTTTATTTTCATCCAGTATTTTTTCAAGTTTACTGACCGCTGCGATGCTCCTGAATAGACAACACCAGGCAGATGACGATGTATATGCCTGCGAAGGGTATAGTCAATGTACAAAGAAGACCATACCAAGTCAAACTGTGTATCGCAAACATGTTGATGATCATAGTAATACCGGCAGATACAAAAAATGCCGCCTTGTTAAATCCTCTCTTAATTGCTGCAATAAAAGCGATTAGAGCCAGTGCCGGCGGCAAAAAGAACAATACATAGCCCATATTTACTTCTCCGCAAAATCCGCTTTCATAGCGTTCAGCTTTTCTTTATCACTGAAAATCTTTGCGATCTGCAGTGTGATAATTTTAGCTCCAACTACAAGACCCTGATGGGCTCGCTCACTTTTCATTGCCTCTGCAAATTCTCTGGTATGAATCGGAATATTTTCATCAACAATCTGCAGACAAGGATGGAAACCCGGGCAGGCAAAGCTGACATTTCCAGCATCGGAGGATCCGAAGATTTTATCGTGGTCTCCGTTTACTTCAATTCCCAGCTCATCATAGATTTCAGCCAGAGCCGCTGCGCCGGTAGGATTTGGTTTCATATTATCATAGATGGCTGCCGTAGGATATTTTTCCCAGGTTGTCTGGGTCGCAATAGCCGCCCCTGCAGCACAATCGTCTACCTTATCGATCAGCTTTTTCAGATAATGCTTATCCAGGGCACGAATATGAAATTCTGCTGTAACCTCTTCCGGAACAATATTCGGCGCTTCTCCTCCGTTTCTAATGATGCCGTGAAACTGCGCATCCGGTGTACTATGCTGACGCAGCATATCTACTGCGTGGAACATCAGCTGCGCTGCATTAAACGCATTTTGTCCCTCCCACGGTGCTGCTGAAGCGTGAGCTGCTTTGCCATGGAAACAGTACATGTAAGCTGCCAAGCCCTGTAATTTTGGTGTCAGCAGGCTGGTATTGTACAGATGTACCATAATTGCCATATCGTACCCATCAAAAACACCATCTTCTGCCATCTGACACTTAGCCCCGTCTGTTTCCTCCACAGGTGTGCCAATAATATGAATATCCGTGTCCAGCTCATCTTGCATCTCTTTCGTTGCCAGACCTGCAAGAATGCTAATCGAACCTGACAGGCAGTGTCCGCAGGCGTGTCCTATCTCAGGCAGAGCATCGTATTCAGTCAGAATTGCTACCTTATGCTTATGCTGGTTCTCCCCATAAATTCCCTTAAAAGCGGTATCACGCCCGGCGAAGGGATATTCCACCTGATAACCGTGAGATTGCAATAGTTTGACGATTTTCTTAGAAGTTTCATATTCCTCTCCGGAAATTTCAGGATTGTCAGCGATATTGTCATTCAGTGCGGTCAATTCTTCTCTATATTTTTCAATTTCAGAAAAAATTCTCTCTTTTAATTCACTGTAATTCATTTTATCTCCTCTTAGGAAAAAGGGCATACCATCCAATATGCCCTTTCTTCTGTAAACATTTTTTAAAATGGTCCTAACTGCATTGCCTGTGCAATGACGATAAAAATTGCACCTAACAGATATTCTAATCCAATTAAAGGCAGAATCCACTTAGCCCATTTGCTCCAAGGCACTTTTGCAATAGCCAGTCCAGCCATAAAATAGCCGGAGGTTGGTG
This sequence comes from Emergencia sp. 1XD21-10, assembly GCF_009936045.1. Classification (GTDB taxonomy): domain Bacteria; phylum Bacillota; class Clostridia; order Peptostreptococcales; family Anaerovoracaceae; genus Senimuribacter; species Senimuribacter intestinalis. The sequence goes on along the minus strand of NZ_QWEQ01000028.1, from coordinate 17,665 downwards.
TGAAGATATTAGAGATACCATCACCCATCTGGAATGCGAGGCAAGCAGTCTGTCTTGTTACGCCTACCAGATCACCCAAAGGAGCCATAATCGGCATAGAAACAGCAGCCTGTCCGGAACCTGAAGGAACAATGAAGTTGAGTAGGCACTGGAAAATGTACATTCCGACAGCAGATACCATCGAAGGTAGTTTGCTCAGTCCAGAAGCAGCAGCCTGCAGAATCGTATGTAAAATCTGTCCATCATTCATCACGACCAAAATACCTCTTGCAAAGCCTACAACCAGTGCGCCGGAAGCGATGTCAGCCATGCCTTTTCCCAGTACATTTGCATAGTTGTTGAATCCCATTCCTGCAATTGTCGCAACAATGAAAGACATGCACAGGAACAGCGCTGCAATCTCGTCCATATACCAACCATACTGAATGACACAGTAGACTAATATGATAATAGAAGCGACAAAAACAATCAAAATTGCTTTTTCCTTTCCGCCAAATTCCGGTAAGGAATCGAGATCTACAGATTCCTCTCTGGTTTTGTCAAATTCATGCATGTTGGAGAGCTGCGGATTCTTCTTAATCTTCAATGCATATCTCATAACGAATGTGACTGCCAGCAATACGAAGCAGATGTATAGAACTACTCTGAAACCCATAGCTGAAAGCGGCGGCAGGCCTGCGATACCCTGTGCAACCTGAATCGTAAACGGATTCATGAAGGCACCTGCAAATCCTGCACCGGCACCACACAGCACGATAGCCGCACCTGTGATAGAGTCAAATCCCATGGCAATACACAGTGATACGAAGATCGGAATAAACGGGATGGTCTCTTCTGCCATACCGAATACGGATCCGCAGATGGAGAACAGAACCATAATAATCGGGATGATTATAATAGACTTGTCCTTCAGCGCCTTGATCAATCTTCCCATGCCGGCTTCAATCGCTCTGGTTTCTTGTACTACAGCCATAGTTCCACCAACAATAAAGATGAAGAAGATGATCTGTGCAGACTCCTGCATACCGCGGGGTACTGCGGTCAAGAACTGCAAAAAGCTCACTGGTGTCGAATCGACATTGTGAAAAGTCTCTGCATTGACAACTTCTCTTCCGTCTTCCAGTGTCATCATGTCATATGATCCTGCTGGTATAATATACGTAAGGATACTGCATAACAAAATAAGTGCTAGCAGCAGGATGTATACATGAGGCACCGCAAATTTCTTTTTCTTTTGTTCCATTAGTTTACCTCCTTATAAAATTTATATATATTATACCCCCCTCCGACATATTTTTTCAAGTGGTTTTTAAGATATTAGGCATCTTTAATCAAAAGCTAAAACTGCATGAGCGGTAATTTACCGTCCATGCAGTTTTCAAATAATCTATAACAACGTATTTATTTTATCCTATGAATATCAATTTCCTCGTAATCACAGCCCCAGTCGCTTCCGTACAAACCGCGATCTTCGTATTCCAGCTCTCCGCACTGATTGTCGCAAGGATCTTCTCTAGGGAATTTCTTCACTGGCACCATTTCCGCCTGGAAAGAATCATTAATCGGCACTCTGAACGGATCAACATTTCCAAAGAAATAATCCCAGCGCTTCATCTTGCCTTTTTTGTAGGCACTCCCGCCGTAGGACAGGTCTGCACCCAGCCAGCCTTTGGACGGCAGATAGAACAGCGCCCAGTCATGCTGGCCTAAACTACCCGGTTTCGTGTCAAGCCCGGACTGCCATCTTGCCGGTATGCCGCAAATTCTGCAAAGTGTAATAAACAAAAGCGCCTGAATACCACAGTCACCGCGAAGATTCACTGCGCAGTATTCGCTAAGATTGTCGATTGCCGCATAATCTCTGACAAAGCGGTAGGTCACTTTGGTTGTCACATAATCATAAATGCGTCTTGCCGTTTTCAGCAGATCGCCCGAAGGATCTTTTAAACTCTCTGCCAGGCCTCTCAGATACGGTGTGAACTGAATGTGCGCCAGCTGCTCGCAGAGATACTGGGCTTCCTCTGCTGGAATGTCGCCTTTCTCCTCACCCAGTTTCTCAATGGCTTCCCAGGAAAGGTCTACAAAATGCGTCACATGATCCAAGCTATACTCCACAGAAAATACCTGACCGGCTTTCGCTTTTTCCTCAAAGTATGCAACGGGGTGACCGTCTTCCAGAGAAGGCATTGCCTTCGGCTGCGGTGTTACGCTTATCACTTTCACATTTTTCATCTGCTGTCGTTCCACAGGAAGCGGCACGTGAATGCGCACAGGCTTTCCTTCTTCCAAGGCATCTTCATTAATCCAGACCTTCTGGCGAATATGAATATGCGCTGAAGTTTCCTGTCCATCCACTAAATTCTCAACGAGCTGGTCAACAGCCTCCACTTCCTCGGCTCTCGCCGCCTGCTTTTCATAAGCGTCGCCCTTTTCCCGAGCCTCACGCTCTTCCATTTCAGGATATACCTTAAAAAGCGTACTGCAGAAGCTTCTCAAGTAGCGCACTTCTCCATTCAAATAAATAAAATCCACTTTATTCTCAAGGCGCAGTTCATCAAGTTCCTCCGCAGTAAAAGATGGAATCCTCTCCTGCACCATTGCTAGCGCTTCCGCTTCCGTTCTGTTGTAACACTTTTCCAGATGTTCTAGATTGGTCAGTTCCAACTCCAGCCGGCAGCGCATATCATAAGTCAGTTCTCCCGCCAAACGTCTTGCAATAATTTCTCTCACGCGATCAAAATGACCGCTCCACTTCTCTTTTAAAATATCCTCCGGCAAAGCTACTGCCAGATACTTCAGATCCTCGTGTTTCATTTCGTACTCAAAATACCTCCTACTTCTTTCATGGGGTAACAAATTAAATACAGTATACCATACTTCTAAAAAATTCCTAGCAAAAGTTTTAAAAACATTCCTTCCCATGAATGCCGGGAAACTACTGCAAAATGAATTTCGCTGCTTCCGCACCATTTATAGTAAATTAGCCTTAAATGGTGCACATACAAACGAGGCTGCCTCATTTTTCCTTGAGACAGTCTCGTAAATTTTTCTTTTTATGAAATCTGCGCCTTCAGCCTGTCGAGGTTTTCGGTAATTTCCTCAGGTAGCCATTCAAACTGACTGTAAAATTCTTCAATTCCTGCGATTTCCTCTTTCCAGATCTCCTTGTCTACGCGAAGGAGTTTCCCCAGTACTTCTGGCTCAATATCCAGTTCATTGGTATCGATATCTTCTGCCTTTGGTTCATAACCAAGCGGAGTTTCCACCGCGTCAACACTTCCCTCGCAGCGGTTCAGCATCCACAGGATAACCCTCAGGTTATCACCGAACCCAGGCCACATAAACTCGTCGTTTTCGTCAGTTCTGAACCAGTTTACATGGAAAATCTGCGGTGGATTGGTCATCTTTTTGCCCATGTCAATCCAGTGCTGGAAGTACTCTGCCATGTTGTATCCGCAGAACGGCAGCATTGCCATCGGATCATGACGCACTACGCCAACTTTTCCATTGGCAGCAGCGGTTGTTTCTGATGCCATAGCAGAACCGATAAATACGCCGTGGTTCCAGTCTCTTGCCTGGTAAACAAGCGGCTCAGCCTTTGCTCTTCTTCCACCGAAGATAATTGCGGAAATAGGCACGCCTTCTCCTGTTGCAAATTCATCAGCGATGGTCGGGCAGTTTGCTGCCGGCGCTGTAAATCTGGAATTTGGATGTGCGCCCTTTTCTTCGGAAGTCTTTCCGTTCCAAGGATTGCCCAGCCAATCTTCACCGTTTTCTGGAGGATTCTTGTCGAGTTTTTCCCACCATACGGTATTATCATCTAAGTTTCTCGCCACGTTAGTAAAGATGGTATTTTTATGTGTGGTTCTAAGTGCATTCGGGTTGGACTTTTCGTTAGTCCCCGGCGCAACACCAAAGAAACCGTTTTCTGGATTAACTGCATACAGTCTTCCATCATCACCGATACGCAGCCATGAAATATCATCGCCAACGGTAGAAATCTTGTATCCTTTTTTCTTAAAATAGTCAGGCGGCGTCAACATTGCCAGGTTGGTCTTTCCGCAAGCGCTTGGGAATGCGCCGCAAACATATTTCGCTTCGCCCTCTTTGTTCTCAATCTTCAGAATCAGCATATGTTCTGCCATCCAGCCTTCCTGTTTTCCAAGGTAAGAACCGATGCGCAGCGCCAGGCATTTTTTGCCAAGCAGCACGTTTCCGCCATAAGCTGAGTTGATAGACCAAATTGTATTGTCTTCAGGGAAATGTGCAATGTACTTTTCCTGTTCATTAATCTGTGCTTTGGAGTGCAGACATTTTGTGAAGTCTGCGCCTTCGTTGAGCAAATCAATTACCTTCTGATTTACATGGGTCATAATCGCCATGCTCAGTACTACATAAATAGAATCGGTCAGTTCGATACCGATCTTAGCAAATTCTGTTCCCGGTACGCCCATGGAAAACGGAATGGCATACATAGTTCTGCCTTTCATGCAGCCGTCAAAGAGTTTGCTCATCTTCGCATACATCTCTTCCGGTGCAACCCAGTTGTTAGTAGGGCCAGCATCTTCTTTTCTGCTGGTGCAGATTACCGTTCTCTTTTCATCTCTTGCAACGTCTTTGGGATTAGTGCGGTAGTAGAGGCAGCCAGGCAATTTTTCCTGATTCAGCTCAATCATCTCACCGGTTGCAAGGGATAATTTTCTAATTTCATCAAGCTGTTCCTTGCTCCCGTCAATCCAGACAACCTCATCCGGTTTGGTTAATTCCGCCATTTCTTTTACCCAATCGTTTACCAATTGGTTGGTTACCATAGTCATAAAGTTTTTCTCCTTTTCTCTTTTTATAACTTAGGCCGCTTCGGCGGAAGCAGTCTATTCAATTTAGCGATACACGCTTGAATTTGTGTATACAAATTCATTCTATACCAATTATACTGGTTTGTCACGCACATATTTCTTTTTTCGGCAAAATATTTGCGGTGTTACTTTAGAAGCCAATCAAGCACATTGATTTGTTTAATTCCATTATGGGAAGTCAACGGTATAAAGTCCATCGTCAGAAGATACTTCGGGTTGTGATCGCGAATAGATTCCAGCGGAAAAAGCTCTCTTCTCAAAGTTTTCTCCTCCATGACAGTCTGTGATACCTGGTAGTATTCAACCCCCTCGTCATCGACCGCAATAAAATTCACCTCTGCGTCTCCAATCTTTCCAACGTGAACCTCATAACCCCTGCGCAAAAGTTCCAGAAAAACAATATTTTCTAAAATATGCCCCATATCCGTTGGTTTGCTACCCAGAAGATAATAGCGAAGCCCTATATCCGCAACATAGTATTTTGCACCTGTTGCAAGATACTGTTTTCCCTTTAAATCATACCGGCTCGCTTTATAAACAATAAAACTGTCTCGTAACGCCTGCAGATAGCTTTCCACAGTCGGTACACTAATCTTTCTTCCTGCTGAAGTCATAAAGTTAGAAATTTTGGTCGCCGAACATATATTTCCGATATTATCAAAAATAAACTCTATCACACTAATCAGCATGGATGAATCAGCAATTTTCTTTCTGGTTACAATATCCTTGATTAAAATTGTATTAAAAATGCCTTCCAGATAAGTGCGGATATCCTTCTTTCTGGTAAGTTCCAAAGTTCCAGGAAAAGAACTGTTCACTAGGTAATTCATATAAAGCTCCGCAGCGCTGACAATCTGCGGATAAGCAGAAGCATACTCTTTCAGCGATAAAGGTAGCATTTTAATCTCAACATACCTGCCTGACAGCAGTGTCGCAAGTTCTCCCGATAACAGAAACGCATTAGAGCCAGTGATATATAAGTCCACATCTTTCTTCGCATAAAGCCAGTCCACCGCTTTTTGAAAATCAGACGCCTGCTGCACTTCGTCTAAAAAAACATAATTCTTCTGATTCGGCGTCAGCCTATCTGCTACATAAGAATAAAGCTTTTCTGCGTCCTTTATCATACGAAACTCTCCGTCCTCCAGATTGATTCCAATGATCTGCGTATCCTTAACGCCTGATTCTCTTAGATAATCCTGATAAAGTTCAAACATAGTGGACTTTCCGCAGCGTCTGATTCCCGTAATGACCTTAATTATGTGCTTATCTTTAAAACTAATTAAGTCCTGTAAATACTCTTTTCTTTCTATCATCGCGTTCCTCCAGTTTTTGTAAAATTATTTTATCATCATTCGTTATTATTGTCAATTTTATAAAATATATTTTACAAAATTCCGGATAGTTACTCCATCTCCATAAATCCGCTCATCATGCAGACACCCGCCGCACCGGCTTCCACGCACAAAGGGGAATTTTCCCCATTCACGCCGCCAATGGCATAAACAGGAATCGATACGCTGGCGCAGATTTCTTTCAGGGCAGCCAGACCCCGCGGCGGCAGACCCGGCTTACAGTCCGTTTCAAAAATATGACCAAAAATGACAAAGCTTGCGCCCAGTGCTTCTGCAGTCTTTGCTTCCTGCAGACTGTGTACTGACACCCCGAATATGCCGGCAGTGCCCACCTCCTTCTCACAGAATGCAGCAAAAGACAGCTGCTGCCCATCCGGGTGCAGCTTTTCTGCAAGAGCTACTCGATTGTTGAAAAAACACGGTACGCCATGTTCTCTGCAAAGAGGCAGCACCTTCTGCGCCAGCTGCATGTATTCTGCGTCTGGCAGGTCCTTTTCTCTAAGAATCAGCGCCGCAGGCTTTGTTTCAAGTACTTTACTGATTTGGGTCAAAAAATCGCCATGTACCAAATGGCGATTTGTGATTACTATTTTTTTACACATAAATATATTCGTTGACTACCGGCTGCAGACCTTCTTTTTCAATGTCCCGATACATCTGCTCAAAACTTCTCTCATCTGCGATTTCAAACTGTTCGTCGCCGGTGTCACCTGCGTCCTTTCCGTCATATTTGCTCTCATGGTCTCCGATCCCGGTGGAAACGCCAGCGGAGACCTTTGTGGCGGCAATCTTTACAATGCCGTTGCGAAAATGTTCTTCCTCTCTCGTGGACACGGTAATTCCCACATAAGGCAGGAAGATCCGATACGCGCACAGTACCTGACAAAGCTGCCGCTCGCCCACGTCAAGCGGGTTGATTTTGTCGTTGTTTACGATAGGGCGGAGCCGCGGACAGGACAGCGAAAATTCCCCATGGGGATACTTTCTCTGCAAATAGTAAACATGTAGCGCCGATGCCAAAGCGTCTTTTCTGAAGTCAGAAAGTCCGAGAAGTGCTGACATGGCAACGCCTCGCACGCCTCCCATCAGCGCTCGCTCCTGCGCTTCAAAACGGTACGGGAACACCCGCTTATGCCCCATCAAATGCAGTGTTTCGTACTTGTCAGCGTTATAGGTCTCTTGAAAAACCGTCACATAGTCTACACCGCACTCATGAAGATAGCGGTACTCAGCCACATTGACAGGATAAATTTCAATTCCGATATTGCGGAAATATTTTCGGGCAATTTTAACCGCCTCGCCGATGTATTCCACACTGCTGACCTTGCGGCTCTCCCCGGTCAAAATCAGGATTTCCTCCATGCCGGAATCTGCGATTATCCGCATCTCCTTTTCAATCTCTTCCGGAGAAAGTTTTTTCCGCCGAATATCGTTATAACAGTTAAAACCGCAGTAAATACAGTAGTTCTCGCAATAGTTGGCGATATAAATCGGCGTAAAAAAGTACACGGTATTGCCGAAGTGTTTACCGGTTTCAATTTTGGCTTTTTCTGCCATCTGTTCCAGATACGGCTGTGCTGCTGGAGAAAGGAGTGCCTTAAAATCCTCCACCGAGCAGGTATTGGCCGCCAGCGCCCGTTTTACGTCAACCTCTGTGTAGCGTTCGTAGTCGTAGGTGTTCATCTGGCTAAGCACCTTCTCCATCACGTCAGAGTCAATCTGCTCCATGCCTTCCATATATTCCATGTGGTTGGTTCTCGCCGACGGATCTTCCTCAATCTGGTGTTTCCGCGCCAGCGCCTTTGGACTCAACTTCTCCGAGTCCACAAAAAACTGATTTTCCTTCATGGGATTTTCCTCCTAATCTCTCAAAAATCCAGTCAATGGGTCGGATGCACTGGCGCCGCGTTCCAACACTCTGCCAAGACCTGACAAATGTGCGCTTCTTCCCGCTTCGATGGCTTTTCGAAAGGCCGTCGCAATGGCTGGAATATCGCCTGCCGTCGCAATGGCGGTGTTTGCCATCACTGCCGCCGCTCCCATTTCCATCACTTCGCATGCCTGGGAAGGTTTACCGATTCCCGCGTCCACAATAATCGGCAGGTCAATCTCATCAATGAGAATCTGCAGAAACTCTCTAGTTGCTAAGCCCTTGTTGGAACCGATTGGCGCCGCAAGCGGCATCACGGCAGCCGCACCGGCGCTGACTAAATCTCTTGCCGTATAGAGGTCGGGATACATGTACGGCATTACGATAAACCCTTCTTTTGCCAGAATCTCTGTCGCTTTCACCGTCTCCACATTGTCCGGCAGCAGGTATTTGCTGTCCTTCATGATTTCGATTTTTACAAAATCACCGCAGCCCAATTCTCTTCCCATGCGGGCAATTCGCACCGCTTCTTCCGCAGTTCTTGCGCCGCTGGTGTTTGGCAGCAGGGTCACATGTTCCGGAATAAAGTCCAGTATATTTTCGCTCTGCTTTGTGTTAGTTCTGCGCACCGCAAGGGTGATAATTTCAGCACCTGCCTGCTCCACTGCCGCATTAATCAACTCCATAGAGTACTTGCCGGAGCCCAAAATAAATCTGGAAGAAAATTCTCTTCCGCCTAAGCTCCACGTGTCTTTCTTTTCCATATTGTTCCTCCTATTCTATACCTCTTCGTCCAGAATCAATCTGATTATCATATTCGCCTGGTGCGCCGCACAGATCATGACTCGCGGCGCCATCAGTCCCCAGCCTTCGCTGATTTCCGAAATGCCGTCACCGCAAAGAAAGTAGTGCTCTGTGATTTTTCTCGTTCGAATTGTATTACTGTCGCTGTATCCCGCCATGCCAGAGCCGCCTACCAGATATTTCCCCGGTAATTCTGTCAGTACGCAGTTGGTCAGCATAGCTTTTTGTTCCGCGCTGTCAAAGGCTTCGCAGATATATGTATCTTCTGCCAGCAGCTGTGGAATGTTCTCCTCTGTCAGCTTTATAAAATCGGTAATAAACTTTGCATAAGGAGAAAATCTCCTGATTTCCTCTGCCAATGCCTCCGGCTTAGGCTGTCCCAGCTGGCTAATCGCATACTGCTGTCTGTTTAAATTTGACAAATCCACCCTATCAAAATCAATGAGATGAAGCTGCCCGATACCGCTTCGCGCCAGCGCAATGGCAATCGCAGAGCCAAGTCCTCCAAGCCCGCAAACAGCAACCTTTGCAGCCGCCAACTTATCCTGCACAGCCTTCGTATGACGAAGTTCCAGACACTTTCTGATTTCTTCTTCTGCCGGTAAAATTCCGCTCCTTTCTGCCATCAGCCACCTCCTACAAAACTTACAATTTCTATCTTATCGCCATCCGTCAGAATGGTTTCTTCATACCTCGCCTTTGGCACAATTTTTCCGTTGCGCTCCACCGCAATGCGCATGCGGGGATAATCATTTTCATCAATGTACGCCGCCAGACTTTTTCCTGCGGCGTTGACATCAATACCGTTGATTCTTACCATATCGGTCTCCTTTCTGATTTTCTTCACTTTGTACTAAGCCGTCTTAACCTAAATTCCAAAAAATCCTTTTTTATGTATAAAAGAAACGTCAAAACTTAACCAAAATTAATAAAATCGCTAAAAAATGTATAACGCACTCCTGCTTTTCATATGATGAAGCTTAAAAATCCTGCAATTTTCATTGAATTACACCGACTACAGCTTTGGTTTCCCTCTTATAGCGACAATTTTGCTAAAATTTTTATACACTTTTTTCAAAAAAGCGCTTTTTAAGTTAAGTTCGCATCTTGCTTCTAAGATAAGCCCCTCCACCTTTTCCAGACGCAACGCTTCGGGTGGGTGCCCGGGTCCTCTGACAATAAAAAACCGCACGAAAGTTCACACCCGCGGTGGTGTGCCCCTTCGTGCGGCTATAGCCAACACTCTAGTTATATTTTACTGTGATTTTTATAGAAAGTCAAGATAGAGATTTGGTGAGCGATTAAATCATTGCTGCTAAATTCATTTACACATATCACAAAATAATCCGCCATGTTTTTTTGAAATTCAGATATTCTTGCACCCCCTCTTAAAAATCTGTATTTATTTTTCTAAACAATCCCTTTTGCGTCAACTATGGCATTGATTCCATTTTCAATCGCCTACCATAAAAGGAAATGCTGTACTTCGATTACATTAGCCTCGGTAATCCGTTCCTCCGCATAGTCGATCACATCATGCCAAAACGCTTCTTCCTCCGGTGCAAACTTTTCCGTTGGATAATCCTTTATTTGCCATTCAAAAGTCCGGTTTCGATTTTTATTATATCTGATAGAAAGAATAATGCTGTGATCCTCTTCATTTGCTATACCGCCGACCAGCTTCTTGTTCGTCCGCAAACTAAAAACTTCGCCGTTTTCGAGTTTTCCCAGTTCTTTTTCTTTTACCGTTTCTTTCCAGAATATGTCATATGCCGCAAAAGCTGACGCGAACAGGGAAACGATGATTAATACAGCAAACATAGATGTGGTGCTTTTGTTCATAGGATTCGTCCTCCTTTACCGAATCTCCGATCTTTTCATATACTTCCTGTCACATGCCTAAAAAACACACTACGAAGTATGAATTTTGTGGGAAAATTTCACCCGGTTGGGCCACTCTTTCAAATGCTCCGGCATGAATACGATATCGCTGTAGCATGCATCTATCCTATTCATTGCCTCTTTATAATTGCTTACACCGGTGACAATCATGTATCCGGTACGCTCCTCTATCCCATCATAGATACCATATCCATTTTCCACATAATCCGGCACCTCTATGCAGATTTTGCGAAGGAATCGTTTGGACAAAAGCCGTCCCGACTCATATGCGCCTAACTCATTGCAGACTTGTGCGAATTCCCACGGATTTTCCTTTTCGTAAAATCGATAGCTCAGGTCTTCTTCATAATCCGCACCAATTGACAGATTGAAAGCGACCTGCTCGTTCTGTGTCATTTTATCATTGGAAAGGCGAAAATATCCCCAGTATTCATCTTCCTTTAGGAAATTAACGTAGTAGCTTCCGTCAAGTTCAATGGAAACCTCTTCACAAAATTCCGAGTCATCCATTTTTATCATAATACCGGTCAGTTCCTTGTGTACCGGCCATGGAACATTTAAAACCAGTAGGATTACCACAATGACAATCCAGGTTACCAGCGTTCCCCTGTTCGTTTTCTTCTTCATCTCTTTGCTTTCCCTATCACACTTTTACAATTTTCTTAAGGATATCGAAAACTCTTAGCGCCTAGCCCGTTCTTCAAGACAACCGGTCAAGCCTCACTCATTTCGTCAAAAGGCTCACATCTCAGCGCATAAGTAACGTGCTCTTCGTCATACCACAATTCAAACAAATATGTATAACCCGGGCTGATGGAAAAATGCTTTGAATCCTTTGTAATACTTTTTTCCTCCGCATTTTCCGGAAAGTCACCGTTTGAAAACCTTTTTACGATGATTCGCTCAGGCTGCTTCGGATAAATTACATTCAACGCAAGGCCAGTCGTTTCTTCTAAAACTATCGTCACCTTGCGATTGCTCGTATCAACTTCTACCGACTTTTCATACCCGTCGAAATCCCAGTCACAACCGCAAAACCGATTGTCCGGAACGTTCATTTCACCATCTACTGTAGTATATATGTATTCTACAGTAGGCCATTTTTATATTCCGGCTGTCTCGGGCTGATGAAAACGAAAAAGATAAATGTGCAAAAGTAGCAGAGACCCGATACAGCGGCAAAGAAATAGACGTTTTTCTTCTTAATCCAGTTTCTCCTTCTATGATTTTCTTATATAAATCTATTTATCTCTCAGCAAAAAAACTCAAGAATTCGCTCCTGCAAGCGCTCCAAATAGCCTCCCAACATGCTGTCATCATAATTTTTCCCCTGAGCACCGTAGCATTCCCACCATTTCAGCAAATCTTCATAAAAGAGCACTTGCTTGATTAAAATGATTACAAGAACCACAAGAATTATTTTTTTCAATGTGCTTCTTTTAATCATCACTGTCTCCCTCCTCAATTAACTCATTCATAAAATAGTTCAAATTCTCAGCCTGTACCATCGCTTTTCTCTCAAAGGCATCAATGGCATCTCTTGTTTTTACAATCTGTCCCTCTATCTTTCCCTGCATTACAAAAATTGCCACAATTGTAATTATAATCAGTGCGCTCCAGATATCGAATTCCAATTCTTTTATCCCTTTACGCAAATTTTCCCTAAAGGAATTTTTTCCGTCAGCAATTTTCTTGGCGGCAAATTCGTCTTTAATACGCTCCCCCTCAACATGGAAAAATTTTTTGTTTTCTGAGTGTTCCAATTTCATGACCGCATCTCCTTGATTTTCGTTTTAAGCAATTCTTTTTAAATATATAGGGGGTTTCATTAAAACCCCCCTGTATGTTTTATTATATGTTATTTAACATCAATCTTTGCTTTTCTTATTTTTGCAATGCTCTAAGAAATAACTTTTGGTGTACTATTTCCTTTTTTAGGACTCAACTTTTCAACTCCCGAGCTGAATTCAATTCCGACATTTATACCTGAACCAGATAATGCAAACGATGGAGATACTGATAGTACCGTATGCCCATAAGCTGCATAATAATAGAAAACTTTCCTTGAAAATACATCTGAAATCAAATTAAGAGAAACTTTTCCATTTTTAGCAAATAAATTTTCTTTCGAAATTCTTAACGGAAATGTATACCCTGCACCTGCTATCCCTCCTGAAGAGGTTGGATCTTTTCTTGTACCAGTAGTGGATTTTTCATAACTACCAGTCGTCATATCATAGTACTTAATTGTACTACTACGGGAAACGATTTCCCAGTCATTCCAACTTGCTGCAACTATATCCGTTGAGGTCGACATCGGAATCCCACTCCATGTCCATTCGTATGAAAAAGTCCCTCTTGAACGTTCTGTTTCCTTGTATCGAAAGTCAGTCTTTACGACATTTAAAGACAGTGTTGCTGAGAGTCCATACAATTCCGCTTCACTTCCTTTAAATGTTCTAATCATTTTTATTTGTTCTTCATCATACCCGAGATTAGTTAGCCCTTGATCCTCCAGTTTATCCAACTTTTCAAGATGCTTGGTATAATTTTCTTTGTAATCCTTGATTTCTACAATCTCAGATTTTGTGTAGCCTTGTTTAACAAGACTAAATTCACTTTCTTTAGCCAGCTCTTTCAGCATTGCATATTCATTACACGTAGATGTTTCCACTGTATCACCTAATTTGCCCGTTGTGTCATTCGATGTCTCCGCAAACGCTGCCGTTCCCATTCCCAAAACCAAAGACAATACTAATATCATGCATAAAAACTTTCTCATGTCGTTCTCCTTTCGACCTTCAGCCAAAATGCCCCCTACATCTTGATTTTTCTCTAAAGTTGTTGTATGATTTGTTCATAGAGTTTTCCTAAATAACTTAAATTGGGCTCCTAATCCAACTTGCTATTTTAGAAAACTCTTTTTCTTTGCAGGTTTTCATCTGCCTATCCGCTTCCCTGAAGATTTCTCAATTTTCCCGCCTACTTTCGCTAGATTTCTCTATTTCCCAATACCCTCATTCTTCCTTATGATGTCTTTGTCAAATTCCAGGAATGCCCCACTTTAACCTGTTTATCGGTCTTGTTCTGCGCCAGGTATTTAACACTGGTATTCATCTTGTATTTGGCGGTTGTCATACCTGCTTTGCAAGTGAAATTGCAGTACATGCTGACTGAGGAACCTACGCTTCTCGCTGTGCTGGTGGTGACAACCGGCGTTCCTGCATTAACAATATAACCCACAGGTGCATCTTTCACATCCTTGCCAAAGTTCTCATCAATCCCATTTGCAGACAATATATAATGATTTTCTAATCCCAAAGTAACACTAGCTCCTCCAACTGTCACCGTCGCCTTTCCTGTAAAGTAGCGATTTCCATAGTCTTTCCACATCTCATTGCTGCCTGATGTCGCAAGAGGCATGACAGACGGGATTCCCACTGCGAGTTCACTTTGGTCTCTCAATTCTACAGTCAACGTGCAGTCATCGCCCATATCATACGCTTTCACCGCATATAAACTTCCATCGCTCATCGGGCACATCGCCATGTCCAGGTTTTCATCACCAAGCACATTCGCTGCTTCATCCAGCTTTTCAGACAAAAGTTCCTCCGCTTCCTGCTTTGAAATGGAAACACTTCCTGCAGCGTCCTGTTCTCCACTCGTATTACCTACGGGGACGGATACTGCAAATGCCGGCATAATTGCTATTGTCATAATTAATGATAATCCTAATATTGCGCATAATAATTTCTTTTTCATCTTTTGCCTTTCTTTCAATTTTGTTTTTTATTCTGTGTTTCTTTATGTCTCAAGTATAAAATCATGTCAACAAAATTGCAAGAACTTTCGGATAACTGGTCATTTTTTCGGTCAACTGGTCAAATTTTCCAGATTATGTCAAAATTTTAAGGCAATCAGGTGGTTTTCCCAATTGCCTTTCGTCCTTTTCTATTCTTTCTTTTTTCCTCGAATCAGAATATTTGCCGTAACATATCCCTCTTCCTCTAAATTCCATTCAACCATTCCACCACTTTTCCGCGCGGCGTCTGCCATATTTCTGGTTCCAATCCCATGATTCCTTTTATCGTCCTTAGTCGTTGCAAGTCCGTCTCCCTGCCGCTGCGGTTTCTGCAGCGTGCTGTTGCGAATGGAAATCGTAACAAAGTTTTCTCTATTCTCAACCTTTACAGAGATTTCTCCCTCCTTGCAAAAGCTTGCCGCTTCAAAAGCATTCTGCAGCCCATTGGTAAGAATGACACACAAATCCACCTCAGGGATATGCAGATGCTCCGGGAACTTTCCTTCCACGCTGATTTTCATCTTCTGTTTCCTGCAGGCATCCCCATATCTGTTCAGAATCGCATCACAGACCAAATGATTGGTTAAAAAGAAAGATTCACTCTTTATCTTTTCTCCGGCAATCTGCTCCAGATAAACCCGAACTCTGTCCATATCCGTTCCCTCAGCAATTTGCTGCAGCGTTGTAATCTGTTTGATGTAATCATGCCTGAACTTACGCAGCTCCTCATCCATCAGGCTCTGCCTGCTATACTGCTCCGTCTGCTCGGCGAGGCATTTCTGATTCAGTAAAAGCAGACGCTTCATCTCTCTCCGCTGAGACTGCATGCAGCAGGTGAGAATAAAAATAAAAAGGACTAAGACTCCTAAAAATCCGTCTCTAATTAAATTTTTTCCTTGAACAATTTCAGCAATATTTCCGGTAGTACTTGTGCTAAAAGACCAGCCAGTATTATTTATTCCCCAAATACAAACAAAAAAAGGAACAAACATCCACACATTCAAAAGCTCCATATGCGTGAAAATTCCTTCCTTCTTTCTCCTTAATATCAAGCTCAGCACACAGAGAGCCACCAGACACTCTGCAAGACCCAGATAATAACAAAGAGGTAGCTCAACTTTAATGACATCACCTCCGACTGCTACAATCCAGATTCCCATATTCAGCCTATACATGACCCAAACCATCTGCATCATACAGATTCCCGCTGCCAGATTGATTTTCCACTTGCCATGAAAGAAAAACGGCATCGCCGCTGCCGGAAACAGTATACTGCGCCAGATTAAATAAGTATAATCTTCCGGCAAGATAAACAGCATAGCACAGCGAACAAACAGAATCACCAAACCTACACAAAGAAACCGATTCTCTTCTCTAAACTCATAGCCAAGAACGCCTTTAAACAAAAGTAGTAAAACTAATACTTCCAGTAGCTGTGCAAGTGGTGTCATACCGTTTCCTCCTATTCTTTATGCAAATTTAGAAAACCGCAAGTTATACTGCCGCAATTTCTCAAAGCAGTCCTTTTTTCGCCTTCTGCTGACTTTCAGCTTTTGCCCGTCACGCAGTACAAAGATATCGTCATATGCATCCACAATATGCTTGCAGTTTACCAGATGAGATGTATCCACTCGAACAAAATACAAATCTTCCAGTTCTTTTTCCCATGCAGAAAGACTTTTTGCAGATAAAGGCGTTTTTTCGCCGTCCGCCAGAAGCGCTTTCGTATATCTCTGCTCCGTATAAAACATAATAATCTTCTCGCTATGCTCATACAGCACAGGAGAAAGTTCCAGCATCCTGCCAGCTAAAAGCAGCCGTACAGCCAAATCCATCTTTAGCTCAAAACTTTCCCATACCAAAGGCTTTGCTAAAAATCCAATCACATTAGTTCCAAAAGCATCCACGATGTTTTCCTGATAGCTGGTTGCAAAAATAATCAACGGCCGCTCCCTTCCCATCAGCTGATCCTTTACAGCAGTACCTTTCTTCTTTGGCATTTCCACATCTAAAATCAAAAGATCATATTCATGCTTGATGGGGTGTTCCGGATCCTGCGTACATACAATCTCCGCCTGTACATTTCTCTCTGCAAAAAATGTCTGGCAAGCTGCTTTCAGCAGCTCAAGTTCTTCTGCTAAATCATCACAAATACATACTTTCATTGTAATTCCCCTTAATCATAATGATTCTTAATGAAATTATACCATAAAAATATGTATATGAATATGTTAATTCACCCTAATTCTAGCATAACGTCAAGCGCCTTACAAACATTTTCGGATAACTGGTCGTTTTTTCGGATAACTGGTCAAAAATGGGATATTATTCCAGCCTCCTGCGTCTTTTCCAAAAATAGGTCAAATTGACCTATTTTTTGTATGGTAATTTGTCATAATATTTCTTAGAAAGGAGGTTAACTTGCAATGAGTCGACTTAAACAGTTAAGAAAAAACAAAGATTTGACACAGCTCCAAGTGCAACTCAAGACCGGTATCGATCAGTCCAATTATTCTAAGATGGAATCAGGTAAACGCAAGCCAACTTCCGACCAGGCAGAGCTCTTATCCCATCTTTTTGAGACCAGTGTCGACTATATTTACGGATTCACCGATGACCCGACCCCATATCCGAAACCAAAGAAAAAGGACTAATGGTTGCGTTGTCACAATCAGAATTAAAAAGTTTAGGCGGTCATATATGACCGCCTCTGTTTTTTGCCCTTATATTAATCCCGCCATATAAATCGGAAGATATGTGATTCCATCCTCATACAGCAAATCCTTTGTGTACAGGATATATTTATCCTGCACTTTTAAGTCATACTTTTTCAGCAAATAATCAAAAGATTTATGTTGCTTATATCCTGATGATTTTACTTCTATGGGAACAATTTTTCTCTTTCTCACTGTCAGGAAATCAATCTCATACTTACTTTCCTTTGCTGCATCTGCCCCTTGATACTTAAACTCATGAAAATACAGCGCATTGCCGCTTGTACGCAGCATCTGCGCTGCCATGTTTTCCATAATCATGCCCTGGTTGATTCCCAGTTTATCGAATATCAGCGATTTAT
>NZ_QWEQ01000027.1 GCF_009936045.1 Emergencia sp. 1XD21-10 | reverse complement strand
ACGTGTGCTGTAGAAATGGTGATTCCTCTTTCTTTTTCTTCTGGTGCCTTATCGATCTGGTCGAATGCTACCTTTTCTCCAAGCTGATATCTCTGATACAGGGTGGTTGTGATTGCTGCTGTCAGCGTTGTCTTACCATGGTCTACGTGGCCAATGGTTCCGATATTGATATGCGGTTTGGTTCTCTCAAATTTTGCTTTTGCCATTTTTGTTTTCCTCCTAATGATAGGTCTGCCCCAGTCGCTAGTCCGAAAGGACAGACCGCTAAAGGTTAATTTATAATTTTATTTATTTCCAATTTTTTCAACTAAGCTGTCAGGCAATTTTTCGAAGTGGTCCATCTGCATTACATATACACCACGACCCTGAGTCTTGGAACGCAGGTCGGTTGCATAGCCGAACATTTCGGACAGAGGTACCATACCTCTTACTGCAACAACGCCGTTGTTCATGTCAGAACCTTCGATTCTTCCTCTTCTGGAGGAGATATCGCCGATTACATCACCCATATATTCTTCAGGAACTGTAACTTCAACTTTGAAGATTGGCTCCAGAAGAACTGGTTTTGCCTTCTTAGCTGCTTCTCTGAATGCCATGGAAGCGGCAACCTTAAATGCCATTTCAGAGGAGTCGACTTCGTGATAGGAACCATCGTACAGTTCTACACCAACGTCTACTACCTGATATCCTGCAATAGGACCGTTTTCCATCGCTTCTTTGATACCGTCTTCAATCTTAGGGATGTATTCCTTAGGAATTGCACCACCGACGATATTGTTGACAAATTCAAAGCCTGCACCCGGTTCTCTCGGATAAACCTTGATTTTAACATGACCATACTGACCGTGACCACCGGACTGTTTAGCATACTTGTGGTCAACATCAGCGTTGGAAGAAATGGTTTCTTTGTAGGATACCTGAGGTTTACCTACGTTTGCTTCTACCTTAAATTCACGCAACAGTCTGTCTACGATGATTTCCAAGTGAAGTTCTCCCATGCCGGCAATGATTGTCTGTCCGGTATCTTCGTTTGTATAGGTCTTGAAAGTTGGGTCTTCTTCTGCCAGCTTAGCCAGCGCAATGCCCATCTTTTCCTGACCTGCCTTGGTCTTAGGCTCGATTGCGATTTCGATTACTGGATCTGGGAATTCCATGGATTCCAGAATGATCTCATGTTTTTCATCGCAAAGTGTATCACCAGTTGTAGTATCTTTCAAACCTACTGCAGCAGCAATATCTCCGGAGTAAACCTTGTCGATTTCCTCTCTCTTGTTTGCATGCATCTGCAGGATTCTTCCGATTCTGCCCTTCTTACCCTTTGTAGAGTTGTAGATATAGGAACCGGAATCCAGTGTACCGGAGTAAACACGGAAGAATGCCAGCTTACCAACAAACGGGTCAGCCATAATCTTAAATGCAAGTGCTGAGAACGGTTCGTTATCATCAGCGTGTCTTACGTCTTCTTCTCCAGTATCTGGGTTAACACCCTTAATAGGCGGAATATCAACTGGGGACGGCATATAGTCGATGACTGCGTCCAGCATCATCTGTACGCCCTTGTTTCTATATGCACTGCCGCAAAGCATCGGAACCATTTCGCAGGCAATCGTCTGCTTTCTGATGGTATCTTTCATTTCTTTTACGGTCAGTTCCTCGCCTTCCAGGAATTTCATCATCAGTTCTTCGTCACATTCAGCAACGGATTCTACTAATTTTTCTCTCCATTCTGCGGCAAGTTCCTTCATATCGTCAGGAATCTCAGTGATTTCAAATTCCTGTCCTAGTTCATCTTTGTAAATCTCTGCTTTCATTTCTACCAGGTCGATAATTCCAACGAAACTATCTTCCGCACCGATAGGAAGCTGAACAGGCACTGCATTTGCTTTCAGTCTGTCCTTAACCATGTCAACTACTCTGAAGTAGTTTGCTCCTAAAATGTCCATTTTGTTTACAAAAATCATTCTAGGAACACCGTACTTTTCAGCCTGTCTCCAAACTGTTTCGGACTGCGGTTCAACACCGCCCTTTGCACAAAGTACAGTTACTGCTCCATCCAGTACTCTCAGGGAACGTTCTACTTCTACTGTAAAGTCAACGTGACCCGGGGTATCGATGATGTTGATTCTATGGTTCTTCCACTGTGCTGTAGTTGCTGCAGAGGTAATTGTAATACCACGTTCCTGTTCCTGTTCCATCCAGTCCATTGTAGCTGCACCGTCGTGGGTTTCGCCAATCTTATGGGTTCTTCCTGTATAGAAAAGGATACGCTCCGTGGTAGTGGTCTTTCCGGCGTCGATGTGCGCCATGATACCAATGTTTCTTGTTTTCTCAAGTGAAAACTGTCTACCAGCCATTACATTTCCTCCATTTTTTTATGAAATTGAAGAAAGTGAAATTACCATCTGAAGTGTGCAAATGCCTTGTTAGCTTCTGCCATCTTATGTGTATCTTCTTTCTTCTTTACAGATGCGCCAGTGTTATTTGCTGCATCCATTAATTCTTTTGCCAGTCTTTCAGACATAGTCTTTTCGCCTCTAAGTCTGGTGTACTTCGTCAGCCATCTCAAACCTAAAGTCTGTCTTCTTTCCGGTCTTACTTCAATAGGAACCTGATAGTTTGCACCACCGATTCTTCTTGCTTTTACTTCTAAAACAGGCATGATATTGTTCATTGCCTTTTCGAATACTTCCAAAGGTTCTTCGCCGGTTGCTTCCTTGATTCTATCGAAGGCGGAATATACAATCGACTGTGCTGTACCTTTCTTTCCGTCAAGCATGATGCTGTTGATCAGTTTTGCTACAACAACACTGCCGTATACTGGATCTGGAAGTACTTCACGTTTTGGTGTGTTACCTTTTCTTGGCACTTCTCTTCCCTCCTCGCTTGATAATTTCGCATAAGGCGTTGTTGCTGCACTCGTCGCATTCGCTACCGTACTTAAGTACGCGGCGCTTCATGCTCCTCCTGCGCGCCTAGCCTTATGCGAAATTATCGGCGCGAGAGTATGCTCTTCTCTCATGCCACTCCTCTTTCTATAAGGCTTGCCTTATCATTGAAATTACCTGCACAATTGTTCTAACTGATTTTCTAATTGCACATTCTCTTCACCCATACGCAAAAGCGCAGGATTACTCTGGAATCGCCCTGCAATTAAATAGGCGTCCAGTCTTACGGGGGTACTCGACTTCCTTCCAAGGAGCCGCGAGCGCACTTAATATCCTGTCGTACCATGCCAGAGGCTGTACATCCTGCCAGCATCAATATTATATATATTAAGGGCTCTTTCTATTCCCGATTCATTCTTTACTTGTAAGAAATATTCTTATTTCTTCTTAGGTCTCTTAGCACCGTACTTGGAACGAGCCTGATTTCTGTTGTTTACGCCGGCAGTGTCCAGTGTACCTCTGATGATGTGATAACGCACACCTGGGAGGTCCTTAACTCTTCCGCCTCTAATCAGCACTACGCTGTGTTCCTGCAGGTTGTGACCGATACCAGGAATATAAGCGGTTACTTCGATACCGTTGGACAGACGTACTCTGGCAACCTTTCTAAGAGCGGAATTCGGCTTCTTAGGGGTTACAGTCTTAACTGAAGTGCACACGCCTCTCTTCTGTGGTGAGTTGGTGTTAGTTGCTACTCTTCTTAAAGAGTTCATACCCTTACCGAGAGCAGGAGCGGTTGACTTCTTAACAGAACTGGTTCTGCCCTGACGTACTAATTGGTTAATAGTAGGCATTCGTTTCTCCTTTCTTTTTAAACTTTATTTTCACAATCAAACTGACCCTAAATCACTTCTAGGGTCAATTTCATTCGAAACGCTCTAATATTTTATCACATATTTTTTCCAAGTGCAAGGAAATTATTCCTGATTTTGCTGTAAATTTAGCCGAAGGTGTGGGAACAATCTTTGACTTCTAAAAATCTCTATTCCGTTTAGACACACAGGTGAAACCCCTAAAAAGTATATAATGCCATCCACCTTCAGTTCAAAGAAGGATTTACATGAACCATACAATGCTTGATATTCTCATCACTGCGCTCAATCGTCGCATGGACGTCTTCTGCAATCGTATGCGCATTCTTAAGGCTCAGTTCGCCATCTACCTGAATTTCCACATCTACATACATTTTCGCACCAAATTGTCTCGTCTTGATATCATCAATATCGATCACACCCTGCACATTTTTAATTTCCTGCTCCATGTTCTGTATGATGCTGTCATCGCAGCTTTTATCCACCATTTTATCCACAGTCTCAAGGAAAATATCTACAGCAATCTTGATAATAAAAATACAAATTACAATACTTGCAATAGGATCCAGAACTGCAAATCCCATACGAGCGCCGGCAATTCCAATCAAACTGCCCACAGAGGAGAATGCATCAGATCTGTGGTGCCAGGCTTCCGCTTTCAGAGAAACCGAATTGATTTTCCTGGCTGCAATAATCGTATACCAGTACATACCTTCCTTTACAAGGATGGACACCACCGCCGCTGCAAGCGCAAGGGTTCCGGGCGCTGCAACAGTTGCCCCAGCTCTGATAGAAAGCACCGTTTTTATCCCTGCATATCCAATTGCAATGCCAGCCAGCACAAGTATATTTGCAAGAAGCAGCGCAATGACACATTCCATTCTTTCATGACCGTAAGGATGCTCCTTATCTGCCTTTTTTCCAGAAAGATGTGCGCCTAAAATCACCAGACCTGTGCCCAAAACGTCTGAACCGGAATGGATTGCATCAGAAATCATAGCATGGGAATTGGCAATGACTCCAGCCACCAGCTTGACTGACGCCAACAAAATATTCCATACAAGACTCACATTGGAAACACGAATGATTACTTGTTTGGCGTCATCTTTTTTATATTCCATACTTTTCAGCTCCTCAAAATTAATTGGAAATCATCATATTCAATATTTCCGTGTCAGTATTCTTCATCCCTTCTTTTCCCAGTCTCCATATGTTTTCAATGGTCTCCTCAGCGGATTCTTCAACCAGCCCTTCTCCATCCTGAAATCTGCTGCCATCTATGGCAAGTTCCCTGGCCATAATTGACGCATCTAGGGCAGATGCAATCTTTGCAGCACAGGATGCTTTCGCACCATCACATACGATACCCGAAACATTTCCCAGGGTGTTGATCACACCATTGGAAATCACATCAAAAGAGTCGTCATACAGAAAACTGATACCAGCACCCGCACCGCAGGCAGCCCCCACGACGCCACAAAAAGCTGACAATTTTCCGATCCCTCTTTTGATATGTATTGCTACTAAATTGCTGAGAATCAGCGCGCGATACAGCTTTTCATCCGATACACCTAAATATTCTGCGTACTTAACAACGGGAACAGATACGGTGATCCCCTGGTTTCCGCTGCCTGAATTGATTACTACCGGCAGTTCACAACCTGCCATTCTGGCATCAGAGCCTGCTGCCGCATATGCCTTTGCAACTTCACGAATCTCATGGTGTCTGTGTTTCAGAATGCTTTTTCCCACGTTTGCACCATACCGATTCTTTATGCCCTCTTCAGAAATCGCTTTATTATACTGAATCTGACGGTCTATGTATGGAATCAATTCCGCAATATCGCCTTCTCTGGCAAAATCATAGATTCCTTTCAGATCCATAATCTTTTCCTCTTCCTCGAAATCATGGAAGGACTCACTTTCGCTTTCGAGAATCGACTGTCCGTCTCTGGCAACTTTGACAATGTTTGTATGCCATTGCGAAATCACGACCTCCGCACAGTGGGTGCCGTCAGAAATAATCATATCAATGTACAGATTCTCAACACCCGCAGCCAACTCTACAGAACAGATGCCCTTTTCGAGATACTGAACCATTGTCGCAACCTGTTCTTCCGTAATGCCCTTCAGAACCTCCAGCTTGTCATCCGGGTTTCCCCACAGTACGCCCAAAAGTGCGCTGGTCTCTATGCCTCTCATATCTTTCGTGGATGGCACAATCACGCCTTTCACATTTTTGATGATATTTCCGCTGCAGCGAACCAACACCTTCTCCGGAACATTTCCCAGTACTTTTCTGGCGACTGCCCCTGCATATGCAATCGCAATAGGTTCTGTACACCCCATGGCGGGCATCAGTTCCGTTTCCAATATTCTAATATATGCATTTTTCATATGTTTGTTCACTCCTTCAGTTTTCTATACAATGTCGCAATTCCGATGCCAAGCGCATCTGCAGCTTTCTGCTTGCCTTCGGTAGTATCACCGTAAACACGGATTGCCTCATCGATATAGGCCTTTTCTACATCCTTCAGCGGCTTTATCTCTGCCGAATGCTCTATAGAAAATTCTTTTCTCTCACATTTTACACGCGCAGGCAGACTGTCAGGCTCTATCACCCTCCTATTGGAAATGTTTACGCAGTATTCTACAACATTCTGCAGTTCCCGTACATTCCCCGGCCAGTCGTACGTCTCCAGCATTTTCATCGCTTTTTTGGAAAATCTGCTGATATTTTTGTTCAGCACTTCATTGTATTTTTTTATAAAGGTATCCACAAGAAAAGGAATGTCACTTTTCCGCTCCCGCAATGCCGGCACATAAATCGGAATCACATTAAGACGGTAAAACAGATCTTCTCTGAATGCACCGGACACAATCATCTCTTCAAGATTTCGATTGGTTGCCGCAATAATTCTTATGTCTGTTGCGATATCAACATTTGAACCGATTCTCTGTATTTTCTTTTCCTGAATGGCACGAAGCAGCTTGGCCTGCAGATGAATCGGAATCTCTCCAACTTCATCGAGAAGCAGAGTTCCCTTGTTTGCCAATTGAAACTTGCCGATTCTCCCACCCTTTGCCGCGCCGGTGAATGCGCCCTCTTCATACCCAAACAGTTCACTTTCAAGAAGATTATCCGGAATTGCTGCACAATTGACAGAAATAAATGGTCCCGCTGATCTTCTGCTTGCATTGTGTATCGCTCTTGCTATGATTTCCTTTCCCGTTCCGCTTTCTCCCTGAATCAGAACGGTCGATAAGCTGTTGGCAATCTTCTGCGCCTGCATCTTCAGATTCTGAATCGGTTTGCTTTTACCGATCAAATCTTTAAATGTCATTTCCGAAGATGCATTGGTGACTCGGTTGATTTCCTCATAATACTTTTCGCTGTCCCGAAAATAAATCACGCTGCCTACCTGTGTGCCCTCATCGTTGATGGAAACAACCGTAACCATTTCATGGTTGATTTCAGTTTTTCCGTCCGAAAAGGACAGCTCTTTGCTGAAGGTTCCGTTTACGTGGTATAGGCTCTTCATCAGTTCGCTGCATTCTGCAAGTTGGCGAATATCTGTGATTCTTTCAGGCATCTTCGGTCCGATGCCGAAAAGCTTCCTAAACATCTGATTCCCATAAATAATTCTTTCATCGTTATCAATACATACCACTGCACTGCCGATATGGTCGACAACTGCCTGCAGCTGCTTTTTTACAACAGACAGTTCATAGTTTTCCTGATTTTCGTCCAGCTTACTGATGAGCAGCTCTGACATCTTTGAAATAAAATTCTTCAACTGATCTACGCGTTCTTTTTTATCGCCGGAAAGTCTTTTTTCTTTGGAATAAAGTGCGATGCACCCTATTACAACGTCATTTTTCAATAAAGGAAAAGCTATGATAGAGTGAATATCACAGGTTCTGAAATTCGCGCACAGGCTGCATCCCTTTAAAGAATGCTTAATATCCTCGCTGACAATCGTTGTCTTATGTGCCATTGCATTGAGCATAATTGACTGTTTCGTCACAGAAATATCAGTCAGTTCCGAAGGACTGCTGCAATTGCTGTCACCTAAAAGATTCATCTCATTATCACAGATGACTACCTCTTCGTTGATTACAGATGCAATGGTTTTCGCCGTTGCGAAAGCATATTCTCTAATGTGCATTAACTCTGTCATACGTCTTCCCCTACATATTATTTACCGTACTTGGTTGCCGCAATTCTCGCAGCCAGGTAATTTTCAAGTGGTGTATCCTCGTAGATGGTACACCCCGGTCCCAGCATGAATCCAGTTCTGCCTGCCATTTCTACTGCCTCGCGAATATGTCCATATACGTTTTGATAGCTAGTTTTGTTGAAATACTGCTCTTCATTAATGCCTCCAATCAGACATTTGTCCGTGTATTTTCTAGCCTCTGCCAAACTCGGTCCCACCCATCTGTCATGCCAGTTGAGACAGGTGCCCGGGTAGTTTGCAAGTCTTTCAAACATGGACTTCTCTTTTTCCTGTGTAAAGCTATGTACGTGAATTACGTTGAACCAGGTTCGGTCTGCATATGCACCGATGACTTTCAAATCATACTGCTCACCAAATACATCATACATTTCGTCCGTCATAAATCTGTAGTTTGCAAGCTGACTTGCAAAGAAAAACCCGCTGACGCCAAGTTTGATGTTTTCGTTTACAAAGGCAATTGTAGTTTCCGTAACCTGCTCCAGCGCACGATGCACCAGTGTCGGATGCGCTTCGATTTCCTCAAAGAGTTTCTTTTCGCCCAACAGCTTGTACAATGTAGTGATTGGACTGAAAATGGTGTGAATCACCGGCGCCTCATCCTGGTGTTCTTTCATAAGCTGCAGCATTCTTTCCGCATATTTCAGCTGATTGCCGTAGGTGCCCTTTGTCACGTCAAGAGGCACGATTTTTTCCCAGTCCTCCGGCGTCTCTATAAACGCTTCTACGATTCGTGGCCACTGATCCGGCTGGCATATTTTTTCAATTTTACATCCGTAATCTTCTACCGTGTAAAGTCCAAAAGGCATCAGCTTTACAAAATCAATATCTGTTTCTCTGTAAAAGGCAAACTGTTTATCGGCCAGTTTCACATAGTCCTGATCCACATCCGTGTGATGTGGCCAGAGCCCCAAAGGAATTCTATCTACTTCTTGAAAGTTGACTGCCGCTTTGACGCGTTCTGTTTTTGTCATAGTTCTGCTACACATATTGTCCCTCCTTTAAAACGGTCCGTAATTGATCAGATTTGCCGCAATCAGAATCACTGCACCTATGCAGATCCAGATCAGCATCAGCGGCCAGATAAATTTGAACCACTTATTGTACGGAACCTTCGTTACTGCCAGATAGGACATCAGTACTGTGGAGGTCGGAATAATAGAATTGCTGAAACCGTCTCCAAACTGGAAGCAAAGTACTGCAGTCTGTCTTGTAACCTGCACAATATCAGAAAGCGGAATCATAATCGGCATAATGGTTGCCGCCTGCCCTGTGGAAGATGGAATAAAAAAGTTTACTATAATCTGCACAATAAACATGCCGACTACAGAGATGCCTGTAGGCAGCGCAATGACAGCCTGACTCAGGGCATGAATGATGGTATCCATAATCTGACCTTCTTCCATAACAATTACGATGGCTTTCGCAAACCCTGTTACCAGTGCGCCAAAAGTCAGTGATGCCGCACCTTCAACAAAAGTATTTGCAATTTTGTTCAGATTCAATCCACCGATGATTCCGGCAATCACTCCAACTGCAATGAAAATACCTGACATTTCATCAATGTACCACTCCCAGTTGAATACACCGTATACCATGAATATGATTCCGGCTACAAACAGAAGCATAATTGCAACATCTCTTTTTCCCATCTTCGCGATCTGAGAAATATCCACATCTTCTTTTTCTGTTTCACATCTGCATCCGTAGACAATGCTGGCTTTCGGATCTGCCTTCACCTTTTTTGCGTAGCGCATGATATACCAGACTGTCACAGCAAACATGATCACAAAAACAACAATTCTCAGTTCGATGCCGGAGTACATTGGTAACTCAGCAATAGATTGTGCAACACCTGTAGAAAATGGATTTAAAAATCCTGCATTGAATCCGCATGCTGCACCAAGGGTAACTGCTGACAGACCAGTAAGGGCATCATATCCAAAAGCGTGGGCTACTGCTACTCCAATAGGTGCAAATACCACCAGTTCATCAGATGCACCGAATGTTGCGCCCATCAGACCAAAAACAAAAGCGAAAACTGGGATAAAAAACTTGCCCATAAATTTGTTTCTGGCTAAGGTTCCCACACCATGCTCAATTGCACCGGTTGCATTGATGATTTCCATGGATCCACCAATGATAAATACGAAGAAAATAACGTCTCCCACGCCCTGCATTCCAAGTGTGACAGAAGTAAGTAGTGAAAGCAGCGAAACCGGTGATTTTTCCACATATTCAAACGAATTAGGATCAATGACATCTTTCCCGATTTCCTCATTAAACACTGTGCTGTAACTACCCGCAGGGATAACGTACGTTAAAATTGCCATTAAGATTACAAATCCGCAAATAATGACATACGTATGTGGAACTCTGCTTTTCTTGTCATTTAAAGTTTCCATTTCATTCCTCCTTAAGATTATGCGCTGTTTTGTAGACAAGTTCCTTTATTATTTATAAAGCAATTATTGTGCCATCTCCTTGAACCCTTACAAAACGAAGATTTCTTCCGTATCGATTTTTTCTTTGTCTTTCCTGATTATCATTTTGATAATCAGGAAAGGTTCAATTATCATTCTAATAAATTTTTATAAATATTTCAATATATTAATTCATTTTTATCATATTGATAATTGACGGGAGTTTCCCTCTCGGCCAAAACGAAAAAAGAATCCCAAGACTTCTGCCTCGAGATTCTTTCCGTGCCGGTTAGGTGTACGGGGATATTTTCTTCTGGACGCAAAGCCGTACCATGGCTTAGACTTCCTATTTCATGATGTCATTCGCTTTTTATATCGATTTCCCATATTTCTCAAAATATTCCTCTGCCAACATAGACATCAAGTGCACATCATAAAGTACCCCGTTTTTTCTGCAGTTTTTTCGAAGCACACCCTCATACTGAAATCCAAGATTCAGATATAGGTGCGCCGCCGGATTTCCCGTGTAATGATCCGGATAGACTCGCTGCAAAATCGCGTAATTTTTTACTTGCTTATCGACGCCTTATCCTTTGAGACCATCGAAACACCATACAGCAAAATTCCACTGACAGCTAAGCTAACTAAAACCGATGGAATTTTTCCAAGAATCGACACCTTGCCTAAGACAAAAAACTCCCATGCAAGTCCGCAAATGATTGAGCCTGCCACACTGGCAATCGCCGCTTTCTTCGTCGCCCAATCCGTGTACAATCCCAAGAGCATCGGAAGGAAAACTGCCGAACTGTAAAATAAACCGGATGTATATAGCACCGCAATGATATTATCAAAAGCCAACGAAATAGCAAGACTTATCAGCGCTATAACAACTGTCGTAACCCTCGATAGTTTCACGTCACTCAGCTCTATTTCTCTCTTTTCCACGATCGGCATCAGAACATCACTTACACTAAGCACTGTAACCGCATGCAATACCGAAGTACTGGTCGAAATCGTCGCCGCGAAAACACCAGCAACTGCAATCCCCGCAAAGCCTGCAGGCAGCACTTTAACAAGAAGCGTCGAAAACACCATATTCGAGTCTGTTATCTCTGGAAGAAGCGACACAGCGCTTACACCAATTAACCCCGTTGCTGCCGAAACCACAACATAAAATCCTGCAGTAAACAGCATCCCAAATCTTGCCGTACTGCCGTCTTTTGCAGATACAATTCGTTGTATATAATTCTGATTGGTCCCATAAGAGATGCCAAACAAAATCCCCCAGGACAACGGCGTCCATATGCCTATACTGCCGATCGACATAAATCCTTCCGGCAAACTCCTCGTTATTTCTCCAAGGCCTCCACCTGCACTGATTGTCACAGGTACTGCCGTAAAAACAGCCGCCACCATAACAAAGAACAGCAAAATGTCTGTATTAACAACAGTTCTCAAACCCCCGCTAGTCAAAAACAATGTAATAAGCATTCCGATTACCAGTGTAATTCGCACGTCTAAACCAGTCAACGTGTTAAGCATTACAGATGAAACCGTAAACTGTGTCGACAGTGCAGCAACAGACGCACAGATGTGCATTACACTGGTAATGTACTTTACGCTCAATCCATATCGTTTACCCAAATAATCCGGTACAGTAAGTCCGTTCAAACCGTTGAGCCTTTTCGCCAAAACAAAGCCTATCAGTAAGAATCCTGGCGCAGCGGCAAGGTTCCACCACATGCCGCCCATCCCCATCAGATAGCAGTACCCTACTGCGCCAACCAGTCCGCTCCCGCCAAAATCCGTCGCCGCCATAGACAGTCCGGTTTGCAGCTTATTCAAGCCTTTATTCATCGTCAGAAAATCACTTGAATCCGAAAGTTTGCGATTGGAGCAGTGACCAACAATTAAAACAGCTGCAAGTAGCAGAGCCATAAAAATATAGTCTATCGTCTTCATCATTCTACACAGCCTTCTTTACTCGACAAACAATTTACCTTCCTTAAATACATATTTGGGTAGTTTTTTCATGTCCTCAATATTTATATCAGGCTCACCTTCCATTACGATTAAGTCAGCCAATTTGCCTTCTTTTACGGTTCCAATACTCTCCTGCAGTCCTACAAGAGCTGCACTGTCCACCGTCGCCATCTTCAGTAGCTCTTCGTTAGAAAATCCCGCCGCCTTTCTGGCAATAAATTCCAACCCAGGGAATTCATTAAAAGTAACTCTGTCTGCATCCGTACCCCAACCAAGCCTAATTCCGGCGCGATAGGCTTTTGTCATATACTCCGAAATATGCTCCATGATTTCTATAGAACGTTCATGCATGAACGCAGGCGTATTTCCCGTCAAATCCTTCAACATGGAATATGCAATTTCCACAGTTGGAACGATGAAAGTCTGGTTTCCATGCGCTAATAATGTCTCGATACACGCATCATCAATGTAGGAAGCATGCTCAATACTGCCTATTTCTGCCTCCGCACATGCCATAATGCCCTTTTTTCCATGACAATGAGCCGCTACATAAGTTCCCTGTTCTTTCGCCGCATCGGAAAGTGCCTTCAGTTCTTCAAAAGAGCAGATCATAGCTCCAGGATCCCCACCGATGTTCATAACTGCACCAGTTGCCATATATTTGACAAAATCACAGCCAGCTTCAATATCTTCTCTCACAATTTTTCTTGCGTCAGCCACATCGTCAAACACTTTATAAAGTGGTCCGAATTCTGCATTGCCCGGTGCAGTCGGGGTGTTACAATGGCCGGAAGCAATCACACGCGGACCCATGATAGTTCCCTTAGCATACATGTCACGCAGCGTTACGCCCAGATTAAATGCAGAGCCACAGTCCCTAACCGTAGTATAACCGCTGCGCAGATAATCAAAGCCATATTCAATTCCTTCCACTAGTTCTTTTACCGCACTGCGATATTTAATCTGCAAAACGTCCATCGTTGTAAAATCAAAATGCATATGTAAATCCAACATACCCGGCATGAGAGTATCTCCTTTGACATCCAGTATGTCAACATCCCCCTCAAAGGCAGTTCCCGCCGGAAGAATCGTCTTAATTCTCTTGTCTTCAATCACAACATCTGCCAGTTGATTTTCTTGAACCACAAATCCCTCAGTCAAATAGGGAATCAGTCTGCAATTTTTCAAAACTAAAGTTTTCATATTACATTCCCTCCAAATCTTTACATCACTGCCCGCTCAGATTCAAAGCAGTGATTTTTCTTTTCATATAAATGCAGCAACACTGCACAAACCACTACAATTCCAAGACCAACTATCAGCAAAATAAAAATGTTGTTATATCCATCTGCGCCTTTTGTATCCAGCCATTTTCCACATAAATTATACAGCCACAGGTCAGTTGAATAGCCTACTGCTGAAGCAATCCCCATAGAAGTTCCGGTAATTTCAAAAGGAACCTTCGCTTCAGGAATCGGAGTATATAGGCCGGAACGGCTCAGCGCAATTACACTGATAAGTACAATACTCAAAATCACCGCAATTGTTTTGCTGGATTCCTGATGCGGAACAAACAGCAGACCCACAATCGTAATACCTATAGCGATACAAACCAGAATCAAGAATTTAGGCGTGCGGCACTTATCCAGAAGAAGCCCTCCCAGCGGCGAGAGGATGATTCTTACCACCGAACGATTTGCAATTGCAAAAGCTGTACTGAAAGTCACAGATACACCGAACAAGCCAGATAAAAACGGGTTGAGATATGTTGCACCAGAGATCACAATAAACAACCCCATAACAATAAACCCGTTCAACCAGGTCACCGGATGCGCCAGCGCTCTTCCAAGCATAGAAAACTTGAAATCATCGTTAGACTCTAAGCCCTTTACATCCTTCACCAGCACCATAATTAAAATAGCCACAATCGCAATTACAACGGCAAAAATTGTCGTTACATATCTGAATCCCATGCTTTCTGCAAACTGTGACAGTGCCGCCAGCACACCGTAACTCATAATTGCACCTACAATTGCTGCACACATTTCAAAGAATCCAAACATCTTTCCTTCTTCGTTTTCATCTGCCTGTGCACGAACCAATTTCAAATATGCCGACCAGTGAATGAAGGTTGTCGATACGCCGAATCCCAAATAGCAGCCAATTAACACCAAGTAGTTAGGTGCAAAGGTCATAAGGATGCCCAGACCTGCTGTCAAAAGCTGTGAAATTACAACCAGCTTCTTCGGTGAAAATCTATCTGCTAAAATACCACCCAGCAGATATCCCGGCGTTGCTGTAAAAGAAAACATCGTCAGTAGCATCCCCGCCTGCTGATTAGATAAATGAAATGCCTCCAAAAATTGCGTATAAAAAGTCGAACTTAAATAGGGCAAATTATAGCACAAAGTAGACAGGGTCAATAAAAACACAATGAAATACTTTCTTCGATCTTTCAAAATAATCACTCCTTATAATAAATTTTCTATCATTATAAAGAACTTCCTTTTCCTTTTCAAAAAACGGTATTTTCATTCTACGACTATTTTCTGCACTTTTTTCCAACGACATTGGATTTTTTGCATAAAATATGCTATACTAATAAAAAACTTTACAAGTTTTACTTTATTTCAGAGAAAAAAGCAATTATATGAAATCTTTGCGGAGGTACAGCATGGAAGAAACAATACGCAGTATACTTGGTCAGCGCATTCGTCACTACAGGAAACAAAAACATTACAGTTTGGCAGAATTTGCTCTACTCATTAACAAAAGTAAATCTTCCCTTTCAAAATATGAGCGTGGAGAAGTATCAATTGATGTGGAAACACTCATTATTATTGCAAAGAATCTTGATGTTCATATTTCACAGCTTCTTGACATGGACTATTTACTTCCAACTGAGAATTTATCACAAGAAACACCCGGTTCTTCACAACCAGGAAAAATCTATTATGTGTACGTACCCTCTCTCATACAGAAAAAAAACAAAGAGGTCAACATCTTGACCATAAATCAAGAAAAAGCTTCCTTTTATGGGCGTGTAGTCGACCCCACCGATTTTGCTAAGTGCACCTATTATTACACAGGAACAGTGCAGACTTTCGATTCATCCCAGAGGATTTTCCTCGCAAATACTGCAAATAAAAATGATTTGCTGGTTCTGGATCTTACCAGCAATTTTGGTACATCTTCAATTATCGTTGGTCTGTTCTGCAGTCTTTCCCTTGGTCGATACGATTCCTTTGTCAGCAAATGTATCGCTACCGAGAATCCTCTTACCGACCTCACCGAAGCCACTGCACTCACAGCTCCAACACGTGATGAATTGAACCAGCTAAAGAAAAGGCATATATTCAAAATACTGCAAACCTAAATTTTACAGGCAGAAATAAAGAAAAAATACCATAGCCAGCGCCACAACAGGCAGATTCACCTCATTTCTTCTGCCAGCGGCAATTTTGCAAATCAGATAAAAAATAAATCCCGCAGCAATTCCTGTCGTAATGGAGTATGTCATAGGCATCGCCACTATGGTAATAAATGCAGGAATGGCGTCATCCAGACGACCAAAATCAACTTTTTTCACTTCCATGAGAAGATACATTCCCACGATAATCAAAGCCGGTGCAGTTACAGCACTTGTCATCACCCCTGTCAGAGGCGAGAACACAACCGCCAGCAAGAAGCACAAAGCAGTTGTTACAGCAGTCAGACCGGTTTTTCCGCCTGCCGCAATCCCGGAAACCGATTCCGCATAGCATGTAACGGTAGAGGTTCCAAATAAAGCGCCCATCACAGAACCTGCCGCATCAGCAATTAAAATCGACCCGCTTCCCGGCATGGTTCCCTTTTCATCAGTCATTCCCGCCCTGGAGCTGGTGCCGATTAAAAAACCAAGGGTATCAAACATATCAACCATGGTCAATGAGATAATAAGCGCAATAAGTGACAGGATACCGGACAAGCCCGCTTTTCCTGAAATCAATCCGGAAAAATCAAGCTTAAAAGCCACGTCCGCTATTGCGCCCGGAAACTCTGCAAGGTGGTCGGGCATCGCTGTCTGTCCTGCCGCCAGACTCAGTACAATCGTTATCACCATACCGATAATCAAACTTCCATTTATGTTCAATACCACCAAAACAGCTGTGATTGCCACTCCAAGCAATGCAATCAGAACTGTAGGCGAACTGAGATCCCCGAGAGCAGGCATTCCGCTTGCTAAAGATATAATCCCTGTATCCAGAAGACCAATGAGCGCTATAAACAGACCCACGCCGGCGCTTATAGCGTATTTCAGATTTACAGGTACTGCATTGATTATCTTATCTCTCAGAGGCGAGATAACAATTAGAAAAAATAGGATTCCGGAAAGGAAGGTAAGTGCCAGCGCCTGCTGCCATGAATATCCGTAAATTCCGCATAGGGTATACGCAAAAAAGGCATTCATCCCCATACCCGGCGCCATCGCAAAAGGCTTATTGCTCAAAAATGCACACAGCAGCGTGCCTGCTGCGGCAGAAAGACATGTAGCAACCATAACGCCGCCGGAACTCATGCCTGTAGATGACAGAAATACCGGGTTCAGAAAAATGATATACGCCATGGCAAAAAAGGTTGTCAGACCGGCGCGTACTTCCTGTCTGACAGTGGTGTGATTTTCTTCCAGTTTAAATAGTTTTTTCATTAGTGCCCTCCATATAAAAAAATAACGCATCCGGCAGAGATACTTTCGCATCATATCTCTCCAATGCGTTTGCGCTGCTCCCCAGCTGGTGTTCTGACTCCAGTATCAGCATCTTTCTTCGCCTTCCCGGTTTCCCAGTGACATCGTGAAGAAGACTCCTCTGTTACAGCGTTGGCGGCGTACAGGAATTTCACCTGTTTTCCTTTAAACCCTTTCGGGTACTGGCAAGCTCTTTTCAATTTTCATATATCATTATACACAATTTGAGCGAAAATGCAAGACTTTTGCATGTCTTCAAACAGGGCAAAGGCATGAAAAAAGAAATGTGACAAATATTCGTGATTCTTTTATTTTTGTCAACATCAGAAACCGTTCTCAGACTGACGGAAAAATCTCTTGAAGAGTGTACAAAAGGAAACGCCGTAAACCTGTCAAACTCCACTTATAAAGACAGCCGCCCTTTTCGCTAGGCGGCTGTTAATTATTCTTAATTCTTTAGACATCCCACCGGCACTACATAAATTCCATCCTGCCTTCGGTAAGCATAATCACCTACGCCAATAAGAATCATTAAAAAAGCCGGTTTTTTCATTTTATCTGTGTCTATTTTTTTCGGCGTGTTGGCATAATTTTTTTCGGCGTGTTGGCGTTTTTCCAGCTTATTCACTGCATTCATTTACCATATCGCTCAAAGTATTCCTCTGCCAGCATGGACATCAGATGCACGTCGTAAAGCACTCCATTCTTCCTGCAATTCTTTCTCAGCACGCCCTCGTACTGAAATCCCAGATTCAGATACAGAAGCGCCGCTGGATTTCCCGTATAATGATCCAGATAAACCCGCTTCATGCCAAACTCCTCAAAGCACAGCTTCATAGCCGCTTCCATCGCCTGCCTTCCGTAGCCTTTTCCACGAAGCGCCGTATCCGCAATGTAAATCCGCCAGATTTCACACTTCCAGCCTTCTATGATATCGCCAAGAATAATTCTTCCCACCGGCTCACCGCTCTTGCGCAGACAAATAGTGTACTGGCGCATATCCTCTACTTCATCAAACTTCACATAAGCCTTGGTCACATCTTCAAAGCTTTGCCCATCAGCAATGCTGAAAAACTCCGTTACTGCAGGCTGCCTTTCCCATGGGTCAAAATACTTTAAATCCTCAAAAACGCTGTCGCGTATGATTAAGTCCTTGGTTTCAATCGGGTTCATATCAATTTTCCTTTTGTTGAGACAGTGCACTCTTAATCAAATACTCCATCCCTGCGGGCATATCATAATTTCCTTCCGCTCCGGCACCAAAGAGAAACGCTATCTTACATCCTGTATTTTTCTTTTCCATGAATTTCCTCAAACAACTATCTTCCTTTCAGCATATTTCAAACCCAAAAGAAAAGAAAGTACTGGACATCCTGCCAAACAGAAAAACCGATGCCCTATACCAATACTTTGCAAGATATCCAAACCGAAACAACGTAAAATACGTCGTCATAGATTTAGGCACACTATTCAGAAGCGCGTGGTAAAAACAGCATTTCCAAAAGCAGAAATCGTCGCCGACCGATTCCATGCCCTGAGACTTGCCATTTACGCGTTAGAACAAATTCGCAAAGAAGTCCAAAAGAACTTCCACACAAAACGAAGAAAATACTTTAAACATGCCAGAACACTCCTCATCAAACACAAAGAGAAACTGGAGCCAGAAGAACTCGAACAAGTATCCAATATGCTCACACTATCCAAAGAACTAGCCCTGAAAGAACTGGCGTATGACCGATTTGCTTCCCCAGATATCTATACCGCAAAGAAAAGACTACTAGCCTTTAAAATGGCGGTACAAGCAGCAAACCTAGCCCGTTCAACAAAGTTGCCTATGCCTACACAGAATTGACGTACCATTTTCCAACGGATATACCGAAGGCTGCAACAATCCAATCAAAGTCACCAAGAGAGTCACTTATGGCATGAGAAACTACGAAAGATTTAAGAAAAGAATTCTCCATACTATGGTTCAATATTAAACCAAAGGAGACAGCTTTATCACTGCCTCCTCAGTCACTTAAATTTTTTATTTTGCGTTCCACCCCAACATTTTACATTGAACCTGAAATACTGCAAACCTAAAAGCAAGCCTCTATCTGCAGGTCTGATTAGTCTAAAACTGGCTCCAGTACTTATTTTATGATTATAAAGTATTCATCCCTCAGCTGCCCATAAAAGTAGAAATTTCTACCAACGAAACTTCCCCCAGTGCTGCAGCCACCATACTCATCATAGAACTAAAATCAAACACAGGGAGCCCTGTTGCTTCCTGAATTTTCCTTCTAAATGGCGGCAAATCCGTACATTCGAGAAGAATTGCCCCCATATTCGGGCAGTTTTTCACCCCTTGCTTTACCTCCTCTAAAATTTCCTGCTCTACCAGTTCTGCCTCAAACATCTCGTCTGGATTGGTAAAAATCTTATTCCATTGCGGTGCTCCTTCAAGCCCCATCACATGCAAAGCAGTATCTTTATCAACTCCACATGCCGTAAAGTGTTTCCGCGTTAAAGCCTTTCCGTTTGCTGTCAAAACACCAATGGGTCTATCCCCAATCAAATTTTTGATAAATGGAATTTGCAGCAGCGCAGAGGTAAATACGGGCACAGGCACCGCTTTACTAAGCTCAGTTTGAAACACTGCATTAAATCCACAACTTGTAGTAATTGCCTGAATCCCTTCCTCCTCCACCAAGCGCCTTGCAATTTCAATCATGCCTTGCAAAAGTTTCTGACTGGGATTCGTAATCACTGTTTCGGTACAGGCCCCCTCGACATGAATCATTCGCACCTCAAAGGGGTAGGACGCAGGATTAGTACTGTTTCCTGGCAAATTTTCCAACTGCAGCAACCCCATGGGTACTCGTCCTTCCTCCCATCGTAAAATAGCAATTTTGGGTTTTTCATTCATTTCTGATACCTCTTCTATTTTCTTTACTCTTTCCTGTAATTCAGCTCACTGTCTCATGTCCTAAATTGTAACAATGAATTATGTCATTATTCTCATCCATTTCTTTCCATAAAATCTGCGATAGCACCAAATCACTTTCAGAACATCCCCTATAGCTACCATGAGCATCGCATAAGGCAGCGACAACTGAAACAGCAATACAGCCACAGCCGCCATGGTCACCTGCGCACCCAAATTAAAAGCAAAATCCATAACCATGCAAAAAACTGTATCGCCACCGGCGCGCAAAACCCCACAGACCAACATATATGCCAGCATCTTTGGCGCCAATGCAATCGTCCATGCCAACAGGGCATCACATAAAAGCTTGGTCGTTTCCGGATTAAACTGATACACTGCCGCCGCCGGACCTCGAGCAAGAACCAAGATAACCGCCATAATTATATTGATAAACCAAGTAAGTCTTATCGCAATTCTCGCCTGATTGTAAGCTCTATCCGTCTCTCCGCTACCGAGGGCATTCCCCACTAGCACAGCCGTCGCATTGCCAAGACCAAAGTAAACCGACTGCAAAAATTCGCTGATGGTATTTGCTACCTGTGTTACCGCCAAAGCCGATGTTCCCAACTTTCCATATATAGAAAAAATCGCAGACATTGAGACTGCCCAGCCTCCCTCTGTTACTACAACCGGCACAGCGGTTTTCATAACTGTCAAAAACTCCGATCGTCTAAAATTGAATAGTTCCATAGGCCCAGCTCTAAAAACATGAGACTTTTTTGTGTATACATACGTAAACAATGTAGTACATTCCATAGCTCTCGCCGCGACCGTCGCAATTGCTGCACCTTTAACACCCAGCTGCGGTAACCCCATATATCCATAAATCAGCAGATAATTCAAGCTAGTATTAATCGCCAAGGCTGCACCGTTGATTACAGTTGGCATCAGTAAATCCTGAATCGCACGGGAATTATAGTTGATAGAAAAAGACAGCGCAGCAAACAAGTAGGAAAAACATGCAATCCGTAAATACTGCGTCCCCAATTCTACCACCTTTGGGCTGCTGTCAAAAATTGAAATCAGCTGCGGTGCCATAAAAAATCCACAAAGGGTAAAGAGACAGGCAATTACAAATCCCACTACATAATCCATTCCCAAAATTTTACGGATGCGGCCGATATCCCCGGCGCCAAAGTACTGCGCTGTATAAATTGCCGCACCACTGTACAGTCCGTAACACATCGTAGAAAAGATAAAATAAACTTGATTTGCCGCTCCAACTGCCGCTAATGCCTCTTCTCCAACCAGACCAATCATCAGCGTGTCCACCAAATTTAAACCAATGCTGATTAAATGCTGTATCACTACAGGAATCGCAATAATCAATACTTTTCTGTAAAACTGCTTTTTTTCCTCCTCGTAATTAAGATGTTGCATTTGCATATACAATCCTTCCATCCACTATCGTCATTGCTACGGAAATCTCCTTAATCCTTTCAGGGGAGACTGAAAAAATATCCTCATCAAGCACAACCAGATCAGCCAGCATGCCAGGAAGCAGTCTCCCCTTGCAATCCTCTTCCCCTGACATTCGTGCCGCCATAAAGGTATAACCATCGACAGCTTCCTCAACAGTAAGCGCCTCTTTCGGATACCATCCAGCCTTCGGTTCTTCATCCAAGTCTTTTCGGGTCACAGCTGCATATATGTTCAACATTGGATTGAAGCTTTCAACGGGGCAGTCAGTTCCCATTGACATCTCTATCCCCATATCCTTCATTGTTCGCCAATGGTAACTGGTTTTGATACGCTCAGCACCCACCCGTTCTTCTGCCATATGAAGATCGTATTCAATGAAAATAGGCTGAATATATGCATATATTCCAGCTGCAATCATCCGTTCACATAAATCATCGTTTAATATCTGGGCATGAATCAATCCATGGCGCGGTTTAATCCCAGGATATTTTTTCTGCGCTGCTTCAACAGCAGAAATTGCCTGTTCACAAGCAGCATCGCCGATGCAATGCATCACTACACCTGTTCCCATTCTATGTGCCCGTTCCACTACTTCAAATAATCGTCTCTCATCACGATAAACAGCAAATCCCTGATTACCGGGATCATCACTGTAATCTTCCAAAAGCCACGCTGTCCTGGACCCTAAAGAGCCATCAATATATAGTTTCACTGTATCAAGTCTATAAAAGTTGTCCCCCTCTCCTAACCGAAACCCAGCTGCCAGAAATTCATCAAAACGCCGTAAATCTGCCAGCGCACATTGCTCACTCACTCTTACATTTAATTGATTTTCTGCAATCAGCTGTCTGTAAGCAGCGATGATATTTCGGAAATTTCTTCCCGGCAGCGTATCAAAGTCATCTGTCTGCATAGATGTAATCCCTACCCGACTCGCATCCTGACAGGTTCTTAAAATCATTGATTTAATTGCCTCTATATCTGGTTCTTCAATCTGATTGTAGACCAGATTCATCATCTCAGCAATACTGCCTGTCGGCTCACCCATCTCATCCACCTCATAATGTCCATCATGTGGCTGCGGCGTATTCCGATTCAGACCGATTACTTCCATTGCTTTCGTATTCAGCGCAGAAATATGTCCGCAGATGCGAACCGCATATATCGGATGTTCTGTTGAAATCTGGTCCAAATCTTCTTTCGTTAAATTTCTGCTGTCATCCCAGTTATCATTATTCCATCCGGCTGCTCCCACCCATTGTCCTGGTGGAATCTGATTCTTTTCAATATGGGTGCGAATAATTTCCTTCACGCTATCACGAGAATCTACTCCTTCCAAATCTGCAATGGTTTTTCCATAGCCATAACTCAGCAAATGCAAATGGCTGTCATTAAATCCAGGCAGTACCACTTTACCTTCTAAATCTACCACTGCCTCCAGTTCTTCCTCGTGCATCAGCGCCAAAATCTCCGCATTAGTCCCTACTTCCGATATGCGATTTCCATCTATTGCAATCGCCTCGGCTACCGTTCTTTTATCATCAAGACAATGTATGCGACCATTGATGAGTGCTCTTCTCATTTCTGCCCCTCCCAGATTTAAAAAGTTTCCACAAGCTCATTCGGATTTATGAATTCAATGCCATATTTTTCTGCGGTTTCCAACAAAGTAAGCTGTCCTTTATAAGTTGTAAGTCCTCTACGCAATCCTGCATTTTCTTTAAGTGCCCGTTCCACACCCTTTTGCGCAATTTCTATGACATATGCAAGAGTTGCATTGGACAAAGTAACCGATGCAGTCTTCGCAAAAGCAGATGGAATATTGTCAACTGCGTAATGCGTAATACCTTCTTCAACATATATCGGATCAGCATGACTGGTACTTCTGCAAGTTTCAATAGCCCCGTTATCATCACAGGCCACATCTACAATCAGCGCACCTGATTTCATGAGTTTTAAATCCTCCCTGTAAATCAAATGGTCTTTTCTGGTCTTATCCCATAGTATGCAGTTGATAATAACATCAGAGTTCTTCAAACAACGTTCTAAATTTGCTCTGTTGGAGTACAGCAGTTCTACGTTATATGGTAAACGGTTTCTAGCATTTTCTATAATTTTAGAATTAACTTCCAAAATCTGCACCCGATTTCCAAATGCTGCCGCCAGTTCTGCAGCACCCATGCCACTGACTCCTGCCCCAATAATCGTTACAGCCGGACTCTCTACACCAGATACATTGTTCAGCAAAACCCCTTGTCCGCCATGCACACTCTGGCTAAAATGAAGCGCTGCCAAAAAACCTCCCTTACCTGCCAGCTCACTCATCGGTGCAAGAAGCGGGAAGGTTCCATCCGATGCAATCACATCCTCATATGCAATACTGGTGCAGCCTGATGCCAGTAAATACTGCGTCTGATCCAAATGCGCATTGGAGTGTATATAAGTAAAAATAATCTTTTTGTCATTGATATATTGGTACTCTTCGGGAAAAATCTCTTTAACTTTATAAATCAGTTCTCCTTTATTCCAGGCTTCTTCTTTTGCTACAATTTTAGCACCTGCCGCCTCGTATTCCCCATCAGTAAAATGGCTTCCCAGACCTGCACCTCTTTCTACCAAAACTTCATGGCCTCTTCGCACCAGCTCTCCCACCGTTGTTGGCGTAGCTGCCACTCTGTTTTCATAAGGTTTGATTTCTTTTATTACACTAATAATCATTTTGCCTCCTCCTTTTTTCATCATGTTCCTTTTACTATTATTAAAGAAGCAAAACACATGCCAAAGATAAGCAACAGCCAGACCTCCTGCCTTCACCACGCCACACAAAAGCCATATTCCCTGCAATCTCCCCCTTTTCACCTCCGTCACCCTCTTCCCTTTTTCCGAAATAAAATTCGTTTTCGCCGAAAATCACTCTCCACATTTATAAAAAAAAATTGACAACGTCAATTTTTTTTCTTACCACTATACTTATAAGTTCTTATTTCTAAAATACTCCTCCGCCAGCATGGACATCAGGTGCACATCATAGAGGACGCCGTTCTTCCGGCAGTTCTTTCGCAGCACGCCCTCGTACTGAAATCCCAGATTCAGATACAGGTGCGCCGCTGGATTTCCCGTGTAATGATCCAGATATACCCGTTTCATCCCAAAATCCTCAAAGCACAGTTTCATGGTCGCTTCCATAGCCTGTCTGCCGTAGCCTTTGCCGCGAAGTGCCGTGTCCGCAATGTAAATCCGCCAAATTTCACACTTCCAGCCTTCTATGATATCGCCAAGAATAATTCTTCCCACCGGCTCACCGCTCTCGCGCAGACAAATAGTGTACTGGCGCATATCGGCAGCCTCATCAAATTTCACATATGCCTTGGTCACATCCTCCAGACTCTGCCCGTCCGCAATGCTGAAAAACTCCGTTACTGCAGGCTGCCTTTCCCATGGGTCAAAATACTTTAAATCCTCAAAAACGCTGTCGCGTATGATTAAATCTTTGGTTTCAATCGGGTTCATATCCTTTCTCCTTTCAGAATTCACCGCCAAATCTTTTCCCTAAATTAATTTCAATATATCGCACAATTCCTATTAAGTCAATAAAAATGACTGGCTCCCAATTTAACGCTAATGATTCCACGATACTCCTTCCTCATGGCAAAATGCATATTTTTAAAGAAATCCCCGCAAATATGCACATCAGTCTGCATATTTGCGGGGATTTTGCATTATATATGCATATTTTTCACTGCGAACCGGTAATCGCGTTGCTATTTCAGAGTATTTTATTGGCGAAAATGCATATGAGAGGAAAAATTGCCAAAAATATGCAGATTCCTTCAGGACGTTATGCATATTTTAGGTCTTTTTTACGAATATATGCACAGGCGGCACAGAACGCACTAACAAAAAGGAGCTACCTCCTCAGATCAACCTAATTGGTCAACCGTACAAGTAGCCCCTTTACAATATCCAGTCTCTTATTCTAATTCAATCAGCTCGGATTCTTCCGGTTCCAGCACCAATGCTGTATCCATTTCCATAATACCCTCGTTAGGCATGCTCATCAAATCCAAATCTTCTGCGCTTTCATCATCCATCGCTTCCACGTCAGCTTCAGCTTCTAACAGGGCCTCTTCCTGCATACGAGTATATTCACGCATGAATTCCTCATTTACACCGTAATCCACGTCAATATTTTTGTAACGCTTCATACCGG
The DNA here is from genome assembly GCF_009936045.1 of Emergencia sp. 1XD21-10. GTDB lineage: Bacteria > Bacillota > Clostridia > Peptostreptococcales > Anaerovoracaceae > Senimuribacter > Senimuribacter intestinalis. The sequence goes on along the minus strand of NZ_QWEQ01000027.1, from coordinate 19,347 downwards.
TTCCTGCAGGAATCAGCTTACCGATGATAACGTTTTCCTTCAGACCCATCAGCTTATCGTTCTTGCCCTTAATTGCGGCATCAGTCAGAACCCTGGTGGTTTCCTGGAAGGATGCTGCAGACAAGAAGGAGTTAGTTGCCAGAGAAGCCTTGGTAATACCAAGCAACATCTGTTTCGCTTTTGCAGGTTCGCCGTCTGCTGCAAAGGCAGCTTCGTTTGCTTCCTTGATTTCAAACTTGCTGTACAGACCACCCGGAAGCAGATCCGTATCGCCTGCGTCTTCAATCTTGAACTTGGAAAGCATCTGGCTTACGATAACCTCTACGTGCTTGTCGTTGATATCTACACCCTGGTTCTTATATACACGCTGCACTTCCTTGAGCAGGTACTGATATACGCCCTCAACACCGTTGAGTCTCAAAATATCGTGCGGGTTCAAAGGACCGCTGGTGATGTTACCGCCGGCAAGGATATAATCGTCCTTCTTTACGGCAAGTCTTGCGCCATAAGGCACAACGTAAGTCATATCTTCTCCGTCATCGCTTCTTACGATAACCTCTGTCTTATTGTCAGTTCTAGGCTGAATATCGATTACTCTGCCGTTTGCCTCGCAGATTTCTGCAAGACCCTTTGGCTTTCTAGCCTCGAACAATTCCTCTACTCTCGGAAGACCGTGGGTGATATCGGAACCTGCAACACCACCGGTATGGAATGTTCTCATAGTCAGCTGTGTACCCGGCTCACCGATGGACTGTGCCGCAGTGATACCGACAGATTCACCGATATTAACCTCTTCACCTGTTGCCAGGTTTCTTCCGTAGCATTTTGCACAAATACCGGTTCTGGAGTGACAAGTCATAACGGAACGGATTGCAACGGAGTCAATGCCTGCGTTGACAACATCCATTGCCTGTTCATCGCTGATTTCCTCGCCCTGTTCAACAATGATTTCCCCGGTCTGCGGATTTACAATGTCAAGAAGCGCAGTTCTTCCTGCGATACGCTGATTCAAAGGTTCGATGACTTCTTTACCGTCGGTAAAGGCTCTAACCTCCACACCCTCGTCAGTGCCGCAGTCAAATTCCCTAACGATAACGTTATGAGATACGTCAACCAGTCTTCTTGTCAGATAACCGGAGTCGGCTGTACGAAGCGCTGTATCGGCAAGACCTTTACGAGCACCGTTGGAAGAAATGAAGTATTCCAAGATTGAAAGCCCTTCACGGAAGTTCGCCTTAATTGGAATTTCTACAGTCTTACCAGTTGCGTTCGCCATCAGACCACGCATACCGCCGACCTGTCTGATCTGGTTCTTACTACCTCTGGCTCCGGATGTTGCCATGATGTTCAGATTGTTCTGCGGATCCAAAGATTCCATCAGTGCGTCTGCTACATCATCCGTAGTCTTGTTCCAGATTTCAATAACTTTATCGTATCTTTCAGAGTTTGAAATCAGACCCATTCTGAAAGCTTTTTCGTATTTGTCAACTTCTTTCTGAGATTCTGCTACGATATCCCATTTGTTGTCAGGAATTTTCATATCGTCGATACCGATTGTAACGGCAGCCTTTGTGGAATAGTGATATCCCATATCCTTGATATAGTCAAGCATGATAACAGTTCCAGTATTGCCATGTGCTTTGTAGCACTTATCGATAATCGCACCCAGCTTTTTCTTGTCGCAAAGGAAGTCAACTTCCAAGGAATACGGGTCAACATTTCTGTCAACAAAGCCGAGATCCTGCGGAATCTGCTGGTTGTAGATGAATCTTCCCACAGTGGATTCAACCAGATGTCCTCTCTGGTCATTTTCGCCAAGGTACATTCTAACCTTTACCTTAGCGTGGATATCAACGATTTCATCCTGATATGCCATCAGCATTTCATCAAGGTCAGTAAATACTTTGCCGTCGCCCTTTTCCGGTACACGCTCAAAGCCTGCGGCCTTGTGCGCTTCAGAAGCTTTTCTGTCGTTAAATTCGTCTTTATCATAGGAAACCTTTTCCTTGCCGTCAACGATTTCAACCTTTTTGCAGGTGCCCGGATAGGTCAGATAGTACGCACCCAGAATCATATCCTGTGTCGGCGTAGTGATTGGGGAACCATCCTTCGGCGCCAGAATGTTATTGATGGATAACATCAAGAATCTGGCTTCTGCCTGTGCCTCTACGGAAAGAGGTACGTGCACAGCCATCTGGTCTCCGTCAAAGTCAGCATTGAACGCTGTACATACCAGCGGGTGCAGCTTAATTGCCTTACCTTCTACCAGTACCGGTTCAAATGCCTGGATACCCAGTCTATGCAGTGTCGGCGCACGGTTCAGCATTACAGGGTGTTCTTTGATGACACCTTCTAATACATCCCATACTTCCGGTCTTACTTTTTCTACCATTCTCTTGGCGTTCTTAATATTGTGGGCATAGCCCTGTTCAACCAGTTCTTTCATGATGAAAGGCTTGAACAGCTCCAGCGCCATTTTCTTAGGCAGACCGCACTGATAGAATTTCAGTTCCGGTCCGACTACGATTACAGAACGTCCGGAGTAGTCAACACGCTTACCCAGCAGGTTCTGTCTGAAACGTCCCTGCTTACCCTTCAGCATGTCGGACAAAGATTTCAGCGGTCTGGAGCCAGGACCAGTAACAGGTCTTCCTCTTCTGCCGTTGTCAATCAGAGAGTCTACAGCTTCCTGCAGCATTCTCTTTTCATTTCTGACGATAATGTCAGGTGCGCCCAGTTCCAACAGACGGTTCAGTCTGTTGTTTCTGTTGATTACTCTTCTATATAAATCATTAAGGTCAGAAGTTGCAAATCTGCCGCCGTCCAGCTGTACCATCGGTCTGATATCAGGCGGAATAACCGGAATTACTTCCAGAATCATCCATTCTGGCTTGTTTCCAGAAATTCGGAGAGCCTCTACAACTTCAAGCCGTCTTACGATTCTGATTTTCTTCTGACCGCTGGCATCCTTCAGCTTTTCTCTGAGAGATGCAGACAGCTCTTCCAGATCAATCTGAGAAAGCAGTTCTCTAACTGCCTCTGCACCCATAGCCGCTTTAAAGTCATTTCCGTACTTTTCTTTGGCTTCTCTGTACTGCATTTCAGTCAGAATTTCTTTGTAGCCAAGTCCTGTATCGCCAGGATCGGTTACGATATATGCCGCAAAGTAGAGAACTTTTTCCAGGTTTCTTGGCGTAATGTCAAGAATCAGTCCCATTCTGGAAGGGATTCCCTTGAAATACCAGATATGAGAAACCGGAGCAGCCAATTTGATGTGCCCCATTCTCTCTCTTCTCACCTTTGCTTTCGTTACTTCTACACCGCAGCGGTCGCAGACGATACCTTTATATCTGATTCTCTTGTACTTACCGCAGTGACATTCCCAGTCCTTCATAGGTCCGAAAATCTTTTCGCAGAACAGACCGTCTTTTTCCGGCTTCAGGGTTCTGTAGTTGATTGTCTCCGGCTTTGTTACTTCGCCGTGAGACCATTCCAGAATCTTTTCTGTGGAAGCCAGTTTAATCTGTAAAGATTCGAAATTATTCAATTCGAAATTGTTTGTGTTCTTATTTACATTCTCAGTCAAAGATTTCCTCCCCTTTCTTATAACTCATCATCTGCAAAGTTGCCAGTCATATCGTCGTCGGGGGTCTCTTCTGTGAATCCCTCTGCAAACAATTTTTCTTCACTTTCCAATTCCGTATCTACGTCCATAATGCCGTCGATACCGGAAACGTCATCGTATTCGGATACTTCCTTTATCTGAATTTCTTCGTTGTCCTCAGTAAGCACTCTTACATCCAGTGCCAGTGACTGCATCTCCTTGATGAGAACCTTGAAGGACTCAGGAATACCCGGTTCCGGAATATTTTCACCTTTGACAATTGCTTCATAAGTCTGTACACGACCTACGATATCATCGGATTTTACGGTGAGGATTTCCTGCAGTGTGTGTGCTGCGCCGTATGCTTCCAGCGCCCAAACTTCCATCTCTCCAAAACGCTGTCCGCCGAACTGTGCTTTACCGCCCAGAGGCTGCTGCGTTACCAGAGAGTACGGACCAGTACTTCTTGCGTGAATCTTATCGTCTACCAAATGGTGAAGCTTGAGCATATACATGTAACCTACGGTTACAGGATTGTCAAACCACTCACCGGTTCTGCCATCTCTCAGTCTCAGTTTACCTGTCTCTGAGAAACCACAGTCCTCAAGAAGCTCACGGATATCTTTTTCGGTCGCACCGTCAAATACTGGTGTTGCAATATACCAGCCCTTAGTCTTTGCTGCAAGACCCAGATGCACTTCCAACACCTGACCAACGTTCATACGGGAAGGTACACCCAGAGGGTTCAGCATAACCTGCAGCGGCTCGCCGTCTTCCTTAAATGGCATATCCTCTTCCGGTAGGATACGGGAAATTACACCCTTGTTACCGTGACGACCTGCCATCTTATCGCCTACATTGATTTTTCTCTTAGTTGCGATATAGCATCTTACTAATTTATTGACACCTGGCGGCAGTTCGTCGCCATTTTCTCTTGTGAAGATTTTTACGTCTACTACGATACCAGTTTCACCGTGAGGCACGCGCAGGGAAGTATCTCTGACTTCTCTTGCCTTCTCACCGAAGATGGCGCGCAGCAGTCTTTCCTCTGCGGAAAGGTCGTTCTCGCCCTTTGGCGTTACCTTACCGACCAGAATATCTGTGGAGTCAACCTCTGCACCGATTCTGATGATACCCTCTTCATCCAGATCCTTCAGCGCCTCATCGCCGACGTTAGGAATATCTCTGGTGATTTCTTCAGGTCCCAGTTTGGTGTCTCTTGCTTCTGCTTCGTATTCCACGATATGCAGGGAAGTCAGCACATCATTCATCAGAAGTCTTTCGTTCAGAATGATTGCGTCCTCGTAGTTATAGCCTTCCCAGGTCATGAAGCCGATGAGCAGGTTCTTGCCCAGTGCAATTTCTCCTAGGTCTGTGGAAGGACCGTCAGCGATTACTTCGCCGGCTTCAATGTGTTCACCGTGAGATACAATCGGTCTCTGGTTGATACAGGTTCCCTGGTTGGAACGCTTGAACTTCAATAATTTATATTCATCTAATTCGTTGTTGTCATCTCTTCTGATACGGATTTTGTCAGCGTCAACAAACTCAACAGTACCTGCATTCTTAGCGAGGATTACAACACCGGAATCTCTGGCTGCCTTGTATTCCATACCAGTTCCTACAAACGGCGCTTCTGTCACCAGAAGAGGCACTGCCTGACGCTGCATGTTGGAACCCATCAGGGCACGGTTGGCGTCGTCGTTTTCCAGGAACGGAATCATTGCAGTTGCAACGGATACTACCTGCTTCGGAGATACGTCCATCATGTCTACAACTTCTCTTGCAAACATAGCGATTTCGCCGCCGACACCTCTGGCAGCAACCTTTGCATTGACAAAGTGTCCCTCTTCGTCCAGCGGCTCATTTGCCTGGGCGATAATCAGCAGTTCTTCTTCGTCTGCAGTGATATAACGGATTTCTTCTGTAACCACACCGGTTTCTTTATCTACTACTCTATATGGAGTCTCAATGAATCCATATTCATCTACGATACCATAGGTCGTCAAGGAACCGATCAGACCGATATTCGGACCTTCTGGCGTCTCGATCGGACACATTCTTCCATAGTGAGAGTGGTGTACGTCACGCACTTCGAATCCGGCTCTTTCTCTGGAAAGACCGCCAGGTCCCAATGCGGAAAGTCTTCTCTTGTGAGTCAGCTCCGCCAGCGGATTGTTCTGGTCCATGAACTGGGACAGCTGAGAACTTCCGAAAAATTCCTTGATTGCAGCCGTAACAGGTCTAATATTCATCAGCGCCTGCGGCGTTGTTACCTCAATGTCCTGAATGGTCATTCTTTCCTTAACCACACGTTCCATTCTGGCAAGACCGATGCGGAACTGATTCTGGAGCAGTTCTCCTACAGTTCTCAGTCTTCTGTTGCCCAGATGGTCGATATCATCAGTGCTTCCAATGCCATAATTCAGGTTTAGAATATAGCTGACAGATGCAATGATGTCTTCCATAATAATATGCTTTGGAGAAAGGTCATTCTTTCTTGTCACCAGCATCTGTTTAATCTCATCCTCATCCTGGCACTGTTCCAAAATTTCCATCAGTACAGGATAATATACCTGATCTGCCACTTTCAGATCTGTCGTGTCAAAATCTACATACTGAGACAGCTCGACAAATCTGCTGCCGATTACTTTTGTAATCTGTGTTTCATCATCTTTTCCACGTGCCATTACATATTCAACACCGGCATTTTCGATGTCCTTTGCAAGAGCGCGGCTGATCTTCTGACCAGCTTCCGCCAGGATTTCTCCAGTGTTCGGATCGATAACGTCCTCAGCAACGACAACATCAGGCAGTCTGTTTGACAGCCCTAACTTCTTGTTATATTTATATCTTCCTACTTTAGCAAGGTCATATCTCTTTGGATCAAAGAATAGGGAATTCAGCAGGGATCTAGCGCTGTCCACTGTAGGAGGCTCGCCAGGTCTCAGTCTGCGGTAAATTTCCTTCAGACCACTTTCGTAGTCATTGGTTGTATCTTTCTCTAAGGTCTTCAGCAGTCTGCTGTCTTCACCGAAGATATCAATAATTTCTCTGTCGGAGCTGATACCCAGTGCACGAAGCAGCGTAGTCAGCGGCTGCTTTCTGGTTCTGTCAACTCGAACGGAAATAATTTCGTTGGAGTCTGTCTCGTATTCCAACCATGCACCTCTGTTAGGAATAATCTGGGTGGAATAAAGTTTATTATTAGATTTGTCAGTTTCGACACCGTAGTAAGGTCCCGGGGAACGAACCAGCTGTGTTACGATGACACGTTCAGCGCCATTGTAAATGAAAGTTCCCTTTTCTGTCATCAGAGGGAAATCTCCCATGAACACTTCCTGTTCCTTTACTTCTCCAGTTTCTTTGTTTACGAGTCTTACTCTGACTTTCAGCGGAGCTGCGTATGTTACATCTCTCTCCTTACACTCCTCCTGTTCATACTTCGGAGGATCGTTCAGGGAGTAATCAATGAATTCTAAAATCAGATTATCCGCATAATCTCTAATCGGGGAGATGTCCTCAAAAACTTCTCTCAGACCTTCTTTGATAAAAGCATCATATGAACTGGTCTGGATGTCAATGAGATTTGGCATCTGACCAACTTCATTGATTTTTGAGAATGTCATACGGTCTTTTCTACCTACTTTGATAGGTTTTGGCATATTTATCACTCCTTATATCTTCACAGTTTACATTTGCGTGGCAGTCTATTATGATACCATATTCTTGTCAAATAGTCAAGCTAATCATGGAAAAATTTGCGCATTTGCAAAATCTCACAGTCCCTTTCCTCCAACCAAGCGCGCATTTTCGCAGAAAAAGCAGGTACGAATCCATTTGATACTGGTTCGTACCTGCTGTTATGATTTATTTTTTCAATTGTTTTCTATATACTTTCCGGTATCTTCCCTCACTTCCGCCAGCGAAATGTCGCTCCGTCAATAATTACAACCCGTTATTCACGGCAAATGCATGAAAAGTATTCTGAACCATAAATACTGACAAAATGATACCAGCATGCAGGATTTTGTCAGCAAATTGTAAAGAATCCTATCTTAATACGCCTGAAATCCTGACAAAGCTGACAAAATCAAAAATAATTGTCAGTTCTGTCAGGATTTTTGATAGAAACACTGACAAAGCTGACAAAACTCTAAAAAGCTGTCAGCTTTGTCTGTTCCAGAAAATCACTAAACGTTTTCGTGGGTTTGCCGTGCTCGTTATGCCCTTATACTAAAAAAGGCTTAGCTGCTCTCCCTGCTCCTTACTATCTAAAGTTTGCAAAAACTGAAAAACCTTTTCCCTTTCATAAGCAATTCCATACGCTTTGCAAGTAGATACAAAAATTTCCATTAGCTTCCTGCTGCGTGGACTTTCCAGCACATATTGATTTCCGTAGTACTCCATATATCGCTGCTTCATTCCAGGAAACTGTAAATCCAGCTGTTGGAAAAAATACTCGCGGTTCCCTTCACGCATAGTAACGCCCATTCCAAAGTTCAATATACCATACACGCCGCTTTGTCTGCACCCACGCAAAATTCCTCTCAGATTTTCTTCCGTATCATTGATGAAAGGTAAAATTGGGCAGAGCCAGACAACTGTAGGAATCCCTGCTTCTTTCAACTGCATCAGCACCTCTACGCGCCTTGCTGTAGTACAAACCCCCGGCTCTATTTTTCGACACAGTCCTTCATCAAAGGTCGTTAAAGTCATCTGTATCACGCATTTAGACCTTTCGTGAATCGCCTTTAACAGATCGATATCCCTCAGCACCCTGTCAGACTTGGTAATCAGCGTTACGCCATGTCCATAAGCATAAATCGTTTCCAGTGCCTTTCGCGTATGCTGCAATTCCAGCTCTAAAGGGACGTACGGATCAGTCATGGAGCCCATACCTACCATACATTTTTTTCGTTTTCGAGATAGGGCGCGTCCCAAAAGCTCTATGGCGTTAGATTTTACTTCAATATCCTCAAAATCGTGTTTCATCTGATAGCACTTACTCCTGGAATCGCAGTAAATACAGCCATGAGAGCAACCGCGGTACAAATTCATACCATTGTCTTTAGAAAATATCCCCTTTACCGTTACATAATGCATAGCTTTATTTTAACACAAAAACAGTTATCTGGCTTTCTTTTTTGTTTATGCAAAAAACGCCGCTGCATTATCATAAAGGATTCTTCTAATGCCTGTCTCATCTACGCCACTGACAAGCACCTTCTGCAGTTCCACCGATGGATCATGAAAAGGTGTGTCTGTACCAAACATAATTCTGTCATTGCCAACAGTCTCATAAGCTTCACGTATTTTTGACGGCATCGGCATTCCGCTCATTTCCAGAAAAAGATTCGGATAGCGACGTGCCATTTTCAGTGCCGCGTCAATATAAACACCATGACCATGTCCCATATGAATCATCATTACCTTTACATCAGGATGGCGCTCAGCCAGAAGCCCAATTTGCCAAGGCAAGGAATAAGGCGGATGACCACTGTGAATGCAAACAGGAATGCCGGCTTTTTCTGCTTTATGAAGGACCGGATCCAGAGCCTCGCTGTCCGCGCAATAAGCATGACGCAGCGGGTTTAGCTTGACTGCCTTAAACCCTTTTTCAAAATAGTTTTCCATGGAATCCACGGTACTCTGATTAAGTGGATTCACATAAACTGCGCCTATAATACGCCCCGGATATTTCCGCATCATATCCAAAGTAACCTCATTGTCCTCGTGACAGAGAACGGTTTTCTCAATGCCGAAGCGATCCATCTGCGCGATGAGCTGCTCACCTGTAATACCTACGTCTGCCCAGCCTCCAATATATCCGATATGCGCATGCCCATCTATGATTTTCATTTTGCTGCATCTCCTCTCTCTGCCAAATTTACAATTCTACCGGATAGTACTCCAGAAAGCACCATAAAAATCACCACGCCTACAGTCGTCTGAATGGTAACATTAGGTATCGATGCAACAGCCGGCGCTATTCCAAGCATTACTATCTTTACAAGCGTATAAGCGATAATCTGAAATATACCACCAATTATAGAGCCTGCTAACTGCAGCTTGTGAGCCTGTGGATTGCTTTTTATCACAGTGCCCATGATATAAGCCATGATATATTTAATCACCAGCGTTGGTAAAATCCATACTGCAGCACCAGCAAGCAAATCTGAAAGCGCACCGCCAAGAGCCGCTGCAATAGCACCGTTTTTCCTGCCTAACATCAAAACAGCCAGAAAAATCATACAGTCGCCCATGTGACTGTATCCGCCAGTTGCTGGATTTGGAATCTTAATCAGATATGTAGCAACAAACACAATTGCCGCCATCAACGCTGTCATAACCAAAGTCTTCGTTTTCTTATCTTCCATAACGATAGCCCCCTTATCAGTTCTTCTTCGATCATCTAGTATTATAGAAGAAATCTGCACCGTTTAAAATAGACACTTTTATATTTTTTAATAGGAACAATTCTCCTGATTTCACCGCATCATGTGGGAATTTTGCAAAAATAATAACAGTACAGTCTACAAAACTGTACTGCTACTAAAAACTATATTTAATATCTCTCTTTCAGAATACCTTTTCGGTATGCCTCCACCAGACGCTTCATGTTTTCTACTTGTTCTGTCAACTCCCTTCCCTGATCTGTATCAATGACCATCATACGTTCCGGAAGCACCTCTACAGTTTTCACCTCCGGCGACTGGAACTCCTGCGTCCCGTCAGGCTGCAGCGGCTGATACGGCTTGTGCTGCGCCAACGCCATAAATCTGGAGTTGAAGATGAAGGTGTAGCCCGCAATACCGGTCTGCTTCTGATAGGCCTTAGAAATACCGCCGTCGATGACATATAGAAGACCGCCACCCTTAATTGGGCTTTCCCCGTCCTTGATTTTTACTGGCACGTGACCATTCAAAATCTTTGAGCGGTGCGGATCCAGTCCAAACTCCATAAGAATTTTCTCGCAAGGACCTCTTTCCTTAATCAACTTATAGTACGGTCTGGTCGGCTCCTTGTGCGCTGCTTTATCTGCGATGAACAGCCGCTCAAAGGTTGTCATCTTGGCTTTCCCAAACAATGGCGAATTACCCCCCAGCCACAGATACCACATCAGGTCGCCCATACGCCCCACTTCTCCGGACTCATCAGGAGAAAAATACGCATTACGCACTTCGCTGTCCAGATAATCCATCAACGCCTTTCCCTTAAAAGCTTCACCGTTGAGCTCCACAAGCTCAAAATCTCCGTCTTCCGTCATCGGAATGCAGCCGTGGTAGAGCAGATTGCCGTTGACCCGTTTATATAGCGCACCATGGCTGTAAAGAAATCTAATGTGCTTCTGCAGCTTCTCCGAATTCAGGACAGAAGCTTCCAGTGCATTCATCATTTCCTCTTCTTCTTCCGTCAGCGCATACGGATTTTCCGGATCTACAGTAGGGAAGTTGGTATCTCTCAGTTCATATACAGTACCGTCAATTTCCACAGTGCCGTTTTCCCAGTTAATTTTATCCAGAATCAGACGGTTTTCCAGATGGTATTCAGGGTGCGCCTTAATACGCTGCCCTTCCACCTTAAACTGGCAGATGGCGATAGCCTTGTGCATTTTTGCCGCCAGAGGCTCCTCAATCTGGTCGTACTCGTTCTTCTCCAAAATATGCGGCTGGAAGAACTGGCACGGATCGTCGCCGTACACCTTCTCCGCAAAGGAAGCGAGCGGTCTCAAGTTGATACCATATCCGTACTCCAGCATATCAAAATTATTATAGCTAATATTCATACGAAGAATATTGGCTATACATGCCCAGTTTCCCGTAGCAGCGCCCATCCATACGATATCGTGATTGCCCCACTGAAAATCCACATCGTGGTAATCCATCAGAAAATCTAAAATCGTATCAGGGTGCGCACCTCTGTCAAAGATATCCCCAATAATATGTAAATGATCCACAGCTAGATTACTGATAGCGTCCGCCATTTCTATGATAAAGTCATCTGCAATTCCGCTTTCAACAATCGTTTTGATAATTGCGTTATAGTAATGGAGACGGTTCTCTTCATCGTCTGCGTGAAGCAGTTCGTCCATAGCGTAGTCCAGATACTTCGGCAGCATGCGGCGAACCTTCGAACGCGTGTATTTGGTAGATACCGACTGACAAATCGTAACTAAACGATGCAGCACAGTCATACACCACTTATTAAAATCGGCTTCGTTCTTCCTTCTCCGCGCCAGCTCAGCCTGCGGATTGTAAATCAGCGCCGCCAGATCCTCTCTGTCGCTGTCGCTGAGAACGCCGCCGTAGTGCTCATCAATTTTGGTCTTGATGGTGCCGGAGGCACTTTTGAGCATGTGAATAAAAGCCTCGTGCTCACCATGAAGATCGCTCAGGAAATACTCCGTTCCCTTTGGCAGCGCCAAAATCGCACTCAGGTTGATGATTTCTGCTGTAGCTGCTTTAATATTGGGATAATCCTTCGAAAGCAGCTCCAGGAATTTAATGTCAGGCATATCAGATTCCTTTCAATTATATTTTAACTGTTGTCCTATTTATTATATACTTTCACGTCTATTTTGTCCACATCAGCATAAACTTAAGCAGAAGGAGAATTTGTACAATGTTTCATCACGGAAAACTGAACAGGCAGCACGCTGTCATTTATTTTGTCTCCATGGTTATCCTCATGGTAGTCCTGCCCTATCTCTCTATAAAACTGTTTCCGGCTCTGGTAAAAGACCTGCCTGAAACTTCCACTTATGATGGAGAAATCCCCGACACTGTAAGAATTTACCTGACAAAAGAGGATAAATACGAAACCATCGCTTTCGAAGATTACATAGAAGGCGTCGTAGCCTCAGAAATGCCCGCCTCCTTTGAGTACGAAGCTTTAAAGGCGCAAGCTGTAGCAAGCAGAACCTATGCCCTCGGCAGAATCCTTGCCGGAACCGAAATCTGTGACTCCGTCCACTGTCAAGTCTATCGCAGCGACAACATTGATGAAAAGGTCAGCAAAGCGGTAGAGGAAACCTGTGGTCAGGTTCTTTTATATAAAGGAAAACTTGCCGCACATGCTCTTTATTTCGCTTCCAGCGCAGGACCCACAGAAAACTCACAAGATGTCTTCTCCGGCACCTACGCCTATCTGGTCAGCGTTGACAGCTCCTACGAGCCCGGCGCTACCCATAAGAAAGAGAAAACTACCATGACGATTTCCGCCTTTTCAAAGGCGATCAAAAAGGCTTTTCCCGAAAAGAACTTCGGCACCATCAAAAAATCCAATATCAAAATCAAGTCTCGTTCAGAAGGAGGCCGAGTTGCAACTGCAAAAGTCGGCAAAGAAACCATCACCGGCAGCGATATCCGCACTGCCCTAAGCCTTTACTCGACCCGCTTTGAGATATCCTTTTCAGGAAATACGAAAATCACTATCACCACCGCAGGCTCCGGTCACGGCGTCGGCATGAGTCAGTACGGCGCCAATGGTCTGGCAAAGAAAGGAAAGACCTATAAAAAAATACTTTCCCACTATTACCGAGGAACTTCTGTCAGCACAGGAGAAAGCAAATGACGACTTGCTCTATGGGAAACCCCTGCGAAAAAGGAAATCCCGGTGCAAATATAGATTTTGCTCTGGGATTATCTCTTTTGTAAACAATATTCTATTTAATCTTCGATACGGAATATATTGGCGCCCAGCCCTCTGAACTTGTCAGTAAACTTTTCGTATCCACGCTCAATATGATAAATCTCTGAAATCTCTGTCGTTCCCTGCGCCACAAGTCCTGCCAGAACCAGCGCTGCACCACCGCGCAAATCCGTTGCGATTACTTGCGCACCTTCCAGCTGCTTTGCTCCCTGAATCATGGCACGGTTACCGTCAGTCTTGATGTTGGCGCCCATTCGATTCAGTTCCGCAACGTGCATAAATCGATTCTCAAAGACAGTTTCAATTACCGTACTAGCGCCGTTTACCGTAGTCAAAAATGCCATAAAAGGCGACTGAATATCCGTAGGGAATCCTGGATAAGGCAGGGTCTTCAAATCCGTTGCAACCAAATCAGGATTATCCGCAATAACGTACATGCCCTCATCTCCCATTTCTACAGTGACACCGCACTCACGAAGCTTTGCGGTAATCGGCTTTACATGGTCAGGTACCACATTCTTAATCAGAATCTGTCCATGAGTGATAGCTGCAGCCAGCATAAAAGTTCCCGTTTCGATTCTATCCGGAATGACTGTATGCTGCGCGCCGTGGAGGCTTTCAACCCCCTCAATCTTGATAGTATCAGTTCCTGCACCCTTAATCTTTGCGCCCATCTTGTTGAGGAAGTTTGCCTGATCGACAATCTCCGGTTCTTCTGCCGCATTTTCAATATAAGTGGTGCCTTTGGCAAGAACTGCAGCAGACATAATGTTCTCTGTAGCGCCTACACTTGGAAAGTCCAGATAAATGCTGTTTCCCACAAGCCCCTGTGGACCTGCAATTGCTTCCACGTAATTATCCTTTACGATAATCTCCGCACCGAGTGCCTCAAATCCTTTCAGGTGCAAATCAATAGGTCTTGCTCCAATGCTGCAGCCCCCCGGCATGTGCACCTTGGCTCTTCCCACTCTTGCAAGAAGCGGACCCATGACAAGAAATGATGCCCGCATTTTGCTGACTAAGTCAAACTCTGCTTCACACTTTAAAATTTTCTCTGTATTTATCTCAATAATGGATTCTTCCAGTTCGTTTATCTCTGAACCCAGGGAACGCAAAATATCCTTCATCACATCCACATCTCGAAGTGCCGGTACGTCCCGGATTATACATTTTTCTTCTGCCAAAATAGCAGATGCCATCAGCGGCAGCACTGCATTTTTTGCTCCGCTGATTACTACTTCTCCATTTAATGGCTCGCTCTTCTGAACTAAAAATTTCGCCACATCTATCCTCCACAAATTGTTATTAGCACTTCCCTTAACCAGCGAGGTTATTTTCTCCCCGCAATCAAAGGTATATACTATTAGTATACTAATGATTCCCCTTTTTTTCAACTAAAGATGAAAAAAATGAAAAAAAAGTCTGCCGAAGCAGACTTTTAGCAGATGTTCTATTCCATGCAGCTACATTTTTTTCATTTCTGCAATGCAGTCAACACACACAGTCTTACCGTGAACTAATCTGACATCTCCCACTTCTCCGCAGAAAATACAAGATGGCTCATATTTCTTCAACATGATATACTGACCATCAACAAAAATTTCCAGAGAATCCTCTGTCTTAATATTTAAATTTCTTCTCAATTCTACCGGAATCACGACTCTGCCGAGTGCGTCTACCGGTCTTACAATCCCTGTTGCTTTCATAAAAACTCCTTTCCGTCTTGCATTTACTTACTTTTTTTATTATTGCTATTCTCCTCGCCGTCTTCTTTCCTAAAAATCGCAGCAAGAGAACCAAAAGCCTTCACAATATTGGATACAGCACCTACCAGATTCTGCTGACCTTTCACTGCTTTTGAAATATCAGCGACAGCAGATTGGACGTCTCCAACCATCTCATCCAGCTGCTCTGCCTTATCCGCAGCAATACCGGAGATTACTGAGGCATCTCTCAAAATCTTATTGGTTTCCTTGATTGTCTTCACTAGATTCTTTGCAATGATAATCAAATATATCACCAGTACAATCAAAGCTGCAAAAAGCAGATAAACCAGCGTAGCTTTAATGTCAATTGTTACCATAGTAAACCTCCTTATCCCGACTATGGATTATTATACCGTTTTTTCCATAAAATAGCAACCTATTTCTTATTTTTTCTCATATATTTTTAATATTTCCTCCGAATAGCTGCCATCTGCACAATGCACATACATGGGGTCTAGTAGTCGCAGCTCCTTGTTTCCGTTTTTTATACAATGTACCAGCATGATGTTGGGTTTTTCCAAAGGTCTACCGCTAACAAAGCGCATTTCCTTCGGCTCCAGCCCATGCCTTCTGCAGCTTTCACAAATATCTACAAGCCGCCCCGGTCTATGCACCATATAGAAATCACCTTTATCCTTCAAAAGCGCCGCAGCAGTTTTTACAAAATCATCCAAAGAGGCTGTAGTCTCATGGCGAGCGATTGCCTTTGCACGATTGCTGCTTTCAATACCGCAGCTTCCCTGGGTGTAGGGTGGATTTGTTGTCACTACATCATAAGTCCCGCACTGAGATTTGTCAAAATTCTTGACATCCTGATGAAAAAACTCCAGCCGCTGCTCCAAACTATTGTGCCGCCTGTTTTTCTCTGCCAGAGCCCATGAGCTTTCTTGAACTTCCATACCAGCAATATATGCAGCCTGCGTTTTATGACTGAGAATCAACGGAACAATCCCCGTTCCCGTGCCCAAATCCATAATTCTGCACGCCTGCTTCCGCCGCATCGCGCCACTGGCAGCAAAATCCGCAAGAAGCACTGCGTCTACACCGTAACAAAACTCTTCAGGATTTTGAAAAATCTCTAACTCTCCAAAACCTGTTCTATCCAGCCGAAGACCCATGAACTACTCCTTAATTAAAGCTTTCAGTTCATCAATGTACTCAGCGTCAACGTCCTCCAAAATATTATTGTTCTGGGAACCACCATGTTTCTTGTGACCTAGTCTCTTAATTTCATCTTTTTTATAGGTAAAGATTTCCGTACCCAGTTTTTCACCGCCATCGTCATCTTTTTCCCCTGTATAGAGTCTAACCCGCACTTTGCTCTCCAAAATATTGGTATCCACAACCTTTCCCATGCCGTCGCGAGTCTTCACCTTCTCTCCGTTATCAGGAAGTCCTTTTCGAAGTTCCATATAGACATCATTTTCATACTTCAGGCAGCACATCAGACGTCCACAAATGCCGGAAATCTTCGTCGGATTCAGCGAAAGATTCTGTACTTTCGCCATTTTAATAGACACCGGTTCAAAATCGGAAAGCCATGTATTGCAGCACAGACTTTTCCCGCAAGAACCAATACCTCCCAGCATTTTAGCCTCATCACGCACGCCAATCTGACGCAGCTCGATACGCATTTTGAACACACCTGCCAGATCCTTTACCAGTTCTCTGAAATCTACTCTGCCATCGGCAGTAAAGTAAAAAATAATTTTATTGTTATCAAAGGTATATTCCACATCGATCAGCTTCATCTCCAGATGGTGCTTGTCGATTTTGTCCTGACAGAGTTTCAGTGCCTTAGCTTTCTTTCTCTCGTTTTCCTCGTGGCGCTTGATGTCCTCTTCTCCTGCAATTCGAATAATTTTCTTTAGTGGCTGCACCACTTCTTCTTCCTTGATTTCTGTAATGTCCATAGTGACTGTACCGAACTCCAGTCCCCTGGCAGTCTCCACGATGACAGAATCGCCCAGACCAACTTCCAAATTGTCCGGATCAAAATAATATACTTTGCCGGCATTTTTAAATCTAACTCCAGCTACTTTTATCATAGTCTTACCCTCCAAGCTTCAATATCAGATTTCTGATTGCATATTTGTAATTTACATTGGCAAGCAAATCCCGCCTTGCCTCTTCTATATATTTAATGTTCGCAATTAGCTTTTCTTTTCTCACCGCCTGCGGACCGTCCGCCGTCAAATATCTGCGATAAAGCCGTTCCAGCCCATCCAGAAGCTGAAACGCCTCTTTTCGGTCTTTGACAATCTTTCCAAGACGATCCTTTATGTCACAAAAGTATGCCTCCGCAAAAATCATTTCCATGATTTCCTCTGCACCGGAAAGATTAGAGTTCTCACTGCTATTTATAAAATTTCCCAGCCTGTAGATTATACACCTTGATGTAATGGTCTGCAGCAGGTTCTCTGTATTCTCAGACAAAAGCACAATTACGGTTCCGTCATTAGGCTCTTCCAGCGTCTTTAGAAGCCTATTCTGTGCCCGCACCGTCATCGTATCTGCATCCTCAATTATTGCTATATTTCTCATGCCACCGGACGGTTTATTTTTAAGTTTTTCCTGCAATGCCGAAATAGAGGCATCCTTTACAGAAAGATCATCCGCCTGTGCCGTATATAAGTCCTCATAATTATCATGGTCAATTTTCCGGCAAACTACACACTGATCGCAGCCAAATCCTGGCTCTTCAGAACACAAAATTGCCTTTACAAAATCCTTGGCAAATTTCCGCTTATCAACACAGCTGTCGCCCTCAATGATATAGGCGTGGGACACATTCCCGCAGGAAATCGCTCTGCTGATTCTCTCCGGCAGCCTTCCGAACTCCTTATACTCTCTTAATGACATATAAACTAGCCTTCCAAAATTCTATCAAGATGTGAAAACATAATATCGCGAATGGTTTCTTTATCTTTTCCCGCGTCAATCTCTACAAACCGGTCTGGATAAAATTTCGCAATCTCCTTATATCCCGCATACACTTTGTCGTGAAATTCCAACTTTTCCTGCTCCAGCCTGTCCTGATTATCTTCACTAATCCTGGACTTTCCGATTTCCGGCGAAAGTTCCATCAAAAAAGTTACATCGGGCATACACCCGTCAACAGCAAGTTCATTGATGACACGCACCACATCACCGAGATTTCTCCCATAGCCTTGATAAGCAATACTGGAATCGATAAAACGATCACAAATTACAATCCTTCCCGAATCTAACGCCGGTCTAATCAGCTGCTGCACGTGCTGTGCTCTTGCCGCCGCATAAAGAAGAGCTTCTGTCATATCACACATTTCCTGGTTTTCTTTATCAAGTATAATATTGCGGAGCTTCTCTCCGATGGCCGTTCCTCCAGGCTCCCTGGTAAATATGCATGGCAGAGCCCTTTCCTGACAATATACCTTTAAAAACTCTATTTGTGTCGACTTCCCGGAACCGTCCGGTCCCTCCAGCGTAATAAAAAGTCCTCGTTTCATAACCTACTCCTAGTGCTTCTTAACTGCATCATCTACCATTTTCATAAAAAGAAGTGCAATTCCATAAGCTAACGGACAGCAAAGCAGAATGCAGAATATAATTTTCAAAAATAACATTGTCTGACCATCCTTTCTGTTCGCCCAAATATACAGAATAAGTATATCACAAATCTCCATTGAGATAAAGGACTTTCCTGTTATCTGAGTAAAAAACTGTAAATTCAGCGATTCATGACCTTCCATTTGCCCTATCTTCACTACCCGCCTCCTGTCTTAAAGTTGGGCAAAATAAGAGTTGCAGAAACCTACCCTTTACTTTCGCAAAAAAAGGAAAATCCACATTCCCATACCCAGCCGCCTGGATTTAAATAGGCATATATATTAAAAAAATGACAAAAATCCAATAATATATATCATTATCTATAGAATATGCACCCCCACTTTTCTAGTTTTAGACCTACAAAAATATCATTTTCCTTTTTTTGAACAGAAGTACAGCAAAATTCTGCAAAGCAAAAAATCGTTTCATGCTGCAGGTTACATTTATCAAAACCAGCACTACGCCCATACCTCAAGCCAAAATCCCATACTCAACTTACCCGTTGTTGTCCCGTTTCAGACGTGTCCTTCGGACACTAAAAAAGCAAGCTACTTCGTAACTTGCTTTTTACTGAAACCGGCAACACTCGCTCCGCTCCCTTCTCCGGTCGTAATCCTAAAATCGGATTACTCTCTCCGCTGTCCCGTTTTGTACGCTGCGCTAAAAAAGAAGAGACAGCCATACGACTGTCTTTTCTTTTTTAACCGGCAACGCTCGCTTCGCTCACTCCTCCGT
>NZ_QWEQ01000026.1 GCF_009936045.1 Emergencia sp. 1XD21-10 | reverse complement strand
TAAAGTGGCTTTCTCCTAAAGATACTTTATTTAATTTTTTGCATGACGGTGTAACATATGTTTGACAAACCTTCAAAATTATTTCCTACAGTCTTCTGCTTTTTTTTCAAAGTATATTTTGACATTTTATCAAATAATATTTTTTGATAAAATATAGAATGACATAGTGCACGATTTCCGATAAAATCGTATTCTTTATTTTCTACACGACGCATATATCTTTATTTACTTTATGTCTCATGTTTTCTTTGCACGACAAAAAAGAGGGTTCTAATATCTTTATACTACTGCTGAAATATAAACTTCAAAAAATACTACAAGTGCTATGTGGATCCTTCCACACAACCAAGTATTTTCATCACCTCCTTGCTGGTTCCTTTTGGTATATGGCGATGGACTAAATGATTAGCATTTTCATTCCCATGAACTATAGATGGAAATAAAATAGTTTCCACCGTTTTCTCGCACGATGAAGTATCTTTTCAATCACTTCCTAATTCTGAAACTCACTCCCATTATCCACTGTTACAGTTTTAAATATTTTGTAGAAAGAATTAGGGCTTCCGATATGATGAAATAGCTTACTTCTTGGCATCGTCTCCCCTCCTTACACCGCAGCTACGGTTACAATCAAATTTGCTATATGCTGCCTTTTAATTGCTGTGCTGACAACGCCAGTTTTACCAGTCAACTTAAATACCTTTTGCTTATCAGCCGAGATGTTGCCACCTGCAGTATATGGTCCTTTCGACAAGTCAAATTCGCCTATTGCAAACGAAAACTTCTTGCTGTCCTTTGCAAGTGCAGCAAAGTCTGTGGTGTTCGCCGTAAGCATCCACCCATTTACCACATCGTCCACCTGCACGCTGCTGACAGTAATTGTTTTTGATCCAAGATTATTTACGTTCAGGTCAGTGATGTCCAAATCTGTGGAACCCATGGAAGCAGTCATGTCGATAGATTCCGTCACAGTAAAATCAAGCATTTTACGTAGATAAACATGACCCTGCGTAACGCTACCATTGATACCATACTTACCCTCTATATCTTCCGCTTGGCTATATCCCATATCGTCTGGCACAAGATAGAGTGCACCCTTTTCCGGGTTTGTATTTCTGGCAAATCCAGTCCATTCTGTTTCATTGCAGGTCTGGATTCCGTTTATGACAACATCACCATAAATTTCCTCCACGTTGTCAAACATGGCACTGATGTCACACCCCTCTGGTATGATGATGCTTTGAAATTTCACCGCGCCACTGCTCATAAACATTCCCTTTAAATTTGCTCCACTCGAAAACTTCCAGTTTTCAATTCCGATCAGTTCTATTGGGGTTGTTGCACCCATGCAAAGCCAACCAAACATGTTATGTGCGTCCTTTACGTTTGACATATCCCAATTTCCCAATCCTGCAATTTCTTCTACAGTAGTTTCTCCAAACATTTCAACTGTAGCAATTACATTAGACATATCCAGAAGCGATACATTAATTGAAGATACATGCATTCCGAAAAACCAGCGCGAAGTGTTTACAGGCGAAATTTTGCTTCCAACTTCTACAGATGTTATATCATCGAGCCAGCTCCATGGTACGCCATTGCCGTTTATGTTGTAATCATTTTTTGCACCATCCCATGCTGGATATTCCTTTTTTATTGCGCCATGTGTAGCTTCATTAGCACCTTGGTCTTTTAAAAGTTCATTGATGATTAAGGTACCATCTGCGTAAAGAACTGTTCGACCGACAACTTGATTGTCGTTTAAATATATATGGCCCTGTGTCTGGTCGCCAGAAAGACCATACTTGTCAACAGTTTCCTGTGCCCAGGTCAATGTTGCTGTGTTAGTCGGTGCAAGATATAAGGCCCCTCCTGTTCTATTTGTACCCCATGCAAGGTTAATATCTCCTCCATATTCAGAAATAGGCATGCCATTAATTATTAGAGTGCCTTTTACATTATCCGCTGCATAAAACATACTATCGACAATACATCCACCCGGAACAGTTAAAATACCAATGTTATATTCAGAGATAGTTGGAGAAGTTCCGGACATTCCCATCATCTGAAACATACCGGACAGATTTGCATGATTATTGATTTTCCACTTATCAAAGCCTAAAAATGTGACTTTGCTTGCTGACATTCTAAAACAAGAAAACATATTATTCATATTTTCGATTTTGGATACATTCCACTTTGATACATCAAGAGCAAATTCGCATTTGTCTGCACTTGCGCAACTTTCAAACATACTTACTGCGGTTTTAACATTTTCAAAATTTAAGTTTTCTAAACCGGAAATCGTAACAGCTTCAGCTTCATATCCAAGCATATAGAACATTTTCTGTGTCGTTGTAACATTTCTTGTATCCCATCCATCCAAACCCGAAATCATAATAGATTCAGCACGATATCCGATTGAATCAAACATCTCTGACATATCTGTAACATTTGAAACATTCCAGTCTTCCATTCCTAAAATGGCTATGTTACCAGCGTTTTGTCCTACCCACTGGAATGTACCATGCATGTTTTTCACATTTGACATATCCCAAGTTTCAAGCCCGGAAATTGTTACGCTCAAAGTCTGACTTCCAAAGCTATAGAACATTCCGTCAGTAGAGGTTACGTTTGACATATCCAGATTTGAAAGTTCTGCTGAAGAAGCATTGGTGCAGTTAAAGAACCATTTTGAAGTATCTGTTGGCGAAATTTTACTGCCTATTTCAACACGTTTTATATTATATCTTGAATTAAACCATGGAACCCCGGTATCTCCAAAGGCATAGTCGTTTTCTGTCCCATCCCAAGCTGGAAATTCCTTGCTGGCCGCACCATGCTTTGCTTCGTTGTTCTCTTGATCTGAATCAAGTTCATTTAGAATGAGAGTACCATCTTCATATAAAACAGTCCTTGTTCCATCAACTACCACAACTTTCGCAACTGCCTTTTTCAGCTTCTCTATAGAAACTTGTTGAGAATTCTGAATCTCAGAATCCTCCAAACCAGAAGCATCTACACCTTCTATATCAGCTTCTCGCACTTCATCAATCGGAATTTGCTCAATAGAACTATCCGGTTCTTCTGCAAAAACCGGGACCGCCATAGTCAAAAGCATAGCCATTATTAGTAATATTGACAACCATCGCTTAGATCTCTTTTTCACATCTTCCTCCCTCATTTCTTTAAAAAAGAACGTCTCAATGGGGACGTCCTGCTCATTAGTCGTTCAGATAAAGGTCGATAATCGTGTTAGTCTGACCAATCAACTCATTATCCATGTCGTAATTGTAAATTTCAGCAATTGCTTGATTCTTCCCTTGTTTAAGGGTGGATGTATCTACAATATCCGCCTGTATTGCATCTCCGGATTTAACAAGTCCGGAATCATATACGTAGGAATCCCCTACTTTAATTCTACATTGTAGCTGCCTTCCTTCATTGAGATTTGCAAAAGCAAGATCCTGCATGGTATCCTCATAAATCTGCACCGCAGAATTGATGCGAATTCTCACCTGCCCGCCGCTTGTATCGCTTAGTTTTTCATCAGTATGCACGATAACAGCTGTTTTGCTGGTTTCAAGCCTGTTCGAGTTTAGGACATAAAACAGTCCTGCTCCCATGAAAGCAACTGCAATCAGTAAAATGATAATCAGTATTTTTTGCTTCTTGTTTTTTTCATTTTTAGTTTCCATTACGTCCTCCTATCTGTCTAAGTAATACTGAATTATATCAGACTTAAGGTAACCACGATACTAGCTGCCTGTTCATGGTTTACAGCTGTTGTTACAACGCCGGTTTTTCCTGTAAAGGTAATATTTTTTGATGCTCCAGCTGCAACACTACTTTCATCCTTTGCAAAGGTCGGACAGGTCTTGATAATATCCCAGGTGGAACTGCCCAATGTCGAAGTCAGCGACAACTTCTTCGCATTTGCATTTAATAACTTAAAGTTGGTAGTTTCGTCAACAAAAGACCATCCGGTTGCAGCAGTAGCAGTAACCTTGTC
Organism: Emergencia sp. 1XD21-10; assembly: GCF_009936045.1. GTDB lineage: Bacteria > Bacillota > Clostridia > Peptostreptococcales > Anaerovoracaceae > Senimuribacter > Senimuribacter intestinalis. The sequence continues at coordinate 46,984 of NZ_QWEQ01000026.1, read as the reverse complement.
AATGTTAATAACTCCAGCTGTACCGTTATTGGTGATAGTTACTTTATCAACAATCAAATCAACAGAATTTGCAGAGCCAGTCATATCAATGGATTCTGTCACTGATACATCGATTGCCGTTGCCGGCACAGTCATATATGCTACCACATTGCTTTCATCAGCAAAGGCAGCGACAGAAGTGCTAACCATCATAAGCAGCACACATAGAATAGATAAAATCCTCTTTTTCATTTCATGTACCTCCTTGTGCTTTTACTTACGATTATTTCACTACAGAAACGGTTGTAACGAAGTTAGCAACCTTAGTCTTTTCCTGTGCAGTAGTTACTCTACCAGTCTTGCCTGATAAAGCTACTGTAACTTTTTCGGTTGGGTCAATATTTCCTGCACCAGTGTATGCGCTAGTGGACATATCGTGGTCTCCAGCGACCATAATGCTAATCTTTTTCGCATTAGCTCCCAATCTTGTAAAGTCAGTGGAATCTGCAACTACAGTCCATCCATTATCGCCAGTTACTTCAATGCTTGCTGTCAGCACACCAATTTTGCTATTGTTGATGACTTCCAGGTCATTTGCAACTAAATCAGCGGAATCTGCAGTACCAGTGAAGATGATTTCCTCAGTTACACTAAAATCGATTGCTGTAGCAGGTACATTGATGTAAGCCTGTGTTGTCTGCGGATTAGTTTCGACTGCAAAGCAGTTAACAGCGGTTCCGAGAGTTAACGTTAGTGCGCAAAGCGCAGTGATCATTTTCTTTTTCATTTTTGTTTTTCCTTTCGTTTTTTAAATTTTAATGGTTAAATATATTTTTTCGTGCCAGATTAAGCGACACGTAATGGACTTTCAGTATTGCCAAGAACGTTTTCCATTAGAAACAGATATGTCGTTGACGCCTTTTTCTCTAGTCTTTCTGGTTCTTTAATGAGGATGTTAATGCACTCAGCAAGCCATTCATCCGCATTACTCATATAGTACGAACCGAGCTGTAATCTCCCATTCTCTTTGATTAGCTATTCCAGTTTCTTAATGCTTTGTCCTGGCCATAAATGCCAACTTATACTCCAAATTATATGACGAAGTTTCTTTCACATAGATTGTTGCTTTTACTATGGTGGATGTGATATAGCCACCATTACCATTCGTTTAAAAAGCCCGTCTCACATATAGGATGGCAAGAGTGCGTATTCATATAAATTCTTGACTTCACCGATGGTGTAAACGCTTGTCTCGTTATTTCCTTCCTTTAAAAAACCAGCCACGCATCGAACACGTGGCTGGTTTTTACAAAAAAAGTATTTCGACAAGAGTTTATATCTCTTGTCGAAATACTTTCTACAATGAATCACTTCTGACATCAAAACGCGCTTCAACTCTTTGGGCAATCCTATCAAAGCGCCGCTCGATTTTCAAGCTTTCTCCAATGATAATAGCTGAAACATCTGTAACTACTACAATCATGTTTCTTATTTGGCCTTTTTGCTATTGGCTTTTGTCTGGAATTTCTCATTTTTTATGATAAATCTCTCGTGGGTGCCTTCTCCAATCAAACCCGCTTCATCATAAGCTGCCACTTTAAATACCAGTTTACGTCCATCAATTTCCACAAGTTCGCTTTCGCAGCGAACCACCATATTAAGTGGTGTTGCGGAAAGATGTGCTACGTTAAGCAGGGTTCCGACAGTGCCTTCGTCTTCTCCGAGGTATGGTGCCACACTCTCCCATGCAGTTTTTTCCATCAGTGCAATCATAGACGGTGTTGCAAAAACCTCCAACGTGCCGCTTCCCATAGTAAGTGCTGTATTTTCAGCAGTTACCTTTATTTCCTGCGAGCCTTTAATTCCCTTTTCCAGCATGTTTAATATCCTCCTATTATTTGGTACAAGTCCCTATTTATTTCTATTAGTATATCTTAATTGCTTGCTGACTGCAACAATATACCAAAGATTCTCATTTACATTTTTTCGCTTTTAAGGTATAATTGCTTAGCTAATGACATCTACAAGGAGGATTTATATGAACTTCTATACAAAGAACGGAAAAGGTTTACTACTGTGTATTGCACTCGCTATCCCATCTTGGTTTGCCGGCAAAGCATTCCCGATTATTGGCGGTGCAGTAATTGCTATTTTAGCCGGCATGGTCGTCACACTTTTCTTCAAAGAAAAAGGCAGCTTCGAACCCGGTATTAAGTTCACCTCTAAAAAAATTCTGCAGTGGGCAGTAATTCTTTTAGGCTTCGGGCTGAATCTTAACGTAATTGTTGAAACTGGCAAGCAGTCTTTGCCAATTATCGTATGCACCATTGCAACCTCGTTAATTATCTCCTATACTTTGCACAAGATCATGAAAACGCCAGCTAATATTTCTACTTTAGTCGGCGTTGGCTCTTCAATCTGCGGCGGATCTGCCATTGCAGCAACCGCTCCAGTTATTGAAGCAGATGACGAAGAGGTTGCTCAGGCTATTTCCATCATATTCTTTTTTAATGTCCTTGCTGCAATTATTTTCCCTACTTTCGGAAATGCTATTGGCTTTGATACTACTTCAGGAGAAGCTTTTGGCATTTTTGCAGGAACTGCAGTCAATGACACCTCCTCAGTTACAGCCTGTGCTGCAACCTGGGACAGCATGTGGAGCCTCGGTTCTGCTACTCTCGACAAAGCTGTCACCGTAAAACTGACGCGTACTCTTGCAATCATCCCAATCACTTTAGTACTTGCCTTTATGCGCACGAAAAGGGGACAATCTGCCGATGGAAAAAGTGTTAGCATCAAGAGCATCTTCCCGTTCTTTATCCTTTATTTTATCGGCGCGTCCATCATTACTACGCTTGCAATATCCGCGGGTATCTCCGCAGAGTTCTTTGCTCCAATCAAAGAACTTTCTAAGTTCTTTATTGTCCTTGCCATGGCAGCAATCGGGCTGAATACTGATATCGTAAAGCTCATCAAAACCGGTGGTAAACCACTGATTATGGGACTTTGCTGCTGGGTTAGTATTACCGGAGTCAGCTTGATTTTACAGCATATGATGGGTATTTGGTAAATATATAAAAAGTAAAAGCACGCCTACATGCAGCCAATCTGCAAAGACGTGCTTTTTTAATACTCATTCTTCCAGAATTGCCTCCGGATGCTCTCTATCTAAAATCATAATTTCACATACGCCTCCCAGTCTTGACTCTACTTCTCGTTTCAAGTCAGTCAACACTTCCATCAATTCTTCATACCGTTCTAAATCTATAAGTTCGCAGCATAGCATCGCATTCTTTGTTTTTTCTGTCAGCATGGTGCGCTCAGCCTCTCTCCAGGTCCAGCATCTGCAAACAGCACCAGCGTCGTCTTTGTAGATTAGTTCTTCTGTAAGCGGAGGTTCATTGTTTTCGCCACCGATGACATAAAACATTTCATCGCCATCAGCTTTCGTCAGCAGCAAATTTCCTTCCAAGCAGTCTATGTCCTCGCCGCCACAAGGCATCGCATGGCTCAGAGATACACTGTTATAAATATCCACAATCGGATTAATTGTTCCGAGATGATTTTCCTTGGAAATACGTTTCATCAAAGCTTCGATGGCACATCTTGCGCCCTTCTTGGTCTTAAACTTCATGTAAGCTTCTCTCCAGACTTTAATCACTCTGTTATCTGTGAAGTTAGGTTCTGTCAAAAACGTCAAAGCTTTCCGTTCTCCTTCTCGAATCAGCTCCTCATACTTTACCTCATCATTATGATATTCGTTGGTAATGCCCTTACAGATTACAATTCCAATTTTACAGTCCGGAAATAATCCCCAGAAATCATCTTTACAAATTAGCTTTTTCATCGTTGGTAAACCTTCCTTTCATTCTGTTGATTCAAGTATATTTTACCTGAACCGACCTGTCAAGACTCCCAGTTGCGAACTTACTGCACCATCCATTCCTCAAGCCAAGCTTCTGCAGTTTCCTGAAAACTTTTTATTGCACTGGATGCTGGACCTGCCGCCCTAATCGCAAATCCGATTTTACGGCTTTCCGGTGGATTAAAAGACTTCGCCAAAATGGGAAAATTTAAGTGTCTAAGCAACAGCTCTGGAAAAATCGCAAATCCAAACCCGCTACTAATCATAGACAACATAGTAAAGTCGTTATCTACTCGATATGCAACATCTGCTTTCTTGCCATAACGTTCAAAGATGTCATCTACTTCTCGCTCCGAACTTACCAAAGACTGAATATATGGATACTGATCCAGCTTGCTGGCAGGAAAGCAAGGCTCATCTGCTAAAGGATGATTCTCTCCGACGACTGCAACCACCGGGTCTTCATAAAATTCCGTCACTTTCATCTTTTTCTTTGCAGGAAGGACTACAAAGCCACAATCTACTTCACCTGAGCAAATCATTTCCTCCAGTCTATCATAATCGTCACAGCATTTCATCTCGACCTCTACTCCCGGATAGTGCTTCTGATACTCTTTTACCATGGCAGGCAGCCAATTAGTATGAACACTGCTGAAGCTCCCAATTCGCAGCAACCCAGAACTCAAATTCTTTATCTCATGGACCTTGTTCATCAGAAGGTTTTCACAATTGCATACACTGCGAATATATGGTAGCAGCAGTTTTCCTTCTGCAGTAAGCACTGTACCTCCATAATTGCGAACAAACAACTCTACACCAAGTTCTTCCTCCAAAGAATTAATCAGATAGCTGACACCGGTTTGTGTGTAGCCTAAACTCTCAGCTGCCTTTTTCAAACTGCCCATTTCTACTACAGCTAAAGCCGCTTCATATTTCGGATTCGGCATGTTCGTCCTCCTTTCTCCCCACAAGCAAAAGAGGGGGGGTATAAGTTTTTCTTCAAATTCAGTGAACAATTTCTCGTTTTACATTTACCCTATTTTCGATTATACTATTCTCGAAGAACAAGTGCAAGAGAAAATCCAAGCTCTCTATGTGCTTTAATCGTCATAGCAAGTCAAACACTTCTGTCATGTTTTACTATGCCGACGATGTCTACCCATAAGCGAGATCAAAATAGGGAAGTTGGTCTCGTTTTTTCTTTTTAAATATTTTAATCCTCTCCTCGTATGTCTAGGCTTCAATATTATTTCTGCCTTTATTTTTTACAAATAGAATCAATATAAGCATAGCTGCGCGGGGCGGCAATTGACAGCCAGTCCGGCTTCATCATATAAATCGCAAAGAGTTCTGCTGCATACTCTGTCTGCGTCTGATAGTGTTCTCCCAAATTCAGTCTTCTTCTCTCTGAGAAACAAGAGAAAAATGATTTACCTGTACCATCTAACAGCTCTGGCTGCAGTCTCGTCATGACATGTCCCACCTCATGAAAAAAACTGCCTTCCAACAAATAAGGTCTCTCTGTTTCCTTCAAATAAATTCTTGGTCTTTTTTGTCGACTAGTTGTATACCCACTATAACCAGCTTCTTCAAAAGCATCATTTGGTAATTTCTGTGTTATGGTAATTTGTAACCTTCGCAGATTGCAATGTTTCCTCACTTTCTGCGGAAGCATTGCATATTGATACCTCACACGATTTCTAACATTTTTTTCTTTCTCCATAGGCTGCTTTATTTTCAAAGGAAATTCCACAGCTCGTACATCAATAATAGCTTTCTCTGCCTTAGAAATAAAACCTGTCTTTCCATTCACAAATACTTTATACCAGTTCTTCGTTTGCCCAATAGTACAAATGGCATTTTCTTGATATTCTCTGCCACTACTGTTTCTACAGGGGCTATCATAAACCATCACCCCATCATCAAAGATTAGTTCTTTAAAATATGTACTGCTTGTATAACTCAGTTCTGGCTTTATATTGGTTAAAAATTTCCCGTCAATATATGTTTTTTCTCCAAAAAAGCGGGTTTCATAATAGGTGCGTATCTTTCCATCTTTATCTTTGTGCCTGCTTCTCCCATATACTGCCACACCTTCACCTTCTCCATAAACACCCAGGATATTGCTATACTGGGTACCTTTGTAATAACTACTAAAGCCTGCTTTCTTGAAATACATCTTCTCTGCTGTTCCTGCATAGCTTATCTTGGCCTGCAGACAGAATAAAACACATATAGTAAGTACTATGATAACTACTCTGACACCTAAATTTTTCTGTAATGCACCTTTAATCATCCTGCTCTTTTCTCCTTTTGTAAATCGTTACGAAAACATCACCTGCCCCAAACAAAACCAAAAGGTAAATTCCCAAGGACTGTAAGTCTCCTGTTTCTGGAATTATTATTCTACCTAATTGCTTTGTTCTTTGTTCTGAGTTAATCATGCTTTCTTCTTTTTCAGATTCATTCTTTGGAATCTCTTCCGGCTGAATTTCCACCGTATCCTGTATATAAACACTTTTACTTTCCGGAAGATTAAGATATCCTCCGGTCTCTGTCTGCATATTTTTTTCTACTGCACAAACCGGGGCAGCCATCGTTAAAATAAACAACAGTATACTAAACAGGAAGCAATCCATTCTTAAGATTTTTATTCTCACTCTATCCTCCTACTCTGCCTCCACAGTTACAGCCAAACTTGCAACATGTTTCCTGCTAAGCGGCACACTGACCATACCAGTTTTCCCTTTAGTTTAAACTTTCTCTGCTGTCTCTTTACCCTCCCTTCTCTGCTTGTATAGTTTTTTCTAGCTAAGTTTATGTACTCTGCACGCTTCCTTCCGTCACAAAACTGCTTGAAGTAGCCCCCATCGTTAATACAAGTGCGCAAAGCGCAGTCATCATTTTCTTTTCCTTTCATTATTTAAAATTATATATAGCTTTCGTGTCTCCCGTTTCTTAGGCAACATGCAACGGATTTAATATACGTTCAGCACCTGTCGCATTAAAAACAAATAGGATCTAGGGGCCTTTTCTTTCAATTCTTTTGGAGATTTCACCAGTACTCGCAAAATTTCAGCCGCCCATTCTGACATGGACTTTGCATAATATGGCTCTAACTTCAATTTCCTTTGCTCCAGCAGCAGTTTATCCAAGTCCTTATCTTCATTCAATAAATACCTGGTGACAGCATGTCCTACTTCATGGATAAAGCTGAACTCAATCCCTTCATCTTTCAAATAGATTACAGCCTTGTGAGGTCGACTTTCTGTATATCCCAAACTTCCGTTTCCTTCAAAAGGCTCTATAAAATGTTCCCTGCAATAAATTTCCACATTTCGCTGCATCAATCTCTCGCGAATTTTCTGAGATAATTGTGCATACTGCAAATAAATTCTTTCTTTCATATTGGTTCGCTCTGCTGTATCAGGATACTCTTTGTCAGAAATCCTAATCGGAATATAATCAGGTTTTCTGACATTTTTGATGGAATCCGAATTTTTTCGAATATAACCGATTTTTCCTTCAATATAAACAACATACCAATTTCCAGCCTGTCCGATAGTATAAATGCTGCGGTCCTTTGTCTTTAAAACTTTGCCTAAAATGCTTGGTCTGTCATGAATTTTTATTTTATCGTCTACTTTCAATTCTTTAAAAAGATATCGAATTGATACAGGTTTAGCTGGTTTTCTGGAACTCACCTTAGATCGAGGAATATAAAGAATTTGTCCCAAACATTCCACCTCATAATAGTAGACCTTTCTACCGCCAGATAAAATCGCCTTTACAAGACCTTTTGTGGCTACTTTTTGGTTTTTTCCAATGGGCACTACCGCATATCTTGCAGTTTCATGCCCACTACTATATAGCCAGGTCTGTTCTTTGGCATACATGATTTTTTCTGTGTCTCCAAAAGAAACTCTGCTGTTTCCCAAAAGCAACAATCCAATAAAAAATACACTGATTACTTTTCTTTTCATATCTTCCCTCTTATTTCATTTGAATTTAAACTAATACCAACTGCTAACAGGTTCGCATTTTATTGACATATGTTCAAAACCCTGTTATAATACTTTTATAAATAACATATGCTAATAATGATGACAGAAGGAGCTTCCATGCCGAGACCCAGAAAAAACAGAATGGTAAACACCATGCCGACAAGCGAAGGCTTTATTCCGGCAGGCTATGAACCAGAATGCTGCAGCAGTCTTTCCTGCGTTACCATGACCGTAGATGAATACGAAACCATTAGACTCATCGATTATCTGGGTATGACCCAGGAAGAGTGCGCCGCTTCTATGCAGGTATCAAGACCTACGGTGACTAACATTTACGAGTCCGCACGATACAAGCTAGCAGATGCGCTGATTCATGAAAAACCACTGCTCATCAGCGGAGGCAACTATGATATCTGTCATAAAAACAAAAAAACAGCAACTATTACAAAGGAGACTACCACGATGAAAATTGCAATTACTTACGAAAACGGGGAAATCTATCAGCACTTCGGTCACTGCGAAAACTTCAAAATCTATCAAGTCGAAGACGGCAAAATCCTCTCTTCTTCCATTGAAAATGCTGCTGGGAGCGGTCACGGCGCTCTGGCTGGATTTTTGAAAAATCTCGGTGTCGATGTACTGATTTGCGGCGGCATCGGCGGTGGCGCACAAAATGCGCTGGCACAAGCTGGAATCAGACTTTACGGCGGCGTATCTGGCTCTGCTGACGAAGCTGTCCAGGCACTGGTCGACGGTACTTTGGTATATAATGCCAACGTACAGTGTAGCCATCACGGCGAAGGTCACACCTGCGGCGGCGGAAATTCCTGCCATCACTAAGGTTTACTTATTACAATTCACACAAAAGGACTGCTTTCGGCATAATACCCCAAAGCAGTCCTTTATTCTTCTGCAATATCTAATTTTCCTTCCTCCCTACGATAAATATAAACCGAATCAGACAAGTATTCATCCCTGTCTACAAATCTTCCATTAACCCTCAAAACCGTTTCTTTCAGGTCATCGACTTTCTGTCCCATGTCCCTAACAAGCATCACTTCGTGAATAGAAGAAGGTAGCACATAAATATCTGACTGAAATCCCTCCGCCATGCTTTCCAAAACACCTGGATACAAAATCACAGAAGCGCCCATGGTCTTCTTATGATTGGTCAGCATATAAAGTATATCCGGAATACCTGAAATCCGAAGTTCCATTCGATATTTTGTATTTTCTGAAGCTATTTTGTATAGTTCCTCTTCGCATAGCCGCATGTTCTGCGCCAAATTATTCGTAATAACTGCGCTGTTAAAAGTACCGTCAGGTAAATCCACCATAAGCCTGTAAATAACAGAAAGGTTTAAAAAGTGTCTGTGAGGCACACGAGCCAAAAGTTCCGCGTTCTTCTCCGTATTAATCAGCTCGTAAATGATATTTTCCTTTTTTTCTCCTTCGTCTACAAAAGAGCTCATTTCATCTACATGGGCAAGCCCGTTAAGATATTCAAGTGCAATCATTCTAAGAACACTGTCAAAGGGCTGTCCGCTTTGATAGTATTTGTAAAATCTGTACAGATACAGCATGGTCGATGCGCCTTTCTCTCCTCTTGGGAAAATCATCAGTGCTTCCAAAGGCTCGTTGACTTTATAAACCATCTCTGTTTTAAGCTCCCATTCGCAGTATTTTTCCGGTAAATATCCTTTAATATTTTTGATAACTTCTTCTTTAAATTGCATATAATTCATTTTTATTCTCCTTTTCCACGAAAAAACTGCCCGAATTCAAATGAATTTCAAGGCAGTTACTCGTCTCATAAACTGTGTATTGCTGTATATTGCTATACCTTATCTGTAATTGTTAATATTCCCATAAAAGAAGGATTTTTCATCTATGGCTCGCATCGTTGCAAGAACTCCGTCGAGATGATCAAACTCGTGCTGAATCAGTTCTGATAAATCTCCTTTCAAGTGCATTTCCTGTCTTTTCCAGTTCATATCGTAATATGAAATGATACACTCTTTATGCCGTTCAACTTTGACTAAAAGACCCGGAAATGACATACAGTCGTCCATAACTGTCATCTTTTCCTCTGTAGGAAAATGCAATACTGGATTGATGAACACCTGTGGGTTATCCACATACATATATAAAAGTCTTTTCTGTATGCCAATCTGCGGCGCCGCAATGGCACGTCCGGCTCCATGGGTTCTCTTGTACTCCATCATCGTGTCATGCAAGTCGGAAACGACAGTTTCGATGTCTTTCAAGTTCTCTTTTCGATACTCTGTACAGGTCACATAAAGCCGCGGATCACCCAAAAGCAAAATATCTTTTATCATGTTCTTCACCTCTTTTACATTATTTTCAGATTTCTTTGATACATATTTTACCATACTGCATCTGTAAATGCAATCTGCCTACTCTGCCCCACCTGCAGAGCTGGCACTCCTTCTAACCGCGCTGACACGCAAATCCTCAAACTGAAGTAAAACTATCACCCTGCATTCTCCGGCTGCAGTTTTACTGCATTCGATATGCCACTTTGCCTGTTCAGACTTCTGCCGCAGATTCTTCTCAATGACACTCACCGCTGCAGACTTCGCCGAAATCTTTGATGCGCCCTGCTTCAAAGCGTATTGCCCCGCAAAAGCCGCCTCTGCTGAGACTTCACTTAAATATGCCTTGGTTCTCAGAATGTGGTTACACTGCTGCTGATATCCGAGGATCGTGAAAACAAAGAGTAAAATCGACATGGTTATCATCATATTTTTCATGGACTATCGACCTCACGCTCGCTTACTACCGTTCTATCAAGCCGATATTCAAAATAATTTCTTTCACTGTCAATATTCCAAAATTTTGCCATGATGATAACAGGTTTCACTTTCACCTCCACCTGATACGAAGTCAGCTGTCCTCTTCCTACAGGTGTTCTTGTCCCCCTAAGTGTAATTTCTTCCTGCGCGCAGTGAAAAACCTTTGCCAGCTCTTGACGCAGCCAGCTTTCACTGGTATCAGTAATGCAGCCGTCCACCTTCACCATATCCCGAAAAGCGGCGGCTGCCTGATCTGCTGCAGTCATCTTGACATAGAGAAGCTGGCTTTGTGTAAATTCCATGAGAACTGCCAGAAGCAACAGCATACTCGCCACCGATGTTATTAAATTCTTCACACGCCGCACTCCTCTTGATACAATTCTATGTTCCTTTCCATAACCGCACTGCCGGCGCTTTTCAAACTGTCCTTATCCCCTGCAATCATTGAAAAAAGGAAGAATCCCAGCACCATAGTTCCTACAATAATCAGTAAATCCTTCATTGCTATTCTCCGATTTCCATGGACTCAATGCTTTCAACACCCTGCTCCACCACTCCTTGGGCTGCTTCCTTCAAAGACACTTCGCCTTCGCCTAAAACCATAGTGTTGACAATGATAACACCCAATAAAATTGTTCCAATAATAATAATTAAATTTTTCATCTCTCTCCTTTCTGACTAACTTGCTCTTCCTCAATAAAACATCTGGTCGATCATCTGCAGCGTATTCATAAACACAACTACAATAGTAAAATTCAACAAAATCGAAAAAATGGTCGCAGTCGCTGCCATGGTGGTAATCAGACTTTTTCTTTCTGCCTTGCTCATACCTTTGGTCATACGCTCTCCCATCAGGGCTTCCTCAAAAGCGGTCATATGCACAATCAGTTCCGCCGGATTGATTTTATCGATTTTAGAAAGAACAGCAGCAAAGTTTGCTGCAATTTTTAGCGGCACCTGCTCAGTAAGAATACGAAAGGCTTCCTCCCCCTGTCCAAGACGATATGCCGACAGAATATCCGCATAAGTATTTTGAAGCGCTCCGCTGCACTCCATTAATTGTTCCAAAATAAAATCAGCAGACATGGGAAGATCCTTATGCACCATAGCCAGGTTTTTCAGTACAATGCAGCTGCTATAAATCTCTCGCTCCATCTTCTGGCTCTGAAACAGTCGCCACCTGGCTAAAATTTGCTGTTTTCCCTTGGTTTCTAGCTCCGGCAACATCTTGCTTGTATATGCTGCCAGTCTTCGCGCCTTAAATAAAGGCGTTGTCTTTATCTTCATCGTAACCGCCTTTCCTAAATGTCCATCTTCTCTCTAGACAAAAATACATTGAGTAGCAGGCTAGCCAAATACATCATGGTCATAATTAAAAACCACTGCAGTCCCAACACTGTGCCAAACTGATACCGGATAAATTTTGTCGGCGTAAAGCCAAAATACCTGCACGCACCCACCACGGTCAAAAGAAAGCTAACCGGTGCTAAGTACTTCAAAATCAGCTTAGCCTCATTATTTTCCCTTTTTCCATGCTCGATTACCTTACGGCTTTTTATCATCGAGGCGAGCAAATCCTCCAATGCGTTATCGACTCGAACACCGTATAGATAGGCGAAGAAGATATTGGTAGAAAGGGCATTACCCCATGCCGTATCAATTCCATAGCGGAAAGCTGTAAGATGTTGATCCACTTCCTCCTTAGTGACAGACTTCTGCAATCCCTTTGCCAGCTGCAGCAAAAGCTTTCTGGACTCTGGCGCTTTATCCAGCTCCGCCGCTGTCACTTCGATGGCTTCTTTGATATTAAAATCATGAATTTTGTAGTTGTTGAGAAGTTCCTGCAAAAGTACGTCTCCTTCCTTTGAGCGGGAAACCCGACGCCCGTAAAGCCTTGCCATGAGAATAGTATAGGGTAGCAGCCCCATAAAAATCCCACAAAGCAGCGCCATAAAAGGACCTGTTGCAAGATAAGCAGCTAATCCGCTCCCTGCCCCAAGAATAAGGCTAATCAGATAGAAATTTTCTAAACTTGTGAAAAATTTTTCTGTCTCCGCTCCTTCAATGACCAGCGCAAGATGCTGTCCCAAAGGGCTTCTTTTCAGAAAAAGATTTTCGCTTGTAACTTTCTTTAGATTTCTCCTAATATATACTCTGCTGCGAAAAGTCATGTACAGGCTATGTAATGCTGGCAGCTGCCAAATACAAATCCCTGTTAAGAACAGCACATACAAAATCTTATCCACAGGTGCCTCCTTCTGTCTGGTAATAAGCAGGAAACAGCGTTTCTGCCTCCGATTCTGCCATCGGCATATTCGCTGCCAGCTGCGCCAGCAAAAGGTTCATCTCTTTGATTTCTTTTGCAAGCTGTGGATATTTCTCTGCTTTCTCAAGACAAGGATTTGGATTCCAACGCCATACTTTCTCAAAAAAATCGTAGCTACACAGCTTTTTTGCAGCAACTTTATCCTGTTTCACATCATAGGAATATTGCCAAATTCCCTTCAGCACCTTCTTCGATTTGTCCTCAGGCACCTGAGAAAGTTCCAACACATAGTCAAAATTTTTGTATACCTGCGCAATCACCTCTCTCATATCGCCGCCATAACTTTGACAAATCTTGGATGCCATTTTATACGGTACATTGACTGCGTCGTTATCGTGAATGGTTCCCTTACTTCTGGTCGTTCCCGTCGATGTAATATCCAGTGCCAAATAAAAGGCTGGCCCATCGCGCATTTCCTCCAGCAATATATAATCATTGTCACCACGAAGAAGTGATTTTGTAATGGAAGAAAGGCGCTCTCCATCAGCAACCAGCTGCATAATCGGCGCCTTCGGCATAATCTCATGCCACGGTGTTTCCGGATCAGTGGCGATAGCAAGTCCCTCCAAATTCGGATCTTCATACTTCTGCCAAACCTGCATAAAAGTAGTCTTCCCCGACCTGACCTGTCCGGAAAACAGCACATTAAATCCAATTTCTATCATCTTGTAAAACAGTGAAATTGCTGCTTTGGGGATGGTGCCAATCTTTGCTAAATGTTCAAAGGAAAGCTCCGGCAGAATATATTTACGAAAGACCATAATATCCTGCCCCTCCTTGGTTCTATCTCCGGAATAAATGGTAATCCTGATTCCGTTGTTCAAGTACACCTCATGAAAGCCGTATTCCAGTCTCTCATAAGGAGTCGCTAAAAGCAGAGTTCTTTTTAGCTGCTCTCTTCTCCTTCCGGGAATCCTTTGAGGCTGCAGCTGGGATTTTCCGTCAATGAGGCAGTAAAGTCTATCTCCAATCAGTTTTGCTGATGAAGACTGCCTGTACTTTTCATCCATGTCGTAAGCCCAAGGCGCAAGACCGGAAAGACCATAAGTTTCTGCAAAAATCCCTTCCGCCAAATCCGGATACCACGGCGGATACCAGCTATCTGTCAGTTTTTTCTCTCTCAAAATCTCCTTAATTTTTTCCTTATAAAAAGCAGTCTCTGCTGAAAATCCCATCATAGCCCGTTTCTCCCTCTCCAGCTTTCTGTTCTTTGCCATATCGTCAGTTTCGTCCCATTCCTTGTCAAATTCTGCCTCCACAATGGAACAAATTTGACGAAATCGCGCTAGCGGCTCTATCTCATCCGACTCCTCCTTGTGCAAAACTTTGCTCAAATACGCTTCTAAAGAAAATGCTTTTTCCATATCCCCTCCTTCTTCCCTGCCGGTTCAAAGACATCCGCTAAAGTTTCAACTCCTCGTGCAAACTTTCCATAGCGCAGCAGGCTTTTATTTTCCATCTCTGCTTGCCAGCCGTATTCCACATAAGGCACCGTAAAAGCCTCCTCTATTTCACACAGCGACAAAATATCGTTTTTCAAAAGTAGCGCCGGATCTTTCAAATATTTATTGATTACTAAATCTCCTCCCTTCCCGAGAGGCTGCACGATATTCTTCTGTAGCAGAATCAGTCTACGAATAGATTTGGACTGCTGGGTTGTCATAAAAAATCTGTGGTCCGCTGTATTTAGAGCTGAAATGGTAATACCAAGATTTGCGTCACTGCCACCATCGATAACTGTATAATCAAAATCATCTCCTATCTCAGAGAGGAGTACTTCGAAGGTGTTCTCAGTAAAATACCCGGCAGCGAGCTGGTTTCTCACGCCGGGCAGTACCCATAATCCTCTGACCTCTTCCAAATTCTGATACATATCCTCTGCAGTCACCTTTCCACTTCGAATCGAAGCTTTTAAATCATCGATGGAATGCCTGCTGCTCAATGGCAAAAATTCCTCGCCAAACTTGCCGCTTCCCATCAGATAGAGCACTTTGTTTCCCCTCTGCTGCAGCACTTCTGCAAAAGACTGCGCAATCATGGTCGTTCCCACCTGATTATCACCGCCAAAAAATCCAATTATTTTTTTCATCTGTCCTCCTTTCTAATGATATACCAGTACCATCTTTTCCCCGCTTTCTGCCGCTTTAGACAGCTGCTGCGCCTGTTTATCAGTGACTACAATTTCTACACTGTGATTCTCTTTATCGACAAGGCGCACCGGTGCAGATGTTACAAGTCCGTTGCCAAGAAAAAAATACGCATCGTCTCCTCGTCGAAGTGATGAAGGTAATGCATAAAGCCACTCTTCGGGTACTGTCAAAACGTATTTTCCTTCTTTTGCGCCGGACACAAGTTCTACCTGAATAAAATATTCCTGAAACAGGGGCAGACCTTTATGAATAAAGGCTGCCGCCTCTTTTCCAACCAGCGAATTCTTCTCCCCCGGTGTTATAAAATCTTTTTCTGATACTTTCATCTTCACAGTCTGAAACATATCCTCTCGCAAAATGGTGCCTTTTGCCACATTCTTACTGCACACTAGCACCTCATCGTAAAGAAACTGCGCTTTGCCCCACTTTTCCCAGGTAACCAGCGCTGCTATGCTAACCGCAATAAGCACGATACCGATGATTCGTTTTCCTCTGTCCAAAGGAAACCTCCTTTCTTTTCAAAATAAAAAAGGATAGAAAAAGGACCGCCCTATGGGCGGCCCTCGGTCTATTTCCATTCACCTCTATCTATCCGTAATATCATAATAGCACATTTTTTCTCCCCTTACAATACTTTTTATTAACATTTTTTAAATTTTTTTCCAAAACATCTTACATCATAGATAAATTCTTTGCGACCGTATACAGAAACCTCTGTTTCCAGTACCTCCACAGTTTGTTCGGAAATGCCTTTCCGGTATTTTTGAGAATCAGATTGCTCAGAATAAACGAACGATATTCCTCTGGCACCATGCTCAGCGCCGCATGAATGCCGCGAATCCTTTCTCGCAGCACAGCCCTCTCTACGGCTTTTTCCTCCGTTGGCCGATATAAAACAAAATTGCTTGTTCTATCACTGACAATACTTCTGCCTCCGGCTATTTCCTCCTGTTCAAGCTCTGCCAATCTGTTTTCCATTCTCTCCAAATCTCTGACTGCCCAAACGCTCTGATAATACACTGCATCAGGCATAACATACTCCTTATACTTTGTCTGTTGCCATTCTCTTGACATAATCACCTCTTTCCGAAACCTCTGCTTATTTTTTACCATAATTTACAGATTATGTCAATACATTTCCATCAAAAATGACAAAGAAAAAGACACCCTGCATCAAAAACTGACAAAGTGTCTTACCATTATAAAATTGATAAATTGTTTTCTAATCCGGATTACCTGTAGAAGCAAGACACACGCCTGTAATGGTCAGGGCTACCCCCACAACAGTATACCAGCCAAAAGGATCGCCTGCAAAAAGACAACCCGACAGCACACCTACTGCAGTGACTGAATTAGCAACTAAATTGGTGCCGATTGTTGCCGGCAGCTTTCCAAGGACGTAGTTAAAAATCAAATAGCTCAGACAAGAACAGCAAATACCAAGAAACAATACGCCACCTAAGACAGTCATATCGTTTAAGCAAAGTGCATATCCGCGTACACCATTGCCCATAGCAAAACTAATTGCATTAAAACAGATTGCGCCCATAACAGAAATAGAAAAAGTAACCTCCAGTGCGTCGAACTCTTCCGAAGCTTTGCTGCTGCTAAGAGAATATAGCGCACCAGAAATAATCGCTGCCAGAAGGAATAGGTAACCGATTCCTTTTCCACCTACAGAAAACTCCGGTGAAAAATATACGCAAACAACCACACCGACGAAAGCCAGAATAATAGCACCAATAATTTTCTTACTGGTTTTCTGATGCAAGACAATTGCACTGATAAGGAGAACCATCAATGGAATCGTCGCAATGAAGATTGAAGATTCCGATGTACTGGTATATTTTACCCCCAGCGTTTCAAACGTTGCATAAATACAGGGCTGTAAAATTCCAACCAATATCAACAGCTTAATATTTTTCCCTTTAAATTTCACCTTCACTATGCGAAGTGCAATCAAAACCAGAAATACCACAGTTGATACTGTCCAGCGAAGTGCCAAAAGTTCCATCACTTCCAGATGATTTAATGTAACCGATGTACCTAAATAAGACATTCCCCACATCAGCGCACAAACAGGCACCAGTGCATACAGGAACCATTTCTTTTCTGTAATCTTTTCTTTCAAATCAATCGCATCCTTTTTTGTTTATTTCTCTGTATCCAATACCCTTATCACATCACCGAAAATACCGTATGCAGTCTGCTCGATTTCAGGTGCATGCTCAATCACAGACAGTTTACCCATCAAATCTGTTGTAATCGATATCACGGAAGTAGTACTGTCGATAGTTGCAAGCATATCCTGCATCTCAACCTCCACCGGTTTTACGCTGGCATACACCCTGCCGTCTTTCCGCCAGCCTCTGCAAAGAAGTTTAATGACCCTTCCCCGTGACGCCGCTTCTTTGATATCGGAAACAGTAATATTCTCAATTCCGGTCCGATCTACCTCCGAAGGTGTAAGCCCTGCATCCATCAGAACATTTAAAAGCGCCGTAATCTTTGCTGCTGCATCATATCCCTCGATATCCATAGCCGGATTTGCTTCAATAAATCCTTTTTTCTTGCCCGCAACAATAACATCATCGTAAGGCTTTCCCTGTGCCAGTCCCTCCAAAATATAATTAGTGGTACTGTTTAGAATTCCGGAAACCTCTGTCACCTGACAGAATTTCAGTGTATGCTCCACCAGATTAAATACTGGTGTTCCATCCATTACCGTCGTTTCATAGAAAAAGCACAGACCTTTCTCTTTTGCCAGCGATTTCAGCTCGTCAAAAGCCCATGCAACCGGTCCTTTATTAGCCGTAATCACATGCTTACCACACGCAAAAGCCATTTTGATATGATCGATAGCAGGCTGTCCTGTAAAAATCTCCAGCGGCGTCAGCTCACACACTACATCACAGTCAGCTTCTTCAATAACTGCCAGCGCATCCTTATGACAAAGTCCAAGTCTATCATCTGCAAACTTTCCAAAATGCTCTATATCTGCACAGACCTGTAAAAGATCAATACCACCTGAATCGATAATCGTTCCCTTGGAGGCTGTTGCAATGGCGGTAACCTTTACACTTCTGCCATAAATCCTTTGAATCTCCGGAAGTTTCTCTGAAAGCATCTTTACAAATGCCTGTCCGGCATTTCCAAAGCCCAATAAAGCCAGCTTCAGATCGTTCATACTTTATCTTCCTCCTGCAATAACGCCCGGATCCTGTGATTGAGCATATCCAGCGCCACCACATTGAATCCTCCTTCTGGAACAATAATATCTGCTTTTTTCTTACTCGGCTCTACAAACTGCTCATGCATCAGCTTTACTGTCGTCAGATACTGAGCTACCACTGAATCCAGTGTTCTTCCCCGCTCCTTCACATCGCGCAGAATCCTTCTGATGATCCGCACATCTGCATCGGTATCTACGAAAACTTTAATATCACAAAGATCTAAAAGCGCCTGATTTTCAAAGATTAAAATACCTTCCACTACGACGACTTTAGAAGGAGTAACCGGCACAGTTTCAGCTACCCTGTTATGAATAGTAAAATCATACACTGGTCTCTCAATTTTTTTCCACTGTTTCAGCATTTTCACATGATCAACCATCATATCTGTATCAAATGCGTCCGGATGGTCGTAATTCAGCTGGCACCGCTCTTCATAGGTCATATCATCATGGGCTTTATAGTAAAAATCATGACTGAGAATGGTGATCTCATCACTGAACTGTTCTTTAATCTTGTGAATCAGCGTGCTCTTTCCTGATCCGGTACCGCCTGCAATTCCTATTACGATTACATTCTTCATCTATTTTCTGCAAACCTTTCTTCTATGAACTAAGCTCTCTGCTATGCTTTATTTCGGATCTACAACAGGTTCTTCTCTTGAGCGATCCTCTTCGGTCACAGCAGAACCCAGCACCATTGTCGCCTTTGCAAGTTCCTGGACAATATTATTAATCTTTACCAATTTTTCCTGGGAAATATTTCTTCCCATTGCCAGGTCTGTATTGTATAAAATGCTTTCAATTCCACTATGAATATCTGAAATTTTCCGTCTGACTGCCTGAATTTCCTCATCTTCCACTGCTTCTTGCTCTGCCTGCTCATAGTTGAGTATCTGTGCAGTATTCATGTCCAGTTCAAATTCTGAATTTCCCAGCACCACCACGGGTTCATAGCCCAGTTTATCGTGAATCAGTTTGCCAAAATCTTTCTTGGAATCTTCTTCACCGTGTACCAAAAATATCTGTTTCGGCTTCTGTCTAAAGCCTGCAAGCCAGGAGAAAAGGCCATTCTGATCGGCATGACCAGAGAATCCTTCCAAGTTATAAATCTCAGCATTAACGTGAACTTCTTCGCCAAAGAGAACGATATCTTTAACTCCTTCTACCAGCAGTTTTCCCAGCGTGCCTTCTGCCTGATAACCCACAAAGATTACGCTGGATCTTGCATCCCATAGATTATGCTTCAGGTGATGACGAATCCTGCCCGCCTCACACATCCCGCTGGCAGAAATAATAATTTTAGGATTTCGATCCAAGTTCAGCGCCTGAGACTCTGCCGTACTTCTTGTAAATTTCAGGTTCTTAAAGTCCAGCGGATTATCCCCACGCAAAATATAGTCTCTGGTTTCGTCATCAAACACTTGTGCATTCTTTCGGAAAACCTCTGTAGCTGTGGTCGCCATCGGACTATCCACATAGACCATCAACTGATCCAGTTCATCCTTATATTCGCTATCTTCTTCATAAAACTTGTTAAATTCGTAAACTAGTTCCTGAGTTCTGCCTACTGCAAAGGATGGAATCACCACCGTACCACCTCTTCTCGTTGTGTTCAGCACGATATCGAGAAGTTCTTTAATACTGGTGATGTTTGCCGGGTGATTTCTATTACCGTAGGTCGTTTCCATAATCACGTAATCCGCTTTTTTAATGATGGTCGGATCCTTCAAAATGGGACGGTTCACCATGCCAAGGTCACCAGAAAAGACAATTTTAGACTCCTTACTGTCCTCGCAAACCCAGATTTCTGTAATTGCCGAGCCCAAAATATGTCCGGCATCATTAAAGACGATTTTCATATGATCGTTAATCTTAATCTGCTGATCATAGAGTATTGGCTCCACATACTCCAAGGCCTTCAACGCATCATCATAGGTATAAAGCGGCTCTACTGGCGGTTTTCCCGCACGGGCTGCCCGCTTGCTTTTCCATTCCGCATCCTTTTCATGAATAAAACCGCTGTCCTTAAGCATGACATCAAGAAGATCTGCTGTCGCATCGGTGCAGTAGATTTTTCCTGTAAATCCTCGTTTAACAAGAAGCGGAATCCTGCCGCAGTGATCGATATGAGCATGGCTTAAAATGACACACTCTATCTCTTTTGGATCAAAAGGAAACGGCTCGTAGTTCAGCGCCTCCTGTGCTTTTCCCCCTTGAAACTGCCCGCAGTCAAGCAGTACCTTATGATTTGCTGTTGTTAACAAATGGCAAGATCCTGTCACGCCCGAAGACGCTCCACAAAATTTAATTTTCATATGTTCCCTCGCTTTCAGCTATACCTTCGTAGTCCAAAGCTGCGCCTCTCCAGTAGAAACGACGGTGGCGCCTGCCGCAAGTGCAGCCCTGACTTCTTCCATGGTTTCAACAATCCCTCCTGCAATGATGGGCATATCGACCTTCTCCGAAAATTCCCGGATCTTCTTGGTGATAATCCCCGGCATGATTTCTATGATATCAGGTTTTGATATCTTGATGGATTCAACCGATGTTCCCACCGAATGAGAATCTACCATAAAGAAACGCTGTACTGTAATCAGGTCGAACTCTTTTGCCAACTTGACAATGTTGGTTCTGGTGGTCAGCACGCCATCCACCCCCTGTTTTGCCAAAAACTCAAGTCCTGCTCTATCCTTTCCGATTCCTTCTGCAAAATCCACATGGATAAATGCCTTTTTTCCTGCACTATGTATTTCCTTTACACACTGATTTACTGTCATAATGTTGGAATGAAGTAAAAACACCATATCCACATCTGAGCGCAGAGCCTTACTGAAATCTTTCTCTGTACGAATCGCTGCAGCGATGGGCTTTTTCATGAAATCCATAACCATATTTCTCTCCTCTTCTCTCATGGTCAGACGCAAGAACGGTGAGACCCCCTATTCTTGTATATCCAATTATTACTATTATAATACGTTCCGCCCGGTTTTTGAATAGTTTTTTTGGAATTTGAAATTGTGTACAAAAGCTATAAGATTTTAGCTGAATTTAAAACAAAAAGACACCTCGGGACTTTCAACCCGAAAGTGTCTTCACTTTATAATAAATTTTATTCCTCATCTCCATGAAAATCCGAGCCCTCGGTAATATGCAGGTGATATTGGCCTGCCATGACTACCAGCTTCAACGCCTGCTCATGACTAGCAGAAGGATGATAGCATTCCATACCCTTTAAACCATGCTTTTTCAAATCCGCCACAATGAGGTCCAGATTCTTCCAAAATACTTCACTGCTCGAATCGCCGATTTTCTTTGTCTTCAGAGGATGCGCCAAAACCGCCATGCCGCCAGCCTCTTTGATGATATCGATGGCCTCATAGGCGCTAATCCGCTCCCGCGGCACTTCATCAAACAAATCCCACATGTTTTCCGGCGCGCAGCCCTTCCGTTTCAGGGCTCTGGCAAAATTAGGCTTTCCGATGTAGTCTTGTCCGGGACGCTCGATTAAATCCTCGTACACAAGATTATACCCTAAACCCTGCAGGTGCGCAAGCAGTCTTTCGTTGCGATCCCTGCGGGATATCCTCAACTTCTCGATACATGCTTTCAGCGCCGCGTTTTCCGTATCAATATGATAGCCAAGGATGTGCAGTTCTATTTCCTGCCCTTCAAAATCATAGCTACTGCCGATTTCAATGCCCGGTATCACCTTTAGTTCCAGCGCTTCTCCTGCGATAACCGCCTCATATACGCCGTCCACGCCGTCGTGGTCCGTCAGGGCAATCACATCGTAATCTCTTCCCTTGTACATTTTCACAAGCTCCGTCGGCTTCATGGTGCCGTCCGAAAACCAGGAATGCATATGATAATCAACCTTATAGTTCATCTCTCACCTCTATTACTTGTACAAAAGCTCCGCAGAAGTTTCCCTCGCAGCTTCCGCACCTTTCAGATAAGCAACCAGCGAAAGAGCAAAATCCATCGCCGTGCCGGGCCCCTTGGAGGTAATGATATTTTTTGAAACAACGACCCTGTCGCTGCGCACAACAGCACCGGCAAGTTCTTCCTCCATACCATCATAAATCGTGGCTTCGTGTCCGGAAAGAAGACCTGCTCGTCCCAGCACCATCGGCGCCGCACAGATTGCCGCAATTGGCTTTCCCGCTTCATAAAAAAGCTTTAGTTCCTCGTTCAGTTCCCCGTGATTGCACAGATTTATCGTTCCCGGCATACCGCCCGGCAAAATCAGCATCGCGCATCTGTCGTACAGTCCTTCCTTAAAAAGGATGTCCGCTTCTACGCCAATTCCATGAGAACCGTAAACCAATTTATCTTCCATAATAGAAACCGTTTTTACCTGAATATCCGCACGACGCAGTAAATCTACTGCAGTCAGAGCTTCCACTTCTTCAAAGCCGGTTGCTAAAAATACATAAACCATAATTCTTTCTTCCGCCTTTCCTTTCAAAGTCCATCTTCCGTCAATAAAATATCCGTTCCGGCTTTGTCAAATGATAGTTGATATACGTCAAAAGGGCCAAAATCGCTGCGCCAAAAATGGACGCAAAAATTACATACGTTTTAAAAAAGGGATCTCCCAAAATCGTTACCAGCGTTGTCGATTCTTTCGGCAGCTCAATTCCAACCAGAAAATTGTAAGTCCACAGTCGAAATCCCTTGCTGTACCAGCATACGCCCTGTCCTATTAACAGTAGTGCGCTGAGCACGGCCCCCGTTCGATACCTGTTTCTAAGTGCCTCCCTAAAGTCGTTTTTCCACAAATAGATATACACAGCTAACGCAATCGCAAAACAAAACAGTCCAAAGGCAAGCTCAATATTGAGAACCGTCTTTACTCGTCCCATAATCCTCTGCTCCGTCTTATCAAAGATTGGATCCTGGTAGACGCCGTTATCCTCATATACCTGAAAAGATTCTCCGCTAAAAGAAGACCAATAGGAAGATATGCCTGCCGCCATATCCCGTTCCGTCACATTATAGGGAATTTCTCTAATAACTTGACTGTCATTGAAATGAAATACGTAAATTTCCGATACGCGAAGTACCAAATTTGAAGTTAAAATCACAATCATCAGCGGTAGCAGTACCGCTAAAATCATGGAACATAAATAATTAAATTTGTGCATTTTGACTCCTAGCCTACATGAAAAGCGGGGATAGACACCTGTTTGCCTATCCCTGTTTTGCTTCTTATTGTGTTATTTAATGATTTCACACACTGCATCAGGTCCGCAGCCTGCTGCATTTCCTTCATCTGTGTCAAGATGAACTTCTTTCTCGTGTTTTGCGCCAGCTCTAACCAGTACGTTATCAAAGATCAGACCTCTTTCGCCTTCGATTTTGATGCTGACCCAGTCGCCGTCCTTTACGCCTGCTTCTTCTGCCTGCGCGTCGTTTAAGTGTACGTGTCTGAGCGCTGCGATTACACCGTGATCAAGTTCAACTTCACCGCAAGGTCCAACCAGCTTACATCCTGGTGTTCCTTCCAATTTACCGGATTCTCTGATCGGCGCCTTGATACCGATGGTTCTTGCATCAGTCAATGCCAGTTCGACCTGTGTTTCTGGACGAACTGGTCCCAGCACTCTAATTCCTGTTAAAGTCTTCTTAGGTCCTACAATATCAACCTTCTCTTCAGAAGCGAACTGACCCGGCTGTACCAAATCTTTGGTAGGAGTCAGCTGATGTCCTTCTCCAAAGAGAACGTCTAAATCCTTCTGACTTAAGTGTACATGTTTGTTGGATAAACCAATATTTACTTTGTAACCCATTTTTATATATCTCCTTTTTATGTAAAAATTATTATAAACAATTTATGTTACTCTTCCAAATAACTGATATATGGAAGATTTCGATACTTTTGATCAAAGTCCAGACCGTATCCTACAATAAACAGGTCAGGCACCTCAAACCCAATATAGTCCCCTTTAACATCTGCAGTTCTTCTGGACGGTTTGTCCAAAAGCGTGCAGATTTTTACACTGTTTGGCTTTTTGATGTAGAAATAGTCTTTAAGCGCCTTCAGGGTATTGCCAGTGTCGATAATATCTTCAATGATCAGTACTTCTTTTCCGGAAATCTCAAGTTCAATATCTTTTTTAATTTTCACTTCACCGCTGCTGATGGTTCCGCTTCCATAACTGGATGCCGATACAAAGTCAATTTCAAGATCCAAATCGATATGTTTCATAATATCTGCCATCCACGGAACTGCACCGCGTAAAGTTCCAATCAGAATCAGCTCTTTACCTGCATAATCACAGGTGATCTGCTCACCCAATTCTTTTGCTCTTTTCCAAATGTCTTCCTGGGTAAAAAGTATCTTTCCTTTGATTTCCTTTACTGCCATGTTTTACTCCTTATCTTCTACATCAAATTCTACACCCTCAACGATTGTTTTGTCACGAAATTTTTTAGATAAATCTTCAGTTTTTTCTCCCAGCCAGTAGGCATCCAGTTCATCTTTTAGAGTCCAAAGGATATAAATCCACAGAATCAAATCGTCTAAAAGAGCAAAAGGAAACAGAACTGCCGGAATAATATCAATCGGTGTGATCAAATATACAATACCGAAAATTACCAGAGCCTTTTTTCTCAGCGGAACAGTTTTGTCTCGCAGAAGGCTTGTAATGGCCGCAATTCTTCGCAGCAAAACTCTAATCGTGATAAACTGCATCTTCTTCCTCCAGAATCTTCTCTATTTCGCAAAGCAGTTCTTCATAGCCTGTCTTTTTCAGCGCCGAAACTGCAATAACCCTATCTTCTTTAGACAGCTGCAGCGTTTTACGAATTAGAGCAATATTCTTCTGCATTTCGTTTCTAGATACCTTGTCTGCCTTGGTCGCAACTACAATACCATCAAGCCCATAGTGGCGCAAATATTCATACATCTGCACATCTTGAGCGCTTGGTTTATGTCTGATATCGACAAGCTGCACCACCTTCCGCAGTCCATCTCTGTTTTTAAAATAGGTTTCCATCATGTCGCCCCAGTTTTCGGTCGTGCTCTTGGAAACCTTCGCATAGCCGTAGCCCGGCAAATCCACAATTCTGAATGCGTCGTTGACAATGTAAAAGTTGATGGTTCTCGTTTTACCCGGGCTCCCGCTGACTCTCGCCAGCTTCTTCCTGTTCGTCAGCAGATTCAAAAGAGAAGACTTGCCCACGTTAGATCGCCCTGCAAAGGCAATCTCCGGCATGTTGTCCGGCGGATACTGGCTCGGCTTTACCGCCACAGTATCCAAATCTGATTTAATAATTCTCATGATTTACCTGCTTTATTTTACCAGTGCTTCAGAAAGCGCACTGCTTACATGATCGATTAGTACAAATTCCATCTTTCTGCGAACGGTATTTGGAATTTCATCAATGTCCGGTGCATTATCCTTTGGAAGCAGCACTTTCTTAATGCCTGCTCTATGCGCCGCCAGCACCTTTTCTCTAATACCGCCAACCGGAAGAACTTTTCCGCGAAGGGTCACCTCACCGGTCATAGCAACGTCTCTTCTCACTGGTATGCCCGTCAAAGTGGAAATGACTGCGGTGCACATAGTTACACCTGCAGACGGACCGTCCTTCGGCACTGCTCCTTCCGGCACATGGACGTGCAAATCGTATTTCTTGTAAAAATCTTCTTCAATGCCCAGCTCATCTGCAACAGAGCGAATATAACTGATACCTGCCTTTGCGGATTCCTGCATCACATCGCCCAACTGACCGGTCAGAACCAGCTTGCCGCTGCCGGCAACTGCAGTGGTTTCAATCTGCAGGGTATCGCCTCCTACTGCAGTCCACGCAAGTCCTGTGGTAACACCTACCTGATTCTCACCTTCTACCATATCGAAGTGGAATCTGTGTTTTCCCAGATACTTTTCCAGATTGGACGGCGTAATGCTGTAGGATTTTGCCTTTGCAGAGACAATCTTACGGGCAACCTTTCGACAGAGGTTTGCAACCTCCCGTTCCAGATTTCTGACACCGGACTCTCTGGTGTAATAATTAATCAAATCGTGGACTGCTTTCTCGGAAATCTTGAAGTTATCCTTCTTCAGTCCGTGTTCCTTCACCTTCTTTGGAATCAGATATCTCTGAGCAATCTTTACCTTTTCTTCCTCGGTGTAGCCAGGTACTTCTACGATTTCCATTCTGTCAAGAAGCGGTCTTGGAATAGTATCGGTTGAATTTGCCGTCGTAATAAACATAACCTTAGAAAGATCAAAAGGTACTTCCAGGAAATGATCTGTAAAAGTGTTGTTCTGTTCCGGATCCAGCACTTCAAGCAGCGCAGACGCCGGATCACCTTTAAAATCAGCACCGATTTTGTCTACTTCGTCGAAAAGGAATACCGGATTGTTAGTACCTGCGTCTTTCAGGCAGGAAATCACTCTGCCCGGAATTGCACCGATATAGGTTCTTCTGTGGCCTCTAATCTCAGCTTCATCGCGCACACCGCCCAGGGACATTCTGACAAATTCTCTGCCGGATGCCTTTGCAATGGACCTTGCAATAGAAGTTTTTCCTACTCCCGGAGGTCCCACAAGGCACAGGATCGGTCCTTTTATTGCTTTGGACAAATGAATAACAGCCAGATACTCCAGCACTCTTTCTTTCACCTTGTCCAGCCCATAGTGATCTTCATTGAGAATTTTTTCAGCCTTTTTCAAGTTTACATTTACCTTAGATGCTTTATTCCAAGGTAACGCCAAAATAGTCTCCACATAGTTTCTGATTACCGTTGCCTCAGCAGAAGACGGCATCATCTTGGAAAACTTGTTAATTTCTTTTTTAATTTTTTCTTCAACCTTTTCAGACAGATGTAGCTCCTCCAGTTCTTTCAGCCAGTCTGCGGCTTCCAAACCTGCGTCCTCGTTGACGCCCAGTTCTTCTTGAATCGCCTTCATCTTTTCTCTGAGGAAGTACTCTTTCTGATTGTGGTCGATATTTTCCTTTACTTTCTTAGAAAGTTCTTTTTCAATTACTGCTATTTCATTTTCCTCAGCAATGATTGTAGTCAGCACCCGGATTCTCTCTGAGAAATCCATGGTCTCCAGTACTTTCTGTTTACGGCTTGTGCGAATCAAAAGTTCGTTTGCAATTTTATCTGCTACAACGATAGGATTCTCACTGGAAATCGCCTTATCAACCAGATCATCACTGACCTGACCGGTCAAAGCTGCATACTCAATAAATGCCTCCGTCAGTATTTTCATTGCCGCTTTATCTTCCGGCGACATCTGCTGCAGGTCAAGTTCTTCTGCAATCTGCTTTACCGTACAGGACATGAAGTCTTCTTCCTCAAGAGGCTGTATCAGCTGTGCTCTGCAGACGCCTTCCACCAGCACTCTGACAGCATCACCCTGAATTTTCAGCATCTGTTTGATTCTGACAATCGTACCGAGGGTATAAATATCGTCAAATGTAGGAATCAAGACATTATCATCTTTCTGTGTTGATACAAAGAGCAGTTTATCATCCGCCATTGCCTTTTCTAGTGCATGAATGGACTTTTCCCTTCCCACATCGAAATGAATTACAGTATTTGGAAAAATAGATACACCCCTAAGCGGAATACAAGGGAAAATCACTTTGTTTTCTTCTATCATCTGTTTCCTCCTAATGGTTCGTTCCTAGAACGCAAGTGATTGGCTAAACGAACCTTATGCTTTAGCGTCCCAAGAGCAAATGCGATTGGCTAGACGCTAGTCGTATAATGGTTCGTTCCTAGAACGCAAGTGATTGGTTAAACGAACCTTATGCTTTGGGAGACCTAACTCAATAAGCGAAGCGAATTGTAGTAGGTCCCCTGTCAGGAGTGCAGTGCTTTAGCACGTGGCACTCTACGACCAGTTCCCAAGAGCAAATGCGATTGGCTAGGCTGGTCGTATCACTATACGAAAGGCGGCCGTCGCCGCCTGTTTTATGAGGCATCAGCCTCGTTATTCGCATCTTTACTTTCGTCAACAATCAGCGTCGGTTCCTGACCGTTTTCGATGGTCTCCTTGGTTATGATACACTTTACGATATCATCTCTTGAAGGAATTTCAAACATGATATCATTCATCGCTTTCTCAAAAATGCTGCGCAGACCTCTTGCGCCAGTTTTTCTCTCGATTGCTTTCCTGGCAATTGCACTGACAGCCGCATCTTCAATTTCCAGTTCTACCTGATCCATTTCAAACAGCTTCTTGTACTGCTTAATCAGTGCATTCTTAGGTTCACGCATAATCCGTACGAGAGCTTCCTCGTCCAACTCCTGCAAAGCAACCAGCACAGGCAGTCTTCCAATAAATTCCGGAATCAAACCAAATTTCAAAAGATCCTCCGGCTGAATTTCGGAAAGCAGCTTGCTGTCTTCTTTCTTTACAGAAGTCGTCGTCTGGTTAAATCCAATGACTCTCTCGCCCATTCTTCTCTGAATAATATTGCTGAGACCGTCAAAAGCGCCGCCGCAAATAAAGAGTACGTTACTGGTATCAAACTGAATAAACTCCTGATGCGGATGCTTACGTCCACCCTGAGGCGGTACATTAGCAACAGTGCCTTCCAGAATTTTCAACAACGCCTGCTGCACGCCCTCGCCGCTGACATCTCTAGTAATCGACGGATTGTCTGATTTTCTGGCAATCTTATCAATTTCGTCAACATAAATAATGCCCTTTTGAGCCTTTTCTATATCAAAATCTGCCGCCTGCAACAGGCGAAGCAGGATGTTTTCTACATCTTCACCAACATATCCAGCTTCCGTCAATGCTGTTGCATCAGCAATGGCAAAAGGTACGTTTAGCAGCTTTGCCAATGTCTGGGCAAGCAGTGTCTTACCAGAACCTGTCGGTCCTATCATGACGATATTACTCTTCTGCAGGTCAATATCCCTATCTCTATCGTCAGTTCTGTTAATTCTCTTATAATGATTGTATACTGCTACGGCCAGAGTCTTCTTTGCAGAATCCTGTCCAATGACATAATCAGACAGGGTATCAAAGATTTCTTTTGGTTTTGGCAGCCGATATCCCACGTGCTGGACTGGCGTCGTCATCTGTTCCTCACGCTCAGCTTGTTCTATAATGCCCAGACACATATCTACGCATTCATCACATATATAAAGACCCGGTCCTGCCACAAGACGTCTGACCTGGCTCTGCGGCTTTCCGCAAAAAGAACATCTCGCTTCTTTTTTTTCGCCAAATATTTCTGACATAAATATCCCCCTCTACTTATTTATTTGGATGAAATTACTTTATCAATCAATCCATAGGAGGCAGCGTCCTCTGCACTCATAAAGTTGTCTCTGTCGGTATCTCTTTCAATGATAGCTAAATCCTGACCTGTATTCTCGCTGAGAATTCTGTTAAGTTTCTCCCTTGTCTTCAAAATCCAATCAGCATGAATCTTGATATCAGAAGCCTGCCCTTTTGCTCCGCCCAGCGGCTGATGAATCATCACCTCCGCATTAGGAAGCGCAAATCTCTTACCTTTTTTCCCTGAGGACAGAAGGAATGCACCCATGCTGGCTGCAAGACCCACACAAATGGTGGAAACGTCGCATTTAATATACTGCATGGTGTCATAAATAGCCATGCCGGCGGTTACAGAACCGCCGGGGCTATTAATGTAAATACAAATATCTTTCTCAGGGTCCTCTGCTTCTAAGAACAGCAGCTGTGCTACCACCAGACTGGCGATTTGGTCGTTAATCTCGTCTGCCAGAAAAATAATTCTGTCCTTTAACAGTCTTGAATAAATGTCGTAAGAGCGCTCTCCTCTACCAGTCTGTTCAATTACATATGGTACTAAAGCCATTCTTTTGTGTCCCCCTTATTTCTGTTTGTTTATATTTTAAGCTTCTTCAGCTTTCTTCTCAACCTTGTTTACTTTTGCCTTATCATACAGCATGTCGATCACTTTTTTCAACTGGATGTCCTTTTTGAAGAAGGTCAGGTTATCAGTGCCGATCATCTCTCTGATCTGCGCTACATCTACATTGTATGCGTTAGCCATGTCTTTCAGTTCAGTTTCCATTTCTTCTTCGGAAACTTCTACCTTTTCGGCTTCAACGATAGACATCAGAACTAATCTGGTTCCAACCTTCTTAGCTGCGTCTTCTCTCAATTCTTCTCTGAAATCCTTAGGCTCTTTCTGTAAGAACTGCAGATACTGTTCTAAAGAAAGTCCCTGATATCTCAGCTGGTGATCCAGTTCCTGCGCCATTCTGTCGATTTCGTCCTCTACCATAACAGCCGGCACTTCCGGTTTGTTTGCTTCGTAAACTTTTTCGATGACAGCGTCTTTTGCAGCGTTCAGAGCCATTGCATCAGCGTTTGTCTGTAGTCTTTCCTCAGTTGCTTTCTTTAATTCATCCAAAGTATCATATTCACTGACATCTTTTGCGAACTCATCATCAAGCTCAGGAAGTTCTTCCACTTTGATTTCGTGGATATGGCAGTGGAAGACTGCTTCTTTTCCTGCAAGATCAGGCGCGTGATACTCTTCAGGGAACGTTACTGTTACATCCTTGTCCTCTCCTGCGTTAACGCCAACCAGCTGTTCTTCAAATCCCGGAATAAACATACCGGAGCCAATCTTCAGTTCCTGTCTTTCTGCAGTGCCGCCTTCAAACTGTTCTTCGCCTACAAAGCCAGAGTAATCTAAAATTACAGTGTCACCATCTTCAACGGGTCTTTCAGCTACGACCATTCTTGCGTTTCTCTTCTGCAGCATTTCGATTTCTCTATCCACATCTTCTGCTGCAACAGTCTGAATGACTTCTTCTACCTCTACACCCAGATAATCTTTTACATCTACTACTGGATATACTGCTACAGTAATAGTGATAGTGAGCGGCTTTCCTTTTCCGATTTCGGAAAATTCAGCAGCAGGACTGTCGATGACTTCCAGCTGCAGCTCACGGATCGCTTCTGGATAGTTTTCCTGGAACATGTTGTTAATTGCATCCTCAAAGAATACGCCTTCGCCATAGTGCTTCTCGATGATACTTCTAGGCGCTTTGCCCTTTCTGAAACCATCTATCATAAACTGATTTTTAGATGCCTGATAAGCCTTAACGACTGCAGCCTCAAATTCTTCCGCAGTAAAATCCATAGTAAACTTTACCTGGTTATTCTCTTTGGAAATAAAAGTTGTTTTCATTGATATATATCCTCCTAAAATTATAGCAAGTTCATTAGCTCTATATTCAATTCTGAACATAGAATGCATATTATTATACACTTTTTGGCGCATAAAGTAAAGGATTCTAACAAAAATGACTGCTAAAAACAGTCATTTTTCTTTAAATGAGGTCTAATCCTCTCTTATATTTGCTTCTATCTTCCGCCAAAAGGTCATATTTTGCAGAAATTCTTTCTCCCAAAGCAATCATATCCTCTTCATCACCGGAATAAAGCTCAATTTCCATTTCAGAAATCGGTGCAGTGTTTTCTCCACAAATAATCTTACCTACATCGATGGAAAGCTCGCTGATAGATCTTCCAGTATCAATTCTCACCTGTCTGCGCACAAAGTATATATCCATCAATGGAACCAGAGTTCTCTTTCCAACCAAATCTACCAGCACCTGACACATCTCGCTCTGATCGAAAATCTGAATATCCGGTATAGTCAGCTTAGACTCATCATCTACCGGCACGTTGATTTCTTCTCTCTTGTGCATACCTTCATCACTGGAACCGTTCCATTTCAATGTCGCAATCAGCTTGCTTCCTTCTTTTCTAACGCGAAAAGCGATTCCTTCCCTGAAAAGCCTTCTATCTTCAGTATCGAAATATACTGCATGCATTTCAAGTTCTTCTTCTGTATCCTTATCTTTAATGCTTTCCAGATAAGGGTCATGCAAAATTTTTTTAATGACTTCCTCATCTTTTACCGCATATTTCAGTTCAATTTCCATAGTTTCCTCTCATCTCACGGATTTTGTCACAACCTATGTTCTACCACAAATCTCATCGAAAGTCAATAGAATACCTCTTCGATAAAATACAGACCCGGCTTTCTGCCTGTCAGCCACTGTGCCGCTTCAATAGCACCTTTGGCAAAAATCGTTTTTGAAAAAGCAGTATGTTTAATCTCTATCACTTCGTCTTTCATAGCAAAAATAACGGTATGTTCTCCAAAAATTGTACCGCCGCGAACGCTGTGAATACCTATTTCGTTTCTTCTCTTCTCCTCGCCGCAGCGACCGTATTTGCGTTCCCGTTCTCCCAAGGGATCGCAGACCTCAGCTAGCGCAAGCGCCGTGCCGCTGGGCGAATCCACTTTCTGATTGTGATGTTTCTCGATGATCTCCATATCGGAACAGTCCGACAAAAGCGGCACCGCATAGCCTACAATCTTTTTTAAAGAATTGATGCCATAAGAAAAGTTAGAACTTTTAATAATCGGCGCAGATTCTGCCAAACGCCGAATTTTCTCCTCTTCTTCCTCTGTATAGCCTGTTGTTGCAAAAACTGCACCAACACGACCTTGTCGCTCTTCAATATAACGGTAAATTCCATCCAAAGCACCAGGGTGACTAAAATCAATGACAACATCTGGTTCTTTAATATCCTCTAGTCTCTCTCCCAATGCAGGTTCAATATTATACACCTTATCGATACCAGGATTCTGCAGTGCCATATCTCTGACGATACGCCCCATAGTACCGGTTCCTACGATTGCAAGATTCATAGGTTCATCTCCTTTCACGTATAATATCCAGTTTATTCTTTTGTGAAAGGATTTGATACTTTTTTCTGGATTCCATAACAAATCGGCACCAGATACAAATAAAAGCTAAAGGTAATTGCTCCAATCCCCACCTGCATAAATCCAAGAGGTACGGTACAGGCAATCGCCCATGGAACAGTCCCCGCCAGCAAAATCACCGAATTTTCAAGGTCGATGGCAAGTTCTTCTTTTGTTGCAGAAAGCGCCTCATATGGTTTCTTCAAAAAATCGCAGCACATCATCGATGCGATAGTTTGATTGCAGAAAATCCCAAGAAAGCCATAAGAAATCAGCACCATAGTAGGAAATCTTCCAATTTTCTTTGCAACGAAGAGAATTTTCTCCTGCAGCACACCCAGCATGTCCGTTCCCGTAAAGATACCCGAATAGGTACTGGAAAGCGACACGATACACACAATCTCTATCATGGAAAGCATGCCACCGCCATCTAATATTTTTCCAAGGCCGCCTTCGCCGGTATATCCAAAAATCAACGTGTGAAGCAGAGTCTGCAAAGACATATCCTCACAAAACAGACTGACCACACTGCCGCTTGCAATACTGACAAGCATAGCATAAATGACTGGAACCTTCAAAAGTGGCAGTACCAACATACAAAGCGCCGGCACTACAGCCCATATGGAAAGGCTAAATTCACTTTCCATATTATGTAAAAAACTTTGATCCACTGTCTGAATCGGATTTGTAAAGGAAAGCACGCTATAAATCCCCAAAGTTAGAACCAGCGGCATCCATGCGGTCTTTGCCATCCTCTTTACATTAGCAAGCAACTCCGTTTCCGTGATGGTAGCCACCAGAATTGCACTGGACGATACAGGAGAACCTCTGTCCCCAAAGTAAATACCGCTCATCACCGCTCCAGCAGTCAAAAACTCGTCGACACCGCCCGCCCTTGCCAAAGCAATAAAAATGACGCCAACCGTGCCTGCCACGCCAAAAGATGTGCCCAAAGCATAGGAAAGCAGACAGCACAATGCAAAGGTGATAATCAAAAAAATCGCCGGCGTAATCATCTTAATTCCATAATAAACAAAAAAGGAAATAGTTCCTGCTGAGCGCCAGACCGCCGTAATAAAGCCGATGATAAACATAATCTCAATAACTATCAGCGCATCCTTCAAACCATCCGCTCCCATCTTAGCGATTTCGCTAAGAGCAAAGCCCTTCCTTTTTCCTACAATCGTAAAAGCAATCAGCCCAATAAAAAGAGCAATTACCATGGTGTACCCCGTAATGATACACCAGACCATCGCTCCAATAAATACGATAAAGCCAATCAGTAAATCCATCCTAGTCTCTATCTCCTTTGCGTCTTCTTAGCAGTTCATCGATAAGCTGTTCGTTGAGTTTCTTTTGCATTTCGCGAAGAGAAGCAGCCTCCGGCATATCTGTCATTTGCATAACCCATAGGTACTTCTTCAAATCACACTGCTCAATACGTCTTGCAATAGCGCTGTGAATTGCCATCGCTCTTTCCTTCGCATTGATTAAATAAACTCGCGCAATAATACCGCCGCGCATTCTCTTAATCTCAATAAAACTGTCTACATTTCCCGCTGTGGAAATTGCCTCTTTGATTTCTCTCGCAATAGTCTGCCCAATAATCCTGGACTGTTCCTTTTGCATGAGTACCCAAAAAGACACTGCCGCAATGGTACCCAAGCAAATACCCGCTATGTCTCCAAAGCTTTCCCTGGTCGCAAAGAGCATAATATATCCGAGCGGAAGGCCAAGCCATTTCATCATTCCAATTATTTTAACTGCTTTTTCCATACTAACCCTCTTGTCTTTTCATTTTCAATTTCCTCATTATTATATGCCCTATCGACATCAATGTCAAAGAAAAATACAAAAGTTATCATATCCAGTTTTTTTGTCTTAATGTAAGAGAAAAAATGTGGTAAAATAAGGACATAGAAAATCGAAATTTTGGAGGCTCCCTGTATGAAACTTAATCAATATTTTGACCATACACAACTAAAACCGGATGCAACTGAAGATCTGATTGCTGCCCTTTGCCGTGAAGCAAAAGACTACGGCTTTTATTCCGTCTGCGTCAACTCTTCTTACGTTTCCTTTGCTGCCAGCCAGCTTTCTGACAGCGATGTAAAAATCGCAGCTGTCGTAGGGTTTCCGCTCGGCGCCTGCACCACTGCTTCTAAGGTCTTTGAAACGGAAGAATCCTGCAAAGCTGGTGCAAAGGAAATTGATATGGTCCTCCATGTAGGCATGCTAAAATCAGGAAAATACGATTACGTCAGAGATGATATAGCCGCAGTGGTTTCTGCCGCTGCCGCATATGAGGCTGCCGTAAAAGTAATTTTAGAAACCTGCCTTCTAACCGACGAAAAAATCATCACAGCCTGCCATCTGGCGCAAGCTGCCGGTGCAGCCTTTGTAAAAACGTCGACGGGATTTGCAGGCGGCGGCGCTACCCCGTATCACGTGAGGCTGATGAAAAAAACCGTAGGTGATACGATGCAGGTCAAAGCCTCCGGCGGTATCAGAACCTATACTGATGTGCAAAAAATGATTGCTGCCGGCGCAGATAGAATCGGCGCAAGTGCCAGTGTTTCTATTATGAAAGAGGCTGCCTTAGAAACAAAATAACCCCATACGATTTCGCCGATTTCGTACGGATTGACCGCGTATAGACAAAAACAGGAGCCTTACGACTCCTGTTCTTCTTTGTAATAACGGTTTAAATATAACAAATATCCGGTTCTATTTTTAATACTTTTTCCCGTATACGGGTTGATATATCCGATTACTTCGTTCACAGACGGAAACTGATAATACTCTAGTACCGCCTCAACCTGAGAAAATATGTCATCGCTGTCGCTTACATAAAATGAGTCGACTCTCCCATACAAATTCCTGCACAAATCCGCTATCGTACTGTAATCTGTGTAGCGCTCTGCAAACTTATCTGCTGCTTTCTGCAGTCTCTCCTCATCATCGTCAACCTCTACGATGTCATCAGTAATTTCCAAGTCGTAAAAGATAACACTGCGTACACTTTCTGCAATACTCTGTACTTCCCAGTCTTCGTCACTGTAATCTGATGTCGAATAGACCGTATCCCAGTTATCATCGTAGTAGTTTGTATCGCTTCCATCACACATACTGAATAATGAAACTGCGATGATTAAAAGGATACCTGCGATTACTTTCAGTCCGGAGCCGTCAAAGTTACCTTCAGCATGCCCGCTGCTATTCTGACTCCTGGCAGCCGCATCTCCAAGAGACGGCGGCTGCGTCGCATCTTCCTGCGATGCATTTGCTTCTCCGAAGTTTTCTTTTAGATTTTCTTTTATACTATCTCGAAATTCCTCCGCCTTTGTCTTGAAAGCAGATAAGTCCGGCGTCTTAAATTCTCGCTTTTCACTACTGTTAGAGTTTACCTCTTCCCGTTCCAGTCTCAGCTTCTGCAGCGGATGAAATTCTTCCCCTTCCATCTCCTGCCATCTTTTCTCATACTGCTGTTCCTTTGCTTTTCTGCGGTCTCTTCGCGCTTTATCTTCGTCCGCCTCCCGCATTCTGGTCAGCGTTCTTTCCGAAAGATCAGTGCCCCCTGGACTTCCACCGGCTCTTTGATATGCTCTGGCATACGCTTCGTTCAGTTCCGCAATCTTTCTTCTGACATACTCCGGATCGTCCTCATAATCAGCGCTTTTATATTTTGTCAGCCGCTTCGCGTAGGCCGCCTTTACCTGCTCCTTCGTAGCGTCCTCTCTCAGTCCTAATAATGCAAAATTTCTATCCATCACTTACCTCTTTTGCTTCTGGGAAAACTTGCTTCGTTTAGTCGTATTATATAATAATTTCTTCATCGCTGCAATAGCTTTCACCGTTCATTGCACGGCAAACACACGAAAAATATAACATTGACAAAATCCTTATTATTGCAACATACTGTTGAGCGCCAACTTCAACATTTTTTATCTAAATTCTTGCGTTCGCTCTCATGAAAATGCCAACTCCGCCAAGAAAATTTTTGATTCTTGCGTTAATCGGGCGGTTTGCTTCTTTTCATTTTGAAAAAACGCCAACCGTATTTCAATTTTTGCGAAATATTGCGTGCAAACGCAAGAATCTCGAAAAAAAACTTTGATGTTGGCGCTACGCTTCCGCATTCCGGTCAGCCAGGGATTTCGCTAACAAAAGCTGGTACACTTTGACCTTGCTGCGTGAGTTCAGATGGTGGATTTTTGACAGCTAACGCAATCTTTCATGCGTTTGCAATGCCGCAGTCAAGGATAAAAATATGCGAATGATAGATTTGCACAACGCATTTCCGACATAAAAAAACTGCCGACCATACTGATTACTCAATATCTTCGGCAGTTTACATTGGTCGGAGTAGTCAGGCTCGAACTGACGGCCTCTGCGTCCCGAACACAGCGCGCTACCAACTGCGCCATACCCCGTCGCCAACATATAATATTATAACATAGTTTTTCAAAAAGAAAAGAGGGAAATTTATAATTCTCATAAATTTCCCCGTTCACGTCTGCACCATTATCAGCATTTTTGCCCTAAATGGTGCAATCTATTATTTCATTTTGCAGTAGCCTCTTTGCATTTTCGATATCTTCTGGCATGAATCTAAATACCCAAAATTCGTTTAATATGCGCTACATTGCGCCTCGACGCGAAAACATTTTCTCCATTGGTCAGCGTCATGCAAATGGTGCCGCTAAAGCTTAAATCCAGCTTTGCGATATGCTTTAGGTTTACAATTTCTGAATTGGAAATACGCAGAAACAACTTCTGATCCAGCCTTCCCTCAAGTTCATAAAGTCTCAGCCTGATTACAAATTCCCCCTCCAAAGTCTGCGCGAAGACCTTTTGTTCCAGTGCGTAAAATCTAACGATATCTTTCGGATCAAGCAAATAAACCATGTCGTCCAAAAATCCCGCCAGCAGATTCTGCTTTGCACTGGACAACCTTTGAATCAGTTCGTGAATTTCTTCCGTCATACAGCTGGTTCTAATGGTGACTTCTGATTCGGTGCAAACTTCGTCTATTTCTATTTTAATCTCCACCTGTGCAACCTCCTTATTCTGCTAATCGGTATATTTTAGCATTTTCTCTATCAAAGCTCTCCCGATTTTTGATAAGTGGTCGCTTTTCCCCTACAATTGGCATTTTATAGTAGCCAAGTGATAGTCTCCTTTGAAATTTCAAATCCTAGCTTTCTTTGCAATGCTTCAGAAGCTTCATTGCCGATGACGATTTCTCCATAAGGGATGTCGCCTTTGTCAATCATGTAGTTGATCATAAACCGTTCCAGCGCCTCGCCATAGCCGCGTCTCTGATATGTCGGAAAAATATCCAAAAGGCCCAGACTGCCATCCAGGTGATTTCCCGAAAATCCTACAAAGTCCTCGCCTGCAAAGGCGCAGAATAAATTGCCGCGGCGGCTGATTTCGTCTACTTCTTCCGGTGGAATGGTATGATAAACTTCTTTAATTTTCGCAATATATTCCGCGTTTGCGCGCTCAATACGCAGGTCTGTCTCAAGTTCCACTTTTTCCTTAGAAAAGCGCACGACCTTCTTGCATGGAAAAAAAGTGTACAATCCAAACTTCTCTGAAGCGTAAGGTACCAGTTCCTCCTGGCACAAAACAAGCTGATAGCAGTCTGTAATGCAGTCTATCAGGTCTTTCCCCTTTTCTAAACTTGCGGCTGCCAGCATGTGAACATTACTACTTTGATCCAAAAGCAGCACCCCATCCTCTGAGGCGTCTAAAAACTCAGCTGTACCCCTGCGAATGGATTCTAGCATGGCAATATGCAGCAATCTATTTTTTTCCAAATATTGAATCGCTTTATCCTTCATAGTTTTACCTCTCTTATATATTGTTACCACAAACTAAGGTTACTGCAGTCTATATCGATATCGAATTTCGCGCAGGTTTTTACCGCCAATACAATCCTCAAAAACATCATCCGTCTGCTGAAAACCGAACTTCTCATAAAAACGCCTCGCACTGACATTTTCCTCAAGAACCCACAAAAATGCTTCTTCATATCCCTGTGCCTTCAACTCCATAACAACGGATTCTAAAAGAATCTTTCCATAACCCTTTCCCATATAATCGGGCAACAGATAGATTGAGATGATCTCTCCCTGCTCTGCAAACTGTTCAAAACGAGACTTACAGAAGCTACTGGTTCCCATAATTTCTCCATATTCTATTAAAACCATTGTCTCCCATCCCTCACAATCCAGATTTTGCGCCCACTTTCCTGTAGGAATCGAATCCAAATAGTCCTGCGGGATTATGCCGCGATAGGTATACTTCCAGCTTTCCTCGTATACTTTACTGATTGCCACTCTGTCATCGTCTGCTTTGATGTAGCGTACTTCCATACAATTCCTCCTCTGTTTTTTTATTTTATCATAAACAGATTCCTGATTCAAGCAGGATACCGTACCTATTCACAGCGAAGCAATATAAAATCCCTATCTGCACACTCTTTCCGCATCGATAGGGATTTCTTTTTCAATTACTTTTTTTCGAGATTGATCTCAGAAAGCCACGCTGCGACCTCTGCTTCTCTTACTCTGCCCGGCAAAAGCCTGCCTGGCAGCCATTTTGCAGAGCCTTTGCAAACAGCTTGTAAATCAGCCTCAGTTCCGCCCAGACCACTGCCGCCGGATGTAGCAAATACAGCAATCTGCTTTCCTGAAAAGTCATAACTTTCCAAAAATGTTTCGATAATTCTTGGCGCTGTATACCACCAAATTGGAAAGCCTATCAGCACTGTATCGTAGCCTTCCATGCCGCTGACCATGTCCGCAATGGCAGGTCTTGCAGCTTTGTCGTTCATTTCCACGGTACTGCGGGATTTTTTATCCATCCAGTTTAAATCTGCAGAGGTGTACGGCACTTCCGGCTTAATTTCATATAAATCACCGCCGCAAGCTTCTGCAGTCTTCTTTGCAACGCCTGCAGTCACTCCACTGGCAGAAAAATACGCAACTAAAGTTTTACTCATTATTAATTACTCCTTTTATCTTCTTTTATTTACATACCTCTTCAATGCATGTAAGAGCATTGAGGGTTCTCGGATAGCCGATATACGGCAGACATGTGGTTACCGTCTCAATCAAAAGCTTCTTAGTATTTCCCACAGATAAATTTCCTGCGGCATGGGCTTTTGCCTGAGGATCGCAGCCACCGATAGAAATGATTGCCGTAAAAGTAAGGAGCTCGCGAACCTTTAAATCCAAATATCCCCGCGTATAATAGTCACCAAAGCAGTTAGCAGACAGGCAGTCCTGTATATGTTTTGTTTCTGCAGGAGCACTTTCTCTCATCCTACGAATTTGATCGCCGAAAATACTAATCTGCACAGCCAGCCCTTTCTCAAATCGTGTATCTGCCGTTGTCTCAGACATATCTTCCCCCTGCGGCTCTATACCAAGCGCGCAAAGAGTCTCATTGACTACTGCAAGGGCTGCACTGACTCTTGGATATCCGATGTACGGCGCTGCCTGATACATCGCCTCTTTGATTTCTGTCACAGATACTCCTGCAGCAATACACGCCTGCACCTTTTCGGGAG
Source organism: Emergencia sp. 1XD21-10 (assembly GCF_009936045.1). Classification (GTDB taxonomy): domain Bacteria; phylum Bacillota; class Clostridia; order Peptostreptococcales; family Anaerovoracaceae; genus Senimuribacter; species Senimuribacter intestinalis. The sequence goes on along the minus strand of NZ_QWEQ01000026.1, from coordinate 6,270 downwards.
TCTCCTGTAAGGTCTGAATTGCTGTCAAACAAACCAACCCAACCATGCCTCGGAGTTTGCCATCCGCTAAACCATACTCTGCAATTTCATTTTCTAAAAAAGCTTTTTGTATTTCATAAAAGCTGCTATCGTACTCCTTCATAATGCGTCTCCTATTTCAGTTTTCCATACTCCTCATCGGAAACCGGTTCCAGCCACTCATTGCTACCGTTTTCAGCAGGCACCTCGATAGCAAGATGCGCAAACCAGCTGTCCTTTGCCGCACCGTGCCAATGTTTTACACCCCTTGGAATATTCACCACATCGCCGGGATGAAGCTCTCTTGCTTCTTCGCCCCACGCCTGATAATAACCGCGCCCTGCCGTTACCAGCAAAATCTGTCCGCCTCCTTTATCGGCATGGTGAATATGCCAGTTGTTGCGGCAACCCGGCTCAAAGGTCACATTACCGATGACAACCTGCTTCAACGACAGCATATTCAAATAGCTCTGTCCCGTAAAATACTGTGCAAAACCATCATTTGTATTTCCCATAGGAAATATGGATAACTCTTTTCTTTCCACTTTCTTAACCTCCGTCTATTCTTTTCAGCCCAATCTTCTGCCTGCTCTTACATGCCCAAAGCGCCTACGAATTCTTTCATTGCCTGGGAAATTTTGATCTGCTGCGGACATACAGCCTCGCAGCTTCCGCATCCGATACATGCACTCGGCTGTTTTTCCTTTTCCACAGCAGAAAGCGCCATCGGCGCGATGAAACTCATACCTCCTGCCAAAGTGGTTGAACGATGCTCATTATACAGAGAAAGCAGATACGGAATATCAAGACCCTGCGGGCAGTGAGTCGTACAGTAACGACATTCAGTGCAAGGTAGCGCCACCTTTGCCGCCATCTCATCTGCAATTTTCTGCAGTACTCTCTGCTCATTCTGATTCAAAGACTTTTCAGTCTCAAAAGTTTCGATATTTGCAAGAAGCTGCTCCATGTTTGACATGCCGGAAAGGATCATCGTAACCTCCGGAATGGATTGCAGGAATCTGAAAGCCCAAGATACCGCAGTTTCGTCAGGACGAAGTGCAGCTAATTTGGCAATTTCCTCTTCGGTGAGGTTTGCAAGTCTACCACCGCGCAGAGGTTCCATCACCCATACGGGAATTTCATATTCTTTCAAAAGTTCCAGCTTTGCCTGCGCATCCTGGAACTTCAAATCCAGATAGTTCAGCTGAATCTGACAAAACTCCATCTCTTTGCCGTACTTTTCCAAAAATCGTCTCATTACAGGAGCTTCTCCGTGAGCAGAAAATCCCAGATGTTTAATTCGTCCATTTTTCTTCTGCTCCATCAAATATTCAAAGATGCCATGACTTTCGTCCAAATATGCGTCAATATTCATCTCGCACACATTGTGGAATAAATAAAAATCGAAATGGTCAGCCCTGCACTTTTCCAGCTGCTTCTCAAAAATCTCTTCGACTTTATCCATGTTAGAAAGGTCGTAGCCGGGAAACTTTGTCGCAAGGTAGAAGCTGTCTCTCGGATATTCTGAAAGAATTTCTCCCATAATCAGTTCAGAGTTTCCCTCGTGATAGCCCCATGCTGTATCGTAATAGTTGATTCCTTTTTTCATCGCCTCGCTGACCATAGCAGATGCTGCCTGTTTGTCAATTTCAGCATCCTTTCCGTCCACGGTCGGAAGCCGCATAGCGCCAAAGCCTAAAGCTGACAATTTTAAGTCCTGAAAATCTTTATAAATCATGTTCCTTCTCCTTTTTCTGTTTTTTTATGGTGTAAATGAGATAATCGAGGCAATCCAATTTCTTCTGCTCTTCATGAACCTGCTCTAAAAGCTGGCACCTGTATCTGCATAAAATCTGCAGCCGTCTGTCGTATTCTCTTTCTCCACAGCATGCCAAAACCTGTTCGATGGTCGCATTGCTACATCCTGCATCTTCCAGATTTTGAAGCAGCCCTGTATCACATGCCCTCTGCTCTTTCATTTGTTCGCCTCCTTCATTTCCATTATACTTACGCATCTTTCTAATAACAAATACTTATAAAGAATACTCTCATATAGACAAAAAGCATGGTTGACAATATAGTAAATGTCTGCTTATAATAGATTCAACATGAAAAAGGAGGTTCTTCAATGGAATTAAGAGTGTTACGGTATTTTCTGGCAGTTGCCAGAGAAGAAAGTATTACAGCCGCCGCCCAGCAGCTTCATGTGACGCAGCCCACCTTATCACGACAACTAATGGATTTAGAAGAAGAACTTGGAAGTCCTCTCTTTATTCGTGGTAATCGAAAAATCACCTTAACGGAAGAAGGTCGTTTTCTGCGTAAACGAGCCCAGGAAATTATCGATTTGACTGATAAGACACAAGCTGAGTTTAACAGTGTAGAAGATATGATTACAGGTAATGTCCATATCGGTGCAGGAGAGACCCAGGCGATTCGTCTCTTAGCAAAAGCTGCCTGTCGCCTTGGCGATGAGCAGCCGCATATACATTATCAATTGTTCAGCGGCAATGCCGATGATGTCATGGAAAAACTGGATAAGGGACTTTTAGATTTTGGTATTGTCATTCAGCCTGTGGATATCAGCAAATATGACAGTTTACAGCTACCTTATCAAGATGTCTGGGGTGTCCTAATGCGGCGTGATGCCCCTTTAGCAAACAAGGATTATATAGAACCTGCAGATTTAAAAGATTTGCCGCTTCTGTGTTCCAGACAGAGTCTGCTCAAATCAGATCTGAGCGACTGGTATGGTTCAGACTTTGAACAACTAAATATCATTATTCGCTATAATCTCATCTACAACGCAGCTCTGATGGTAGAGGAAGGTCTCGGCTATGCCATCACCCTTGATGGTCTCATCAATACCACAGGCGACAGCACATTGTGTTTCAGACCACTTGCACCAAAACTGACTGCAAACCTTTATCTCATTTGGAAAAAATATCAGGTATTTTCTAAAGCCTCGGAAAAATTTTTAGCGTATTTGAAAGACGATCTTTCTACAGCAATGCCTCCGCCCCTTTATTAGCGTAGGCTAACTGCATTATCAATCTATACTTTCGTCTTCATTTTGTCAAAATATACTACGATAAATTTGACAAAGCAGTGACAAGCTTTTTATCTTTACGCAGTATGATTCATCTTTTATATCTTAAATGTATCCCCAAACCAGTTTTACTGCATATAATGTATCATAATACAACAAAAAATAATAACGAGGTGGTTTCAATTGGATAACCATAACCATAATCTGTGGTTTCATTCGCACGACTTATTTTGTATGAAAAGTCGTCCCAGCAAAGAAAATCGTCAAAATATATTACAAAACTCACCAGATTTTAAGCCCGAAGAAAACACATCTAAACCCGATGCTTCTCAGTATACAAACATGCCATCCCCTTACTATTGCGAACCTGGACCAATGGGTCAAAGAGGCGAGCCCGGCCCTTGCGGTCCTCAGGGAGAACGCGGTAAAACCGGTCCACAAGGCGTTACCGGTCCGCAAGGGCCGCAAGGTGCAACCGGACCGATGGGACCAAAAGGCGATCCTGGAGCACAAGGTCCGCAAGGTCCTCCCGGCTATCCACAAAACAGTGTGTTTGCATCATTCATTAATGCAGAAACTCTTTTACCAGAAGAGATTCTCCTTCCATTAAATACACACATACCAGATCCAAGTGGAAATATTTCTCTCCATGACTCCTGTTCCATTATTTTAAAACCAGGATATTACACAATTTATTATCATCTATCTACAACAGCAAAATCGTCTGGCGCCATAGAATTGATGCCGTTTTTTAATGACTCTAATCAGTCGTTATATGCAGAATGCATCAATGTTGAAAAACGAAATGAATTGGTAAAATTGTCAAGATATTTTATCGTTGAAACTCATGATGACACTTCTTTGCAATTTACATGGTCTTCTTCTGTCAATACCGCCAGAACGACTATGAATATCATTATACAAAAACTCAACAGACAATAAAACTATAGGAGGACCAAATATGATCACAATAAGTCTTTGTATGATTGTTAAAAATGAGGAAAAACACCTTGCCCGCTGCCTTGATCATATCGCAAATCTTGTAGACGAAATAATTATTGTAGATACTGGTTCAACTGACCAGACATTAGAAATAGCATCCCAGTACACATCGAAGATTTATACCCATCCTTGGATAGACGATTTTTCTGATGCCCGCAACTACGCTTTTTCCAAAGCATCTATGGACTATTGCATGTGGATAGATGCAGACGATGTTCTGGAAAAAACAGAATCCCCAAAATTCCTACAGCTCAAACAGACACTAACATTAGATACCGATATCGTAATGATGAAATATCATACAGCCTTTGATGAAGCTGGCAATCCTTCTTTTTCCTATTTTAGAGAACGTTGGATAAAAAACTCTCCAGACCACCGTTGGGTCGGTGCCGTTCACGAAGTAATTCCGCTAAATGGCAAGATAATTTATTCTAACATTGCAGTCTGTCACAGAAAGATCGGTACAGGAGACCCTGATCGCAACTTGAAAATATACCAAAAACAACTGTCCACAGGAAGGCCTATGGATCCAAGGCAACAATATTATTATGGAAGAGAACTATACTATCATCAAAAATATGAAGAAGCAATTTCAGTTTTTGAACGTTTTATGTCATCATCGGAAGGATGGATTGAAAATAAAATAGAAGCATGTTCTATCTGTGCCGACTGCTATTACCAATTAAATCAAGAGACCTCTGCTCTTCTGACTCTATTTCGCAGTCTCTCTTTCGATTTACCAAGAGCTGAATTATGCTGCCAGATTGGGAAACATTTCTTAGAGCGCAAAAACTACCAAAATGCTATCTATTGGTATAAAAATGCACTGCAGGCAAATCGAAATGAGTATGCTGGTGGTTTTATTTTGCCTGATTGCTATGATTACGTTCCTTTTTTACAGTTATGCGTGTGCTATGACAAATTAGGAGATAGACAAAAAGCAAAAGAATATAATGAGCGTGCTGGAATTTGTAAGCCTCATTCAAAAGCATACCTTTATAATAAACAGTATTTTGATGACCTGAACGTATAACCTGTGCCTTCTATGATTAATGAGAAAAACTTTGCGCTGCGTATTGTAACCAACATATAAAAATATCATATAATATATATGTCAAAAGTTTTTCGATTTTCAAGAAAACCTTTTGTTAATAATATAGAAAGGATATGTTTGATATGAATTCAAATAATTCATATAATTATAATACAAATCAGTACGACAACCCATATTTTTCTCCTTGCTGTAATCATGAACAGGATTGTCCAAAAGGTGATCAGGGACCGCAAGGTCCTCAGGGAGAAAAAGGTGACCCTGGCTGCCCTGGTCCAAAAGGTGACAGAGGAGAACAGGGACCGATGGGACCACAGGGTATTCCTGGCGCACCTGGTGCAAGAGGACCCAGGGGAAACACGGGACCGGTTGGACCTACTGGCAATACCGGACCAAGAGGTCTTGAAGGTCCAAGAGGATACGCAGGGCCACAGGGTATCCAGGGGATTCAGGGAGTTCGCGGTGATGTCGGACCAAAAGGTGATCCCGGCTGCGAAGGACCGAAAGGTGATATTGGACCACAAGGTCCAGTAGGAAATACCGGACCAACTGGTCCCATCGGTCCACAGGGCGATATAGGGCCGCAGGGTCCAAGAGGCATCCCTGGCATCACAGGACCAACTGGTCCTACTGGTCCAATGGGACCACAAGGTGTTACTGGTGCACAAGGTATTCAAGGTGTTACTGGTCCAATGGGACCACAAGGTCCAAAAGGCTGCCCAGGAGATGACGGACCAACCGGACCAACTGGCTCTATCGGTCCAACTGGCGCTAACGGTGTAACTGGTCCTACCGGTCCTACTGGCGCTGACGGTGCAACTGGCCCTACCGGTCCTGGTGGCGCTGACGGCATTACTGGCCCTACCGGTCCTACTGGCGCTGACGGTGCTACTGGTCCTACCGGTCCTGCTGGTGCAGATGGTATTACTGGTCCTACCGGTCCTGCTGGCGCTGACGGCATTACTGGCCCTACCGGTCCTGCTGGCGCTGACGGTGTTACTGGTCCTACTGGCCCTGCCGGTCCTGCTGGTGCCGACGGCGTTACTGGTCCCGCCGGCCCTGCTGGTGCAGACGGTGCTACTGGTCCCGCTGGCCCTACCGGTCCTGCTGGTGCAGATGGCGTTACTGGTCCTACCGGTCCTGCTGGCGC